>JALONM010000001.1 GCA_025454925.1 Cytophagaceae bacterium
TAGAATTTAAAAGGTTGTGGCATTATTGCCGAGACAAATATAGTTAGGAAACCTAACTATATCAAGTTTTAGTTACGGTAATTCAAAAGAAAAAAGAAGAAGGCTGGTTTACAGTATACTGGATTGAGGAACTTCGAACCTATCGATTGTCACGAATAAAGTATACCTTTGCAACTGAATCCATTCGTAATACTTTAAAGAATGGAGGCAGAGGTAACATAACTATATGCTCACGCTTAATAACGTTTCTTTTTTCTTTGGCAGCCGAGTGCTGTACGACGAGGTTTCTCTTCAAATTAAACCCAAAGACAAGATGGGATTGATTGGTGCCAATGGCACCGGCAAATCAACATTATTGAGACTTATTGTTGGAGAATACACACCGGATGAAGGAGAAATCGGAAAATCCAACGATTGCAGCATTGGATTCCTGAATCAGGATTTATTATCCTACCAAAGCGATGAACCGATTCTACATGTGGCCATGAAAGCCTACAAAGAGGCCATGGAAGTGCAGGCCCAGATCGACGAGGTATTGCATACCATGGAAACCTCGTACACCGATGCGCTCGTCGACAAGCTATCGCGTTTACAGGAACGCTTTGACGCTCTGGAAGGTTACAGCCTGCAATCGAATGCTGAAAAAATACTGGAAGGTCTTGGCTTCAGCACTGCTGATTTGCAAAAACCCTTACGTACTTTTTCCGGAGGATGGCGCATGAGAGTCATGCTCGCACAAATGCTACTTTCAAAACCTGCATTATTGCTTTTGGACGAGCCTACAAACCACCTTGACATGCCCTCTATTCAGTGGCTGGAAAATTATTTGAAAGAATACGAAGGTGCTGTAGTGATCGTATCCCATGACAGGGAATTTCTGGATAATTGTGTAAAAACCATTGTGGAGGTTTCTCATTCAAAATTGAATGTATACCAAGGAAATTTTTCTTTTTATCTAAAAGAAAAAGAATTGCGCCAACAGATCCAACAAAATGCCTATGAAAACCAACAAGCTCAGATCAGGCAAACTGAACGATTTATAGAGCGCTTCAAAGCCAAGGCGAGCAAAGCAAGACAGGTACAATCAAAAGTAAAATCCCTGGAGCGCATTGATTTAATTCCGGAAGTCATAGACGAGTCAGCCAAAGTTCATTTTAAATTTAAATTCTCTGTTCAACCGGGGCGTACGATTGTAGAAATGAAAAATTTCTCCAAGAGTTTCGGAGACCTTCATTTATTTCGCGATAGCCACGTGCGGTTGGAACGAGGAGACAAAGTGGCTTTTATCGGAGCCAATGGCAAAGGAAAGTCTACCCTGCTGCGAATCATGGCGGGTGTAGAGGCGTTTGAAGGCGATCGTCAGGAAGGACATCAGGTGAGAATGGCGTTTTTCGCTCAACATCAACTTGAATCGCTGAAACTAGACAATACCATCCTGGAAGAATTAAAAGAAACTGGGACTGATAGACTCGAAAATGAATTGAGAAGTATTTTAGGATGCTTTCTATTTTCCGAAGATGATGTATTTAAAAAAATAAAAGTGCTCTCCGGTGGAGAACGCTCGCGGGTAGCCATGGCAAAAATGTTGGTTTCGGAAGCGAATTTCCTATTGCTCGACGAACCTACCAACCACCTCGACATGCAATCGGTAAACATTCTCATTCAATCGCTGCAACAATATAGCGGTACATTCATCTGCGTTTCTCACGACAGACATTTCGTTTCCCAGATTGCTAATAAGATCTGGTTTATTGAAGACATGCAGTTAAAAGAATATCCAGGCACCTATTCTGAATTCCTCACGTGGCAAGCCGGAAGAGAAAAGAAACCTACGACCCCGGCACCTGCCAAAAAAGATACGCAGACATCACATACCAAAACCAAGTCTGAGGACGTTACTAAAAAAATAAAATCACTGGAAAAAGAGATCAAGGAGGCCGAGACCACCATTACCGAATTAGAAAAGAAACTTCGAGAAATCGAGGAGCAACTTTCCAACCCAGAAACTTACCACAGCAAAGGAGCTGCTTTGCAAGCCGAATATACCCAACAGCAGCAACGCTTGCAGCAGGAAGAAAAAAAATGGGAATCTCTACTTTTAGATTGGGAACAACTTCATGGGTAACTATACTGCATGCATAAGCCTGGCGATTTGGATCGGAGTCCTGATATGTGGAGCTTCCGGGGCCATTATCGGACCTGTAGAAGACAGAGCCTACGATCCTTCGGTAAAAACTATCTTATTGAATCCGGGAATGGGACAGAAAGACGCAATTTTGCCTGCTATTCTTCCATTAACACAGCCCGTACCCCTCACCCTAAGTTTCGATATCTTATCCAACAATACCGAAAACCTGACGCTCCGGATTGTGCATTGCAATATGGATTGGACTTTGTCCGATGTGAATGCTTCTTTGTACATGCTTGATATGAACGACATTCAAATTCAGGATATTCAAAGTTCCTTCAATACACGCGTGCGGTATCAACATTACTCCATCAACCTTCCAAGGGTTCAACTCAGCGGAAATTATGCCGCTATGGTATATAAAAATTACAACGAAGAAGAAATCCTCCTCACCAGAAGATTTCTGATTTATGAAGAAGCCATTCGCATCAGCCCTACCATGAAACCTTCGATGGTAAATCGAAATACCTCACAACAAACTGATTTTACTATTGTATGGGGAGGCGCTCAACTCGTGAACCCTATGCTGAGGCTCAAACCTGTGGTAAGACAAAATTATCAATGGTACCAGCTCAAAGAAAATCTGGAGCCTACCATGCCAAGGGAAAGTGACGGCATATACGAATACTTTTATTTCAATGGTGAAAATAGTTTTGCAGGTCTTAATGAGTTTCGATTTTTTGATTTACGAAGCCTTCGCGTAGTTGGAATGAATATAGACAGGATTGAATTCACCAACGACCGTAACGATGCTTTTTTACTGCTGGATAAACCGCGTCGTGGCATTAATTACTCTACATTTCAGGATTTGGATGGTATGTTTGTTCCTGAGCACTATGAATCCCGTGGATATACCATAGAACCCGATTATTGTAATGTGACCTTTTTTTTAGAAGCCCCTCCTGCCGAATATCCAGGAAGAATATTTATATACGGCGCCTTAAGCGATTGGAAATTGCAAACGGATTTTGAAATGATCTATGATCCGGAATTAAAACTTTACCGGTGCACTGCCTTGCTTAAACAGGGTTTTTATAATTATTGCTATACCTATTTGCCACAAGGGAGCCAGATTCACGATATTGCGGCAATGGAGGGCAGTCATTTCAGTACCCAGAATCATTATGATTTTTTGGTTTATTACCGTCCTCCTGGAAAAAACTTTGACTTGTTGATCGGCTATGAAGCTCTCAATTACCTGGGAAGATAATTGGTGGACCAATAGACGGAACTTAACAAACCGTTAACATGAAAAGTACCGGACACCTTGAATTTTACATGTATTTTTGCAGACACATGAAATGGGTTATTTTCATTAGCGTTTTCATTCTTCTGGGCTGCTCCCCCACCGAAGCAAAAAGAAAGGTGCAGACCTTTACGGTAGGCACCGACAAAGCCTTTGCACCCTTTATTCAATCCGCTTTTGAAACAGAGCAAGTTTCCGACACCAGTTATAAAGGGAGTCTTTTTTTTGCTCCACAGGAAGCCCTCATAGACACCTTTCTTGAACACTCCACAGATCTGATCTTCTGCGGCCGGCCGCTTGACAGTCTAGAAAAAGCCTACCTTGCTTCCAGGCAAAAAATATTGCGTTCCTATGAAGTAGGATATGATGCCTTGGTCGTTATCAGACATTCAAGTTCCATCGATACCGTAATCAGTCTTGAGAAGTTAAAAAAAGAAATAGGGGAAAAAGAAGGGAAATATGTCATAGATCAAATGGAATCCCTAAACTGGCAATACCTTCGTTCACGGCTATCTTTGTCTTCCACTACAAAAATGGCAGTGGCTGGCAGCGATGAAAAAGTATTGGAGCTGGTGGCAGCTAATCCAGGATTAACAGGAATTGTTTCCTACGCCTTGGTAGCAGACCGCGACGACCCTACCGTACAACAACGCATGAAAGATATTCGCATTGTTTATTTGCATGCCTCCGACAGCATTCCAGCCAAGCCCTCCCCCGACGCACTGGCCATAGGATCCTACCCTTTCAAAAGAACCATTTGGATGCACTCTACCGAGGGCGTGGATGGTAACTCCGCAGGTATGGCAGGGTTTATGCTAAAAGACAAAGGAAAAAGGCTGTTGCTGAAAATGGGAATATTACCTGCAACCATGCCGGGAAGAGAAGTAGAACTGATAGAATAATTTTAAGAATACAATTACTATGAATCACATCATTAAATTCGCGTTGATACTGGGAGCCTTTCAAGTTATTGCACAAGACTTGAAACAAATGAACTATTTTGTAGAGCGTGAAATGTTTGCCAAAGCAAAACTGGAAGTGCAGGTACTACTGAAAAAAGAACCATCCAATGCCGATTATCATTTTTATATGGGGGACATTTATTTCAAAAATGATCAGCCCGATTCGGCCAGGTATTGGTTTATGGAAGGTTTAAAGAAAAGCGAAAAATGCGCTCTTTGCTACGTGGGCATGGGCAAGGTAAGCATGGAAAACAACCCTACCGAAGGCAAAGCCAATTTTGACAAAGCCTTGTCTACCGCTCCCAAAGATCACCGTGTTTATGCAGCCATTGGAGATTATTGGTTAAACCTGGAAAAGCCGGAAGGAAAAAAAGCGGTAGAAGTATTGTCAAAAGCCAGTGAAATGGATACCAAAAATTTAACCTATAAAATGCTGCTGGGAGACGCTCACCGATTTGCGGCCGATGGATCTAAAGGCATGGCTCTTTATAAAGAAGTATTGGCCAAAGATTCTATGAATCCTGCCGTATATTGGAGAATCGGGAAACTGTACCTGGGTGCTAAAAACTATGAACTTGGAAAAGAAAATTTTAGCAAAGGCATTGAAAAAGATGCTACGTTTAGCCCTATCTACAGAGAGTTTGGCGAACTGTATTACAAATGGAGAAAATACGACAAAGCCATTGAGCAATATAAAAAGTACCTGAGCCTTCGCGACAAAAGTGATGATACCGATTTTCGATTTGCATCGTTTCTCTTCTTGAGTAAAAATTATAAGGAGTCGCTTACCTTGCTGAATTCCTTAAACCAAAAAGGATATCCGAATCCGGTTATACATCGCTTAATGGCTTACAGCTATTATGAAACAAAGGAGTATAACAACGCTGCTTCGAGCATGAATGCGTTCTGGGGAAAAATTAAAGGTGATAAAATTAATGCCACCGACTACGAATACCAGGGAAAAATTCATTTAAAAACGGGTAAAGATTCATTAGGTATTTTATCCTTGGAAAAAGCCATCGAATTGGATAGCAATAAAAAAGAAGCCTACAAAGAGTTTGCTGAATTCTACAATGAAAAAGGCCAAACCGATAAAAGTCTGTCATGTTACAGAAAATACTTGGCAAGTGGCAAGGGTAATTACAACGATTACTACAGTTTTGGTAAAATTTGCATGGCCAGTAATAAATTTGGAACGGCAGACAGCGCTTTTGCCAAGGTAATTGATTCCCGACCTGAGTTACCCCAAGGATATCTCTGGAGAGCGCGGGCAAACGGAAATCTGGACCCGGATTCTAAAAATGGTTTAGCGAAACCTTATTATGAAAAATACATAGAGATTGGATCTAAAGATGCCGCCAAAAATAAAGACGGTTTAGTAGAAGCCTACTCTTATTTAGGTTCCTATTATATCGATACAAAAGACAAAGCTAAGGCCAGCGAATATTGGAATTTGGTAAAAACAACAGACCCTGGTAACAAAGCCGCCCTGGAAGCAGACAAATTCCTAAAAACAATGAAATAAGTTTAACAGAAGGTTTACCATTCAAATGCCCAAAACGCCAGGAAATCCTGGCGTTTTTTTTATACCCAATCAGCTAAAACGTTAGCCTATCATCCATATTAAATACAACCCATTGCTTCTTCCATAATTCATATTTTGAGAGATGCCTTCAATGAAATCTTCAGCAACGAAAAATCTTTAGAATTGTTACAATTTTTTTTTAGCGCTTGTTTACCAAGAACCTTACAAGCTAAACCACAGAGCATCAGACTTATAAATTAAATATATGATTATTCAAATAATTTTCTTGACTTTAAAGCACCAATAATCTTATCAAATTATTTAATTAATATAATTTACATAATTATTAATATTTATATTAAGATTAGTTGAAATTATCCCTGCCTATGAAAACAGTTTTTACCCTTTTACGTACAACAGCCCTCTTAGTAATACTTGGCAACCTTGTCGGCCAAATCTGTCCTGTTACGCCTGGGACCGAATTAATTAACAATGGCAACTTTGAGGCAGGAAACACCGGATTTACCAATGCATTTACCTATTGCACTCCCCCATGCGGCGGATTGGGTGGAGACCAATACACTGTTTCCACGAATCCAAACAACCAGAATAGTGGCTACTTCCGATCCATGGCCGACCATACACCTGGCGCAGGAACAAACATGCTGGTATTTGACTTTAACAACAACTCTACCAATGACCCTATTTATAGCACAAGCGTTAATGTAGTAGCTGGAAAAGTGTATTTCTTTTCCGCATGGTTCGCCAACATTGCCATAAACAACACGACGCCTTGTCCGACCTGTCCGGGAGGAGTATTCATTACAAACTCTCCCATTCTTAAATTTAGAATCAATGGCGTAGACCAAGGTACTGTGCGGGTAGACAGTCTGAGTAACAACTGGAACCAGTTTTTCACTACCTGGACAGCAGCCGCTTCCGGAAGCATCACTATTGAAATAATTAACCTGCGCGGTGGCAATGCCAGCAACGACTTGGCGATAGATGATATTTCTTTTACCGATGGGTGCGAAAAAATCACAAATCTCAACACCTTAGGAATGTCAAGTGGGTTGATCGATACAGTTAAAGTCTGCAATTTCAATTTCCCTTATGCGCTTAATCCAGGATTGCCTGGCACCTACGGATATTCCTGGAGAAACAGTGCTGGATCTTTGCTTCCAGGCCTAAACTCAGGAACGACCTATACAGTAAACGCGGCACCGGCAGACAATACCAAATATTATCTATGCTACGAATTTATAGCTGGTTGCCCTCGCATGGACTCGGTGATTTTTAAAACGACACCTTTGTCGGTAGAACTTGGGCCTCCTAAAGTGATGTGTGCACCGGTAAATATTGTTTTAAATTCTGGCGTTACTAATCCTCCGGTCGCTGTGCAATGGACCAAAAACAGCGTCAACGTAGCTACTACTGCTACGTATACCGCTACCGACGTGGGCACATACGGAGTCACTATTTCCAGACCTGGTTGCGGCAGTGCTACCGATGCCGTGGTGATCAGCAATCCTACCTCCAGCATTGCCGGAAGTGGCACGTATTGCAATACCAACAATACGGCTTCCTTTTCCGTAACCAGTGGTTCTACACAAATCAAATGGTTCACGACACCTACAGGTGGCACCGCGTTAAACCCTTCCAACACCAATGCCACCATTAATTTGCCATATACCTCTACCAATACTTCCACACCGGGCTGCCTTTCAGGTTTATATGCTGAAGACAAATCCAGTTACCCAGGAACCTTATTGGGCACGGCACCTTGCGGTACGAGCAACACTTCCAATCCGGTAGATTTATTAATTGAAGTGAATCAAACCATTGTCTTGAACTCTTTCAATTTCTTTCAAAATACGGGATGGGGCCCGACAGGTACATTTAGTTTTTCGATACTTAATAACAACCCAACTGGCGGCCCTCATTGCGGCACTTGCAGTCCAGCTGGCACTAAAGATGGACCAGGAGCAACGGTTTTATATTCCGAAACGTCCCCAAGCTATACCGTTGGAGGCTCCGCCACTGTTCGAACCTTCAATCTTACTACTCCACAAAGTTTAAGTCCAGGACGCTATTGGTTGAGATTACAAGCCAATACCACCGCACTCGGAGTATTCGATGGATGCACCCCTTCCATTAATTCATCTGGAACCTGGTCGAGCCCTTACAACGATAATACTGGAAATTCCGTGGTACAAGGAATCAAATCCATACACAATAATAACGTGGTCGGCTCTGGCGCTTTTTTCAATATTGGCTTCCAGGTTGGCGCCAGCAACCCTTGCAGCCGCTTGTTTATTTGCGCAACTCTTGACTGTCCGGCTCCTGTAGAATTATCCAGCTTTACTGCTGTTGCTAAATCCGCTTTCAACGAAATTCGATGGACCACAGCCTCCGAAACACAAAGCGATTATTTTATTCTTGAGAAAAGTCTGGATGGCCAATTCTTTGAATCCATTGATCGGCTTAGTGCCGCTGGCAATAGCACCAGTCAGCAACAATATTCCAGCGTAGACAAGAATATCAACGAGTCTGTCATGTATTACCGCTTAAAACAAGTAGATCAGGATGGTTCCATTCATTATTCTGAAATCATTCAGGTTACTCGTAGCGGATTGACTTCTATGCTGGTGTATCCTAACCCTGCCAACTCTGGCCAGGAAATCAGCTTACTTATTTATGCAGAAAACTCCGAGTGGATTCAGGTGGAGTGCATGGATATAACCGGTAAAAAAGAATTCACGCATTCCTTTGAAATCATTCCCGGAAAAAACATCGCCAACTTACCAACGAGTCAATTACCAACAGGCATGTATGTACTAAAAGTAATGGGAACCAATACTAGCACCACCACATTCGTGATTGAATAGCAGAACCCAGCAGAAAATGAAACAGGCTCTTTCCATGAAAGAAAGAGCCTGTTTCGTATTCAATAACAGTCACAGAAAGGGAAATCACTCGTTCCTAAATTTCAATCCGGATTCCAATACCCATCCATCAAATAGATTCAGAAACGTCACAAGCCTCAGCAATTATTTCCATCCACATCACAGGAATCTGCCTCTGAAGAAGAAGTACGTAGCTGCTGAAATACTTCTTTCCAAACCTCCACCGGCTGTGCTCCCGACAATGCATATTGTTGATTAATAATAAAAAAAGGAACTCCAGAAATACCCTTTTGCTGCATGCTGTGTATTTCCTGTTTTACCTGGTACCGCAAGGAATCATCATGCAATACAGACATTGTTTTCTCTTTTGTCCAACCAAAATCTAGCATGATGTTAATTACATTTTCCTCTTTGCTCAAATCTATGGGTTGCACCATATAAGCTTCAAAAAGGTACGCCGCTAATTCCAATTGCCTTCCTTCCTCTTTGGCCTTCTGCATCAATACATGCAAGGAAAGCGTATTAGGAATGGTGGGTATGCTCCGAAAATTAAAATGTATTCCTTCCGTAGCACCTACTGCTTCTACACGGCTAAAGACAGCTTCAACCCGATCCGGACTCCCGAATTTATTTTCAAAATACATTTCCCTGTTCACACCTGTTTCCGGAAGTGTGGGATCCAATTGAAAAGGATGAAAGTTTATTTCAGCTTTCAGCCCCTCCTCTTCCAGGGCTTTTTCCAAACGCTTCTTCCCGATATAGCACCACGGACAAGCTACGTCAGATACGACATCAATACTTAAAACTTCTTTAAATTCTTTCATACATATTCGATATTTATACAGAACAACTAATCACTTCACTAAAGTTCCAAAATACGCGATTCAACTTGGAAGATTGAAACGAGCGGCCCTGATAGAGCGGAAAGCCCCCGCGTAATCGCGGGGCCTTGAAGCGATAGCAGGAACAGCCGCCCAAAAAACAATACTAGTAACCCTTTCCATCCATCCTGAGTCAGATTAAAGAGATGGCCACGTAGCATTTTACATCAGCACATAAATCCAAGACTTTATTTTGGGGCGTGCCCCTGCCTGGTGGCGCCTTAGGCGCCATGCCACTTGGGTCGGGCTTTCGCTGCAAGCCCTGTTGGCATGTTGGCGCCAGTAGCGCCACCACACCAACAGGCTTTACGCTCTATCCCTCACGCAGGTAAATACAAGCATTGCCGTTCCTCCAGCGTTTCTCCAGGGAAGCGAATTGCACTCTGGAGAATTTCATGAATCGTAGATCCATGGCCGGCAATACCGTCATAGAAAATCATGGGCTTCGAAAAGAACTTCTTGCATTCTACTCCTTATATAACCATTGAACTTAATTCTAATTACTCCACAAGAAATTTCTTTGGAGAAATCAGAATGGAAGTCAACCGCAATTAGACAGTAGAGATTTCGACTCGTAGTAAATGTACCACTGTCTAATTGCGGTTCAAAATATAGTAAGGGTTGCGTGTATCAAAAAAAATCCCGCTAAAGCGGGATTTTATGGCATTAAAAATTTCTAAACGGAATCGTATATAATCTCAAACGTTCTTACTTCACAATAATTAATTTCTTGCTGGAAAGTCTTCCTGCCGAATCAGTAAGCTGAAGGGAGTATACCCCCGCCGATTGTTCGCGGGTATCCAGCGCAAACCCTTGGGCACCTGCTTGAGAGGTTCCTTGCTGCACCACTTTGCCCAAGGCATCTACCAACATCCATTGATACGAACTTCTGGTTTTATCTCCAAATAATACGAAGGCCTCATCCGTGGCAGGATTCGGAAATAATTGTACCGAAAGAGCCGATTCTAAGGCATCCTCTGTACCATCAACAATACTGGAAGATTGTGAACCACGCACATATTTCGCTTGATATATCTCCTTGGTCGTGGCATCTTGAATAAAGACCACGATCCCTAATTTAGCCGTAGGAGGTAGTGAATTAGACCAGGAATTGTATACGGTAGCCGACGAATCTTTTGCCCAGCTATTGATGGTAATTACCTTTCCAGCAGCAGTAGGCATCATTTTCCTAACCACACCATTCATACTATTAATACCGGAGGCAGAATCTTCCACCACCACTGTATGCACAATGACACGGTTAGAAAGTGTGCTATTGTCGGCGTAAGTTACTTTCACCCCAACATTTACCTGACCGGTAGTAATGCTCGAATTAATATCGACTTTGAAACGAGCGGTCTCCAAGGCTTTGGAATCGATATCGTCCACATCGAGTCTGGTTTCCGGCGTTCCTCCGCTATAAGTATTACCATTATAATACGTTCCATCCACAACAGTTCTCGGTACGTTCGATACTCCATAATACAAGACCCTCGAACTTACCCCCGGATCCACACCATCAACCAATGAGAACGGATCGATGCTTGGGAAAGAGGTATGGTACGAAAGCAGCGCCACATCTGCAGGGCGCGCAGCTCTCATCGCATCTACCGCAGCATTGGCAGGTGTTGTTTGTGCAGAAACCGAAGAACTTGAATTTGTAAAATGTTCCATTAAAATCATCTTGGTTCTATTGCCAATCCACACACTATCGAAAGCAATACCGTCTTTTTGGTTCAATGGGTCATTTACCGCAGAGCTACCAAAAACCAATCGGAAGCGTACCAAACTGTCGCGCAACGCATACTGCGACAATCCGATTCTTGAAATACCCCAATTCGTATTTTCTCCGGAAAATCCTTGTGCCAATGGATTATTGGAATTCACACCTATCAATCCTACAATACCAGACGTATTATACCAATTCAAGCCCTGGCCAATTTGCCCTATGGAATTCCAAGGCTGCATATAACCGGTGGTAGCTTCGAGCATGGCACCAGCAAGGTTGGTAGAATTATTCCAGGTCTTCAAAGAAATCATAGGTTTATCCAACGATCTAAAATTAAAACATGGAGAATTTAAATAAGACAATTCACCCAGGTTGTAGTTGCCATTTAAATTAGTGATCCAGGTATTGAAGGCAGGGTTAATTACATCTTTACCACTTGGTGTACCCCATGCCCAACTGTAGTTAGCACCGCTTGGCGCCCAATTCAACCCCGCAGAGCGGAAGGTGGTATCGTATGGATTTGCGTCTGTAATGGTAATGGTAGGTAAAACATAAACTTCCTTACGGATCACTTTCTTACAGTTATACAGATTGGTAGTAGCATCCAACTCTACATTATAAATATTCGGACTAGCAAATTTGTAACGAGGATTCAAGGAATTCGCATTTGTCATTGTCACTCCATTTACTTTGTAGGCTCCGGCGCCATTCATATTCCAGGTGATCGAATTCGAATAGCCTGTAGGAATGGTGGTAAGGTTGGTGAACACAATGGAATCGACCGAACATGGTCTGTCCCAGGCAAAATTAGTAGCCGGATATGGGCCAAAAATACGAGTAGAATCTTTGGTATTAAAACAATTGATATTACCCGCACCGTTTACGGAAGTAACTTTCAGTTTAATGTTATGCAATCCATAATTCACAAAAGAGTAGCGTGCAACCGGAGTATTGAGCGACGACTGAACTGGAGCAAAAACATTTTGAATCGTATCACTGTCGATCGTCCAATCGTACCGATTGTTTGCTGTGGCAGGATTATTCAGATTGGATATGGTAGCGGTTTGTGTAAAGGTAATGGTATCCTTTTCACATAAAGTAGAAATGTTAAAATTCACCAATGGATATGGGAACAAGCGGAAAACGGTATCGACATAGTTGACACAACCCTTGGCATCGGCATACGAGTAACGCACAGTGTCTGGCCCACCATTTGGATTGATGGAATAAGAACCTTCGGGATCGTATTTAAACGCACTACCGAAAGGAACTACATAGGTTCCATTTAGTGCATTTATACCTTCAAAGGAAGCAGAGTTCTTATTTCCCGGTGCCAGGTAAATACTTCCCAAGTTACCGAACAAGAAAACGGCATCATCATTTCCACAATACTGAATCCTCGTGGCAGGATCAAAATGTGTAATGGGAAGTGGATTTATTTTAATATTAATCCTGGCAGAGTCTGCCAAACAAGGGCCCGCTGTATCCGGATCTAAGGTAACCAGGTACGCAAACAACGAATCGCCTAGGCCCAATTCACCAGTACCTTCTACTACATTAAATCCAGATGAAGTTATAACCCCATCTGGATTATAAGTACCTACCAAGTTTGCAGGTGCAGTAAGGCTAAAGGTTCCCAGACCGTCAAAAGTCTTCCAGGTATTATACCCAGCACCTGTTCTGTTGGCACCTCCTATTTTCACGGTACCGTTCAATTGTACCGGTTGATTGGCACAAACTTCAATATCTGCCCCGGCATCTACTGTCACATGCGGATTGATTCGTATCCTCATTACGTCGGAAGCGGGAACGCAAGGCCCTCCGTCGTCGGGATCATTGGTAGTGGCCGTAAAATCAATGAACAAAGGAACACCTGTTGCATTATCGCCAGGCACAACGGTATAAGTGGTAGTCGCTAATCCTGGGTTTACGATAGTACCTGAACCTGCGTTTTTAGTCCAGGTAACTGCGGTAGCAGAACCACCCGCCAAAGAGGCAGTAAGTACCGGGCTGGTGTTGGAGCAATAAGTAGCATCAGCTCCCGCTACTACCACCGGTGCCTGATTGATTTTGAATGATGAACTTTGTGTGACTACCTTACATGGACCTGCTCCATCGGGATCATCCGACACCAAATTAAACAACAGCGTAGATCCACCAGCCTCTGCAGTGGTAGGTGAATACGTTGCATTCTTAGGATTGGTAGTACCTGGCAGGTATGAACTCCAAGGAATTACCCCAGTACCATTCCATGTGGCTCCCAGATTCCCTCCTCCGAATAAGGTGCAAGTCCCTACCAGATTGATGTTACTACCACCGCAAATGGTATCACCAATGGAAGCAGCAACAACAGCCTCCGGATTAATGGCAATAGTGATATTCGCGTCTACTGCCGAACAAGGGCCAGTACCATCGGGATCACTTGACTGGACAAAGAATGTGATGCTACCTCCTGTTTTCTCACTACCATTGGGAACAAAATCGGTAGATAATTGAGTTGGAGTTAACAAGCCTGTTTGAACATTGGAGGCAATCGGTCCTTTGTACCAGGTAACAGGGGCCGCTACCAATTTACTAACAGTAGCTTTCAACTCAATTAAATCATTAGAGCAATACACCGGCTTGGTGGATGTGGCTGAAATAGTAGGTAACTCTGTAATGGAAACAACGGTATCCTTGGTTACCAGGGGGCATCCTTGTGGGCCATCCGGATCAGAAGTGGTAACCCGAAACGTTACACTTCCTCTTGTAATATCCGTTGGATGCAACGTATATGTAGGCGTATTACTGGTGTTATTATCAAAAGTTCCCGATGGCAGCGTTACGGTTGACCAAGTCTGAGTAACAGCAGGCCCAGTTTTCTGCAATTTATTCAAACTGATGGTTTGATTGGAACAAACCGTATTGTATTGACCAATATTTACTGAAACCGGAGGATTCACAGCTAAGATATATGGTGCCGACGCATCACTCACACAGGTGTTATATTTGTATTGCTTCATGAAATAAGTCTCATCGGAGCTGATTAGACCACGGGGAAAATAAGCAAAGTTGGTAAATGTAGGATAGTAATTATCGGAGAAAACCGGTGGGTTATTAGGGAAATCTCTACTCCATTGCATCGTCATGCCAACTCCTTGCACCACATTGGCCACCGCGTAAGTACCTTGGTTGCTGCAAAACGTATATGGAAATGTTTGACCTACGAAATAACCCACTCCATTGTATGGTGTGGGCGTGCTCGGCTTTAGGGCAACAGGTACATTTTTAGTGATGGTATTGCTGCACCCAGAAACGTTATCTACAAAGGTTAATGAAATAGGCTTGCCTACAGAATCTAACACCGCTCCGGCTGCATTCCAATTTGCAAAATAATTGGGAGAGCTGAAGGTAACAAAACCAGTTACCGTAGAAGAAAATGTCGCTGTACCCGAGGCTCCGTTAGCAGTGTAGGTAAGCTGAGTGGTAGGAAAATCAGAGCAAACAACCGTTGGAAAACTATTGGTAATACTTATAGTCGGTCGAGGATAAATAGTAGTTGTTTGAGAAGGAGAAAATCTTGTGCTTAAGAATATAAAGGTTGAAGAATATGAATATCTGAATAAACGAGTGCCGGCACCTAGTGTGGAAGGAGAAAGTGTATAGGAATAACGAGTAGTCGTTCCGAAAATACAAGATCCCTGAGGAGTGGTAGATGCAGGAATCATAGGATTCCAGGTAGCTCCATTATCAGCAGAATATTCCATGCCAATATAAGCTGTGCAACCAAAGAAACACGAAGCACAAAAATCCACATAAATGGTTGAATTCGCGTCGTATTCGCAATATTTGGTATTTATATTTTGAATGGCTCCTGCCGACACTCCAGTACCCACCACAAACGATTTATCTGTTGTACTTTCACAACCTGATCCATCCACAAAGTGATAGGTAATTAAATGGGTTCCATCGCCCGCTACATTCGGATAAAAGTAATAACGATCATCTCCTGAATCATATATCACTCCCGGCCCAGTAAAGTAGGATGGCGAACCGGTACTCCGGTTGGCTTCTTCTGCTGGGGTCCCCAACGTATCGAGCCAAAAACCTGGGTCTGAAGAGGAGAAAGTATTCTTCGTAGGATTGAATGTAGGTGCGGCTGGTAGTGAATTGATAACAATGTTTTGTTGTGAAGAATTTGCTTTACAACCATTGGTGGCGGTACCTTCTATGTAAATAACATCTCCATTATTAAGGGTACTGGTTGTATAGGGACTTGATGAACTCAACAATGTTGGGCCGCTGGTTTTAAATATCTGATACGTATTGGCGCCATAGCCAGTGAATGTAATATCATCATTCGTACAAACCACACCATCGTTCATAAAGTTACCTCCTGTTTCTTCTGTTATCATGGTTACTATAGGGGCCGCATTTACGTCAATCGAAATGTTTCTGGTAAAGGCACAAGTAGGTGAATTGGTATTTACAGTATACACCACATTGTTCGTACCTACCGTTGCGGCAGAAGGGTTAAAATTCGATCCAGATACTCCTGGTGATCCGGAATACCCTTGAGGACCTGAGCTTACACCAGTGCCTAAGGTAAAAGAGCCCCCTAAAGGAAATGGTAATTCATTGTTACACTTGGCAGTAACCGTAGAGAAATTGATAGAGGATAAGGCTGATTGCACCTGAAAAGCGGTGGTTCCATTGGAAATACCAGCAATGGCACTTGAACCTGGCGCAAACACAAAGTTCCCGGTAGCACCCGAAACGCTGGCAGCCCTAATCCGAATGTTTGAAATGCCAAATGCGTCTATTTGATTGTTGTTGTTTATTTCGTATCCTATGGCCAGAGTAGAAGCCGTAATGAATAATACGCTATTGATTGCAAAATTATTAGGCGAATTATTGGTAAAGCCAATCGGACTGCTCGGATCGAATTCAAATCCGGAAGGAGCAGCAATGAGCAATATTTTCCCCGCACCTATACTAAAATCCCCCACAGCACTTTCCGTTATCACAACATCATTTATCGTAGTATACGATTGAGTACAGACTCTTGCAGATATGCCGTTGAACGAAGCCGCTGAGGCAACGAAAAACGAGAACAATCCAATAGAAGCACGAACTAAATATTTCATAGGTTGTTTGAAAATTTCTAAGTAAGGTACAGCGTTTAATACGCCATCAGCAAGCATCGTAACCAATTGAAAATTAAACTTTCCAACGATCACATTCCGAAAGTTAACAAAAAAGAGCATGATTTTCACCCTCCTTTATGTATTTGTACTCCCGATAGAATGACCACCTTAGGATTTAAAACCTTCATCATTTTAAAAACTTAGCAAGGCAGGCGACCTTAAAACAGGACAAATAACGATCCATTTTTTCAGAAAATCCGGTTTCCTACTAAATTATCATTTTATAATTTTTAAATGCAGGATTCACCTTGGCAATTCTGTTCCATTTCTTATCTTTAAGCCACTGATAACTAAAATACTATGAAGAAATTCTTAGTTCTTTTATGGGTTTTCACAGCCTTGAGTATGCTGGCTCAACCCACCAAGGAATATTACGACGATGCCACCACGCAATTGAAATCGGAAGGCATGCTGGTCAATGGAATCAAAGAAGGACTTTGGAAGTTTTACAACCGCCAGGGAATACTCTCCGATGAAATAAGCTATGCCGCAGGTAAAGAAAACGGAACCTACCGTTCCTTTTTTCCTTCCGGTGGACTCATGCTCTTTTGTCAATATAGCGATGGATTGGAGCACGGTCCATGGGTTGAATATTATTCCAATGGGAATAAAAAATTAGAAAGCTCCTACAACAAAGGAAAATTAGAAGGAGCCTGGAAAGAATTTTTCGGCAACGGCATACTTTCTACAGAAGGAACTTTCAGCAAAGACAATAAAATTAATTCCTGGAAAGAATGGTATCCATCGGGTAAAATGAAAATAGATGGGAAATTTGAGAACGGAGCGCGTCAAGGTCCCTGGAAAGAATTCTACGAAAATGGTCAGCTATTGTTTGAGGCCAATTATAAAGCCGGCATTCCGGAAGGGCTTGCTCAGTCTTATTATCCGAATGGCAAACTCGCCAAAAAATTTTCTTTCTCAAACGGAAAGGAAGATGGCACCTGGACAGAATATTATGAAGATGGCTCCTTCAAATTAAAAAATTTCTATTCACAAGGTGTGGCCACTGGCACCTGGGAATTTTATTTTCCTAACGGTACATTATCTTCCAGCAACAGCT
The DNA here is from genome assembly GCA_025454925.1 of Cytophagaceae bacterium. Lineage (GTDB taxonomy): Bacteria > Bacteroidota > Bacteroidia > Cytophagales > Cytophagaceae > JALONM01. The sequence continues at coordinate 17,684 of JALONM010000001.1, forward strand.
ATCAAAACGATAAACTGCATGGATTGTCGACTTACTACTACGAAAATGGTCTGGTAAAAAGCGTGGAACAATGGGCCAACAATAAATTAATTCAAGTAAACAAATACCTAGACCAAAAAGGTACTGTACTAGACCCCGGAACACTGAAAGGCGGAACCGGCAGCAGAAAGATTTATTATGCCGATGGCAAACTGATGGCAGAGTTGCAATATAGAGACAGTCTCAGGAATGGACCAGCGATAGCGTACTACACAGATGGTACTGTAAAATCAGAAATGCTATTTCAAAACGATGTACAAACCGGCACTCTGAAAGAATACCATCCCAATGGAAACGTAGCTTCCTTAACTCAATATTCAAACGGAAAAGAACAGGGTGTTTACACAGAGTACCACGAAGAAGGAGCCTTGGCAGTATTAGGCCATTTTAAGCAAGGCATGGAAGATAGTCTTTGGATTGAATACCATGCCTCTGGTGCCGTATTCAGTGAAGGATATTTCATAGAAGGAAAACGGGAAGGCTTGTGGAATGAATTTCACGACAACGATTCTTTAGCGTCTACGGGATTTTATGAAGATGGACTCCCTCAAGGAATTTGGGCAGAATACTTTGAAAATGGAAACCTGGCTTCTGAAGGGGCTTATGCAGAAGGAAAACGGGAAGGGCTCTGGAAATCCTATTACGCCAATGGACAGCCAGCCATGGAAGGGGCCTTTTTGGAAGGCCTGGAAAATGGACCATGGAAAATGTATCACGACAATGGAAAGTTATCCATGGAAGGCTCTTATGAAATGGGACTGGAGCAAGGAATTTGGAAAGAATTTCATCCCAATGGACAACTCGAATCCGAAGGTTCCTATACCTTGGGCAAAGAAAACGGTGTATGGAAAACCTACTGGGATAACGGCCAATTAATGATGGAAGAAACTTACCAGGAAGGCAAACTATGGTCTGTTTCGGATGTTATGAACAAAGCTGGTAAAGTAGCGCTGAAAGCTCCCATCAAAGATGGCAATGGCAGCAGCAAATCTTTTTATGATTCCGGTAAAGTATCGGCGGAAGGCAACATCCGGAACGGATATCCCGAAGGTGTGTGGAAATATTATCATCCCAACGGACAACTTTCGGGCACCGGAGAAATGCGCAAAGGACTTCGTCAGGGTACATGGAAATTTTATTTTGACACAGGAAAACTTGAAGCGGAAGGTACTTATACTGACGACGAAGTTTCCGGAATCTGGAAATATTATGATCAGGGTCAATTCAGCCGTATCGAAAATTTTGATGAAGAATAGGCGACTGATCATATTCTGGATAGCCTCACTTTCTTTCCTCTGCATGCTTGCTCAGGAGGGTCCTGTGATAGAAAAATATCCTAACGGAACAATTAAATCTTCCGGTCAATACCTGAAAGGCCACAAATCCGGTGTTTGGAAATATTTCTATCCGGATGGCTCTCTTATGGCCATTGAAAACTTCGAGGGAGGAATGCTGCATGGAGAAGTATTAAATTATTCTCCCAATGGTTGCCTTGAGCTAAAAGAAAACTGGCAATATGGTATGCAGGAAGACACTGCCTATTCCTATTATCCTTCCGGTGCCATCAAACGAAAAGGCGTATATCGTAATGGCCTGTACGAAGGCACCTGGATAAGCTTTTATGAAAATGGAAAATGCAAAAACAAAGGCGCATACCAAGCCGGGGAACCACAGGGTGAATGGCTATTTTTCCATCCGAACGGAAACCTTTCGATGAAAGCAGAATATGCTAACGGAAAAAAAAATGGGCCCGCGGAACATTTTTCCAACAAAGGCAGACTGGAACGTTCCGGACAATACACCAACGATATGCCGAGTGGGCAATGGAACATATATAAAAAAGGAAAACTAAAATCTACCTATTCATACTAGAAATTTAGACTAACATGGAAACCATCTTTACCGATTTAATCAAAATCATTTTACCATCAGCCATTTCGTTGTACGCCATTTACCTGGTGGTGAAAACTTTTTTAAGCAAGGAGTTTGAAAAACGAGTTATCGACCTACGCATTAAAAACAATGAACTAGTGCTGCCAGTGCGATTGCAGGCTTACGAGCGAATGGCTCTTTACCTAGAGCGCATTTCACTGCACAATCTGGTGTTGCGCACCAACGATCCATCCTTTACTGCCGGAGAATTTCAATCCAAAATGACGATGGATATTCGTGAAGAATTCAACCATAATGTAGCTCAACAAATTTACGTTAGCGATGCGGCATGGGCCTTAATTAAAACTTCCATGGAAGAAAATATTGCCATCATTAACAAATGCGGCCAAAAAGTTCCTTCCGACGCACGAAGCATAGAATTGGCGAAAATGGTTTTTGAAGAACTGCTTCAACGCAATGAAGATCCAACTTCTAAAGCCATGCGACAACTCAAGGAAGAAATTCGTCAGGTATTTTAATTCAGAAAACATGGCCATAGCCAGGAATTTAACATTTTGGATTTTTGTAGCCATGCTCGCGGGCATTGGAGTTGGCATTTTTTTACCTGAACTGGCAGGCAAACTGGAAGTATTCAACACCCTGTTCCTGCGCCTGATTAAAATGATTATTGCCCCGCTGGTATTGAGTACGCTCACCTTGGGGGTGGCTAAGATGGGAGATATTAAATCCATTGGAAGAATCGGAATTAAAACACTGTTGTATTTTCAAGTAGCCACGTTACTTGCCTTAGTCCTTGGCTTACTGATTGTCAATATTACCTCCCCCGGTGAAGTAATACAGCTGCAGCTTCCCGCTGCTGACGCCCGCACGGAGGTAAATGCGGAAGCCATACAGTTCAAAACGTTCCTTCTTCACTTAGTTCCTACAAGCATCTTTCAGGCATTGGCCAATAATGAAATTTTACAAATTGTAGTTTTTTCTGTACTCTTTGGAATTTCCATGGGTGCAATTGGGCAATCCGCAGCTCCGGTAATTCAGTTGCTCGAATCACTTTCTAAAATCATCTTCAAACTAACTCAATACATCATGTATGTAGCTCCTCTTGGAGTATTTGGAGCCATCGCCATGGCCGTTGGAAAATATGGATTACAAATTTTTGAAGGCTATGCGTATCTTATCCTTACTTTTTATGCAGGGCTTATATTCTTCATCACTATCATATTGGGAGGTATTTGTTTTTTGTGCAAGATACCCTTCTGGAAGCTTTTGAAATCGCTTAAAAATTCGATGCTATTAGCCTTCTCTACAGCAAGCTCGGAATCCGCCTACCCGAGCGTTATCGAATCTTTAGAAAAAATAGGATGTTCCAAAAGAGTGACAGGTTTTGTCATTCCCTTAGGGTACTCCTTTAACCTGGATGGGTCCATTATGTACATGACTTTTGCCACCATGTTCATCGCTCAAGTATACCATATCCCCATGAGCCTTTCAGACCAACTGACCATGATGCTTATTTTACTTTTGACTAGCAAAGGTATGGCAGGTGTGCCAAGAGCTTCGTTAGTTGTAATCGCCGCGTTGCTCGCGCACTTTCGCATCCCGCAGGAAGGCTTATTGCTGTTATTGGGAGTAGATCAACTCCTTGACATGGGTCGCTCAGCGGTTAATGTGGCGGGTAATGGCGTAGCTACCTGCGTGGTAGCCAAATGGGAAAATGAATTTATTTCTACTGACACTAAGTATTCGTAACAAACATGGATAAACTTTCGCTTGGCGTTGGCTCACGCGTTGAGCACAACTCGTATGGAGAAGGCATCGTGGCCGGATCTAAGCTTCACCGCTACCGCATTTCTTTTCATGGAAAAGGAATTATAGAAATTGATAAAGATTCTTCGGATTATGAAGTACTCGAATACTTGGCGCCCGAAGAAAATACGGTAGCCATGGACGATGTAGAAACAACCCTTATTAATATTCTACGCAAATGGTCCGACGTATCTGAAATTGTGCACCTGGCTGATAAATGGAGAAATGGGAATATGATCCTCAAGCCTATCGACGAAGGTCTAAAACCAAAAGAAATTCCTATCGAAACATTCTTCCACAAAATTGTGATGCTCCGTGATCGCTTGCGTGTTTTAGAACAAAAAATTAACGGCCATTCCAAACTGAGTGATGAAGATAAAGTGGAAATGCAACAATACATCACTCGCATATACGGCAGTCTTACTACCTTTAACGTCTTATTCAAAAATCCTTCCCAGGTTTTTGTTGGCGAAAAAGGAAAAGAATAATTCCATCTCGGCTCTTTCCTGGGTAATGATTTGTAATATCTTTACCCAGGAATTCTTATTTTAACCGCTCCAATTTACCCTTTCGCTTTACGATATTTTTGTAATCCCACTGAATGTCTCTGGCTTTTTTTAACCATCGATTCAAATCTTGCAAGTTAATTTGTGATGCAGTCTGATAGGTAATGGACGCATCTCTAAATTTTCCTGTACCAGGGACCAAATCTGCTTCTTCGAATTCCATCCCACTCCAAAACATCAAACGAATTCCGGCTTTTACTTTACTATAACCAACAACGGGGTTTCCTTCGATAAACCATACGGGATGGGCGTGCCATATTTTACTTTCTGCCTCGGAAAGTTCTTTGTTTAATTCTTTTTCCAGTATCTCGCAAATAGACTTTTCTTCTGAACTAAAATTTTCTGGGTAGTTTTGAATTCCTTTCATGGGCATTCCATATACAGATTTTTACAAAAATGAATTTCGCTGAATAATTATGAAAGATTCAACCGGCTTTTCTACTTAGAAACGAAGCCCACGATGTAAAAGCCACATCAATCTAAGATCCATGGCCGATACTCCCGACTCATACAATCTTGGGCTTCGAAAAACATTCTTCTGATCGATTCCCTCCGAAGCCCACTTGATTTTATTTTTGTTCTCCATAGACGAATTTCAAAGGTGAATTCGGGCTAAAATAAAAAAGGGAGCCCGGCTCCCATTTAAAATTATATCGAAAGTAGTTTGTCTCGCAGACCCATCCTCACAACAAAAAAATACAACCTGGCAGAACAAAAAAAAAATAGATAAAAAATAATCACTAAAAATTCTTATATCAACAGGTTTCCTATCTGATGATATTCGTAATTGTGTACGGAAGAACTTAAATGATACAATTCACAATCTGCACGTTTGGGGCACGGAGCACACCAAAAGGTAAAAAGTAGTACCCACACCATGATGAACATGGGAATCGGACTTGCAAATACTTGAACAGCTCTTTTCATAACTTTACGTTTTAAAACCTACAAAACTTAAAAGACTTGCAGAAAAAATGTATTACTGATTCATACGTCCTTTCTTGGCAATTGTTACAGTCTTCTTACATCCATGACTATCATCAATCACCAGAGGTTGCTCTAATCTCAAAAAATAAAGGGAAAACATAAAAAAACCGCCATTCTGGCGGTTTTAAAATTTTAAAAAAATCATCTCATATCTTTTGGCTTACGTTTATACGGTCGGAACCTATACGTATTTCCAGGCAAATTCAAATAATCTTTGCGGTTAAGCACATACAATAATCCTACTTGAAAGCTCACCGAATAGGGATGCCATCCCAAACCTTTCCCAAAGATTGGGAAAGTATTATACGTAATCCCTTTTACAGCCAAATTATTGAGCATGATATCCGCCTTGATACCCGTAAATAAATCTAAACGCTTCTTGATGGCTATTTCAGTGCCCCATTGAAATGCCGCGTCTACGCCATGTTTTTTAAAATAATCGCGATCAATAATTGGAAGGTCGAAATACACATTGGGTTCATAGACTGTCACCCCGCCTCCATAGCTCATTGTGTAAGAATATTGCAAACCGAGGGCGAAGGATGTCTTTACAAACTTAGCAACCCTGCCACTTTTGCGGTACATAACGGGAACTTTAATAAACCGGAATCTTTTCTTCCCTCGGTGGGTATAATCTTCGTTAAACAATTCGTATTTAAAAACAAAGCTCTGGTTGGTAGCCGCATAATATATACCCGTTTGAAAACCTTTACCTTTGCGACCATCGTAACTGAGGGGTAATCCTGCTCCATATCCTAAAGATGGGTATTGTAATAAACCTTCGCGCTCGGTTACATCCAGGTTGAGTGCACCCGTTAGAGCTGGTGCAGCCACCAAACCTATACGCCATTGTCCAAAAGAACTTACCACACACAACAAAACACAGGCTACCATGCATTTTGTAATTATCGTTTTAATCATAACCCAACAGAATTAAATACTTCCATGCTTTAAGACAAATATACAAGTATTATACCTAAAATCGTTGCATTTTATTGCCCAGATGGCTGCAATTTACCCTTGCAATGCTTCCATGGACTGAACCCTAAGTCGTTTCCGGAGAACGTTGACGAATCATTTATTAAAATAATACCTTTTGAACAACTCTTTAAAATAAAGCTGAAACTTGCATTCTACCTATATGAACCGTTGGAACATCTTTACTTCTGCGACCTTCATAAGAAAAGGTTAATTGTAGACCATTCGATAATTTTTCCTGCCAGTTAAAGTTCCAGGTCATGTTTTGTCCTGGCCTCAAGGCTTCCAGCATTTCAAATCCTAGGGGGGAATTAATATCTGCAGATGTCAAATTGCTGGTGATTACAATTAATTTCGCTTGCCCTTGTAAGGATCGATGAGAAACCTTGTTCACTTTAATTTCTGCTCCTGCTTCCCTGAACATTACCTTTTGTATGGATAGCCTATTGTATTTCTCCATATATCCCAATAAAGCAGACAATCGCACACTCCTATTCGGTTGATACGATATTCCCGGATTACATTTATATCCCTCAATGGCATAATTTCTTGTTGCCAAAAAATCAGATGCATTTTTTCTATACAGCCATCCAATGCTGTTCTTTGTGCTCCAATGATTTGAAAGATTAGCCCTTAGCAAACCGTTCCATTCGTTTACAAACCTCGACTCAAAACCTTGAGACAAAAACTGTTTGTTCTCTATGTAATTGTAATTGATATCACAACCAAATTTTGGACTCGTTCGATTATAAAACAATGTACTTCTCCAAGCATTTTGCATAGAAATAATATCCGTCTCTGCAATGCTTGTGCTGAAAGGATTAAAACGTTTTAAAATATCAGGATCTGTAATTTTCTTTTGGGAATTTAATGACGTAATATTTGAAAGACGAGAAACCCATTTTTTTATTTTGCCTTTACCGCTTCTCCAGGTTCTTGGAGCAGATACATCAATTTGATAATTCAAGGTATTACTAAATGCTTTGACATATGTATCTGTCGGGACAAAGACTTTAATGAATTCACCATTGATGTCGTCAAATTTTTTTTCTGAAAACTCATCCAGTTGCTGCACTCCATCGCTGTTAAAATCGTTCCATACGTGCGTGCCTTGCCCTACAGGTACCGGCAAATAATTAAACTCTCTCCTCAATTCTCTGCCGGTGGCACTTACCAACAAGAGTTCAGAGCGGAGATGTTGATGCAATATCGAACCTGACCATTCCAATCTACCAGTCACGGTTTCTTCATTAGCAAAAGGTGTAGGGCCTATGGAGTTATTGAGGTAACGATACGAAAATCCTGTTCTTATAATTTGTTCTTTCCAGGTTCCTCCCAGGGTAGCATTCATCGTGGCACTAGAGGAATTGGGCTGAAGCGTTCCGGCAAACACTTCTCTATCGTTTCGCTCTGCGTATTCGATTAAGTATTTCAACTGAGTACTATCGCCATTGCGCATGTAAGCCTTGTGTTCCTCAAAATACATGAGGCTGGAACTGATGTTTCCGGCTGCATCCGTAATGCTGTTTTGTTCCGAAGAATATGTATAACCAGGAACCCACCATTTGGTTTTGTAAAACGTATTAGCCGAGTATCGATTCCAACGAACTTCCGAAGCAACTTTTTCATTATTCATTCTAAAACCATCCAACTCCATATGCCAGTTTCGGATAGATTGGTATAATTGTGCATTGTGTTGTTGACCATCCACATCACCAGGCTTAATTCTCCTTATAACCTTATAATTAATTTTATTGGCATCATTCCTTTTGGCCTGAAATGCGGCCTCCAGCATATTGTTGTCGGCTACTAATCCCGATTCGCCCCAAAAACGTTCAAAATCTGCCGAACGAAAACGATCCACCGGGGTAAAATATTTTTGATTGTATTCATAATTCAAGGTTCCTGAAAACTTATAGCGATAACGGGTAGGACGTTCGGCCCAACGTACCCCGGATTTGATTGACCAACCTTGGTCGTCGAAAGCGTCTGCGCTGGAGTATTGATTTAAATCATGCTGAGAAAATGCGGCTTCAGAAAAAACAGAAATTTGTTTTCCTAAGTCTAAGCCTGCACCTGCGGTCCACATCTGTTTGCGGGTCGGAAGTGGAATAATTTGTACTGGTTCATAGTTTCCGTTTGGAAATCCAACATACCTGAATACCCTTCCGTTTACGGTTGTATTTTCCAATACATAACTACCATTGCCGGGAGGCACCTGTGAAAAACGAATATCAAAAAATGCACTGTCTGGATGAGTGGAGTACTGATAAATAACGTTGCTGCCACTTATTATTTTTTTGTACAAAACTTTATTTTGAACAAAACCAGACGAATCTATTCCAGAAATAAAAGCCCGGTTTATTGTATCACCAATTAAACTCAAGCGATCGATTTCCTCTTGCGATAAATCCTGAAATAAGGGATTGTTGGGATTATCACGTTCCAGGTAGTAGTGCACATAACCATACACTGATTTATAGCGTTCATGAGCCGACAATGCCGTAATTAGCCTGGAATAATTTCGATCGCTGAATTCGAAATCCACTCGCACACGAGAAAACCTAGTGATTAACACCTGATTGGTAAACGTAATTTCCGCAAGATTATAATCAATCGTATAATCATACTCCCATCCACGCTTCAGCAATCTGCCGTCGAGGTACACTTTTTCTGAGTTGGCCAGTACAATGATAAATCGTTCATTATTTGGTCCTCTCAACCGGTAAGGTCCCTGAACACCTTCAATTAGTGTATCCCCTCCCCCATAGCCGAAAACCATAGAATTAAATTTACCTTTTGAAATGGCAGCACCTGCCGAAATAAAAGTTTGTTGAGTGGAATCTTTGCGTGCATGCTCCACCAAGCCACCTTGTACGTTACGATAGTAGCGAAGAAATTCGGAGGGTTGATTTTTTAACACCAAATCTCCAGCGGTAAGCGTAGAACGTTGGGTTTTTAACTGAACATATACTTTATCAAACTCCTGCAATTGCTGGGTATTTCCATCAGCCTGAAAAGGAATATTCTGATCAGATATTACGGCTACCATGGAAACATCTTCGGTCAACTTCCCTTCTAATTGCAGGTTGAGAGTAGAGTTTACAAACACATTCTGATTATTGCCAAAAGAAATTCCTCTGGAAATAGTACCGTTTTTTTGAATACCCGGACTGGCGAATAATTCTTCGCGCCGTTCAACCACAGAATAACTTCTTCCATAATCTTCAATAAACGATTTACTGCTATCGTAGCGACTGGCATCGCGTTTAAAATAAGTTTTGGTAAACGACAACGGAAACACCCGGTAGCAAACGAAAACAGAATCGGTAGCACCGAATATTTTTATTTTACCCGTTTGAGAATTATAGGTGTGGGAATACGTTGACACTTGAATGCTGGAAGGCAGCACGGTGAGTGAATCCAAAGAGCTACCGCTTGTATCGGCTGCTATTCGAAGCCAACGGCAACGCTGAGAACTACTTTGCGCAAGGGCAGTTCCGAGGCAACACAGCAATAAGGTAAACAACCATACTCGCATCCTTATCCAATCAGAGGCAATTGTATATAAAAAGTAGTGCCTTCGTTCTTTTGGGTTTCAAACCAAATTTTACCACCCGCGTGTTCAATTCCTCTTTTTGCCACGGCTAAACCAATTCCTGATCCACTGTCTTTGGTACTGAAATTCGGAAGAAATACTTTTTCTCTTATCTCTTCAGAAATACCGCTACCATTATCTGATACGGTTATTGTAAGCCAGGTGTTTTCAACAAATAGATGCACCGATATTTGAGGAGTTCGATCAACTGGTACCGACTGAAAGGCGTTAATAATTAAGTTTGTCATAATGGCACTGAGCAACTCGGCATCTCCCATGCAAGGGTAACCAATAGTCCAGTCAGCCTTTAAGGTAACGCTGAATTCATGATTATTGTTGTACAGCAGCACCGTGTTTCGTAACACCTCTCCAACCTCGATTCGTTCTGATTTAGGAATAGGCATTTTAGCGAAAGCAGAAAAAGAGGAAGCTATCTCACTCAAGATATTCACTTGATTTAATAAACTATCGAGGGCAAGTTTGGTTTTTTCTTCCATACGCTCCGGATGTTCCTTCCATCCACGCTGAATATGTTGTATGGTGAGTTTCATAGGGGTTAGCGGGTTTTTGATTTCATGGGCTACCTGCTTTGCCATTTCTCTCCAAGCCGATTCCTTTTCACTTCTGCTCAATGCTGCCTTACTGTCTTCCAATTTTACGAGCATAGAATTATACTCGTTCACCAACAATCCAATCTCGTCTCGGGTTTTCCACTCTAAAGGCTGGTTCCCCCCGAAGGTTGTTTTGCTGATTTTATGAGTAAGCAATTTCAATGGCTCCGTCAACACTTTAGAAGCTAACCATGCCATAAATAAAAACAACACAAACACCGAGGCAAAAATATTTAAGATCGTTGTCAAAATTCCGATCAACTGATCCTGGAACTCTTGCTTAGCTTCAAAAAATGGAATACTTACAATGCCTAGCAATTCACGGGAGTTGTAGGACCTCACGGCCATATAGACCACATTGTACTTGAGCTTTCCGACTGATTCATTGAGTAAAATTTCATTAAAATTCTGTTCAACCAAATTGGTATATGCTTGTGTATTAATTTTGGTGGAAAGTAATTCTGTGCTGTATATAGCTGGGTGATAGGAATAAATGAGATCTCCCTGTGAGCTATATAAATTAATATCAGTATCAGTGCTTCTTGCCAGTTGAGTTACCTCATCTTCCAGCTTGGAAAGCAATAAGGAGTCTTCCGCATAGTCTTCGAGATGTGCGTTGATATTAGCACTTAAGCTTTCGGCTTTTTGTAAAAAAGAAGCTGTTAGAGCCTCTCTGTATCCAGAACCGATCAGCGTAAGCAACACTATGCTTACCAAAATCAAAGGGAGAAAAAATGAAATATTTAAGTACAACTGAATTTTAGTTGAATAATTAAGGTAGATACCTTTGCTTCTGAAATAAAATGCGTTAATCACTAAAAACAACAGCACAAAAAACACCAGCACTACCAATAAAAAAGAAAAATTAGAAAAGGCATAACGAAGAAAATAAGCGGGAGAAGAAATAACGATTACTTTGCCATTTTCAGTTTTATATCCCAGGTGGTGAAAATCGTTTATAACGATTCCATCCTCGTACAATGCCGGATTCTTTAAATTCTGAGGACTAAAAAATTTATAATAATTAAAATTGCCCGAAGAAACCAAAATCTCCTTTTCTCTAAAAATAGAATACAAAAATTCTTTATTGTGAGAGGGCTGAATGAATTTTTTATCCACTAATAATTCAGGATATACACTGTTAGAGACGGTTCGCTTATGTGTAAGTTCAATAACCACATAGCCTACCAAATATCCAGCATCATACATCTCTACCAAACTTACATAGCGTTTTAATGGACTTTCGCCTTTTTCATTGAGAAAATAAATCCCTTTATATTCCGTTTTATATACGTCCTTGCGAAAAAGCTCCAAGGCCTCTGAATAGGTTTTGTATTCTCCGTGCCCGATGTAGGCATTCCCCTGTTCGTCGAACACTGAAATGAGTGGATCGTATTTATCCAGATAGTCGGGCAGATGTTTCTTTTTTATTTTTTGACTGATCACATCTTTGGATAAAAAAGGATTTTTAAATCGATTCAACAAAAACTTATCCTCCGCTATTCTTTTTGAAGCTTCAAATAGCAGATATTCCCCAAAATGATCGTTCTCAGAAAGTAATTGTGTTGCGTACTTTTGTTTTTCTGCAATCATGGTAGCATTGGTTTGCACATACAAACCATGGGCCGCGAGGAAAGAACAGAAGAATGCTACCAGCAGAAAATAGAGGTAGGTAGAGTAATTGACTCGGCTTAAATGATACGGAATCCGATAATAATGAAGGATGAAGAAAAACAAAACTTGCAGCACGTATAATACCCAATCGGCATCCCAAATCATAGAATTCAGGAGGTACCCCAGAGCCATGGTTAAAACACCCAGCCATTTCAAATGCCAAACATCCTTGCCTAACAAAACAAGTATTCTGAAAAAAATATGATTGAAAATAAAATAACTGGCTCCAATCAAAACGAATGATAAAAGACCAAATACTTTAAACCAATTCATTTCGATATTCCGGGTAATGTCGAGCGAATTTTGAGAGCTGCCAAACAATACTTCAAACAAATGAAGCATGTAACCGGAACCAAGAAAAAGCATTAAACCACAGATCAGAATGGCCAGGTATCGATATTGAATTTGTAGGTGAAAAATCATTTTTACCCAAGCAATGTTGGCGTAATGTTTTAACAGGAACCAAAAAAAGAAAGCCGTGAGCAAGGCATTCAGAAAAAAATCACCCATGGAGGGTGCCAATGCGGAAGAAGCAAAAAAACGAGGATCAAAGAGCGCCAACTCCGTAACCAAAAAGGGGATATTCCCGATCAATAATAACCCGCGAACGGACAGAAGAATGGAAAACACCAGCACTATACTAAGGCCCTGATAGCCTAACAACAGGCAATTCTGAACGATCTTTGACAAAAAAAACATCAGAAAAAACAAGCCCGCCAACCCTAACACACTTACCCATACACGGGTAGAAATGGTTATTTCCTGAGGTAGATTTTCAAAGTTTACAGAAAACAAATAAGCTCCATCATCGCTCCTTACTTCAAAGGAGGATAGTGTATGAAAATTATTGATTTCAATATCATGCCAATCGAAAAATCGTACATTCAAACCTGACTCCAGATAATTATTTTCGATAGGGTAGGAAGTTTTTAATAAAATGGCGCTAACCACATTGAGGGTGTCGCCCTTCACGAGGTAATCTCTTTTTACCAGCAAATAGAGACCTGTTGAATGAATTTTGAAAAGATATTTATTGACATTTTCGTATCGCTCCGGAATGAAGCGATGATCTGACCAATACAATAATTCTTTATTTTTATAACACGCCAATGGAAATTGATATTCATCGTCCATTTGAGAAATAGCACTAGGAATAGACGTTTGATACTTAAGTATTAGCGCAGTTTGCTCTTGATTGGTTTGCTCTATGGCTTTGCTGATCGACTCTTGTATCGATTGAGCATAGGCTTCGTGGTCCCGTTTGCTTTTAGGCAAGGATTGCCACCACCATACCAGTGCTGCGGAACCGAGCAGCAGGATAGCGATAAATAAAATTCTAACTAGTACTCTTTGTTGATTCATGATGGCACGCTACAATCTTTCCTCTGCTCTAGTATACTCATTTTTTTTAAGGGATGCTAACGTATGTTTCCGCAGTATTATCTCCGTTAGATTTAAAATTTCCTACGAAAACAAAAAAGTAAGACCCGAATGGTATCTTACTTTTTCATATAAGCGATGCTGTCTGATCAGAACAATTATTTCACATTGGAAAGTTCACCATCGGCATTTAGTTTAATAAGCGCCAGCACCGATGAGCGTCCAGAGTTATCGTTGTTGTTACCAAAGTCAATCGTTCCGCAGATGACATACCCATTATCAGAAGTTTGTTTTACGGCCGCAGCTACATCGTCACCAACACCCCCAAACGTTTTTTTCCATTCTTCGTCGCCGTTTGCATTAACTTTAATAACAAGCAAATCGCGTTTCTTTTCCGGCGCACCAATATACGCTTCGTTATCAGTAGTTCCCAACAGCACAAATCCACCATCGTTGGTTTTGCAAATAGCCACCCCGCGTTCTCTGCTATTGGATTCGCCAAATTTGCGAATGGTTCCCTTTACATTAATATTCTGATCGAGTTGCAACAAATACATATCCTGATCGGATGCTATTCCTGAGGTGACTGTGTAGGTAGTACCTACCATGGCAAATTGATCGCCCCCAGCCTGAATAATTTCTGCCGCAGCACCAAGTGTAGCATCATTAAAGTTATTGTTGGTGGGCGCATAGTTGTGTAGCAATAAATCTCCATTCAAAATAAACCTAACAACACGGGGAGTAAAATTAGCACCAATCTTTGTACTGCTGGCCATAATGTATTCATCCGTCGATGAAACGGCCAATCGCCCGGGAATATCGTCTTCCACATCGTTTCCATACAAGAAATCGGAACTATCGATGCGTGCCAAATTCTGATTGACCATCACGGCAAACAAGTCGTACTTCCTGGAACTATCCACCGTTCCACAAAGCATATACCCACCATTCACGTTTTGAACATCGTACCCTGCCGCACCAATTTTAATTCTTCCCGGAGCACTAAATAAGCCTTTATAATTGTACAAGGCCTGACGCGTAATATCCCCGGAAGCATTGAGTTTATAGGCCACTAATGCCGTGGAATCATTTCGGGGATCGAATACATTGGATTTGTAGGAATAGGTTCCCACGACTATGTATCCACCATCCGGACTCACTTCAATACCACCAGCATAATCGTCGTTGGCACCGCCTAGGGTTTTGTGCCATTCTTCATTGCCATATACATCTGTTTTAATAACAATCAAATCTGAGCCTCCGTTGCCGGAAGTTTCTGTGGTACCCAGAAGGACATAGCCCCCATCGGCAGCTATGGCCATGTCTACTGCATTATCCTTTTCGATACCCCCGTAATATTTAATAAAGGCACTGGATAATTCTACATCTTTCTTTTTACAGGCCATTACTCCTGCTACAAACAGTAGTAATAACATTAAACGAGCTTTCATGCCGTGTATCGGGTTATTCAAAGTCTTTAATTTTATTCTTTTTAGGCTTATAGAAGGATTTAAAATATCCTACAGAAAAAGCAAGATTGTTCACTGAGAAATCACTACTGATATACCCATGATAAAATAAACTTCTTCCATCTTCGCTCAGGAAGCGATTATCGGCATTGGCCAAATTATTCAATCCAAACTGATAGCGTGCTTCCAAACAAATATAGCCAAATCCTACTTTGTACCGGAAGCCTGCCCCCAAAAGTGCGTTGGTTCCCAGCTTACGGCGTTGTTTTCCAAAATTCAAACTTTCCTGGTTGGCTGCACTAGACTCGTCAGTATTTACTCGACTTAAACGCGATGTTGCGGAAATCAACCAATTATTGGAAACACCTGCCAGGGCATACGGTTTTATTTTTTTATTCCCCAGCACATACTTCAATGCCAAAGGCATATCCAGCCACATCTGATTTTCCCGTGAAGTGAGTGTTGTATAATTGCTGTATAGAAGTTCTTTAGAGTAGGTAAACTGTTTTAAATTCCAAATAAAGCCGGTGTTCAATTGCCAGTTCTTATATAACAAAATATCGGCTAAAACACCCAACTGGAATCCGAGCCTGGATGTATAGTCAGCTTTACCGTTATCTAAACTATTGACCGTATAAGATTTTCGTTCTGTGACACCCGTTCGATTCACTCCGCCTAAAATACCAATGCTGATAACCGGTAGGGTTCTGTACTGACGAAATAATTGATAAAACTCAGCCGGGTCTATGGCCGGATTCAAAGTATATTCCGGATCTTCATGCAATAATTCCAAGAGTTGTTTTTCCGCCTTTTGATGTTCATCCTGAAATAAGAAACTCAGAATGAGCAAGCGCAAAGCCTGCATTTTTTCTTCTTTAGTAAATCCCTCCTTGATACATTCTTTCAATAAAGGTTCCACTTCAGAAATTTTTCCCGCATCGTATACTTTCTGTGCCCGGTTTAATTTCTGGGTACAGGTAAGTGCGGAATCTCCAATCAATCCGGCCCTACTGGTAAAAGCCAGTAGCAGAAAGGAAAAGAAGGCCAGCAATGTTAGTTTCATGATACCTTAAACATCTTTTTTAATACAATTCTTCCTTCACAAACTCACTGCTTGGAAGCTGATCACAGGTTTTTTCATACTGAATATCATCGGCCACATATCGTTTCCATTCTTTACCTGTCATATTTCTATTTACTTTATTGCATATCTGATCAGACATATGTTCCATGCTTGTCGGCCAAACGCGAATTAAATTATCAACGCATCCTGCCAACAACTTGGTGCCATCCGGACTGAAACCAACTGACCACACCCACATTTCATGATCGCGCAAGATCAATGGCTCTTCGTCGAGATTTGTAAAATCCCACAAACGAACTGTGTGATCAAAACTTGCCGTAGCCATAAGTTTACCGTCTTTGCTAAAGCGAATATCGTTGATTCGCGCTTTGTGGTCTGTTAATACGGCGATCAACTTCGACTCCTGGAGATTGTATACTTTTACAATTCCCAACTCGTCTCCGGATACAACGTATTTTCCATCGCTGCTGAAGGCTACGCTGTGTACTACCTTTCCTTTATGGTCTATAATGGCTTGATCTGAATTTGAATTTCTGTCAATCAAAATCACTTGACCTTTTTCAGAAGCAACCGCCAGATGTTTACCATCTGGTGACAATTTAACCTGCTTTAATCTGGATTTACCTTTGTACACTACTTTGGATTTTTGTTCTGATAAATCCCAATAAAGCACCGTACTATCGGCACCTGCAGAATAGAGGCCTTTGTTATCGGAAGTGAAGCAAACGGACCAAACGGCCCCTCGGTGTCCTCTCAACTGCAATGGAACAGCTGGATTAGAAAGATCAAATAACTGAATATAGCTTACATCGCTGCAGGCTGCCAGGTATTTTTCATCGGGGCTGACATCAATGGCGCGATAAACAAAGCCATGACTAAAAACAGGTACAGGTGTTTTCACGGTTTTGCTCATGTCCCAACGTAAAATTTTGCCATCGCTTCCAGCAGTAAATAAATCGCGTCCATCTTTCGAGTATACAATGGATCGAATAGCATCGCTATGACCTACCATGGCGTTGTACTCCTCCTTCTCGAGGTATTTAACAGCAAAATACAAGCCTTCGTAAATATCGTGGTTATGTTTCTTACCACCGTTTCCGGTATGGAACCTGAACGCTTGTTGCGCCAGCAATGCTTTGCGGGATGTATCCGTAAGCGAAACCGATTTAACGGCCATAGACTTGGCGATGGAAAGTAATCGCTGATTCAAGGCTTCCTTCGTTTTCTGTTCAGCAATTTTTGTTTGTTCAATGGCCTTTGCTTCGTTTTGCTTAGCGATATCCGCATTCTGCCGTGCGATATCCGCATTTCGGTCGGCGAGGGCTTTGGCCTGTCGAGCGATCTCGGCTTGGTTTTCGGCTTCTTTTTTAGCCAACTCCGCTTTTTCTTTTTCTTTCAGGGCGATTCCTTTTTGTCGCTCAGCTTCTTCCAAAGCCTCTAAGGCTTTGGCTTCGGAGCGTTTGGCTTTGGCTTCAGAGCGTTTGGCGTTTGCTTCCGATTCTTTCGCATTTTTTTCAGCAATCAACGCGGCAATTTTCGCATTTTCCGCCTCTACCTTTTGCGTTAAGGCCCAGATTCCTAAACCTATTGCAAACACCGCGGCCACAGCCATGATCAAGGCAAACATACGCGTACGCTTAAGCGTGCGGCGCTGCATCATTTCCTTGATGCGCTGTTCCGTTTCAAAGGCCTTTTTAGAGGTCTCCAAAAACACGATGGCTCTTTCGAATGCCGGGTCGTATCGTTGGGCCCAATCAAGGGTCGGCTTATTTTTTTCATACCAGTTTACCCCTACCTGAAGATCGGGTGGTCTCCACAAACCCGTTTTACCTTGTTGATACATGTAGGCTGCCTCAGAAAGTCGCAGATACATTTGAACTGCTTCACTTTCCTCCTCTACCCACATTTTAAGTCGGGTCCAGATCCTCATCAAGGACTCGTGGGAAATATCAACTACGGTATTGGAACTCAATGGAATGCCTGGTGGTGGCATCAACAGCGAGCGGCCTGGCTTGCGAAAAGCCTCCACCACGCTTACCAACTCCGCCTCTGGCACATTGGCAATAGAGGCGATGGTACCCAGGCGTGTGGGTCTGCGAACACCATGCGCACTTTCTGCACTTTTCTCCGTCAAGGCCTTAAACATTACCTGGCAAATTTCCTTTTGCTTTTCGGTAAGTTCATCGTAAGCCTCGTTGGCATGCATCGAAAGCGCTTCTGCCATGCGACCAATAGCCTCATAATGCGGCAAATCAATTGGTTCGCCGTCTTCGTGATGCTCTGCCCAATACGTCCAGGTTCGCATAAGGGAGTGCTGCATAATCGGCAACTGATCCGGATTATCACCAAGATCATTAAGCAACTGCTGCAATAATCTTGGAGAAACTTTAGAACCACCCACTGCCACAGGACCAACTATGGCCAAACGCTTTTGTTCCCTCGTCATCTGAGGGATCAGGTAATGACTATCGTTTATGAATTTTGTTAAATCGGGAAACTGGGCGCAATCACCGATAAAATCGGAACGCATGGTGATGGCCACATAAATTGAAGAATCCTTCTGACGAATCGCTTCCGACAACAAATTCACAAACGCAAGCGACTCGTTGATACCTGTCCCTTCCTCCATTCTGCGGAATCTGAATAATTCCTCAAACTGGTCAATCAGAATCAATACATTTTGCGTCAGGCTGGACTTGGTTTGGGCAACGGCTTCCACCAAGCCTAAAGAACTGCTTCGAAGTAAGGTAGAAACTATTTTTCGGCGAACTTTTTTCTCATCGGCATCCGCCACCACATAATCTACATTACTGCGAAGCAAGGCTTCCCCAAGGTTTTCTATCGGAGAGTTACCTGGTCTGGCAACTACCACATTCCAGTTGGAACCGGTATTGGTAGAAAACCCTCCATATAAAATCGGAATTACACCGCAATATAAAAACGATGACTTACCACTTCCAGAAGCTCCAATCACACCCACGAACTTATTGTTCACCAGCTTCATGAGTACTTCATCGCTCTGTCCTTCCCGTCCGAAAAACAAATGACTCTCTTCCGTATCGAAAGGACGTAAACCTGGGAACGGATTAGGAAATTGCTGCAAGCGCTTTTCCTTTTTCAGTTCTCGCTCGGTCTTGGGAAGAGTTTCTGTAATCGTCTCCTGCCCTGTATTAACTTTGGTTGTCACCTCACTCATAGATCTTATACTTTAGAAGTGAAAGGTCTTAGTACTTCTGATAGAAACTCATTCTTATTGTGCATCACCTCAAAGCCATTTTGTTTGAGGAACATTTGGTCGTGCAATTTGGCTCCTTTTTCAACAAATACAGCTTTGCATTTCATTGTTTTGATGCGTCCAAATCCGGGTGATTTAAGTACATCGTGAGCTTTACTATTCACCCATTTCTCGCTAACCTTACTCATGTAAATGATGGCTGCATCGCAACGATTAAGATGCAATTGATGCAGCTGCCGAGCCTCTAAAATAGTTCCTGTAAGCTCAGGAACGATCACCTCATACCCAGAAACTGACAAATGATCGGCGAGTTTCTTAGCCTCATCGCGGTCCATTTTATCACAAATCAGGTACACTTGCTGCTTTTCATTGTTTGATTCTGATTGTAGAATCACTTTTGAATTTGCTCGTGTATTAATTTCGTAAAGTTCGTTGCGAATGATGTTTTTCAACTCTTCCAAAGGTATGGAAAGCACTTCGGCTCCCGCCACCATTTGAGCATCGCGCTTGAAATTTTCAATGAATAATTTTTGCTGCTCATCCGATACTTTGGAATCGGGTGGGATCCAAATAAAGCGAGGGAAAGCCAAATGATCTTTTCCAACTTGCTGATTTTTCCAAACGGAATGAGCCGCTGCCACTTTATTCTGCACAGTGGGCAGCGACTTTACCTGCTCTCCGTCCTTATTATAGGCAGATCCACTAATAAAATGTATGGAAAGCTTGCAACGTTCCAAATCCGATTTGATGACCTCTTCCAGGTTGGAAGACTCAACATTCAGGTATTGATTGGGAAGAATGTTGTATCCATGCCGTTGAAGTTCCCTGCGAATAACGTCGCGTTGAATAGCTAGGTCGCGAGGAGGATTAGCCAAGTAAATGTATTCATCGGCACCTTCCACCGTTAGCACCTCTTCTTTTTTCTTGCCACGTGCTTCCATGATCAAATCATACAATTCATGAGCAAGATCTACCAAGCGCAACCAATACGTACCTTCTACCTCATTGTTAAAAAAATCATTTATTTCGACACTCTCTCCCGTTTCCAGATTAATGCCGAATAAATTATATCCAATCAGTTCCCTGAATCCATCGGGCTGCTCAGTAGTAGGCACATAGGTCTTCAATACTTTGAAAACCCTGTGTTGATTCTGCATCTGAAGTTTACCCGCATGGAGCAGTTCTCTGTAAAATCCTTCCGATTCTTTAACACATGGAACCGTAGTAACATAAGCGGGTGATAGAATAGAAATTAATGCGATGGCTTTATCCGACATGCCTGGATTATTCTTCCCATCCGAAATCAGGATAGAAGGTTTTTGGCCCATTAACTGAGTTAACAAGCGATCCAAGAAACGATGGAAGCTCGATACCCATCCAGGCTGCTGGTCGGCAGAGACGTCATCATTGGGATGATAGCTTATTAGAATATCGTATTCGTATGGCATACGTGTTGTTTTTTGCGCTTATGATTTTCTTAAATCAAGTAATTCTTCAGCCAGGTGATCATGTTCCAAAACTGTTCTATGTTCCACAAACCCAGCAATTACTCCTTCTGTCATTTCATGCGATTGCGACATCAATTCATAGAAATGATCCTTTTCTATTTTATATAACACGCAATCCTCTATCACCACTACATCGTATTGATACAAATCGGTTTCCAGCACTAAATTTTCTCCTACCAAATCTCCACGCACCAATCTGGCTATGGTTTGATTTCCATCCCGTACTTCAAGCAAGCCGGTTTGGACAGCGTAGATAGGAGCATTGCCTTTGGCTCCGAATTGCAATACTGTATCTCCTCTGCGAAACTTTACTTCCGAAACCGACTGCGCGATATTGGCTATTAATACTCCGGGGATGGTAGAAAGAGCCTTCACTTCTTTAAGAAAAAGTACCTTTTCGTAAATCAAATGCTTCCGATTGGATTCATCGTCTTGCGTGAGCATGATAAAATCGAGCTCACGTTTAATTTCAGGATCAATCCGTTTAGTACTTTCATGATAACTAACCCGATCTAAGGTATACATGGCATACGCGGCGATTTCGCGAAGCAAGGGATCCGGGTTGAACAAGTTGGCTACTATATCGTTGGTAAGCAAGGCACCAGGCATTTTCAAATACCGATACATGGCACAGGCTTTCGTCCATCGGTTTATCGAGTTATAATCCTGATTAATTATTTCCATGAGTATAGTCACCTGATCGAAACGCTCGCGTAAATAATATTCCTGAAGCCGATTGATTTTTTCCTGAACAGGCAATTCATCCAGCAAGGGGAAAAGAACAGGTTTCAATTCTTCTGCCACAAACACATTGAGCAACTCAATTGCATACAATACCCCTTCCGAAGTACGGCTCTCAATATTCTGGCGCACGAGCTGAATCGAATTCGGATCGTATACGAGCGACAACAACATGAAAATATCGTTGTCGTTTTTCTCAATTTCTTCCACAATGGCCATTTTTAATGGCAAAACATCGTCGTCATTTCCAACTTCCGCATAGGCTGCAATAAGCCAGGCAGAGTTACCAATCTCTTGCTCGATGGTTTGCAAAATCCTCAGGGCTTTTGATCCCTCGGCCTGAAAGCGGCATCCCGAAAGAGAAAGCAGCACTTGATTCACAACCCTTCGATCGGGAAAGTCAATTTTATTCCATAAAAATGCTACCACCTTTTCTCCACCAAATCGGCCATACATCTGAATAATCTTTAACATCACCTCAATGGTTTGTCCGGATTTATAAAAGGTAGACTCAAGCGATGGGATGATGGATTCACCAATAGAATACAACGAAGCCGCAGCTATATTGCCAAATAGCGGTGAGGAAAGATTTTCAAGAAGTAGTGGAAAAAATTCCTGCCTTCTGGTTTTACCGGCAGATACCAAGGCAGCAGACTTTACTTTGGTGTTTGGATCGCGCATCAGGTCTATGAGCACCTGAATATTGGTATCGTCTATAATTTTATGAATAAGCTTGGCAGCCAAAAACCGATCATTCCAATCGAGGGATTTGGCAAGTTTGTACATACGATGATTAGAGATGGCCAATGTTTCGGCTTCATTTAGTTTTTCAATGGCCTCGTTGGCAATTCTTTTTATTTCAGGAGAATCATCCAATTTGATTACATTCCTCAAGGTTGAGATGGAAGCAATGGCTCTATGTTCCGTGAGTTTTTGTATGGCGTAAGAACGAATCCGCGGCGATGGATCATAGACCAATTCGTCGGATTGAACTTCCAACATCACTGGTTCTATGCGCTCCATAAGTTTGAGTGTATAAATAATCTTATCAGGCTCATGACACTGCAATTCTTTCTTCATTACATTAATCGGAGAATATTCTTTTCGCTCAAACGACAATCTGTTTTTTTGCTTATTCAAGGATTCCAGCAAGGTGAACTGATAGGACTCAAATAACTTAATGGCTGTAACAAAATAAAAGACACTAATTAGTACAGTTGAAGCACAAATGACCACCTCGCGATTTTGAGCCAATGCATCTCCAGGCATCAACTGGTAAATTCCAAATAGCACCAATCCGGCAAATGCCCAGGCCAACTGCTTAAACACGCCTTCAATACTGGTTTGTATATTATGTCTTACAAAGGAATCGATTGGAAGGAAGAAGTTTTTAAGAATAGGATCTTCGAAGGTATCTTTCGTTAAGGAGAGAAATAATTTCCCACCCGCAATGCACACAAAAAAGAGCATGGTGCCCCCAATATCTTGCCGGGTTACCTTATCGTAAATCACACGTATTCCCCAGAAATTTCCGATGATGGCCGCCATCAAAAAAAAGATAGAAATCAACACCGGCAAAACAACGATTGAAATTTTAACACCAAACTTTTCTATGATTTTATCCCCTGCAAAAATCTGCATGGCGAATGATAAAATTGTGAGTGCTCCTCCGTAGAAACCAAGAAAATAAGTCAGGTCCTCTGTTTTTTCGAACGCAGCAGATGAGGCACTCAGGAAAGAATATTCTACGAAAAGAGTAATGAGCACCGCAACAAGAAACATAAATCCCAGCAGCCGAATGTATTTATTTTTGATAAAATTATCACCCTCTCCTCTTCTGGTATCCTGAGAAACCAACGTAGAAAGTTGCTGTGTTCTATGTTTAACAACAAAGTACGATTGCAGAAACAATGCAACGATGGCCGCTCCGGTACTGTAAAAAAAGTAATGCTTGGTAGGAACGTTGGTAAAGGCAAAAGTTACCAGGAAGAATGCTAAGGAAGTGGCAAACAAAAATCCTAAATCCACCGTTCCTGTAATTCGTTTTTCCTGTTTCAAGGTAAACGCTCTGGAAACAGTACCATAAAAGCCCAGGAGGGTTAAGGCATTTAAAGGACCTAACAAGGCGAACGAATACAACAATAATAATTCTGGTGTAATAATTTTTACTGGTGTCAATTCTCCATGCACTTCGGCTTGCACTATTTGCTCGCCCGCCATTTGAAAAGAATAGGTAAGGAAAGCTGTAAGCAACATGAGTGAAAACTGAGTAATCACCGATAGTTTATCAAATGATACTTTGCGTTGAAGAAATGCAAAAATGACGGTAACAAAAATTCCTAAACCACCGGAAAGCATAATGCCAATAGCAATAGAATCTTCACCGTGTACTTTTACGTACTGGTCGAGGAAGAGTGTGTTTACCGCTACATCATAAGTCACCAGAAAAGCTCCCTGGAAAAAAGATATCAGAAGTAATATATACACCTGTCCCTCTTCGGATGAATCTATATCCAGCAGTTTTCTAAGAAATGCTCTCATGTCTGATAAAAATACAAAAGGAATTAAGGCAATTGTATGGCTAATTTAATGATTTTAAATCATTAAAAGCGATTCCATAACTAAAAAAGTAAATAAAGTTAAAAGCTATCTATGCTTTAAATGTGAATTATTTAAAGAAAATAGAGTCTCAATTACGAAAAAGATGGATGTAATAATTTAAGCCATTTTGAGTCAAAACAAAAAAAGCCAGGCAGATAGTTTCGCCTGGCTTGATAACGTTTATGCGGGGAAAGGTTAATGACAATGGGGTATTTGCTCCACGGAAACGCCTTGTTTAGAAGCCATAGGACGAATGTTCAGGGTCTGGAATAGTTCCTGATCTTTATCCTTTTCCGGATTTGGAGTAGTAAGCAACTTTTCTCCTGCGAAAATGGAATTAGCACCGGCTAAAAAACAAAGGGCCTGATCTTCTATACTCATGCGAATGCGGCCTGCGGAAAGGCGAACCATGGACTTAGGCATGAGGATGCGCGCGGTGGCGATCATGCGCACCATTTCCCAAATGGAAACCATAGGCTGATTTTCAAGCGGAGTACCTTCTACAGGCACTAAGGCGTTTACAGGTACAGAATCCGGATGCTGCGGTAAATTAACCAGAGTATGGAGCATACCAATACGGTCCTGATGAGACTCTCCCATTCCAATGATTCCGCCTGAACAAACGGAAAGCTTGGCCTTACGTGCATGTTCCAGCGTTTTTAAACGATCGTCGTAGGTACGGGTGGAAATAATTTTATCGTAATGTTCTTCACTGGTATCAAGGTTGTGGTTGTAAGCATACAAGCCTGCTTCCTTGAGTTTCATGGCCTGCTCTTCGGTGAGCATTCCCAGGGTGCAACAAACTTCCAGTCCAACATCGCTTACGCCCTTCACCATGTCCAGCACTTTATCAAAGTCTTTATTATCGCGAACTTCCCTCCATGCTGCTCCAAGGCAAAAGCGTGAACTCCCTTTTTCCTTGGCATCTTTAGCCGCGTTTACTACTTCTTCGACTTCCATCAGCTTTTGTACCTTGACATCAGTATGGTACCTGGCGGCCTGAGGACAGTAAGCGCAATCTTCCGGACAGCCTCCGGTTTTGATAGATAATAACGTGCTTACCTGAACTTCCTGAGGATCAAAATTTCTTCTATGTACAGTGGCTGCCTGGTAAATTAATTCCAGTACAGGCCTGTTGTAAATCTCTGCTATTTCTTCGCGCGTCCAATTATGTCTTATCTCGTCCATACGTAATTCATAAAGTACCACAAATCTAATCAATAAGGATTAAAAGCCATGCTTAAGCGATACGATAATGCTAAAATGTGAGCGTATTCTGCCCGATGAGATTAGAAAATAGGAATAAAAAAGGCACTGCCGGTAAAACCAGCAGCGCCAAACAACCAAACAAACCAAGTTTGCCAAAGCAAACCTGATTCAAAAATAAGATAAAATCCTGAACTATTGCGTATTATTTTGTCTTAGCAACAGCTTTAGGCTTCGATTTGGAAGCACGCAAGCGACTTTTACCGAAAGTGCCCTTAGCCAGCTTCCCTCTTTTTGACTTTTTATCACCTTTACCCATAAATGTAGAATTAGTGTTTAATTGTGAGTTTATCAAAAGACAAAATTACAATTATTTCACATTTTGGGAAGTAAATTTAGCCCCAAAATATTCTCTATTCATGCGTGCAATATGTTCCAGAGAAATTTCTTTAGGACATTCCGCCGAGCAGGCTCCTGTATTTGTGCAAGAACCAAATCCTTCCTCGTCCATAGTCTCCACCATATTCTCGGCACGACGCTTACGCTCCGGATCTCCTTGTGGCAACATGGCCAATTGGGAAATTTTTGCAGACACAAATAACATGGCTGAAGCATTTTTACAAGCGGCTACGCAAGCGCCGCAACCGATGCAAGCTGCCGCAGAAAAAGCCTCGTCGGCATCTTCTTTTCCAATTAAAATATTATTCGCGTCTTTGGTGTTTCCGGTGTTTACCGAAACAAATCCACCTGAGGCTATGATTCTATCGAAGGAAGAACGATCTACCACCAAATCTTTGATAACAGGAAATGCCTGTGCTCTCCATGGTTCAACCACAATGGTATCCCCGTCGTGGAAAGAACGCATATGCAACTGACAGGTGGTAACTCCCTTTAATGGTCCGTGCGGACGGCCATTGATGTACATGCTGCACATACCACAAATACCTTCCCGGCAATCGTGATCAAAGGCAATAGGCGTTTCTCCCTTGCTGATCAGTTGTTCATTCAGCACATCAAACATTTCCAGGAATGACATATCAGGTGAAATATCTTTAACTTGATACGTAGCAAAAGCTCCCTTATCGTTTTTATTTTTCTGACGCCAAACTTTCAGCGTTAAATTCATTGTTCCGCTCATAACCTTTCCAATTAGAGTTTCAAACCAAATGCTTATTTATACGAACGTTTTGCGATCGTAATGTTTTCGTATACCAAATCCTCTTTATTAAGATTCCATTGGGTATTTTCTTTGTATTCCCAGGCTGCTACATATTTGTAGTTATCGTCGTCACGAAGTGCTTCTCCATCTTCTTCGTATTCTTCACGGAAGTGACCACCACATGATTCTTTACGATCCAAAGCGTCTACACACATCAATTCTCCAAGTTCGAGGAAGTCGGCAACACGACCAGCCTTTTCAAGTTCCGGATTGAACTCATCTGCACTGCCTGGCACACGTACTTCTTTCCAGAACTCGGCGCGCAAGGCACGGATTTCATCGATGGCCGAAATCAGTCCTTTTTCGTTACGAGCCATACCACATTTGTCCCACATAATCTTGCCCAACCGTTTGTGGAAATAATCCACCGATTTGGACCCTTTAATAGAGAACAATTGGTTGATCGTCGATTTCACATTTTTCTCCGCTTCTTCAAAGGCAGGATGATCGGTAGGGATGGCTTTGGTTTTAATTTCACTGGAAAGATACGCCCCAATGGTGTATGGTATTACAAAGTATCCATCTGCCAATCCCTGCATCAAGGCAGAAGCTCCTAGGCGGTTTGCGCCGTGATCGGAGAAGTTGGCTTCACCCAAGGCATACAACCCAGGAATGGTAGTCATCAGATTGTAATCTACCCACAAGCCACCCATGGTGTAGTGAACAGCAGGGTAAATGCGCATTGGCACCTCGTATGGATCTTCGCCAGTAATCTGTTTATACATATCGAAGAGGTTACCGTACTCTTCTTTCACAACCTCTTTTCCAAGAGCAATAAGCTTCTCCATGCTAGGGTTCTGTATACCTAACTTGGCTGCTTCGGCGCGGCCGTATTTATTAATGAGGTTGGATTTAAAATCCAAGTATACTGCCTGCTTGCTGTTTCCTACTCCGAATCCTGCGTCGCAACGTTCTTTAGCTGCGCGGGAGGCCACATCGCGAGGCACCAGGTTTCCGAATGCCGGATATCTGCGCTCTAAATAGTAATCACGTTCCTCCTCCGGAATATCGTTTGGATGACGAGTATCTCCCGCCTTTTTGGGCACCCAGATACGGCCATCGTTTCGCAATGATTCCGACATCAGGGTAAGTTTAGACTGATGATCCCCGGAAACAGGAATGCAGGTAGGGTGAATCTGTGTGAAACAAGGATTGGCGAAAAAAGCTCCTTTGCGGTGAGCTTTCCAAGCAGCCGTAACGTTGCTTCCCATGGCATTGGTAGACAGATAAAACACATTACCGTATCCACCGGTGCATAACAGCACCGCATGTCCGAAGTGTCTCTCCAGATTTCCAGTCACCAGGTCGCGGGCAATAATTCCACGGGCCTTTCCATCGATAACCACCACATCCAACATTTCGTGACGAGCAAACATTTGTACATTGCCCATACCAATCTGGCGCTGCAAAGCACTGTAAGCCCCTAATAATAGTTGTTGTCCGGTTTGTCCTGCAGCGTAAAACGTCCTTTTTACCTGTGTACCACCAAAGGAACGGTTTTTCAGCAATCCACCATATTCACGTGCAAAAGGAACACCTTGAGCCACACATTGGTCAATGATATTGACACTTACTTCAGCCAAACGATATACATTGGCCTCACGCGCGCGGTAATCGCCTCCTTTGATCGTATCGTAAAATAAGCGATAAACCGAGTCTCCATCGTTTTGATAGTTTTTTGCGGCATTAATACCTCCCTGCGCAGCAATGGAGTGAGCCCTGCGAGGAGAATCCTGAAAACAAAATACCTTTACTTTATAGCCCATTTCAGCCAGGGAAGCAGCTGCTGAAGACCCAGCCAGGCCTGACCCTACTACAATTACCTCCAGGTTTCTTTTATTTGCCGGGTTTACCAGCGGAACTTTAGAGCGGTATTTCGTCCACTTACTTTCTAAAGGTCCTTCAGGAATTTTAGCATCTAATTTCATATTGCTGCGGAATTATCAAAATCAAATTAACTGAAATACATGTACACCGGGATGGCCGCGAATGCCAATGGAATCAAAATGGAAAACACAAGTCCAAACCATTTGATTGCTGAAGTATATTTTTTATGATTCAACCCTAAAGTCTGAAAACCACTCTGGAAGCCGTGAGACAAGTGAAACGCCAATACAGCCATAGAAATCACGTACAATACTACGTACCACAATTGCTCGAACGCCTCTTTACACTCCAGAAACAGGTCTTTGGCAATTACTGTGCGCACACCATCTTGGACGTAATCCACATACACTCCTTTATCCAACCCTGATTTGGCAGAAGTACTCACTTTGCCTGTAAGTAATTCTACTTTATATTCCTTGAAAGGAAAACCATCTTCATTGTGATATTCGTACCAGAAATCACTCATGTGCACTACTATGAAAAGTAATATCATCGTTCCTAAAACACCCATGTTGCGCGAGGCCCAAACGCTCTGGTTATTCACAGAAGCATAACTCACTGGACGTGCCTTTTTGTTTTTGTACGCCAAATACAAGCCAAGAAATGCATGACCCAGAATGCTTGAGTACAATAAGATAGAGACTGTCTTAATCAATGGATTGGTGGTCATAAAACGAGCGTATGTATTAAACGCCAATCCTTCATCCGAATAAAACAACTGCAAGTTCCCAAGCAAGTGTACCACTAGAAAAGTACAAAGGAACAAACCTGTAAGTGCCGTCAGTAATTTTTTACCTAGCGAAGACGAAAATGTGGTAATTACCCAGTTCATATTATATATTATTTGAAAAAAATAAACGTTTTTTCTTCAACTGGTCAAAAATACGTAGGGACCAGCTAGTAATCAACGAAATATTTTTATTTAAATTCATTCTAAATTATGATCGTTTTTTCCCTTGAATTTACCCTGGGTTCTGGAAAAAGTATAAATATGGTTACCCAATAAAGCCTCTTTCCTAAGTACCGGAAACCCCCAACAGTAAGGAAGGAAATTCTAAGATTATAACAGCAGGCAAGCACTTAGGTTTATCCTTATTACAGGCAAAAGCTTTCCTATTTTTCTGACATTACTCTACTCAACAAAGGAGTCAAGAGCAGAAACAAACGAAATGGACGGGCCATATCCGTACTTCAGCCAAATTTTGCGATTTAAAAGTACGGATACCATACAACTTTATTACCTTGTAGGGCGTTTATTTAAATAGCCAAAGCGCTCGCAAAACCTGACAATTCACGTGAAAGGATTACTTCTTTACTTTTCTTTGATCATGGCCGGCTTCTGGTCATTTTCCTCGCACATTCGAGCAGGTGAAATTACCGCTACCAGAGTGAATGGGAATACCTTTATTTTTACGCTTACCATTTATGGGAATTCTAATTCCACAGCGCCACTAGACAGAGCTATCTTTTCTTTTGGAGACCAATCGCCTTCTGTTGAAGTAGACTATGTGGTAAATGAGAATATTCCACCTGATTCTTACAAAAGAATATTCTCGGTAGGCCATACTTACCCGGGCGATGGCTTTTACAGAGTAACGTATCAGGAATCGTATAGGATTGCCAACATCGTAAACATTGCCAACTCCAGCCAGGTAAATTTATACCTCGAAACAGTAGTGTCTGTCTCTAGTTTAAATCAGGGGAACCGTCCACCCTATTTAACCATACCTCCACTAGACAAAGCAAACGTAGGGGAAATCTTCACCCACAATGCCGGTGCTATCGACGATGATGGAGATAGTCTTTCGTATAAACTAGTGTCTCCTAAATCTGCACTCAACTTCCCGGCGCCGGGTTATTTTACCCCCAACAACCTAACGATGAACCCAATTACTGGGGACTTGGTATGGAATACTCCACCCAGCCCGGGTATTTATAACTTTGCTTTTATTATTGAGGAGTGGAAACGTGGACCCAGAGGACCAGAGCGCATCAGTTTTATCACACGCGACATGCAGGTGGTAGTTGAAGACGCTAACAACGCACCTCCTCAACTCCGCTTACCCGAGGACACCTGCGTAGTGGCAGGTTCTACCTTAAACAAGATAATTACAGCAACGGACCCTGACAATAATTCGATCAGCATGCGCGCCTGGCCGGATGATTATTTTACCGTGGTAAATCCTCAGGCAAGCCCTGCTTCAGGTTTATTTTCCTGGTCCACAACCTGCAACGATGCCAGACAGCAACCTCACTCCTTTGTATTCAGAGCCGAGGATAATCATCCCAGCAACCCTTATACAGATATTCGAACCTGGCTCGTAACGGTCATCGCCCCTGCTCCCACAGGCTTGTCCGCATCCGGCACGAATAATAATATTCAGCTCACCTGGAATGCATATCCTTGCACCAACGCTCTTCAGATAGATATTTATCGTGTAGAATGCGACACCTCCGAATATCAGCAAAAGCAGTGCGAACGAGGCATTGAAGGATTTAACGGATACCGCAGAATTGCTTCGGTTCCAGCTTCGTCTACCAACTACTCTGATGCTACCGCGGTATCGGGCATCTTTTATTGTTATCGGATCGTTGCCCGTTTCCCCGCCTTTGGATTTGGAGAAAGTTATGCTTCTTCTAAATCTTGTGCGGCGCTCAACAACAACGCGCCTCAAATTAATGCGGTCTCCGTGCTTACGACGAATCTTACTAATGGTACCATAGAGGTTATATGGTCGGATCCTGAAGTAGGAACTCCGCCTTACACCTATAATGTGTGGCGCTCTGCCAATAACACCAATAACTTTACTCAAATAGCAAGCAACGCAAGCAGTCCATTCCAGGATAATGGGTTAAATACAGAGCAAAACCAATATTTTTATAGGATAGAATTGGCTGGAATCAGTAATTCCAGCCCTGTTTCTGCAACAAGACTCACGGCAAGTGGAGAAAATCAGCTTGTTCGACTTCGTTGGTCCGAAACGGCCAATTGGTTCAACGATTCAGCGGAGGTGTACCGAAGCATAAATGGTAATCCATTTACGTTTGTGCGCAAACTGATTCCCGACCAAGGACAATTTAACGATACTCCTTTGCAAAACTGCGATACTGTTTGTTATTACATAAAAGGTTACCACCATTATTGTTTGCCTGGCAATGACTCGTCATTCTCTCAACTTTCCCAGCAAGCCTGCGCTGTTCCCAAAGACAATCGTCCACCCGATGGACCAGTACTGACGGTAAAAGGATGCAACGGGAATACTGAAATCTTCAGCAATTTACTTTCGTGGACGGATGTTGAAAACCCATTATGTCCTAATCTTTCAGCTTACCAAGTATTTTATGCAGAATACGAAGATAGCCCCTGGCAATTACTTGCGACGCTGAATTCCACCCAGTTAACCTATGAAGATATTGACAGTAATTCACTTTCCGGGTGTTATATGGTAAAAGCGATCACGTATGATGGCGTAGCAGGAGAAGAAAGTAACAAAGTTTGTGTAGATGCCTGCGTGTATTACGAGCTCCCGAATTTGATCACACCCAATGGAGATTATAAAAACGATGTCATGAATCCATTCCCGGTGCCTCGTGGGGTGGAACTGGTTTCTTTCAAAGTTTATAACCGGTGGGGCCAACTGCTTTATGAAGACCAATCAGGTCCTTATCTGAATTGGCCAGGAAAAGACAATAGAGGGGACTCTCTGCTCGATGGAATCTATTTTTATAGTGCAGAGGTTAAATATTTCCGAAGATTAAACCAAGAGGATGAGAAACAACTCATCAAAGGTTGGGTTCATATAGTAGATCAGAAGCCTTCCGCCCGCGACTAATAGCAATGTGGATATCCTTATCTCGTCGTATATCATTAAAAATCAATCAATTAATCATCCTTAAAAGAATCTTTAAGAAAATATTGTAGATAGCTTTGGAAATTGATTGGGAAAGGTCTACTTTTGTGTCCCAATTTTAGGGAAGGATTGCTTTATACTAAAGAAGAGCGATGAACAGTTTAAGTTACAAAACACAGTTCCTTTCGAAGAACACAATTAAGAAGGAATGGGTAATAGTAGATGCAGAAGGACAGACCTTAGGTCGCCTTTGCAGCCAGATTGCCAAAGTTATCCGTGGCAAACACAAACCAGGCTACACTCCATTTATGGATTGCGGTGATAATGTAATTGTTATCAATGCAGAGAAGGTTCGTCTTACCGGTAAAAAAATGACCGATAAAGAATATATTACCCATACAGGTTATCCGGGAGGACAGCGTTTTGCTACGCCGAAGGCTACACTAGCCAAGCATCCTACCCGTGTAATTGAGTGGGCTGTTCGTGGCATGTTGCCTAAAAACAGAATTGGCCGCACCTTGTTCACTAACTTGCATGTATATGCAGGAGCTGAGCATCCACATGCTGGTCAAAATCCAAAGGTTTTGAAATTCTAATTAATGCTGTAAATGGAAGTTGTAAACACCATTGGTCGTAGAAAGTCATCCGTTGCCCGCGTGTATGTGAAGCCTGGCAAAGGAACTATCACCGTAAACGACAGAGATCTTAAAGTGTATTTCCCTTCTGAAATCCTTCAGACGATAGTAAACCAGCCATTGGTTGCTGCCAATGAGGTAGGTAAATACGATATCAAGGCTACCATCGACGGTGGTGGGCTAACTGGTCAAGCGGAAGCTCTTCGTTTGGCTATCACCCGGGCCTTGTGTTCTACTGCTCCTGAGAGCCGCACCACGCTTAAGAAAGCTGGATACGTAACTCGCGATCCACGTATGGTGGAGCGTAAGAAATACGGTAGAAGAAAAGCTCGTAGAAGATTCCAGTTCAGCAAACGTTAATCGATACCTTCAAAGAATATGTCAAAGAAAATTGAATATAAAGATTTGTTGGATGCCAGCGTACACTTTGGCCACCAGACTCAGAAGTGGAATCCAAAGATGGCTCCTTATATCTTCATGGAGAAAAATGGTATTCATATCATCGACCTAAACAAAACACAAGCTTGTTTAGACGATGCTTGCGCTGCCATTAAAGGTATCGTTCGCTCAGGACGCAAGGTATTGTTTGTAGCTACCAAGAAACAAGCAAAAGAAATTGTTGCCTCTGAAGCTAAAAGATTGAAAATGCCTTATGCTACCGAACGTTGGTTGGGGGGTATGCTTACCAACTTTGCAACGGTTCGTAAGTCATTGAAGAAAATGTCTTCCTTGGAAAAAATGACCAAAGAAGAGTCTTACAAAAACTTGAACAAAAAAGAGCGTTTGATGCTTAACCGCGATCGCCTTAAACTTGAAAAAGTATTGGGTGGTATTGCAGACCTTACTCGTCTTCCTGCGGCTTTGTTCGTAGTAGATATTAAGAAAGAGCACATTGCCATTGCTGAAGCTAAACGCTTGAATATTCCTATCTTTGCAATGGTAGATACCAACTCTGATCCCGATTTGGTAGAGTATCCAATCCCTGCCAATGACGATGCGTACAAGTCAATCGCCATTATCACACAAGCCATCGGACAAGCCATTGAAGAAGGTTTGATCGAGCGTAAGAAAGATAAAGACGATAAAGACAAAGACGAAGAGTTAGAAAACAAGAAAGAGATCGACTCTAAAGCAGAAGTGGAATAACTACCACCAAGCTCGCAATATAAAAATTGAACATTGGTCGGTACGTCTAATGTTCAATTTTTTTTACTATCAATCTGAAATTTATCATTCACCTCATTAACAACGTATAACTCATGGAAACTGTAATTTCAGCCTCCGATGTAAACAAACTTAGGCAAATGACCGGTGCCGGTATGATGGACTGTAAAAAGGCCCTTACCGAAGCCAATGGAGATTTTGAAGCTGCCATCGATATCCTTAGAAAAAAAGGACAAAAAGTTTCTGCTTCTCGTGCAGAAAATAAAACCTCTGAAGGCATCGTATTGATTCAGGTTTCTGCTGATGGCAAAAATGGTAAATTGATTGCGCTGGCTTGCGAAACAGAACCTGTTTCTAAAGTGGAAGATTTCAGAAATCTTGGACAACAAATTCTGGAAGTGGCTGTTGCGAAAAATGCCGCGGACGCTGACGCTCTTCAGGCTTTAAGTCTTGCTAATGGCCGTACCGTTGCTGAAAACATCATTGACCTTACTGGTAAAATCGGTGAGAAAATTGTTGTGCAGAACTATGAAAATGTTTCTGGAGAGCAAGTGGTTCCTTACCTTCACTCCAATGGTAAATTAGGAGTATTGGTGGTTTTCAAAGGTGCTAACGGCGCAGATATCCTCGAAGTAGGTAAGGATGTGGCTATGCAAATTGCCGCTATGAAACCACTGGCAGTTGACAAAGACGGTGTAGATAAATCAATCGTAGAGCGTGAAATCGAAATCGGAAAAGAACAAGCTCGCGCAGAAGGTAAACCAGAAGCAATGCTAGAAAAAATCGCTTTGGGTAAACTGAATAAATTTTACAAAGACAGCACTTTATTGAATCAGGAATTCGTAAAAGACGGTTCCAAAACCATCGCTCAGTTATTAGATGGTGTTCAGAAAGGTCTTACCGTTACTGATTTCAAAAGAATCTCTATCGGATAATCCATTGATCTCCTTAGAAAGAAAAGGCTTCCCAATGGGAAGCCTTTTCTTTTTTTGACTCTCCGCTACCCTCGTGTAACCTTGGTTGAGGCAAGAAAATCCTATCCGATTCCTCGAATCTGTTGTTGTGCAAACAAACAAAAAATCCTTACTTGCTCATTATAATGAGTTTGTATGCCGGGTAGCTTTGTAGTTTCTCTTGATTTTGAGCTTTTTTGGGGGGTGCGCGATCATCGCAGCCTGGAAGAGTATGGCAGAAACATTCTGGGGGTGCGCAAAGCCTTGCCAGCCATGTTGGATCTATTTACCAGGTATCAGATCAGGAGCACGTTTGCAACAGTAGGATTTTTGTTTTTTGATTCCAAAGATTCCCTGCTTGCGGCCTGTCCGGAAATCAAACCTTCTTACCAAAATCCCACGCTCTCCCCCTACCAGTGTTTAGCTGGCATTGGGCAAAACGAAGAGGAAGATCCCTATCATTTTGGAGCAAACCTCCTTCGATTGATTCAGCAAACGCCTGGACAAGAAATCGGAACGCATACCTTTTCTCATTACTATTGCCTGGAAGAGGGACAACAAATAGATCAATTTCAAGCCGATTTAACAGCCGCCAGAAAAGTCGCAGACCGAGAAGGAATTCCTTTGCATAGCATTGTATTTCCCAGAAATCAATATAATCCGGATTATCTAGAGGTTTGTCGCCAGTTGGGTATATATGTGTACCGGGGGAATGAATCTCATTGGCTTTATGCGGCACGAAATCGAGACGCTGAAACTTCCTTTCGTAGGGCTTTTCGTTTGCTGGATGCCTATTTAAACCTTAGCGGTCATCATACATTTACTTGGCCCATTGCCGACAGTCGAGGATTGGTGAACGTACCAGCCAGCCGCTTTCTACGTCCCTATTCCCAAAAGCTTGCCTGGCTGGACTCCTGGCGTTGCCAGCGAATACTCAACAGCATGAGTCATGCAGCAAAATATAATGAAGTGTATCATTTATGGTGGCACCCCCATAATTTCGGTCTTCATTGCGATGAGAATATTGCCTTTCTGGAAAAAATACTGGAACATTACAGTTCCTTGCAAAAGCAGTATGGTTTTACAAGCCGCTGTATGTCTGACTTCCTTCCTCCTGAACCAACTCACACCTAACGCCGATCCATGCGCATCGTTCTTCTCGGACTCAAAAATGATCGCAGCTTGCATGCACTTTACCATGCGCTGAAGGATTCACATGCCATTGCAGCCGTGGTAAAAGAAGACAAAGAACCTTTGTCTTTATTCCTCAAGCGTAGAATACGCAAATTGGGGTATATGAGAGTAATCTCTCAAATTGCCTTTAAACTGCTTGTGGTGCCTGTATTACAGAAACTAAGTCAGCCCCGTATTCGTGCATTGCACCATTCCTTGCCATTGAATGAGGAGGCAATTCCTGAAACGTTGATCGTTGATTGTGAAAATGTAAATGCAACCTCTTCCATAGAGAAAATAAATCAATACCAGCCAGAAGCTATTTTGGTAAATGGCACGCGAATTCTTTCCAAAGAATTTATTGCTGCCATGAAATGCCCTGTTATCAATACCCATGTGGGAATTACGCCCTTATACAGAGGAGTACATGGAGCCTATTGGGCCCTAGTTAATCAAGATGCCGAGCACTGCGGAGTAACGGTGCACCTAATTGATGCAGGTATTGATACAGGAGGCATTCTATACCAGGAGAAAATTCATCCTACTAATCAAGATAATTTTATTACCTATCCCCTGTTACAACTGGCAACCGGAATAACCCTTCTGAAGAAAACCTTGAATGATTTGAGCAAGGGGGAAATGCGCACCATCCCCCCCGTCTCGGGTTCTAGCAAACTTTGGTACCATCCGGGTATTGGGGAATACTTATGGAATGGTCTTCGCAAGAAAGTTTGGTAATCGCACTTATTAGGAAAGGATGAATGCATTACCAAAAATACCATTTTTAAGAGATCTCGGTATTCGACGGCTTGTTATTTTCATCCTTCTTTCTACCCGTTAAAAACTTCCAAAACGCCGCGATGCCAGCAAACAATCCTACGAAAATAATTTTCGAGAACTTGGCCAATCCCGCCAGTAAACCAACCTTGGAAAGAACTTTACCTGCAACCAATCCCCCAACAGTCCAGGCCGCAACTTCATCAACATCCGGATCAAAATCGGCGTACGTATTTCCTTCATTAAATTTAACACTCCCTAAAACTCCATCAATGGATCCTTTAATCCGCTCCAGTTCTGACATAGAGGCCACAGCATTCAATACGAATACTCCTTTTTTTCCCAATACTCTTAAATGATAATTCAAGGTATTATGTTGTGCGTCACCAAACTTAATCTCCTTGGCCCAATGCAATACTTTTTTATCTTCATCATAATATGGCGCAGAGGCCCAACCTACCAACTCTACTTTCTCATACCCAAGTTTCTCTCTTTCTAAACTGGCTTCAGAAGTTTCTTTTTTCATATTTACCAGCAACTCCTCGTAATCGATGTCATTGGCATCATCGTCTTTCACATATCCGATGGCATCGTAAGTAATCACAAACACATACGCATTTGAATCCATGATGCTGCCTTGGTCGGGAACCAACAAACCTAATATGGTGGAATCGCTGGGATTACCCCACAAACTACTGAGCACATACTGTGCTCCTTCGGCATCCAGAAAACGAAATCCGGCAGGAGTTTCCAAAGATGCCTCGCAGGAAGGAAAATCAATTTTCCCTGTTTTGAATTGAAGTAAAGAATCGATGTTGATACTCAGAGAATCTGCACTTTGTGACCATGCGGATTGCAAGCACAAAAATACCAACATTAAAAATGAAATCTTTTTCATAGCTAAAACGATTGAGTGAATAATTATACGTATGAGCAAGTTATAATTTCTATTATTTTTTTCCGAATTCCAAGATGCAATAGTAAGGCCCAGATGCCAACTCTTTTGTTGCGCTAGGTCACGCTTATCAAACCCTGTGGATCTTCTATGGACGGTGGGTCTGAGCAATAAAAAAGGCCGGTGTTTACCGGCCTTTTTTATTGCTTTATGTGTAAGGTATTAGAAACTATGCTTTGGTTTCTACTGCCTTCATAATTTCAGTTTGCTTACGAATAGACTCCTCGTGAATAATTTTGTAGATCTCAGTAATAAACTCCGTATTCAGATTCATCTTTTTCGCTAACTCAGCACGATTTTTCATGATATCGTCCCAACGTTTTACCTGGTAGGTAGTAACGTTGTTCTCTTTCTTGTACTCACCGATTTTCTCCACGATGGCCATACGAGCAGCCAGGGTTTCGATGATTTCACGGTCGATGTTGTCAATTTTACGACGTAATTCATCCAAGGTATCGTTGAATACTTGATCCGAAGATGAATCCTGACGGATTTTCAACTCATTCAAGATTTCGCCCAAACGCGCAGGAGTCACTTGCTGGTCTGCATCGCTCCAGGCTTTATCAGGATCAATGTGTGTTTCAATCATCAAACCATCGAAATTCAAATCCATGGCTTTCTGAGAAATTTCAAAAATCAAGTCACGCTTTCCAGCAATGTGTGAAGGATCGCAAATGATTGGAATTTGAGGCGCTACACGACGAAGTTCAATCGGAATTTGCCAAACTGGTTGGTTACGGAATTTCGATTTGTCATAGGTGGAAAAACCACGGTGAATAGCACCCAGGTTGGTGATACCCGCTTGGTTCAAACGCTCAAAAGCACCGATCCAAAGGTTCAATTCAGGGTGAGTAGGGTTTTTTACCAATACAGAAACGTTCTTCACACCTTTCAATGCGTCGGCCATTTCTTGAATTGCAAAAGGAGAAACTGTAGTACGGGCTCCAATCCATAAAACATCTACCCCATACTTAAGAGCAAGCTCGATGTGTTCAGGATTTGCGACTTCCGTTCCAACAGGAATACCAACTTCTTTCTTTACATCTGCCAACCACTTCAATCCATCTTCGCCAGCGCCTTCAAAAGCATTTGGACGAGTACGGGGTTTCCAGATTCCAGCACGAAGCACGTCAACCTTCAGATTTTTCAATCCTTGAGCGGTAGCCAGCAACTGCTCAGGTGTTTCAGCACTGCAAGGGCCTGCGATTACAAGAGGCTTACTCTTCAATTTCGCCCAGCTCTCCAGTGGACTGATGTTAAGATTAATACTCATAATTCAATTACTTTCTTTGTAAGTAGTGCAACAAAATGACTCAGAAATAAGTT
This sequence comes from Cytophagaceae bacterium, assembly GCA_025454925.1. Taxonomy (GTDB): domain Bacteria; phylum Bacteroidota; class Bacteroidia; order Cytophagales; family Cytophagaceae; genus JALONM01. The sequence goes on from JALONM010000001.1 coordinate 57,000, forward strand.
CTACCACTTATGATTCCTGACTTCAAGAACACCGAATCAGCCTTTCGCATCAGAAGCACCGCTGAACTGCAGCGCATGAAGCTTCTTTTCCAACTTATGGGTTCCTATGAACTAACAAAGATAGGAACATTTTTGATTAAAGCAGCACTGAAGTGGCATTTTCCAATAAAAAAACTCATTAAACATACCCTATTCAAGCAATTTTGTGGAGGTGAAACCTTGGAAGAATGCCAGGAAGGGATGGAAAAAAGATATCATTCTGGTGTCTTATCCATCCCCGATTATTCAGCCGAAGCGGGTTCAAACCCAGATTATGCAGCTGCTTTCGAAGAAATCAAACGTAGCATTTATTTTGTCTCCCAACACCGATCCTGCGCCTTCGCTGTATTTAAAGCGAGCGCCCTGGGCCCCTCGGCACCTATGGAAAAGCATGGAATTTCACCACTACGTCCGGAAGAACAATCGCTGCTTCAACAAACCAAACAATATATGCAGGAACTTTGCACGTATGCCGCACAGCTGCGCGTGAAGCTTTTAATTGATGCGGAAGAATCTTGGATACAAGATTGGATAGATGAACAAGTGATTGAAATATCGGCACACTGCAACCGGGAAGAGGCCTGGATATACCCTACCCTGCAAATGTATCGCCGAGATGGGATGCAACGCTTACAACATTATGAGAGATGTTCCCGAGAATTACAGTTTAAACCAGCAGTAAAATTGGTGCGGGGAGCTTATATGGAAAAAGAAAATGCCAGGGCTCAACAACTTGGCTATGTTTCGCCCATCCATACCAGCAAAGCAGATACCGATGCCTGTTTCAATAAAGGTTTGGAATACTGCGTGCAGCAAGGCATAGCCTTGTGTGCTGGCACTCATAATGAAAATAGCACAGGCCTGCTGTGCTCACTATATGCACAAAAAAAAGAAGATGTTTACTTCGCGCAATTGCTAGGCATGAGCGACAATCTTTCTTTTGTATTGGCTGAAAACAAATTCCCTGTGGCCAAATATGTTCCTTACGGTCCGGTGGAATTGGTAATGCCCTATCTATTCAGACGTGCGGATGAAAACACTTCAGTGACCGGTGAGGTGGGAAGAGAACTAAGATTGATCAGAAAGGAATTAGAGAGGAGGAAATAAGTGCGAAATTTTGGATGTTTTAGTTAAAGTATAGTCTTAATCAAATTAGAATTTATTTACATTTCAGAAATCTACTAACCAGTTCAGAGACAATAAAATTATTCTGAATATGACCTTAAATCATTTACGATGCCCCGACGAAAGTCTTCGATCATTCCGTTGTAGCAATCTGAACCAAAACGAATCTTTACTAAATTCCGAGAAATACCAATCACTCAAAAAGATTTATTACTAGAACCACTTAATTAAAAAAACAGGTTGGTAGAAACAAACTAAAATTCAGTATTGTGCAGGCGCTTGTCCATTGGATTTTAAATTGGAAAATCCATTGAAAAATAAAAAAAGCCTCAATCAACATATAAACGAATACCTGGCATAAACTTGAAATCTTTTTTATTGCTTGTTAATAGCATTAAGTCGTTTGTAATGCAAATTGCACCTATTAACGAATCAGGAATCTGCAGATGGTGGCTCCTATAATAGTTTTCTATCAACTTAGCTGACAACTTAGACGCATCTTCTGTAATATAAAATATGGCAAACTCCCTTAGAAAACTAACAAGCATTTGTTGTTCTCTTTTATTTCTAGATCCTATTATAATTTCTTTGTAGGTTATAGAGGTAATGGCTCTGTCTTGCTTGGGTATTGTCTCAAAATAGTCAATAGCAGATTGAATCCCTCTTAAATAATCAATAATAATATTCGAATCAAATATTATATAATTCACTTTCTTTGCCATGCCTTTTTACGCAGTCCAGAAACATCAATATCTCTATCCTTCCATATCCCAGCCAAACTCAAGGATTCCGGAGTTTTACTCAATAACGACTCAGCTTTAACCGATTTTATTTCAATTCCTAACTTAGACTTAACAAGCTTCTTCATGCCTGAAGACGACTTGGATTTATTCCCAAAAAAATCTGCTAAAATTTTATTTCCATCCTCAACACGTCTCTTTTTTTCAGAAAAGATCATATATAAGACAACTGCTACGACCGCAATCATTATCCCAGATTTATCATTCTCGGAAATAATAATTTCATCTCCTCTTTTTATTTTACTTTTTTTAAGAGTGGCCTTAACCTCTGAAACCTCAGATTCCTTATCAAGAACAATAGTTTTCATATAACCTAATATACAAAAAAGGACCACATAAATCAAAAGTCCTACTGCACCACTTCTCCAAACAAATCAAATTCTTCACTATTGGTAATCTTCACCTGTGCAAAATCGCCGGTGCGCACATAAAATTTCGATGCATCGACCAGCACTTCGTTGTCAACTTCCGGAGAGTCGGCTTCGGTACGACCTATAAAATACCCTCCTTCTTTACGATCAAACAGCACTTTATAGGTATTCCCTATTTTTTTCTCATTTAGCTCTTTTGAAATCCCTTGTTGAATATCCATGATGATGTCGGCGCGCTCTTGCTTTACCTCGGCAGGAATAACATCTTCCATGGTATACGCGTGTGTGTGCTCTTCGTGGGAATATGTAAATACTCCTAAACGATCGAATCGGTGTTTTTCAACAAACTGACATAATTCTTCGAACTCCGCTTCTGTTTCACCAGGATGGCCGGTAATAAGAGTCGTGCGCAAGGTTATGTTGGGTACTGTAGCCCTTATTTCTTCCAATAACGCATCGGTGCGTTCGCGGGTAATCCCTCGGCGCATAATTTTAAGCATATTGGAAGTGGCGTGCTGGAGCGGCATATCAAGGTACTTGCAAATATTTTCGCGCTCGTTCATCACCTTCAATACATCCATAGGAAATTGAGACGGATATGCGTATTGCAAACGAATCCAATCTATTCCATTTACATCAGAAAGATGCTTTAATAATTCTGCCAGATTTCTTTCTTTATAGATATCGAGGCCGTAATACGTTAGATCCTGAGCGATGAGCACCAGTTCTTTGGTACCATTTTTAGCCAGGTTGGAAGCTTCTTTTACCAATTCCTCTATGGGTCTTGAGACATGCTTTCCACGCATCACAGGAATGGCACAAAATGAACAAGGTCGATCACATCCTTCAGCTATTTTCAAAAAAGCGAAATGCCTGGGTGTAGTAATGATGCGCTCTCCAAGCAATTCATGTTTGTAATCCGCCTTAAACATTTTAAGAATGGCTGGCAATTCATTGGTACCAAAAAAAGCATCTACCTGCGGAATTTCCTTTTCCATGTCGTCTTTGTAGCGGTGCGAAAGACAACCCGTTACATATACTTTATCGACAAGGCCTTCTTCTTTGGCATCTACATAATTCAATATGGTATCAATGGATTCCTGTTTGGCATTATCAATAAAGCCACAGGTATTGATAACCACTACATTGCAATCGTCTTTAGAAGATTCATGCACCGCATCAATTTGATTGGCACGCAGCTGGGTAAGTAAATTCTCAGAATCTACCAGATTTTTGGAACAACCCAGGGTGACAATATTTACCTTCGTCTTTTTATTTCCTTTCGTCTTCATGCTAACATCAATAATTGGCCAGGTAATCTATTTCAATCATGATTTTATTTACACTATCCTTTTGATATCGGACAGGGAAAAAATTATCGCCATCGCCCAATTTTCCGTACAGGCGATCATTTTCTTTTATAAATAAGGAATATACACCTTCTTGAAGTCCTCCAATAACGAAGCTTCCATGATAATCAGAGAAGATGGTATCTACAGGATTGGTAGAAATATAATTCACAAAATCCCCGTCACCTATTTCAACGTCTTTCAGATTTGTTAATTCGAAAACCAGGATCTCACGTTGCACTCCGTAAATGCGACCTTCGTCGGTTATTTCTCCGTCTGAATTAAAATTTCCTTCTTTGAAAAGTATTTTTCCTACGATGCCTTCCGCAGGCAATATGAAAAGGGGATGAGTTGGTTGGACAACTGCCTTTTTCTGACAAGTCATTAAACTGACACAAATGGTCAGCAGTATTTTATTTAGATGGCGAGAATAAGGAGTCCACAAATTCATATTTGTTGAAGACTTGAAGATCGTCTATTTTCTCTCCTACACCGATATACTTCACTGGGATATTAAACTCGTGTGATATACCAATCACAACGCCACCTTTGGCGGTGCCATCTAATTTTGTAATGGCCAAAGCATTTACTTCCGTGGCTTTGGTGAACTCACGGGCCTGAATAACGGCATTTTGTCCGGTGCTGCCGTCGAGCACTAATAGTATTTCGTGGGGGGCTTCCGGAATAAATTTCTGAATGACGCGTTTGATTTTACTCAATTCATTCATCAGATTTATTTTGGTATGAAGTCTACCTGCTGTATCAATGATAACCACGTCGGCTTGCATATCTACCGCTTTTTTTACCGCGTCAAAAGCAACAGAGGCAGGATCGGTATTCATTCCATGTGAAATAACGGGAACACCAACACGGTCTCCCCATAGCTTAAGTTGGTCGACCGCTGCTGCCCTGAACGTATCACCGGCCCCGAGAACTACCTTCTTGCCTCTTTTATGAAATTGTGCGGCTAACTTTCCGATGGTAGTTGTTTTACCAACTCCATTCACTCCCACAACCATCACTACGTATGGTTTTTTATCGGCGGGTAGTTCGAAGTCTGCATTCGATTGTTCGACATCGGTCGCGCCCAGCAGCGCGGCTACCTCTTCTTTTAATATCCTATCTAATTCCGAAGTAGTGAGATAATGATCTTTCGCTACGCGGTCCTGAATGCGCTTAATAATGGTAAGCGTAGTCTCCACACCGACATCTGCTGCAATCAATAATTCCTCTAACTGATCAAGTACCTCCTCGTCAACTTTCGACTTCCCCAATATGGCCTTACCCAGGCGAGAGAAAAAACTCTCTTTAGTTTTTTCTAACCCTTTGTTGAGACTCTCCTTTTTTTCTTTCGAAAACAATCCGAAAAATGCCATACGCAGGTAAGCTAAACGATCTGGAAACTAAATGGATGTAAACACAGCAGGCCCTAAACAGGGCCTGCTAATAGAAGTTCTCGAAAACTTATTTCTTAATAGCTTCCTGAACCTGATCTACAGGTACAATCTCCTCACGGAAAGTATAAGCGCCTGTTTTTTCAGATTTAACAGCTTTGATCACTTTTGCATACCCTTTAGTGTCTTCTTTCTTCAGGGTAGCCACTACTTTCTTTGCCATGTTACTTTATCTCCTTATGGATAGTGTACTTTTTAAGAATGGGGTTATATTTCTTCAACTCCAAACGCTCCGTAGTGTTCTTACGGTTTTTTGTTGAGATATAACGGCTTGTTCCTGGCTGACCAGAGTTCTTATGCTCGGTGCACTCAAGAATTACCTGAATGCGGTTACCTTTCTTTGCCATATTGCCTGATGCTAATGATTAAAATCTATACTCTTTCCAAATGACCTTTTTCAGCAGCCTTTAAGAGAGCAGCTTCCAATCCGATCTTGTTGATCGTACGAAGACCGCGGGCTGACAACTTCAAGGTGATCCAACGCTTCTCAGAAGCTAAATAGAACTTCTGGATGTGGATATTAGGATAAAAACGACGGAGAGTTTTATTGTTCGCATGTGATACCTTGTTACCAACCTGCGTTTTCTTTCCGGTTATTTGACATACTCTTGGCATAACTTTTCAGTTAAAAATCGGACCGCAAAAATGCGATTTTTTTATTTAGAAACCAAACAATGCGAATACTATTCCTTACAAATAAAATAAGATCCTGATAATCAATACTATTTTTTATCCTCCGGATCAGCATCTTCCTCACTTTGATCAGAATTTTCCTGAGTTTCCTCCGGTTCGGTCATATTTTCGTCATGTTCTTTGATCTGGCGCTGCAATTCCATTTGATCTTCAATGCCAAGACTTTCCATCTCTTCTTTGCTGGGCTTAATTATCTGAAACTCTACCCTGCGGTTCAGTTTGCGGTCGGAATCAGTTTTTTCTTCTACAATAGGCTTTTGACTTCCATACCCTATCGCTTCTACCCGATCAGGACTAATATGCCCCCTGTCTACCAAATATTGCTTAATAGATTCGGCACGCTTCTGAGATAGACGCAGATTAGCATCCTGATCGCCCTGCGAATCGGTATGCCCGGAAATTTTTAGCTTGAAATAAGGATGGTCCACCAGAAAATTTACAACCTTATCCAAATCCTGCTCCATATCCTTTAAAATATCGGCTTTCCCGTTTTCAAACTCCAAATGCTCGAATGTCCATTTATTGTACTTAATAGGATTCGTTTCAATGCGAATGGTAGTATCTCCGTCGAGCGAAATTTTCTTTTCAATCCGAAAGAAATCATCTCCCTGTATAATGAGTAAATAATCCTGGTTATCGATCAGGTCAAACTCAAAACTTCCATCTTCTCTTATGAACTTAGGCGCTACTTCGATTCCCTGGCTTAGGTCAATGACCGAAACAATGCCTTTAAAAGGATCTCCGGTGGTAGAATCAACCAATATGCCTTTTAACTTGGTATTGGCATTGGGCTGGGCTTCCATAGGAAGCGGAAAAGAAAAAATATCGAGGTTCTTCAGGTTATCGGATTCGGACCGTGCGTAAAATAAATCTTTGGATTTGGAATCTATGGTGAAATAATATTCATCGCCTTTTCCATTGACCAGGGGACCAATATTTTTTGGTTCCTGCCATTTACCTTCCAATCGAACGGCCTTGTAAATATCGAAGGTTTTGAATATTTGTTCGGTAGTATCAAATCCTCCAAAATTTACCAGATGACCATTGGAGCTGAAATAAAACACATGATGAGAAGGGTGATAAAAGGGGCTTACCTCATTTCCACGGGTATTGAGCGTTGGTCCCATGTTTTGTGCTGGCGACCATTCACCGGTGGCTAATTTATGAGTAAAGTAAATATCGCTCAAGCCCATCCCGCCTTTACGGTCGCTGGCAAAATAGAGTGTATCCTCACTGTGGGAAAGACTTGGTTGGGAATCCCAATAAACAGAATTAACGTTAGCTCCCAGGTTGCGAGGTACTGTCCAGGTTGAATCTTCCTGCAGGTAGCTTACATAAATATCGCAGGAACCCATACAGTCGCGGCAATCGTATTGAAAGTCGGCAACCTTGCAACGTGCAAAATATAGCGTGCGACCATCGCGACTTAAACATGCAGAACCTTCGTTGCAATGCGAATTGATTACATTGGAAAAGGGCTGCGCTTCATCCCAGAATCCATCGTAATTTTTGGAGAAATACAATTCTTCGTTTTCGCGATAATTTAATTTGGAAGGGGTTAGCTCACGTTTACGTTTAGTAAAAATCAACAAGTTGTCGCCAATGTTCATGGCTGGTCCGTAATCCGGAAAACGGTTATCATTTACCAACTCGCCCATATTCAAAAAGACACTCTTCGGCGGACGCAGGGTATCAATCGCTTTTCGATATTCTACCAGGTCGTAGTAATAATCGAGCGGAACAAAATTATCGATTTCTGATGTTGTTTCAGTCTCGTAGATTTTCAAAATGTGTTTGTAATATTTACCCGGATGATTTTTTAAGGCCAGGCGATAAATGTATTTCAACTTCAATTTCATCCCATACAATTCGTACAGGTTTCCGAGTCGCCACAACAAGTCTACATCTTTAGAAAAATTCTCCACGCCAAAATTATTCACGTACGATTCCAGCAACGGAAGTAGTTTTACATAATCCCGGTTCTTTTCATACTTCTTGATTAAAGCCATGGTTTCGGCATTCTGGTAATACCGGACTTTATTCAAATTAGGAAACGCAAATTGAAATTCTGATTTTTTGGCAGTGATGGTGTCAAAACTTGACTTTTTTACATCCCGGGTCACATATTTATTCTTCGACTTCTGCCCATGCATAACAGGGCTTGTCATCAAGTAAATAAGGAAAAAAACTATTTTTATGTACCGGGTACAGTTCATCCCTGTTAAACATTTTTCACCATGGCATAGGTATTGTGAATCTATGTACCCATCCTGGAGAGTAGACAAATATACTAAATATTATGTCATTTTGACATTTTATTGCTCAGGATTTCTGATTTTTGACATACGATGAACGATCATATAGGAAATAACGATATGCTTCTGGCTAATTTCTTTAGTGAAGAGGGAGAAGAATTTATTCCACTGCTAACAACAGAGGATGAAGAAGGCATTAACAAGGAAAAAATACCTGACTCACTACCGATTTTACCGGTGAGAAACACGGTATTATTTCCTGGTGTGGTCATGCCAATTACGGTAGGTAGAGAGAAATCCATCAAGCTGGTAAAAAAAGCCTATAAAGGAGACCGAATCATTGGTGTATTGGCCCAGGAAAATTCTCAGCAGGAAGAACCAACCGCATCCGAACTTTTCTCAGTTGGCACAGTAGCTCGCATCATGAAAATGCTGGTGCTTCCAGATGGCAATACTACAATCATCATTCAAGGGCTAAGACGTTTTGAACTGGCAGAAATGCTCGAGAGTGAACCTTTCTTTATTGCTCGTATAAACGTTCTGGAAGAAGATTTTTCACAAATCGAGGATAAACAATCTAAAGCGCTTGTTCAAACCTTAAAGGATTCGGCCAATAAAATACTGAAGTTAAACAGCGACATTCCTCAAGAAGCTCAAATCGCCGTTCAAAATATTGAAAGCATTAGTTTTCTTACTCATTTTCTTTCATCCAATGTGAATGTGGATGTAAAAGAAAAGCAAACTTTGCTGGAAATCAACAATGGCCTGGACCGTATCACCCGCCTGCTGGAGATCATGGATAAGGATATCCAGATGCTTACGCTGAAGCAGGAAATCCATAGCAAAGTACATTCCGACATCAACCAGGAACAACGCGAATATTATTTGCGTCAGCAAATCCGTGTGATGCAGGAAGAGCTCGGCCAGGAATCTTCAGATAAAGAAATTGAAAAGCTCAGAGAAAAAGGCAAACTTAAGAACTGGCCGGAAGCGGTAGCCCGTCATTTCGAGAAAGAATTAAGAAAACTGGAGCGGAGCAACCCTTCTTCACCCGAGTTTGGCAATACCATGACGTATGTAGAGCTGATGCTTGATTTGCCATGGAATGAATTCACCGAGGATAATTTTGATTTAAAAAGAGCTAAAACCATTCTGGACGAAGATCATTTTGGTTTAGAAAAAGTAAAAGAGCGAATCATTGAATACTTGGCTGTGTTGAAGCTGAAGAACGACATGAAAGCGCCTATCCTTTGCTTGTACGGCCCTCCGGGAGTAGGAAAAACATCCCTCGGCAAATCTATTGCTCGTTCGCTGGAACGCAAATACGTGCGCATCGCATTGGGTGGTTTGCACGACGAGGCAGAGGTGCGAGGACATCGCAAAACTTATATTGGCGCCATGCCTGGAAAAATTATCCAGGGGCTGAAAAAAGCAGGAGCCTCCAACCCTGTCTTTGTTCTGGATGAAATCGATAAAGTTGGAACTGACTTTAAAGGAGATCCCTCTTCCGCATTGCTGGAGGTCTTGGATCCAGAGCAGAACAGCGCCTTTCAGGATAATTACCTGGAAGTCGATTATGACCTTTCTAAAATCCTCTTCATCGCCACGGCCAACTCGCTCGACACCATCCAGCCAGCCTTGCGCGATCGTATGGAGATCATTGAAATAAACGGTTACACGCTGGAAGAAAAAACAGAAATCGCTAAAAAATACCTGGTCCCCAAACAGAAAAAAGAACACGGTTTAAAACCCAAAGACGTAGCCATTAGCGACAAAGCAATTATTAAACTCATTGAGCACTATACGCGCGAATCGGGTGTGCGTGGCCTTGATCGTAAAATTGCTTCCGTAGTTCGAAATACTGCCAAGAGCATTGTATTGGAAGAAGAATTTCCGAAAACGATTCAACCCGAGCACATTGTTAAAATTCTCGGTGCTGAAGATTTCGATAGAGAAATATATGAGAACGAAGAATTGGCGGGAGTAGTGCCAGGGCTCGCCTGGACCAGCACCGGAGGAGAAATCCTGTATGTGGAAGCCAGTCTCAGCAAAGGGCGAGGCAAATTAACGTTATCGGGTCAGTTGGGTAATGTTATGAAAGAATCGGTAGGAGCTGCATTAAGTTACCTGCGCACCGAAGCCGATAAAATGGGCATTGATGCCCAGGTTTTTGACCACTACGATTTACACGTGCATGTGCCAGCGGGCGCTGTCCCTAAAGATGGCCCTTCGGCAGGGATTACCATGTACACAGCCCTCGCCTCTGTTTTCACTCAACGTAAGGTAAAATCACACCTGGCCATGACAGGAGAAATTACGCTGAAAGGAAAAGTACTTCCGGTGGGTGGAATTAAAGAAAAGATTTTAGCCGCTAAACGTGCGGGAATCAAGGAAATTATTTTGTGTAAACGAAATAAAAAAGACATCGACGAAATTACTCCTACCTATCTTGAAGGATTGAAATTTCACTATGTGGAATATGCTAATGAAGTTTTAAAAATTGCCTTACTGGCAGGTAAAGTAAAAAATGCCATGTCTTTGGAAATACCGGTAAAAGAAAAAGTAAAAACCGGGAAAATAAAAAAAGTTTCCTGACGTTCTGGCTGCAAGTATGCGTTCTGACTCATTCCTTTCCCTGAAACGATTCGCCGTGGCTGCAACCACGTGTGTGTGCTTTTTTACAATGCAAAAAGGGTTGAGCCAGCAAGGAGGAAAAAGTACCTTCCAATTCCTGAATGTCCCAATGGACGCGCATACCGCCTCGGTGGGAGGAGCAACGGTTTCCAATCCACAGGCTTCCTTGGCGCTCTCGCTCCAAAACCCTGCCTTGCTTCGGGATACCTTAATGCAGCAATGCTACAGCAGTTATATCCCTTATTTTGCCGATATCAAAAGCACCTCCATTGGCTATTCCCGCACCATACGGAACCAACCATATGCCCTTCATCTTTCCTACCTGTCCTATGGGGAAATGAACGCCACGGATGAAACAGGTACTGTTACAGGTGTGTTTCGTCCAGCGGATCTTGCCCTTACAGTAAGTACTTCGCGCAGCATTGCCCCTTTTACCATCGGAACCAATGTGAAATTTATTTACAGCGAACTCTATTCCTTCTATAAAGCATACGGACTATATGCTGATATTGGCGGAGTGTTCAAACATCCCAACAGAGACTTTAATGTAGGTATTTGTGTGCGAAACCTGGGTATGCCCATTCGGAATTTTAATCGTGGCGTAAAAGAAACCATGCCTCTGGATGTTAGGATTGGAACTACGTACAAACTAGAACACGTGCCGTTGCGTCTATCCCTTACAGGTCAGCATTTATATAAATTTGACGTTGTGTACCTGGATACTGCGCTCGCTAAAACCAAAGATCTGGAAGGCAATTATGTAATTCCTGAAAAAACTTTTGGAGACAAAATCCTGAGGCATTTTATCGTAGGAGCCGAATTCCTTTTGAGCAAACACTTGCAATTTCGGGCAGGCTATAATTTTATGCGAAGAAAAGAATTCCGGCTCGATTCCAAAGCTGGCACCACCGGACTTTCCTGGGGAATCTCGCTTAAATTGCGCAAGTTAGACTTGGATTTCAGCCGTTCCAATTATCATCTTAGCGGTGGCCGGAATTGGATTACTTTGACTTGCCGTTTATCTGAATTCACCAAAGTCAGAAAAAAACAAGAGCCTACCAGCATTCCTCAATAAAACCAACTTTTTTAATAGCATATTTCTCATGATCTTTGTCGCAAACTACAGATCATGACAAACATCGCATTAAACACAGAAATCGAACAAGTAAGTTACAGCCTGGGCATCAATATCGCCGGAAGCCTTCTCAATCAAGGATTTGAAGGCCTGCATGTGGATGCCCTTCAAGCAGGATTGGCGGATGCCCTTCGAGGCAGTTCCCTACGCATTTCACCAGAACAAGGGGAGCAACTTATACAAGAATATTTCCAACAATTACAAGCTCGCAAACACGAAAAAAACATCCTGGAAGGAAAAGCATTTCTGGAAGCGAACAGCGCCAAAGAAGGTATTACCGTTTTACCAAGCGGCCTCCAATATAAAATATTGAAAGAAGGAAATGGCAAAAAACCTTCCATCAACGACACCGTTACTACCCATTACCATGGCACGTTGATTAATGGAACTGTATTCGACAGTTCTGTACAACGTGGTAAACCAGCTTCTTTCCCGGTTAATGGTGTTATTCAGGGCTGGGTAGAAGCCTTGCAACTTATGCCTACTGGTTCCAAATGGCAGCTTTTCGTTCCTTCCCATCTGGCTTATGGCAGCCGCGGAGCATCCGAACTTATTGGACCGCATACTACCTTGATTTTTGAAGTAGAACTGCTTTCAATTCAATAATAAAACACCGTAACGTACCCGGGCGTACAATATCGTATTATCCCGGGAACGTTGCGAAAAAAGAACGTGAAATAAACTTGGCAAAGGCATAACAAAGCATAAAAGTTAACAATCCGAAACATCCACCAGATTGGCACCTGACAAATCGATCAAAGAGATGCTTTAACCGTTTTAAGCCCTCACTTATCGAAAATCTGGTGTTTTTATGTGCGATTGATCCCATCTTTAATTAATAGAAACGAAACGTGTATGGAAGAGACCCAATATGTTAAAGGTGTAAAAAAGTATATCGTAGGTACAGTGATGATCATTGGGGGGCTGCTGCTGTTTGGGTTCAACTTTGGCTGGCTTCCTCAGGAATACAAACCTATGTTTTTTTCCTGGCCCATGCTGCTCATTGTATTTGGAATTATTAACCTGGCAGACAAATGTAACAGTGTTTTTGGCGCTTTACTTACGTTGGTTGGAGTTATCTTTCTGTTACCCCGAATTCCGGGCTTGGGAATCACAAGCATTGACGGGCTCTTCTGGCCTACCCTGTTAATTGGTGCAGGAGTTTTCATCATCAGCAAACGCTTACGTAAAAAAAAAGCTAAGCACTGGTGCTATAACATTCCTTTGGAAAAAAAAGGTGAAGATGGATTTCTACATGAGAAAAATGTTTTCGGAGGAAATAAAAAAGTTATTATCGGGGAATTCAGAGGCGGCAAAACAGAAAATTTCTTTGGCGGCTCAGATATAGACCTTACTCAATGTTATTTACCTCCTGGCAAGCATATCCTGGAAGTTGAGTGCATCTTCGGCGGTGTCGAATTAAGAGTCCCCCCCGATTGGAAAGTTACAGTAGATGTCAATCCCGTGATGGGAGGATTTCATGACAAACGCAAAACCGTAAGCCAACACAACAGTGATTCCGAATTAATCATCAAAGGCGCTGTATTATTCGGCGGAGGAGTTATTAAATCCTGATCTCTGTGAGGCACCCGTTTTTCAATTCCATATTTTCAGTTTCCATATATTCAGGAGTATTGGCCCTTGTTATCGGGGGCCATTTCCTTATTCTAGAATCTTTTTACCGCCTTCCCTGGATATTGGCGCTGGCCGACAGCTTGGTTTTCAATATCCTGCTGGCTATGCTACTACTACCTGTTTGGTATGCCATTGCGTATTATCATTCAGACAAAAACATTGTTTTAAACACCATTCTTAACCACAGCACAATATTAGTGGTGGTGTTGTTGGTTTGGATGCACCTTGGCAACTGGATATTGTTGGGATTTAACTACAGACCTTATCATTTATTTTTGCTGAAAGCACTGCCCTTGCGCTTTGTAAGCGGCACCTTGTTTTATCTCATGGTGGCCCTGGTATATTACCTTTTGCGTAATTACGAAAACGCCAGAAAACAAGAGCAAACAAGAAATGAACTGGAACAAAAGATCAGGGAAGCGCAAATCGAAATGCTTAAATCGCAAATCAACCCACACTTTTTGTTTAACAGTTTAAATTCTATTAATTACCTCACCCTCCAAGACCCTGGCGCTGCCAGAGCCATGATTGTGAAGCTTTCCGATTACCTTCGCTATTCCATTGCCCATTCGGAGCAATGGGTAAGTTTGCAGGAAGAACTTAACAATGTAAGCCGTTACCTCGAAATTGAACAAGTGCGTTTCGGAGACAAACTTGCTTTTCGGCTGGAGTATGAAAAAGAATTAGCCGGCTATGAGATTCCTTGTATGATCCTTCAACCCCTGGTTGAAAACGCCCTTAAACATGGCGTTTACCAAAGTCTCGGGCAAGTACACATCTATTTGAATGTCATAAAAGAACCAGGACACTTGACGATTCGCATCATGAACGACATAGACCCTGAAGCGCCAAAATCCACGCCAGGCACAGGTTTGGGCCTGGCTAATATCCGCGAGCGACTGCGACTGTTATACGACTCTAATCAATACCTTAAAACCATTCGGGAAGAAAATAAATTTATTGCGGAATTGCATTTACCCGAGCGCCACTCACTTTCACCTTCAACAAAAAAAGCATGAAAAAAGTAGTTATCATAGACGATGAAGCACCCGCCAGAGCCTTAATCCGTCACTTCCTTAGCGAGGTGAAAGAATTTGAAATTATTGCGGAATGCCAAGACGGTTTTGAAGCCATAAAAGTTATTCAGGAACAAAAACCAGATCTTATTTTCCTGGATGTGCAAATGCCCCGACTGACTGGCTTTGAAGTTTTGGAGTTGATTTCACCTCAACCTGAAATCATCTTTTCAACGGCCTATGACAATTATGCTATCAAAGCATTTGAAGCCAATGCCATCGATTACCTTCTGAAACCTTATACTCAAGAGCGTTTCAACACGGCCATTGAAAAGGCCAAAGAGCGATTAAAAAACAAAAACGACTCAGCAGCATCAATACAAATCGAAGGCTCCGAGCAATTGGAACGCATTGCTGTACGTACAGGAAATAAAATTAAAGTAATTCCCAACCATGAAATCTTTTACCTGGAATCCGATGGTGATTATGTGCGCATACATACCCAAGAAGGTGTTTTTCTAAAAGAAAAAACCATGAAGTATTACGAGGCGAATTTAGCAGGCAAAAACTTCATTCGCATTCACCGCTCCTATTTACTTAACGTTACGTTTCTTGATCGGTTGGAAATGTATGACAAAGACAGTTATTTGGCGATCTTGAAAAATGGTGAAAAACTAAAAACCAGTGCCAATGGGTATAAAAGCCTGCGGGAACGGCTATCGTTATAAATATTTCGCCTTGCTATTTCCCATAGCAAGGCGAAATTCAAGCCCAGGATAATCGCAGTGGAAAGAATTTCCTCCCCACTGCGATTATCCTGGGCTTAAATTTTTCTATTGGAAAAAATGGGCTTAATTTCGTGTTTTAGCGCAAAACGTATGGCACAGAAACTCTGGCAGAAAGACAAAGGAGTAGATTCGTTAATTGAAACATTTACTGTTGGTAAAGATCGTGAAATGGATATTTATCTGGCTCCCTGGGATGTATTGGGATCTATGGCTCATACTACCATGTTGGAGTCCATCCAACTGATACCCTCTGATGAGCTGCCTGTTCTGAAAAATGCCTTAAAAGAAATCTACAAGCAAACCATCGAAGGTCAATTTAACATTGAAGAAGGTGTGGAAGATGTACATTCTCAAGTAGAATTGCTTCTCACCAGGGCCCTGGGTGATATAGGCAAAAAAATTCACAGTGGACGATCGCGTAATGACCAGGTTTTACTGGATTTAAAATTATATACCCGCGATGCAATACGCCGGGTAACGCTCGAAAGCAATACCTTGGTAAACCTGCTGCTGGAACTGAGCGAAAAACATAAAAACGATTTACTTCCGGGCTATACCCATTTGCAACTGGCGATGCCTTCTTCCTTCGGACTTTGGTTTGGCGCGTATGCAGAAAGCCTGATTGACGATATGGAAATGTTGCTCGCTGCTTATCGCATCAGCAATCGCAATCCACTCGGATCGGCGGCAGGCTATGGCTCCTCATTTCCATTAAACAGGCAAATGACCACCGATTTACTCGGCTTTGAACGTATGAATTACAATGTCGTGTACGCGCAAATGGGACGTGGTAAAACGGAACGCAACGTGGCTTCGGCGCTGGCATCTGTTGCCTATTCACTGGGCAAACTATCGATGGATGTGTGCTTGTACATGAACCAAAATTTTGGATTCTTATCTTTCCCCGATGAACTCACTACTGGTTCCAGCATTATGCCGCACAAAAAAAATCCGGATGTTTTTGAATTGATCCGGGCTCGTTGCAATCGCATGCAGGCGTTGCCCAACGATGTTGCCATGATTACTGCCAACTTACCTTCCGGCTATCACCGAGACCTTCAGCTCATTAAAGAAATTTTTGTTCCTGCATTTGAAGAACTAATTTCTTGCCTTCAAATCGCCCGCTACATGCTGGAACAAGTACAAGTAAAAAAAGATTTGCTGCGCGACGAAAAATATAAATACCTTTTTACAGTAGAAGTAGTAAATCAATTGGTGAACGAAGGAATGCCTTTCCGAGATGCGTACAAAGAAGTAGGCATGCAGGTAGAAAAAGGTACTTTTAAAGCACCATCGGAAATACATCATACTCATGAAGGCAGCCTTGGAAATCTGATGTCTGCTGAAATCAGAAACGCACGAGACAAGGTACTGGCTGGCTTTGAATTTAACCGCGTGGAGCAAGCCATAGAACGCTTATTGCAATAACATCGATTTGCCCTTACTAAAATACTTGGATGAAAATAATTGGTATAGGAAGAAACTATTCGGAACACGCAAAGGAACTTAATCATGCCTTGCCGGCAGAACCCATTGTATTTTTAAAACCCGATACTGCCCTCTTGCGTGGCAATGCCCCTTTCTATTATCCGGAATTCAGCCAAGATATCCATCACGAAGTGGAAGTGGTGGTGAAAATATGTAAAGAGGGGAAATACATTCAGGAAAAATTCGCACACAAGTATTACGAAGAAATTGCCTTAGGCATCGACTTTACAGCACGCGACTTACAAAAAAAAGCACAGGAGCAGGGCCTTCCCTGGACGTTGGCGAAAGGATTTAACGGTTCAGCACCGATTTCTGAATTTATTTCCAAGCAAGGACTTTCCTTGCATCAACTTCCCTTCTCTCTTCATGTAAACGGAACGCTGCGCCAGACGGGCAATACCGAACAAATGGTCTTTTCTATTGATTACCTTATTGCATACGTATCTCAATTCATTACCCTGAAAACTGGGGACTACCTATTTACCGGAACTCCACCCGGTGTGGCTTCTGTAAAGCCCGGAGACCGCCTTCAAGCCTATTTACAAGACCGATGCATGCTCGATTTCGAGGTCCGGTAGAATGCTTGCACTTTGAATGAATTTGCGTATTTTAGCATGGAAGGGAATGGTTACAAATAGCACCTTTCCTTTTTTCAAACAACTAAAATGCTTTCAACAAATAGAAATAAAATTATCCTCTTAATCTTATTTCCAGTTACCCTTCTCGTAACAATGCTGCTTGCATTCAGGCCGTTTGAAACGCTGGAATTGGTAGGAAACTCCGAACAGTTGTTTCAGCCCTTTGCCTACTGTGATTCCACGGAATACAAAGACAGTTGTTCCCAAATTTTTGAGGTGCGTGCTACCCAGGAAGAAGTACGATTTAGCTACCTATTGGGCACAGGCCCCATGTATCCTTATGCAGGTGTATCCCTGCACGCGCCTGATACAAGCTATTTCGACATTCGAGCATTTGATTACCTTAACATACAACTTACTTCTCTTTCCGGTAAAAGGCTTCAATTGCACATCTCTACATTTGCCACCGGATTTACCAAGCCTCAAGAATTGCTTACCTACCGTTATTTGCTGAAAGAAATTGATATAGATCCCAAAACAACCGAATTCAAAATACCACTCAGCGAATTTTCCACTCCCACCTGGTGGTTTAATCAGCATAAATTGACAGAAAAAGAATTAGATGCGCCCGAGTTCGACAAAGTGAAAGTAGTAAACATACAAAACTGTCAATTGCTGGGAAGAAACATCAAAGATACGATTTCCGTTTCCCGGTTAACGTTTTCTAAAAACACTCAAACCTTTTGGATAAGCCTTTTGGCGGCACTCCTGATCTATGCTTCAGTCATTAGCCTTATCGCGTTAAAAACCGGAACCAAGCAATCGCCCAACACTATTCAAATCAAATACAATCCAGTATCTGGCAAGAACCAATTTGGTAAAGAATTGGACAAAGTTATTGATTTCATTTCTTCAAATTATTCGGACCCAGAGCTATCATTGCGCAAAATTCAAGTAGGCACGGGAGTCTCTGAGTCAAAGGTATCCGCGCTAATTCGCGAAAAATTTGATTTAAGCTTCAAACAATTCCTCAATCAACTCCGGCTCAATGAAATTAAACGCTTGCTCACGGAAACCGATTTACCCATATCCGACATTGCCTACAAGGTGGGATATGGAAACATTTCGCACTTCAACCGTGTTTTTAAAGAGGCCGAAGGACTAAGTCCGAATGACTTCCGAAAGAAAAAACTCTCCAAATAATTCTTTTTCACCCAACTTTATACATCGACCTCCTATTCATATTTAAGGATGGTTCGGGCCAATCTTTTTCTTCCTACATCCACCAACAATTGATAACAGCCAGGGGCAACATTTGCACCAATAGGTACTGCCGTATTGCCAGGCCCTGATTGCTGGTCTACAATATTGCCCAACATATCCAACAAATAATATTGCACACGTTCCGTACTTCCTAAATATTGAACCATCGTACTTTGCGCAAAAGGTGATGTGACACTAAGCATTTCAGCTCCAACAAGTTCCACGTCATTACTAAAAGAGTCTAAATCTAAGGTAGACTCAATCGCCGTATCAAAATAATTAATATTAAACCCACCTCCATGATAGCGGATACGAAGTAAATGCTCACCGGCTGGAATGGTGAGTCCGGAAACCGAAACCGTTGTCCACGTTTGATAACCACCCGTTGGAGAAAAGGTTATTCCGCTGCGCAACACTTGACCATCTAATTCTAATGAGAAATTTCCGTTCGCATTTAAAGAGGCAACTCTAAAATCAAAACGAAAAACCCCTCCTGGTGATTGAATAATGTGCTCGGTCCAGTCTCCATTATCGAGCCAACCAATATTTTGTCCTCCACCAGCATCGGTAGTAGTTTCCAGGCCGGTGCCACGACGACGATAATGATCCTCTGCTTCTATTCTTCCTGGTAATACTTCTTTAGGCCCGTAGGCAGCATTCATATAGAGAGAACCTAAGGTGGTTAGTGTACCACTCGTACTTCCTAAAATATTAATGGAAGGATTATCCGCCCTTCTTCCAGTAAACCAGGAATAACGATAAATGTCCGGATCATTTTCAAACTGGGCCACTGAATTGGTTATATACGTATTCTTGTAGGTGGCTGTCTGAGCAGGATCCCAGCATGCGTATTCTGTAATCCATAACGGACGATTATATACTTTTAAATTATTAACTAATGCAAACAAGCCACCCGTGGTTGTTTCGTAGCAATGAAAGGCGATATAGTCGACCCTGCACGTCGGACACAAGGCAAAAAATTCGTTGTGCCATGTTATTGGGCTGGTATAGCCAGGCAAACAAGTACTGGTGCTTCCATAGGCAGGAGCGGCACTTACAATTTCGAGATTCCTTGCATTGGCTACCTGCTCAACTTTACTCCAACTTGCCACCGCTTCAGCGGGAGTCATATTGGCTTCTACCAAAAAATTGGGTTCGTTGAAAGCCAGTAAATATTTGGCACCAGCAGGAATATTGGCAATAAGAGTATTTACATTAAAATTATCATTCCATACCATGGGCACATATTCTATGCCTATAGAAGGAAATGTGGTGGCAACTGCGGCATCCGGAACATTGGTCCAGTTGTACCACCAAGAGCAGCCGCTATGAACTGTTGTAAGATCTGCTACTGAATGATACCCATAAGCCAGCCCGCGCTTCGGACTTACTTGTGCTATTGTTAAAATGGGGAGGAAAAGTAGAAACCAGATTTTCATTTATTTATTTTTTTAGTTCAAATAAATGATAAAATAATATTGCGACTGATATAGAATTTCAACAATAATTACATCCTAGTTATGGGCTCTACTTCTTTAAAACCGTGAAGTAAAGTTCGCCTTAAAAAAAATTAATACATTGATAAACAAACAATAAACGTTAATATGAATCTATTAAAAACATTTAACAAACGTTGTTGCATATCCAGTAAAATATTGGTTTTTGAAACTTTACAGGTATTTGGTAACTGAGTTAGTGATTTACCGTATTAAATCGATATATAGGGATAACTGATATACATTTCAATTCATAATTAAACAAATAATGGCGTTGAATCCTTTACACATCGAAGGCACACTTAAAACACCATTGGTGGTACTCAGTCCGGATGGGAAGTTGGAGTTTTCAGGAAATTCATATCCAGAAAACTGTATTAGCTTTTACAAACCTGTCATTGATTGGGTAAACCTGTATGTGAAAGCCCCTGCCGCCTCTACAGAGATCGTTTTCTATTTTCGATACTTCAACACGTCCACGTCTGGTATTGTCATCGAAATTTTAAATCAGGTTAAAGCCCTTCAGCCTTCACCGCAGATAAAATGGATGTATGATAAAGAAGACGAAGAAACGTATTTCTCAGGACAAAATTTTGCAGAACTATTGGAATTAAGCTTTGAATTCCAGGAGCGCTAATCAGCAAGGGGAAGTATTTATTGGGGAGTCCTGGTTCAGGATATAAGGGTTCAATTACAGAAAAATGGAAGACGAAGGTAAAAAAAGATTGGAAGAAAATATTGAAGTAGCACGCTTAATTCAAAGTGCCTTACTTCCGGAGGAGCAGTTATTTCGTTCCTACTTCTCGGATGCCTTTATACTATACCTCCCTAAAGATGTAGTGAGCGGCGATTTTTACTGGATGCAACAGTACAACAATAAAATATTTGTTGCTTTGGTTGACTGCATCGGACATGGAGTTTCAGGCGCAATGATGTCTATGGTGGGCATGCAAATTCTTTCACAAGTAATCAGAGATTATCAATATTTATCTACCTCAGAAATATTAAAGCGACTCAACGACCAACTCGTCTCCACATTTGAACAGCAGGGTAGACAGCAATTCATTACCTGTAGCCTTGATATTGGCCTATGTAAAATTGATACATACGAACAACTGATTGATTTTGCAGGCGCTAAAAGCAACTTGTACTGTGTAGATGCCGCTAAAAAAATGGATATCTATTGGGGCGAAAAATATTCCGTAGGTTATAAAATTGGTAATTCAGAACGGAAATTTAAATCACATCGTTTCTACTATAATGCTGGCGATGTAGTGTACTTATACTCGGATGGTTTCCCGGATCAATTGAGTGATGAAAAAAACAATTACAATAAATTTTTACATCAAAGACTTAGAAACCTTCTTCTGGAAAACTCAAGCCTGAACATGGAGGATCAACGTAATTCTTTACAGAATGCATTCAACGAATGGAGAGGTAGCTCAGAACAGCTCGATGATATTTCAATTTTAGGAATACGTCTGTAAAAATTAAATTTTCAAGTATTCACCAATCGACTTTTCTGCATCGTACGCTTCAATTGAAAAAGCTCTAATAGATCGCAGATCCATAGTTCAATTCCTATAGATGGTTATATTCTAACTGCGGAAACGCATCTATACTATTATCTCATACCTTTCACCGATTTTTATTCAACTAAACCTAGCTTTCTCAACAGAAACTGAATGATCATGGAAGATAGTCATGGATTGCAGAAATATGCAACTCTTGATTTTAGTTGAAGTTTCTTCACAGAAGATTTTCTATGGAGAAATTCCATTTAAACAGATAAAGGTTTTGCGTAGGGGAAAGAGTGTAAAGCCAAAGCAACGCAGTAGAAGGTGATTTAGCAACATAATCAAAAGATAACAATTCATAGATTTCGGATTCTTGTTTTTAAATTATAAGACAGAATACTCCACTCTAGATAAACAAATGTATTTGCTTTCAAATTAAGTCATTTACTAATTCCAAAAATTATCCAACAAATAATAGAATAGAACAAGAACATTCAAGACTTATTCTCTGACTAATTTTGTATTCATCGAACAATCTCTATACCTATTTTTTCCTCAATTATAAATTACCCTTTCAATCAAGTATAGATTTATAAATTCGATATGTGAGTTAAAAAATGAATGATGTTAAAAAAAAGTGAATCGAATATGTAAATGAAAAAGTCATTCAAATTTAATTCTTCAGGCATTTACTTTTGTAAAAGAGAATAGTGGCAACAATTCGAACCTAAATGATTGACTTATGAAATCCCAACATTTCAAATTATTTTCCCTTTTGATTACCTGCTTATTGTATTTCGTATGTAGCACTTGTATAGAGGCCCAGCAATTCCCTGTAAAAGTTGGTTCCCTGGGAGAAGTGAGAAGCAGCCTGCGTACATCCCCAAACGCAAAAGCATCTGGAACACAAACTATTAAAATTGACAACCAGCTGTTCCGAATTAATTCTCAGGTTAAAACAGATGAGAACATACAACTTTCAGGATATTACGAATCCGAACACAATACTCTCCTACAACTTACTGTTTCAGATGATAAACTGGAAGGTGATATCGTTAACATAAAACAAAAAACAGCATTCCGATATTATTCAGATGCTAATGGAGATATCTTCAAAATAAAAGAAGACATAAACAACCTATTGTGTTCTGATTATGCGAGTGAAAGTGAAATCAAACAAGCAAACACACGGGCGGCATCCAGCAGCAAAATAGCCGCAATCACAGCCCCACCTGCAAGTTCTACTGTCTATTCATTACAAAGTTTCTCTACAGCCAGAGCTGTTATCTATTTAGATTTTGATGGACAAGTAGTTTCTGGGACGTATTGGAATGTGGGACAAGCTATTAATGCACTACCTTCAAATTTTGATGAAAATGGAATTCGAGAAATTTACAGACTTGTAGCCGAAGATTATCGTCCCTTTAATGTAAACGTTACTACGAGCGAAGCCGTTTATCTGGCAGCTCCTGCCAACCTAAGAACAAGGTGCATCTTTACCCCTACGTATTTTAATGATATGTCTGGAATATTGGGGGTCGCAAGATTAAACTCTTTTATTTCTGGTGTAGAAACTCCTTGTTGGGTATTTACCGGAAACGTTAAACATGCCGGAGAATCAGCCTCTCATGAGGTTGGACATACCTTAGGATTGGAACATGACAGAACATTAAACAGCAGCACAAATGTTTACTTTGATGGAACCGGGCACGAAGGCTGGGCGCCCATTATGGGCTCTTCCATTAATGCAACCTTAGGTCAATGGAGTAAAGGAGAATATGCGCAAGCCAATAACAGTGAAGACGACCTCGCAATCATGACGGGCCCAGGGAAATTAACGTATAGAACAGATGGTGATAGAAATACGCTTAGCACAGCCAGAGCATTGGTACTGGAAACGAATGGTCAACTTCTAGCATCCAAAAACAGTGGCATTATTACTCAGGCTTCCGATGTTGATTATTTTTCTTTTACAATTCCAGCAGAAGGAGCTAACCTCAATATTATAGTAAATCCTGCTGCCTCCAATCCTAACCTGGATGTATTGTTTCGAATTCTAAACACAGCTGGCACACCAGTAGTCTTTTCAAATCCAAATTTTTCATTATCGGCAAATATCATTACAAGCCTTAGTGCAGGTACCTATTACCTGGAAATAGATGGTACTGGAAAAAATAATCCATTATCAAATGGATATTCTGATTATGGGTCCTTGGGCGAATATTCCATTTCAGGTAATATAACCAGTGCCAATACTCTAAGAACTGCGGAGGCGGTTAATAACTGCAATCAAGGCGTATTGGTGGATTACATCACGGGAATCTACAATACACTTCCTTCCTTTTCCGGTCTCACTCCTACAAACTCTGTGAACTCAAGAGATATTAGTCTTCTGTCTATTCCAAACAACAACAGTAGTAATTATGCTGCAAGATTTACGACGTATATTCAAGTACCAACAGACGGACAATATACATTCTTTACCAACTCCAGTGGAGGCTCTAAATTATACATCGGTTCACAACTCGTTGTTAATAACGATGGAAATCATGCCCTTCAAGAACAATCAGGTCGGATAGGTTTGCGGGCAGGAAGACATTTATTGATAGTTGAATATTTCCGCCATGCTACAGTCCCTCAGCTACAAGTTAGTTATTCGAGTTCAGCGATCACCAAACGAGCAATTCCGGAATCTATTCTTTGTCAAAACGCCCGAATTCCAGAAAACCCCACCAACTGCAATGCAAGCATTCGATTTGCCTACTACAAGGGAACCTTTAGCCTGCTCCCCAATTTTAATACACTTACCAGCCTTAGATCTGGCAACAGTGTACAAATCAATTTAAGTACCATTGGTGCCGATGCAGACCCTTTCGCAGTTCGCTATAATGGCTATATTGATGTGCCTTACCATGGAACCTACACCTTTTTCACCAACAGCAAAGACGGATCCAAACTCCTCATTGGCTCGCAATTAGTTGTCTCCAACGATGGTCTCCATGCGCTGCAAGAGCGTTCAGGCAACATCTACCTTCAAAAAGGCAAACATGCTATCACCATCGAATATTTCAGCAATGGAGTTAGTCCTTCGCTGAGTGCATCGTATAGAGGTCCTGGAATAACGAAACGAGTGATCCCTGCCAGCGCTTTATGCAACGATTACGTTGACCCAAACAACTTAACACTAAGAGATCCTGATGCTGTATTTGCCGGATGCAACGCAGGAATTCATAATAATTTTTATTCAGGCATTTTTACAAACTTACCAAATTTCTCCACTCTTACTCCACTTAGCAGTGGTATAAACTACAGTATCGGACCTGTTAGAAACTTCAGTACCACAAGCTTCGCAAACTTAATGACAGGATATTTAAATATTCCTACAGACGGTATTTATACTTTTTTCTTAAATAGTAAAGATGGATCCAAGTTTTTTGTAGGAAATCAATTAGTAGTAAATAATGATGGCTTGCATTCAGCTTTAGAGCAATCTGGCAGAATCGGCTTAAAAGCAGGGCGTCATGAAATTCGATTGGAATATTTTGTAAACAACGGTGGTGAACTTTTAGAGTTAAGATATGAATCAGCATTACTTAGCAAACAATTAATTTTGTATACCTCCGTATGTACCTATGGATTTTCTCTAAGCAATAGAAATTCTGATGCAGAACCCCAAGAACAAATAAGAGATAATGAAAATAGGGTGAACATTCAATGCTATCCGCAGCCCTTCGAACATACCACTACTATTTCTTCTAAGAATGGTACATCCATTTCCTCAGTTAAAATAATAAATGCTGCAGGTGTTGAAATTTATTCGAATTCCGATATCAACACTTCATCACTCATCATTGGAGAAGAATTACAACCAGGAGTATTTACGGCTATAATTGATACTGACCAAGGTTCGCAAATGATTCGATTGGTAAAAA
Organism: Cytophagaceae bacterium; assembly: GCA_025454925.1. Classification (GTDB taxonomy): domain Bacteria; phylum Bacteroidota; class Bacteroidia; order Cytophagales; family Cytophagaceae; genus JALONM01. The sequence continues at coordinate 82,568 of JALONM010000001.1, forward strand.
TTAAATAAAACTATGAAACATCTATTCAAAACTCATTTGTGGGGATATTACTTTGTTTTAATTTTCTCCATACAAACTAGTTATGCTCAGCGTTTTATTCAACTCATGAATGATCCGAATGTTTCGTTCGACCAAGTCAAAAAAGAAGCAGATGCCCACTTCAAATTAAATGGCACTGGTAAAGGGCAAGGATATAAAGTTTATAAACGGTGGGAACACGAAAAACTTCTTTCTCAAAAGCCAGATGGTTCTTTTCAATCGAAAGAAGAATTTTTAAAAGAATGTGATAAGCTTCCCAAAAAATCGAATGGGGCTAAAAATGCGAAGGTGGGAAATGTATACCGAGAGCTCGGCCCAAAAGGATTTACTGTAACTTCCGGCTATGCTCCTGGAATGGGGAGAATAACGTCCATTTGTGTTGACCCTCAAAATGCTAATACCATTTATGCCGCTGGAACAGGCGGAGTATGGAAAACAACCAATAACAGTACTTCATGGACTCCTCTTACCGATCATTTAGCGGCTGTATATTCGAACGCAGTAGCAGTTCAACCAGGCAACTCGAACGTTGTAATAATTGGAATAAAAGATCAGGGGATAATGAAATCTACTAACGGTGGTAGTACGTTTGTGGCAACCAATATCACTTTTGGAGATCCATATAAAATCATTTTTCATCCTAACACACCTACCATTGTTTTGGTTGCCAGCAGCACAGGTTTGTATCGGTCAACCGATGCGGGCTCTACCTTTACTCAAATTATTTCTGGGTTATTTAATGACGTTGACTTTAAGCCAGGAGACCCAAGCACTGTGTACACTTGTGGCAATAGTTTTTTCAGATCCATTGACACCGGACTCAACTTTACCCAAATCACGGCTGGCATTAGTACCTTCGGGCGTTCGTTCTTAGCAGTTTCCCCTGCCAATGCAGCTTATGTTTACCTGGTTCAAGCAGAAGGAGGTGCACTCGGATATATTTATCGCTCTACAAACAGTGGTCTTACCTTCCAAACAAGACTAGATGCAGATCCACTAAATGGAACCAATTATTTAAACGGAAATCCGTCTTTATTTGGAGGACAAGCTAACTACGACCTGGCCATTACGATGTCGCCAACAGATGCAGAAACTATATTGATAGGAGGAATCAATATTTGGAAATCAACCAATGGTGGTACCTCCTTTTTTCAACAAACGGAATGGACGTATGGAAACGCCATTGGATATGTCCATCCCGACATTCACGCCTTGGAATGGGTCAATGGCATTATTTATACAGGTAGCGATGGAGGCATTTTTAGAAGTGCTAACGGTGGCGATGACTGGACAGATATGAGCAAGGGCATAGGTAACAGAGAATTTTATCGAATCGGGGGAATAGAATCCGATCCTTATTATATCGGAGGAGGCTCTCAAGATAATGGTCAAAGTCTATTACTTACCAATGATGTAAACAACTGGAGAGAATGGTTTGGTGCAGACGGTATGGAAGTCGTGATTGATTACAACAATAAAAACAATATTTATGCTTGTGTGCAAAATGGGGAAGTTTGGAAATCAAACGATGGTGGCATGTCTTACATAAAAGGTGGCGTTCCACCTGGTACCGGAGATTGGAATACACCGCTCTTAATGGATCCGGTAAATCCATCTACGTTATATATCGCATATGAAGATATGTGGAAATCTACAGATGGAGCAAATACCTGGGTAAAAATCTCCAATGTAAGCGATGGCTTTAGCGACATGAAAGCCGCAGCCATTGCACCAAGCAACAATCAAGTGATGTATATGGGCAGGCAAAATCAAATGTGGGTAACACGCAATGGCGGCACCAACTGGACCAATATATCTGCAGGTCTTTTCGACAATATAAACTATATAAGCATCCATCCTACCGACCCTAACCGGGTAGTTGTATCAACTAATTTTACCATCTTTCAAACAAGCAATGGAGGCCAATCCTGGAACGTTATAAGTTATAATTTACCGTATATTCAAAAGCGTTGTGTACTCTATCAGCGAGGTCCTGAAGACATCATCTATGTTGGCTTGCAAGTTGGAGTATTCTACTTAAGACCCAATACCACCACCTGGGTGGAGTATTACGATGGATTGCCCAACGTACCCGTTTCAGAATTAGACATCAACTATTCCATCAATCGATTGCGGGTTGCCACTTATGGAAGAGGTTTGTGGGAAGCACCATTAATCAGAAACGCCAACACCTTACCTACTGTATCAATTACAGCACCCACGAATGGATCCAGCTACACTTCGCCAGCAGCAATTACGATCAATGCTTCGGCAAGCGATGCCGATGGAACCATAACTCGAGTAGAATTCTTCAACGGAGCAACCAAGTTGGGCGAAGATCTGACAGTACCTTATTCTTTTGTATGGAATATAAGCACTTCAGGTACCTACCAACTAACAGCCATTGCGACCGATAATGCCGGAGGAACCAGAACTTCGACAGCAGTTGCTGTCACTGTTAGTTCTGGTGCTACTCAAACTCCTTACGGAGGAATTGCAGCAGCCATTCCCGGAACTATACGAATTTCCAACTATGATTTAGGTGGACAAAACATTGCTTACTTCGATGGCACAGCAGGAAACAGCGGAGGAAGTTACAGAACCGATGATGTGGATTTACAAGCTTGCTCTGAAGGAGGGTTTAATGTTGCCTGGGTGGCAGCCTCGGAGTGGCTAGAGTATACCGTTAATGTCTCGCAAACGGGATCGTATAATTGTTCCCTAAGAGTGGCTACTCCAATGGCTGCACGCACACTTCGTCTTTATTTAAACAATAATCCCATTACAGCAAGCATTACTGCTCCCAATACTGGTGGCTGGCAAAGTTGGCAAACTCTGGTGGTACCCAACATTTCACTCACTCAAGGTACGTCGGTAATGCGAGTCACTTTTGAAACCGGCGACATAAATATGTCGTACCTAACGTTTAGCGCCAATGCAACAAGCCAAACGCCTTATGGGGGCATAGTAAAAGCAATACCCGGAAAAATTGAAGCGGAAGAATACGACTTAGGAGGACAAACAATAGCCTTTAATGATTTAACTACTGGAAATTCTGGTGGGGCTTTCCGCACCGATGCTGTCGATATTGAAAACTGTTCAGAAGGAACGTTTAATATTGCATACACAGGAGCTGGAGAATGGCTGGAGTATACCGCGAATGTAAGTGCCACGGGTGTTTACACCATTCAATTCAGAGTGGCAACTCCTATTGCAGGAAGACAGATTCGACTGGACGTAGATGGGACGCCTGTATCAGGTACGGTAACCATTCCTGCCACTGGAGGATGGCAATCCTGGCAAACCGTATCCGTGCCAAACATTTCTCTCACCACAGGAACTAAAGTTCTTCGTTTAAATTTCTTAACAAGCGATGTCAATGTAAACTTCATCCAATTTGTTCGAAACACAAGCATCAGAGATGCTTCGGAAGCTGAACAATCAACAATTCAGCAGATTTTAATATTCCCGAATCCTGTTTCTGATGTATTGCAAATTACCGGAAAAAAAGGAAGCGATTCCGAGATAGAAATTCAGGTATTAAACGCACTGGGTGAAGTACTTTTGCGACAAACCGCTCAAGCACCCGAAGGAATTTTCAACTCCAACTTATCTTGCAAAGGACTTGATGAGGGTGTGTATTTTATAAAAATAATTTCAGGCAAAGAGTTTAAAATAGAAAAATTTATCAAGCAATAATTAAAACCGAACTTCTCAATAGAAATTCTTCTATGTAGAAATGTCGGATAAAAATTTCTTACTATCCTAAATCAAATGGTCTGTGCGTTTCTTGGAAAACGTGCAGACTTTTTTATTTATAAAAAGTACCTACAAGTACCAACCCTAGGCAACCCTTTATAAATTTTGATCTTGACAAAAGCAAATTTAATTGCTAAACCAAATCTATTTAAAACCATTCACCTCCACGGGCAGCTTCATCGCGGTTGGGCATCGAAAAGAATTTATTCAAGTCCGTTTTATTCTGAAGCTATTGATTTTAGTATTCGTTTCACTATTGAAGATTTTCTATGGAGAAATAAGGATTACAACAATTGTTCGTAGTACTTCCAGTTAAACCCGGAGATCTGATTTTTATTAAGCTTTACCAACTCGCAATCCATTCATCATTTCACTTTTTATAGATACTAATTACCATTAGAACTACATATTTCTTTTAATACAATAATGTAATCCACTTCATTAACACTATGATAATAATTAGAAAATAACATAGTTAGATGAAATGAGATTTACAATAGTAAAACAATCATATAAATTGATATTCTAAAAACAAATGATACTATGATAATCCCAACAAGATTAATATTAGTGTGCAGTGGATTGCTATGCATACTCTGCGCACCCATGTTGCACGCGCAACGATTCATCGAAATGATGAACGATCCGAATGCCGATTTTTACGAAGTAAAAAAAGAGGCAGAGGAATATTTTAAAATTCATGGCACCGGAAAGGGCATGGGATACAAAGTCTATAAACGTTGGGAGCATGAAAAATTGCTAACCCGAAATTCGGACGGAAAATTTATGTCTCAAGACCAGCTCTGGCAAGAATATGAAAAAATAAAAACGCAACGCAAAGCAGCCCCTAAAAATGCCAAAGTTGGGAATGTATACAGAGAACTTGGTCCCCGCGGATATACCATAACGTCCCACTATTCTCCAGGCATGGGAAGAATGACCTCCATTTGTGTAGATCCTCAAACTGCTACCACCATATATGCCGCTGGAGTAGGCGGTGTTTGGAAAACAACGAATAATGGAACATCCTGGAACCCCTTAACCGATCATTTGCCGAATGTGTATTCCAATGCTGTAGCCGTGCAACCGGGTAATTCCAATTTGGTTATAATAGGGATCCGAGATCATGGGATCCTTAAATCTACTAATGGTGGAGCTTCATTTCAAGCCAGCAATATCGGCAATGGTAATCCAACGAAAATAATTTTCCATCCCACTAATCCCTCTATCGTTTTAGTGGCTGCAGATAACGGCATTTATTATTCGAATAATGCAGGAACGTCCTTTGTACAGGTAAATGCCAATTTCGTAACGGATATTGATTTCAAACCTGGCGATCCTTCTATTGTATATGCCTGCGGCAGAGCATTCTTTCGTTCAATCAATGGCGGAAATTCCTTTACACAAATCACAGCTGGAATCAACACCTTTGATCGCTCCTTTCTGGCCGTTACGCCTGCCAATCCCAATTACGTATACGTAGTGCAAGCCCGAGGAAGTGGCTTAGGATACATATACCGGTCAAACAACAGCGGTGTATCCTTTGAAACCCGACTTAATGCTAACCCAACTCAAGGCACGAACTACTTTAATTACAACGTATTTCAGGAAGGCGGACAAGCCTGGTACGATATGGCCATCACAGCCTCCCCTACCGATGCCGAAACCCTTATTATTGGCGGAATTAATCTTTGGAAATCGACCAACGGAGGAACAAGCTTTTTTCAACAAACCGACTGGCTCTGGAATAATTCTTTTGGATATGTGCATGCTGACATCCATGCCCTGGAATGGATAAACGGAACTGTATATTGCGGAAGCGACGGTGGTATTTTCAGAAGCACCAACGGCGGTGATGACTGGAGCAATATAAGCATGGGCATCGGAAACCGTGAATTCTACCGAATAGGAGGCATTGAATCAGATCCCTATTACATTGGAGGCGGATCACAAGACAATGGCCAAAGTTTACTTCTTACAAACAACGTAAACAACTGGCGGGAATGGGCAGGTGCCGACGGAATGGAAGTAGTCATTGACTATAATAATAAAAACAACATATACGGTTGTCTTCAATTTGGTGGTACATGGAAATCTACAGATGGCGGAATGTCTTTTAACGGGCTTACCATGCCTAGTTCAGGTGCCTGGATTACTCCTCTATTAATGGATCCGGTAAATTCATCTACAATTTACGCTGCCTTTGAAGATATGTGGAAATCGACCAACGGTGGTAACTCCTGGACTAAAATTTCTTCCGTTGGAGATGGATTTAGCGATATGGAAGCCGCTGCAATTGCCCCCAGCAACAATCAGATACTCTACATGGGACGTCAAAACAGAATTTGGGTCACACGCAACGGAGGCACCAGTTGGACTGAAATTTCAACAGGAATCTATGGATACCTCAACTACATTAGTGTGCATCCGAATGATCCGAACCGGGTAACCGTTTCTACTGGGGATGCTGTATTCACAAGCACCAACGGCGGTCAAAACTGGACGAACATCAATTATAATTTACCTGCCTTACCCAAGCGTTGCGTATTGCATCAACGCAGTCCGGAAGATATTATCTACGTTGGCTTACAAGTTGGCGTTTTCTACCTGAGACCCGGCACTACTACTTGGGTAGAATATTTCGATGGGTTACCGAATGTCCCTGTATCGGAAATGGAAATCAATTATTCCATCGGACAATTGCGTGTCGCTACGTCTGGTCGTGGACTCTGGGAAGCACCAATCATTCAAAGTCCTAATCTTCGTCCATCGGTAGCCATCACCTCGCCTGCGAACGGAGCCTCGTTCAATGCTCCTGCCACGGTAAACATCAGTGCCAATGCCAGCGATGCCGACGGCACCATTAGCAAAGTAGAATTCTTTGCAGGTGCTACCAAAATTGGTGAAGACCTAACTGCGCCATATTCTTTAAACTGGAACAACGTATCGGCTGGTTCGTATGCACTAACAGCCGTAGCAACGGACAATCGCAATGCCAATACGACATCTGCAAGTGTGAACATTACGGTCTCTGCCATTCAAAACCAACTTCCCTTCAGTGGCGCACCAGCAGCCATTCCCGGAACTATTAAAGCTTCCGATTATGATTTGGGCGGTGAAGGAATCGCATTCCATGATCTTTCCGCTGGAAATGCAGGTGGACAATACCGCACGGATGGCGTTGACCTGGAAGCCTGCAGCGAAGGTGGATTTAATGTTGGTTGGATTGAAACCGGAGAATGGCTGGAATATACCGTGCAGATAACGCAAACAGCCACTTACACCGCTTCAGTCAGACTTTCATCCCCCAATCAGGGTGGCACGTTAAGCATCAGCCTGAATGGTAATACACTTGCCAACGCTGTAGCGGTACCTCAAACCGGCGGCTGGCAGAATTGGCAATCGGTATCCATTCCAAACCTGAATCTAAGCCAGGGATCTGGTGTATTACGAATTAGCATGAACAGCAATGCGTTTAATATTTCAAGCATTCAATTCAGCCTGAATAGTCCGGTTCAAAGCCCCTTTGGTGGCGTTGTCAAATCAATTCCAGGACGCATTGAAGCCGAAGAATACGATTTAGGTGGACCAGATATTGCTTACAACGATCTTTCGGCGGGCAATGCAGGAAATACCTTCCGTACTGATGCCGTTGATATCGAAAATTGCTCCGAGGGAGGCTACAACGTTGGCTGGGTTTCTCCTGGTGAGTGGTTGGAATACACGGTTCAAGTAGCGGCTACTGGAACATATGCCTTACAGCTTCGAGTAGCAGCGCTGGCCAACGACCGACAAGTGCAGGTGCTCGCCGATGGTCAGGCCATTACGGGAATTGTTTCTATTCCTGCCACTGGTTGGTGGCAAAATTGGCAAACAGTAAACGTACCTTCTGTGTACTTAACAGCTGGACAAAAAATCCTGCGTGTGAATTTCCTAAACAACGATGTCAACATAAACTACCTTCAGTTTGTTAGCGGGGCTGTTGCTCAAAAAGTAGAAAATACAAGCGAAGAAGAGGAAGAGAATAGCTCATTCAACTTGTACCCTAATCCTGTAACCGAAAAATTACACATCAATGGAAACGCATATGAGTCGGCTATGGTGGAAATTCAGGTGCTCAATACGGTCGGCAAGATCCTGATGACAGAAACAATTCCTTCTCAACAGAATACCTACGCGCATGTTATTTCCTGCAAGGATCTAAGCAGTGGTGTTTATTACTTAAAAGTAAATTCAGGCGGCATTATTCGAATAGAGAAATTCATCAAGCAATAATTTTCTCGGAAATAGAATTCGATTTATTACACTAAAAAAAAGGACTGTCTCTTTCGAGACAGTCCTTTACTTTTCATGACCATCGCATAGGCAGTGTGCGATGAAAGAATTGTATCAACAAAAAAACGTTAGATCCTGTTCATTTTAACTTAACCTTTCCAATAGAAATTCTTCTATACAAAATATCGGTTAAAAAGATTCTATTTCGTTTTTACAACTTTAGTGGTATGCTCGCCATCCTCTGCCACTACTCTTACAGAGTAATAACCAGCAGGCAGATCTTTCCCAAACTCAAAACTATCTTCCAAAATATTCTCTACCTGCATTACTAAATTCCCTTTGGTATCAGTAACAAATACTGAAATAATTTTAGCATTCGGCACAAAAATCACCGTCGTTTCTTCAAAAGGCTGTGGTATTGCCGATACGGGGGCCGGACTTGCAGAACAGCCTCCAACTTTAACGGTTTTGCTATACTCTTTATACCATGGCGCCTGAGAGAAGTTTACACCACAATACACGGTAAAGGTAGTGCCGTTCATATAAGCAGGGATCGCATAGGTAGCCTTTTTATTATCGGTGGCATCAATGGTAGTCGTGGCTCCGCTGTTGCTCCACCAATTTAAACTGGTAATAGCATTCACATCAGGTACCAGTGTATACAACACCGTTTGTCCTGCGTCAATGCAAGAAGGGCCATTGATACCAAAAGAACTCACCGTGTTCACAGTAATAGTTACGGCAGCAGAAGTAGCGACGGCACCTGCATTATCAGTAGCGCGAGCAGTCAATGTATAATTTCCGGCCACCACACCAATCCAACTAAAGGAGTAAGGAGCAGAAAGATCTGTACCGAGTAAAGTGCTTCCCTGATAAAAATCCACTTTACTTATGCTTCCGTCCGCATCACTGGCATTGGCTGCTATGGCAATGGTGGCAGGAGCCGTAAAGGTAGCGTTTGACAGCGGCGCAGTAATTGAAACTTGTGGTGGTGTATTTACCGGATTGGTGACAACTATGGAAATACTGGCACTGGTCACTGCCCCCAAATTATCGGTGACACGTGCGCTAAGGGTGTAGGTTCCAGCTAACACATTTGTCCAACTAAATGAATACGGAGCACTAATATCTGTTCCCAGCAAGGTAGCACCGTTGTAGAAGTCTACCTTGGCAACCGAACCGTCGGCATCGCTCGCTGCAGCAGTGATGGACACGCTGGCTGGCGCTAGAAAAGAGGCGTTATTTAACGGTGAGGTTATACTTACCTGTGGTGGATTATTTACAACATTGTTTACCGTGATAACCGCCACTGCGGAGTTGGCAACTGCTCCGGAATTATCGGTGGCACGCGCACTTATAGAATAGGTTCCTGCAGCTACACCCGACCAATTCATGCTATAAGGTGCGGTAGCATCAGTTCCAAGTAATGTGGTTCCATTGTAAAAATCCACCTTGCTTATAGACCCATCTGCATCGCTGGCATTCGCCGATATGGTAACTGAAGCCGGCGCAGAAAACGTAGCATTGTTCACAGGAGCGGTCAACAAAATCGTTGGTGGTGTATTGACATAGGTTCCATAGAATGAAATCTCCGCCACATTTCCATTACTTCCAACCGGTGATAAATAGCGTAGGTAACGGAAATTTGATGCATTGGAAACGGTAATACAATTCCACTCCAAGCCTGGTACTCCCGCGATGGTGGCCAGATCTGTGACAGTAGCAAACGTTGCGGAATTACTTCCCTGGAATTTTCCACCCGTCATTCTCCCTTCAAATCCTGCTCTTGGGAAAAAGCGAACACCGGAAACAGTCGCATTTCTTCCTAAATCAAATCCTACCCATGATCCATCGGCCATTGGCGAATCAAAAAACGTAGAGGTGTTTCCATCAACGGCCTTGCCTTTGTCGTCTCCCAGATTATTCCAGGAGCCGTCTGTGCCAATAATAGTCGTTGATCTCAACTCTGCACCCGATACGGTACATGGAGGATTGGATACGACCACTACAATACCTGTGGTGTTGGAGAATGCGCCTAAATTATCGGTAGCTTTCGCAGTAAGCGTATACGTTCCTGCAGGCACATTAGTCCATGTGAAGGAATAAGGAGCACTTAGATCAGTACCGATCAAGGTACTACCCTGGAAGAATTCAACTTTGCTAACCGATCCATCGGCATCGCTGGCAGTGGCCGTTAAGCTAATAGAGGCCGGAGCAAGAAATGAAGCATTGTTGGCAGGGGAAGTAAGACTGATGGAAGGTGCCAGGTTTCCGGTTGAATTTTTAATGATCGGAGCTTCCCAAAGTCCTCGTCCGGAAGTGGCTACACGCAACATACCAATGGAGTAGTTAATTTCCAATTCGGAAACCGGTACATTAGGCAATCCATCAAAATAATCAACCCAGGTGGTGGTGCCAGGTTTTAAATAATATACTCCCACCGAAAGACCAACGTACAAGATATCTTCCGGATTTTTCTGATACACAATACAACGCTTTCCTATATTAGGAAGATTGAAAGTAACATTAGTCCAATTAGTTCCAGCATTATCAGATTTAAAAACACCACTATTAGTAATGACACTTACCTTGTTCGCATCGGTAGGGTGCACGCTGATGTAATTGATTCCTCCACTCAAGCCTGCTGTGATGTTTGTCCAACTGGTTCCACCATTTTTGGTAACCCACATGGTTCCGCCATCAGCAGCATACAAAAACTGATTATTGGAAGGCGCAATGGTAGCGGCTTCCAGACCTGAGGAGGTTCCAAAACTGGAAATCTTTGTCCAACTGGCTCCGCCATTGGTTGATTTCCAAACATCACGATAGCCGATGTAAATGGTAGAAGGACTCACTGGATCGATGAATAATGGCGTTACCCAATTTCCACCACCACCAGGAGGTTCGCTAATACCTGTGCGGCTCATTCCACCATTGGTAGATTTCCAAAGACCACCATTTTGCAAACAAGCATACACATTATTTTTGTTATTGTAATCAATGACTACTTCCATACCGTCTGCTCCTGCCCAATCGCGCCAGTTATTCACATTTTTGGTCAGCAATATGCTTTGTCCATTATCCTGAGATCCACCGCCAATAAAATAGGGATCTGATTCTATACCACCGATGCGGTAGAACTCTCTATTGCCTTTACCAAAGGAAATAATACTCCAGTCGTCGCCTTCATTAATGCTTTTAAACAAGCCTCCATCGCTGCCGCAATACACGGCACTTCCAACCCATTCCAGGGCATGCACATCGGCATGTACATATCCAACCGGATTTCCCCAGGTCCATTCCGAAACCTGATAGTAGGTTACTCCACCATCGTTAGAACCCCAAAGGTTAATACCACCAATGATTATTTTATTGGCGTTGGTAGGCGAAGCCGTAATGGCCATATCGTATCCGGCCTGTCCACCTCCTTCACGAGGATTATATCCAAAATAATTGGTTCCATTGGCAGGATTGGCAGCTAGCTGAGTGGTAAATGAAGCCCCACTGTTGGAGGAACGGAATACAAACCCAAGCTCTTCACCTTTGGCCTGAACTACATACACATAATTTGGATTGGCTGGAGTAACGGCCAAAAATGACCGGCCGGAAGTAGTAAGGCCTGCAGTAATAAGGCTAAAAGTTGAACCATTGTTAGTGGAACGGAAAAAAGTATTTCCGCACGCATACACAATAGAAGGGTCGCCGGGCTTAAAATCCAGGTCATTAAAACCTCCGCCTTGTACCAGTGTAAACGTACTACCAGCATCGGTGGAACGAAAAATACCATTGGTGGAAGCCACTAACACCACAGAGGGATTAGCTGGATTATAAATTATTTTTTTAGGGTTCCCGTTGGTAAGACTGGTATTCGTCCAGGAAATACCACCGTTGGTTGATTTTAAAATTCCTAAACCACTGATGCCTGCCAGCACCAGGTTGGAATTGGTAGGATGCACTTCTACGCAATTCGAATATACAGCGGGTAAATGATCGGTAAGCGGAATCCAGGAAGTACCGCCGTTAGTGGTTTTCCAAACACCACCTACCCCACTGGAGTAGATTACCTGATTGTTTTGCGGATCTACACTAATGTAGGTAACGCGACCCATACCTGGAGAATAATGCGCCGTTACATTGAATTTATGAGGTCCTAGTTCTGTATACACATTTCCAACTTTAGCAGCAGGACGAGCCTTGCGCGCTGCAATAAGCTTCTCATGTTCGTTCCAAACCTGACGGGCAGTTTGCATGCCTGATGAATTCATAGACAACAAGCGTTCGTATTCCCAGCGTTTGAACGCCTTATAACCAGAGCCCTTGCCGGTTCCATGGTCTTTAAAATATTCTTCCGCCATTCGCTGAACTTCGTAAAAATCAGCGTCTGGATCTTGCATCATTTCTAGAAATTTCTGAGCCTGCATGGGTAGTTGAACCAGCAGTAGAATCAGAAGAAATGCATGAGTAAACATTCGTAGCATAGGCTTCGTGGGGTTTTGGGTTAATGGTTAGGTTATAAAATAATAGCTACCAATTATATAAATAATACAACATCAAGACTACTATACTAAATTAAAAACCAAAAAAATATTTTAATAGTTATACAAATATTAAAATTGTCACATATCGAATTTCATGGATGTAGATTCCAGACTTAGATATAAAAGAAAAATTAGATAAGAGGAAAATTAAAAGCCTGAGAAGGCAATGGAAAGGTCACAAGGGAAATTGAGCTGCTGCAGTGCCTGCAATCCAGGACGTCGTCCAGGCAGCCTGAAAATTAAAGCCCCCGGTAAGTGCGTCAATATCCAACACTTCTCCTGCCATAAAGAGTCCGGGGTATTGAAAAAGCATCATAGTTTCAGGATCCACTTGAGATAATTCTACACCTCCGGCGGTTACAAATTCTTCTTTGAAGGTTGTTTTACCCTTCATCTCAAAAATTCCATTCCTGAGTTCTTCGTTTAATTTATTTACCGCTTTTGAAGGAGCTTCTGCCCACTTCACCTGAGGCATACCGGCAAGTTCTAATTGACGCTCCCACAAACGCTTGGGGAATTGAAAGCTAGGGTGACCATATACCTGCCTTTGCCCATGCACATTGCGTTGTGTTTGCCACCAATCTTTTAAGTCTGTTTCTTTGAAAGAAGGCACCCAATTCAATAAAAATTTCTGTTGATACTGTTGTGTGGCCAATTCGCGGGCGGCTTTGGAGGAAAGTTGAAGGATAGCAGGCCCACTAAATCCCCAGTGTGTAATGAGTAAAGGTCCTGAGGCTTCGTGTCCGGTTCCCATCAGTTTGACCTGCGCCATAGGCACAGCAATACCTTCCAACCCTTGGTAACGATGTTCAGACAAATTAAAAGAAAACAAAGAAGGAACCGGCGTAATGATTTGAACTCCAAGCCCAGATAAAAATGTATAGTCCTTGAGATGAGGAAATCCTCCTGTTGTTACCAACACAGCCGCGGATCGATAACTCGTGCCATCGGCACAACGCACTTCCCAGCCTGTTTCCATGCGCAACAAGGTAAGCACCTGCTTATGATATTCTACAGTCAACGAGGTTGACTGGGCTGCCTGAAGAAAACAATCAACAATTGTTTGTGAGGAATCCGTAGTAGGAAACATACGACCATCGGCTTCTACTTTCAAAAATACTCCCCGGGACTTGAACCATTCTACCGTATCGCGCGGAGCGAACTTTCGGAATGCCCGCTTGAGTATTTTTTGGCCCCTGGGATAATGCTTGAGAAGATAGGCCAAATCCTCTGTATGGTGCGTTACGTTGCAACGGCCTCCACCAGAAACCTTTACCTTCGCAAGGGGTTTACTGGTTTTCTCGAGAATAATCACCTTTTTTTCAGGTGCAAGTTCCTTGACGCGCAAAGCACCAAAAAAACCGGCGGCTCCCGCCCCTATCACCAATACATCGCAGGATTGCTGCATAGCAGAAATCAAATTACCTTCTCCCCTTTAGTCCTAAGGCTCCGAGTAAACCTCTGGTCAACTCACGAAAAACAGTACGACCTATTTGTTTCGTGAGAGAAGAATCCATAACCTCCTCTAAGGTCGATTTTTCTTTTTTACGTTTTGATTTCTCATTCTTGGCTGGCTCCTCCTCTCCTTCTTCCTCATCTTTCTCGTCGATTTTTTTCTGAAGGATTTCATATGCCGATTCACGGTCCATGACCTCATTGTATCGGGAAACCATAGAAGAGTTCCTCAAAAGCTGATCGATCTCTTCTTCACTCAACACACCCATCCTCGATTGTGGAGCACGAAGTAATGTAGCCACAAGTGGAGTTGGAGTGCCCTTCTCACTCAACACGGTCACGGCCGCCTCGCCAATACCCAAGGAGGTTAATAATTCTTCTGTTTGGTAAAAATCAGATAAAGGATAATTGTCTGCTGTCAGTTTAATCATCTTGCGGTCATTGGCAGTAAATGCTCTCAAGGCATGTTGCACCTTCATACCCAATTGTCCGAGCACAGCAGCCGGCACATCAGATGGATTCTGAGTACAGAAAAATATTCCTACCCCTTTCGAACGAATCAACTTAATAATCGTCTCAATCTGATCGAGCAAAGCTTTGGAAGCCTCTTCAAAGATTAAATGGGCCTCATCTATAAAAATAACCAACTTGGGCTTTTCCAAATCTCCTGCTTCCGGAAAACGAGCATACACTTCCGCTAACAGGGACAGCATGAATGTAGAAAACAACTTAGGTTTATCCTGAATATCGGTAAGTTTTACGATTGAAATATACCCTTGCCCTGCCGCATCCTTCCGCAACAAATCTTCTACATCAAACGATCGTTCACCAAAAAAAACGCCAGCTCCCTGCTGCTCCAATTCGATTACTTTACGAAGGATGGTACCCGTAGAAGTGGTAGAGATTTTTCCATATTGTTGTTCCACGGCTGCCTTTCCAGCCTCGGAAATATAATTCAACATGGCTTTGAAATCATTTAAATCCAGGAGCGGCAATCGTTCATCATCCGACAACTTAAACATCAGCGAAACGATGCCTGACTGTGTATCATTCAAACCTAAAATTTTGGAAAAAAGTACCGGACCAAATTCCGAAACGGTAGCACGCATGCGCGCTCCCTTGGCATTCGAAATGGAAAATAACTCAACGGGAAATTTTTTAGGAGTATACGGAATACCAATTTTTTGAGAACGCTCTTCAATGGCCGTGTTAGAAGCCCCTGCAGCGGCAATTCCACTTAGGTCCCCTTTGATATCCATCATCAAAACAGGCACACCGTTCTCCGAAAGTCCCTCTGCGATGGCTTGCAACGTTTTCGTTTTGCCGGTTCCCGTTGCCCCTGCAATAAGGCCATGACGGTTCATCGTTTTAAGAGGCAAACGCACCGTTGCTCCAGGCAAGGCAAGGCCATCCAAAATGGCGGTACCCAATACCATAGACGATGATTTGAAGGTATATCCTTCCTGTATTGATGTCAAAAATTTGTCTTTACGTTCCATGAACCTTATGCATTATCTGGCGCAAATTAAACAATTATAGCATTCTGTACTTTAAAGAAATTAATAATAGCAATAGGTTTCGAAGACCATTATAAAATTAATTTATCCTGATAAATGAAATACAGTATTGTGATTAAACCAAAACCGTTGATTTGACCTAAAAATAAAAATAAGTAAACTCAGATAAAGTAAATCCAATCACAGGCCAACAAGAAAATATTACTTAAATACAATTTTATTAGAAACATCGAGAATTAGAAAAATACAAATCATAAGTAAATAATGTTAATTTTACGATATTATATTGAATATTTATTCATATTTATATAACTTTTCAAATAAAGTAACTTTTTTATCATTTGAACATTTGATTTATAAGTACAAATTGATGTACATTTGTATCAACTAAAAAACATACAATTATGGTACTCTTTGAAACAAAGAAAACCAAAAGTTTAAAAAGCCACCTGGCAAACTTGGTTGCAATCGCAAAATCAGACGGTGATTTCTCAGTAGCTGAAAAAAGATTAATTTTTGATATCGGGGTTAAAAACGGACTTTCAACCGATGAGGTGAAAAAAATTATTCGTAGCGAAAAGCCTATAGAGTTTAAAGTTCCTGAAAACGATTCAGAACGTTTCGATGAGCTTTTCGATCTTTGTCTGATGATGAATGCTGACGGTGAAATTTCTGAAGATGAAATTTCAAACTGCATAGAACTGGCCGAGAAACTTGGTTTCAAAAAACACATTACCGGAGTTTTGGTTCGCCGCATTGTAACATTGGTTACAGGAGAAGACCCAAAAAGCAAAGAAGAAGTAAAAATTCTTTGTGGTGATTTCTTGGTATTCTAAAAATACCATTCCCAAACGTACACACACAATTATTCATAACCTGCGCAGCGCTTTCCAATCCTGGATGGTGCTGCGTTTTTTTTATAAGATTCTACTAAAATCAACAGCAATCAGCGTCATGTGAATTTTCTCTCACGATCCAGGATTCGCATCGCTGCACTATTCCGAAAGCCTACTACCTAAAAAGACAGAAGAAACTTTACGAAGAGTCGAAATTCCCTTACCAGCATTTGTTCCCCTCGAAAATTCTAATTGGGAATCACTCTGTTTGAAAGCGCGTTCAGTTCTCACTACAATCGCTGCTATTGTCTGATTAGAGATTACGAATGAATGCTTGAAAAATGAGAGAATGAAGAAAATACGAAGCGGAATTAAATAACAAAGGTTAGAGGGCTATTCATCATACCCTATAAAAAACGAAGAGGGAGTCACCGTTGTGACTCACCTCTTCTTTTCCCCAAACACCACTAGGTGTAATCTTAAATATCTTTTTCTTTACGGTTGAAGGGGACCACCATGCGTAAAGACCATATGATCTACTGCTACAGACACGGGAGTAGTAGCTAAAGGTACCGCATCTGACAACAAAACTAAGGAAACTAAATTAATTTTCTGAGGATTATATGAAATTTCTTCGTTATCAGGGACAAAATCTGTGTACTTAATAGTAACAAGCTTCCACCCAGTCCAGTTTGGTCGAATATTGTAATTACGGGCAGCCACACCATTTTCCTGCAAACCAATCTGCAACCATGTCTTATTCGATGGTCCGTTGCCGTAAACCATTATATTAAAGTACACTTTGTTATAATCAGCGTATAAAGGAAAAAAGCCAGAAGTATAACTTACATCGCTATTTACGGCCCTGATATTCAGAAAATTTACATAAGGGGATCCTGCTCCTTGCCATGGAGTTCCAGACATATAACAATAATTATTTCCATCAGGGAAACCATAATTGGTAGTTGTACCAGGATATTCAATAGGTGGCCAGTCCTTTTGCCATGCTATTTTAGGTGCACTAAAATTAGTTACGATCACCGCTCCTGCATCCATATTTCTGCGACCAGCAACTGTCATATTGAGCCTCAATGTATCGCCAGGAGAATTTGGAAAAGAAACCTTTGCTGTCACTGGTTCCAGAGCAAAGGCAGGCAAGGAACTAGCTCTGCCATCCCATACAATTTTGGAAGGGTCTATTTCATTTGAAATTCCTTCGACTGTATACTTGGCGCCTGAGTTATTTCCGGTAATAGTAAGTACCCAATAAGCATCCCGTTCGAACACCGCCTTAAATCCAACTTTCTGGCCAGTCGAAAAATTTGGATTCGAGGTGGTAGCGGTTAAACCTTCTTTCACTACCACTTTGCTAAATATAGCCTTTTGATCCGGACCTAAACGCTCCACATCGCTGCAAGCTGATAACAAGCCAACAAAGGTGACAGCAAGTATCCAATTTCTTCCTATTTTCATACCATTAATGCGTCTTGATGTGTCTGAAGTAAACTCTTTTTAGAAACTTAGATTAAACATCAGGCTAATCCGGTCAAATTTAACCGAACGCGCAGAAGTTTTGGCGTCTTCCAGATTATACAAATGATGTTGCAGAGTCAGGTAAGACGCATTTGAGAAACGATAACGAGCCCCATACCCAATCATAGTTTCTGTTTGATCAATCTTGTAGAAGGTAGTATTCCAGTTAATAGGCTGGAAGTAGTTATTATACAAAGCTGTATATTCAGTTCCGCTAGCCATGTTCATCTTGATACCTGCCAGTAAATCTAACTTTTTAATAAGTTCTAACTCAAGTCCAGCATCAACTAAATTACTACTCAAATCAACGAAATCAATTGAATCAACACCTGGCCTATTGGTTTGATCCATGCGGAATCCACCATGAAGTACAATACGCTTCTCCCAACCAATTATTTTATGAATGTTTGCATTCGCTTTTAAACCAATCACCATAAAGGAACGCTTCTCTGTAAGAGATCCGGCAGGCACTACTTCCTGAAGCATCGCCGTATTTACAGCCAATCCTGCTTTTTCATTCTTATCGTTCCAGGTAGCTTTGATATCAACTCCTGTTCTATTTGGGGTAGCCACTCCAAAAGGAGTCGCATTACCATAAACCGGATTGTAGGCCATTAATCCAGCAGTTATCTGAGTATTCATCACGCCTGGATCGTGAATCATGTCGAACATGCTCACAGATCTTGAAAATGGATTAAGCGGATCGTTTCCATAAATTGGGAAAGTGGCTAAATCATTGGAGCTGGTAGCAAAATTTACACGTTTAGATTGAGCCCCTGAACTGTAAAAATAGGGATCCACACTGCGGTAAGTAGCTTTCACATTAATACCCAGTTTAACCAAATCAACAGAAAGTCCTGCATCGAAAAACGCGCCATTCACATTCGTTGGTGCCAAGGTGTCTTTAAAGAAATTCATTTGGGACAAACCTCCCTCCGCTAACAAATTCAATCGCATGGCTGCACGGTTCAACAAAACGGCAGTCAATTCACCGGAACCTACCGGATTATGGAAATAGGTTTTGGGGGCTATTAAACTTTGGGTGCCGCCAATTTCGTAAAGGTTAATGTAATTAGCCGCCAAATTATAGCGAGAAGTTTTCAATAAGGAAACACGGCCACCTGTTTGGAAAGACGCAGGATCTAAAGCAGTCTGATTGCGATTTCGCAAGAAGAAAACATCAAATTTCACTTGATCCAAAAAGGAAGTTTTGGCGCCTATAGAAAAATCCGCGTGTGCCCCTTGTTGCCACCAGCTATTGCCTTTGTTGAAATTCTCATATTGAATGTAGTCTCTTCGGAAATCGCTGAATACCGCCGCTTCACTGATCTGGGCATCTCCATCGTTGTTATACATAGTATAAGGAGAAAGCTGAAGGCGAATATCCCCCAATTCGTAGTTTACCGTTTTGGCTATAATACCACGAATGTAAATCCAACGTAAAATAGATTCATCTCCAGCGGCATAAAAGCTTCCCAACTGACTGCGCAAACGAAGTATGGCATTAATCTCCGTTTTCTTGTCCGGAGTGATTTTAAAGCCCAAATCCATCAAAACTGAACCGGTGGAAGTCCGGTCAACGTTGAGTGTATCACGCTTGTCCAGGCGGTCCGATTGTTGCAAGCCTCGGCCGTAAATACCGAATTTCACCTTTTCATCCTGCGCCTGCACCTGCTGCATATACGTTAATCCCAGCAAAGCTACCAATACGGTGCGAGTAGCGCTAAGGGAGAACTTCCAGGTATTTTGTAGAGGGTTCATAGATATTATAGTCATATTCCTTTTCAAAGTCTTGATCATCGTAAGTATTAGAAGAAAATTTTAAGTTCAACGGTGGACTCATATCCCTTGAAATCCTCGTCTTTAAAACTATTGTCCTGGAATCGAATCCAGCGGTGACGGAAGTAAATTGAAGTGCTATTCGACAATGTAAGGTCAGCACCCATTCCTACGCCTCGGCCCATTTGATCTCTGGATAAACCTGCCTGACCGTTTCGACCAGTAGTGGCAGTAGTAAGATCCGTCTTTTTATTTCCTTTGGTAAATTCTAAGCCATAGTAACCAGAAATCACCAAGTCTCTGGCAATATGCACATACGCTTCGGCCTCATGCGCATGAGAACTGATAAATGCGGCCTCTCCAAAAACCGGCAGGATAGAGAACTTATTCTGAGCAGATTGGGCAGAGCTTAACAAGAAGTAATACACGTCTTTCCCTAAAATCTTATTCTTGTATTTCAACTGCAAATCCAGGGATGCATAATGATTCTTAGAAATCGGAGTGGAATCAGGGTTCAAGGCATTCACATTCACAATTTCATACACACCTCTGTAAAATGTTCCTATTCGCTGATTCGGACCTAATCTATAAGGATCTCCTGTAGCTTCTATCAAGGCTGGAAAATTATAGGCCATCCTCGACCATGCTAAGGAATTGATGCGGTGCGAATAGGTCAATTGACGCCCAAACGGAAGTTTATTGATTTCACTTTCAAACTGAATACCTCCAATAATTTTTAGCTTACCAATCTTACCTTCTGTATTGATGGCTCCTCCTTGACGGTTGTTGGCTAATCCACCGACACCAGTAAGATTTCCACCGAAAGGTTGCAAGTTAAATGTTCCCAAGAATCCATTGTTCAACTCGGGATTTGATGTATTCTGGAATTGCGCCACATTCGAAGTGAAGTTTTTACTGATCCGGAAGAAGCGAAAATCAAACGGCATACTTCCAAATATTTCCGGCGTTCTCAAATTAAGAATGATACCTTCTCCCCAAGCCCTCTTATAATTAGGACTTTCATAGAAGCCATACCCCACTTCCCCATTCAGATTAAACCCAAACTTATTAAGAAAGAATTCCGATGTAAAAATTTGCCATTGTACATCGATAGTTGAATTAATACTATCGCTCCGCGCAGTACTATTGAAGGTATTTAAACTTACATAACTATTATTTCCTAAGTTTTTATTAACACGGATACCCAAATTCGATTTAGGCATTACGATATTCTCACGATCAAACCCTCCGTTGTTTTGCGACATACCATAGAAAACATCCGCGCTCAGGCGAAATGGAAGTCGCGTAACATTCAAAATAAATCCTTTGAAAGCATTAGTACCGAAACGAATGTCCTGGTTAATGGTACCTGTATGATAGTAAGAAGCATAGCGTCCCTTCACATTCCCGGCAGGGTCCCAAGGCTGTCTTTCCCACACACTGTATCGGTTATAACCTACGTTACCTCCAAAAGTGAACGGCGACAAGCGTACCCATTCAATACCACCAAAGCGTAAATAATAACTTCCGTATTTAGTATCTGCAGTACCTCTTAATACCATGGTGTTAAAGGGGCCTGTTCTTCTTGGCTGCGTGGTTCCTAAAAACGCATCAAAACTATCGCCCAAATACACTTCTGAACCTAAACTCAAACCTGGCATGGGTGAACCACCCAAGTAAAAAAACAAGAAAGGGTTCTGGTAAATATCACCTCCGCGCATTACAGGCGCTGCGGTCCAGCCATCATATGGGTCTTTCAGCTTTCGACTAAAGAAATAACCACGATAATACCCACCTACATCAAGCTTGCTTAAAGCCCTCTTAAAATATTCGGGCGACACAGCCAACTGATGCTCGAGCTTTACCGGAGCTATTTGTGCGGAATCTTGCGCGAACACCTGCAACGCCAGCAACAGCAAACAGCACTGGAGGAATTGACGGCAGGTTGTAAACAAAATCTTCATATTAATCATCGGATCGTTGAATTCAGTCATCTAGTTATTTTTGCTCTTCCACACGCTTGAATACGCGCACGTAATCCACAAACATGTACTTGGGAAACACTGTATTATCATCGGGATTTCCAGGCCAATTTCCACCAATGGCGAGGTTCAACAGAAAATGAAACTTCTGGTCGAAAGGCCAACGATGTGGTTTTAAATCTGCAGGGGTGCGGGTCGCATACAAACTATCGTCCAAGTAAAAACGAATCACATTCGGCTCCCATTCGGCAATGTATACATGATAATCTGTGGACACATCCTTCCCTTTTTCCAATTCAATTTTAGCACCTACCCATTTGTTATCAGGCCATGGCAAACCATAATGCAAGGTTCCATGAACCGTTGAGGGTAAATTTCCGATAGTTTCCACAATATCGATCTCTCCACTTTGAGGCCAGGTACCGTACTTATATTCGGTAGGCAACATCCAACCTGCAGGCCATACACCTTGCTGTACAGGAAGTTTAGCGCGTATCTCCATTCTGCCGTACAAAAAGTCTGCTTTTCCTCTGCTGTTCACACGAGCCGACGTATACTGCTGTCCTTTATAATTTTGCTTAATGGCTTTAATTACCAGTTTGCCTTTGCGGAAAAATAAGTTCGCTTTAGAATTAGTATAAAACTGTAATTCGTTATTTCCACCGCCATCTCCGTTTACTTCATAATTCCACTTGGATGTATCTAATGTATCCCCATTAAATTCATCGCTCCAATAAAATTTCCAGCCCGGACGAATGGTATCGGTCTTATATCCGTTGTCTCCTGGCTCTACAAAATCTTCTTCCACAGATTCTTCGGCGGTAAGATACGTATCGGGTTGTTTCACAAAGTATACCTTGGAACAAGCACCTAAAGCAACAATTACTAGTAAAGCTATATATATTTTTTTCATACTCCAGATTATCGAACAAATCGAATTTCGTCAAGATATAAAGTACCTGTTGGAAGTACCATGTACAAAAGTGTATTCAACTTCTCGCGATCAACACCTTTCAAACTGATCCGGTATCTTTTCCATTCGTTGGTAATCTCCACCGACACATCATTGACACGTTCTTCATTCATGTCGCCTGCCCCTACTCCGATCTCCGACAAAATATAAGGACGGTTCTTGGTGCATTCCGCACGTGCATAAAACTCCAATGCCGTATATTGACTCATGTCAGGCAGTTTCGACCAGTCGTTCAGCATAACATTCCATTTACCCGAAGAAAAGATGTACAAACCTCTCCAAGCTTCAGAATTGTCTACAGCGAACTTCAAACATTTAGGACCGAGATATGGATTAAAGCGACAGTCTGGATCGATTTTCATACTAATACCATTCTTTTCACCCATGAATCCACTGGGAATTCCTCTTTCCCAGCCATCCATGAAAATGTAATAACTGGAAGTATCTTTAGGAACCTTGCGACCCGATAAAACTAAATCATCGACATTGGTTTCAATAGAAGAAGTAAAGTAGATCTCATCCAGATACACCACCATTGGCCTGGTAAATACCAACAAAAACAAACCGTTTAGTGAAGTAGCATTTTGTGGCACCTCTAATACATAGCGTTTCCAGGAGGTGGTTAATGGAATTTTTGTTTGTTCGGATTTTGGTTCTCCTTCTTCTCCTATCCCAACTTTCTCCAACAAGCCTTCCGATTCAGCTTTTGCATGAAAAACCAAATATTTGTGTGAACTTAAGTCAGCCATGGCTGTTTCAGGAGGAAGAAACCTGCGTGCCGTAGTATTCTTATATACAAAAAGTACAGACCATGACTCCGTTCCATCCATTTTCACTTTCCAACAAGAGTTTCCCTTGAATGGGGAGACTGTGCAGGCAGCATCCTGGCTTATGCTCGTGCCACCCTTTTCACCAAGCAACCCCGAAGGACTTCCTTCGGTAAACTTGTCGTCATACACGTAGTAGGGCTGAGCACTTAGTGATGCCCAACACAACAAACCAAGCCATTGAAACCAATTTGTAAAGACCGTCTTGGAATTTCTGTTCATATACAGTTATTTTAGATCATTTTTCCCTGATCTTGTTGGAATATGTAGTCTTACTATCAGGATTAAAAGGAAATCTGAAAAAACTTCTAAAATAAATTCAAATCCCTGTGTCAGGTAATTGTTAAAAATTACGCTTAGGAAGCATAACCGACAGCCAAATCCTGTCTATTAATACTAGGTTCGCACAAAAATGGTTACAGTTAAATCGCAATCAATACAATTAATTCACATGAGGGCGCAATTGCTTCTTTTGTTCCAATACATTCAAACTATCTACCACCGCCTCATATAGTTTATCCATCACCGCAGGATCTTGTTCATAAAACGTTCTGCTTGACTTAAACAATTCATAATCAATACCTTCCTCCTTTAATAATTGTTTTTCAAGGTGCTGGTAGGTAGCAACGGAGGTATCGTTCTTAATGCGCAAGGTCATCATTGCCTCCAACACATGCAGCTTAACCATAACCTGTACCATTTTCTCTTCAGAAAGAATTTCTCCTGCCGGTTGGGCCTTGCCATTCTGTTGACAGGAAATACAAATCAGAGAAATCCAAAGAAACACGAAGAGCCAGACCTTCCATGTACTTGTACCAAACATATTAAGAAGTGCGATGTTTCTATTCATACAACTGTTTTTAAGGAAAAAACCTCCATAAGCCTTGTCTGTAGGATTGCCAGGAGCTTAGTATTCAAACGGTTAAAAATACTTAATTTTACACGTACATTCCGAGGAAAAAAGAGGAATAATATTGACTTTCAAAACATGAAATTAGATGTAATGGCATTTGCCGCCCACCCAGACGATGCAGAACTATCGTGTGCCGGAACTTTACTTGCTCAAATAGCCTTGGGAAAAAAAGTTGGCATCATTGATCTTACCCGTGGGGAACTGGGAACCAGAGGAACTCCGGAACTCCGGGACATGGAAGCTCAAAAATCTTCTGAACTTTTAGGACTGCATGTGCGCGAAAATCTGGGCATGGCAGATGGATTCTTTGAAAATGATCGCGAACACATCCTCGCTATGATTCGCGCTATTAGAACTTACCAACCAGACATTGTGCTATGCAATGCCATAGATGACCGACATCCCGATCATGGACGAGGTGGCGCATTTCAGTCCAGGGCTTGCTTTCTCTCTGGATTAATAAAAATCGAAACCGGACAAGATGCCTGGAGACCCAGATTGGTATTTCATTATATACAAGACCGATATTTGAAACCAGATTTTGTGGTAGACATTACACCTTTCTTCAACAAGAAAATTGAAGCCATACAGGCATTTAAATCTCAATTTTACGACCCACAAAGTAAAGAACCGGAAACTTATATTTCCTCCTCAGGATTCCTGGACTTTGTAAAAGCTCGTGCCATGGAACTCGGACATTCCATTGGCGTTACGTACGGAGAAGGATTTACGAAAGAAAAACAACTAGGTATAAAAGATATTTCCACTTTCCTGTAAATCAAACTTCTAACTCCTTACGCTTTCCCATCGACTATGCGCAGACGTCTATTGATCGCTGTTGGTATGCAGTTTTGCATACTCCGCTTGTTACATGCTCGATGGATGAGCATGTACCTGCTGCTAGCATACTCACTCACGCCCGCGCAATTCGATGCCGCCGCACTCGACAAGCATTGGATCTCAAAAAATTATTGGCAATGTTATAAAGAAGCATTGAAGGCTCAAAAAAAATATCCAGACCAAGCCCTCCCATTGATCTACGAAGCCTCTTGTTTACTTCAACTTCAAACGCATAAAAAAATAGTCAAGAGAAAAACATTCTCGATTGTTCGTATATCGGAAATAATGCTCAAAGCAAGAAATAAAAAAAACAGTGGAGAGCATGCCGCTTTGCACAAGCATTTACTCTCCACCATTCAGGACTCGCTGATAAAAAACGCTAACCAAAGATACCTTGCTCCCTTAGCGATTAGATCACAGGAAACTTCAGATTCCAAAACAGAAAAAGAATATCAGACTCAATTGAGCCTGGCTTTAAAACAAAAGAAAATAGCGGAATCAATCTTCAATAATTTCCATAAAACATTCAATAGAAAAAGTGAAACCTGGAAATCCAAATACGACCAATCCCTCGATTATACGATTGATGGATTTGATTTTGAAGAATACGATCACCCTTTATATCGACTCTGCAATACCGCAAAAAACGAATCGTACCTGAATGACATTGAAATACAATTATTTTATTTCACCAATCTCGCTCGCATCAATCCGGCCTTATTCAGAAACACCTATCTTAAAAAGTATTTACCAGAAACATTTACCTCACAGAAAAGCAGCAGCGAGTACGAAAACAGCTTAAACGAAGATCTACTTCGCATGACTCCCAAGCCTCTGCTTTTTCCAGACAAGGATTTATGGAAAGCAGCACTCGCCCATGCCGAAGACCTGGGAAATAGCGGCCTTACAGGCCACAACTCTACCGATGGCACCTATTGTTTTGACCGGATTAAAACTATTGCAGGGAAAGACGCCAGTAGTGAAAACTGCGCCTATGGCCCCAATCGTTCTTTCTCTATTCTGATGTTACTTTTGATTGACGAAGGAATTCCTTCCAAAGGACATCGCTACAACCAACTTGGAGAATCCAAGTTGGCAGGCATAGCACACCGACCTCACAAAGTATATGGTTGGAATACCGTATTTGATTTTCAATAGTATTTTTTATCCAAATCTTTCTCTTTCTCCATAATATTTTTTTATCAAATTCAGTAAAATTGCTACAAATGCAGGCAAGCATTTTCCGATAAAAAAACAACAAAATAAAATCTTTACATCTACTTAAAAATCTCTCAAATACCTTATAAATAGGGGCCTACAGGATAAACACACCAACTTTGATATCGAATAAATCACCAGCTTATTTTTCTCAAAAAAAAATTTACTCAAAAAAAACACCAACCAAAACTTGATGAAAAATTTATTTATCAGAATAAAGCATAGAATCTTGACTTAGTCTTCGAAACTATTTTATTAGCAGATATGTATCTGCATTGCCGCACTCATTACAGTTTATTGCATGGCACTCTTTCTCCAAAAGAATTAGTGGAACATGCAATACAGACCGGAGCCCAAACGCTTGTCCTTAGCGACATCAACAATACTTCTGCCTGGCTTGATTTTTATAAACACTGCACCGAAGCCGGCATAAAACCCTTGTTTGGAATTGAATTCCGAAACGAGCAATATCAACCCTTGTATCAAGGCATTGCACGAACCAATGAAGGAATCTATCAACTAAATAAATTTCTCAGCTCCTGCTTGCTACACGGAAAAAAGCTTCCGGCAAGAGCCCCTGAATTGAACGATGTTTATTTTGTATACCGCCTGGGTTCTATCGACGCCAATGAATTGAAAGAAAACGAATGGATTGGTATTTGTCCTTGGGAAGTTCCTCTTTTGCTTACTTCCGAAATCCGTTTTCACACTGCAAAACTAGTAGCGTTACATCCTGTTACATTTCAAGATTCCCTGCATTACAAAATCCATGGCTTACTGCGTTGCATCGACCAAAACACCACCATGCACAAGCTAGACAAGTCCTACATCAGCCTCGAACGTGAACAGTTTGTTTCGAAAGCAGTCTTTCAAAAAAACTACGAACTGTTTCCGGCGCTTATGGAAAATACCGAAAAACTGCTGCAATCGTGTGAGGTACATGTAAATCTCAAACAGAAAAAAAACAAAAAAACATTCACCGGAAGCAAGGACTCAGACTATGAACTGTTGTACAAAAAAGCATACAGCGGACTGCTGGGAAGATATGGTGAGGAAAACTTTTGTGCTATTGAACGTTTTGAAAAAGAAATGAAAATCATTCGCGAACTTGATTTTCTTGCTTACTTTTTAATTACGGATGACCTATTGGAATTTGCCAGGAGTAGAAACTTTTACCACGTAGGCCGAGGCTCTGGGGCCAATTCCATTGTAGCCTATTGCCTTGGCATCACCGATGTCAATCCCATCGACCTGGATTTATATTTTGAACGATTCATCAATCCCCAACGAAGTTCTCCTCCTGATTTTGACATTGACTTTTGCTGGAACGAACGCGACGAAGTCATTCAATATATTTTTAATCGTTATGGCGAGGAACATGTATGTTTGCTTGCAACCTATACAACCTTTCAAACCTCAAGCGCCGTGCGCGAGTTAGGAAAGGTGGTGGGACTTCCGAAAGAGGAAATAGATAAAATGTTAAATCCTTTGGAAGAAGAAAATTTCCATCCGGCCTCCAAACTGGTAACGAAATATTGTCCCTACCTTACGGAACTGCCACAACACCTTTCCATACACGCCGGAGGAATTCTCATCACCGAAGAATCCTTGTACCAATATACGGCCTTGCAAATGATGCCGAAAGGCTTTCCTATCAACCAGTTTGACATGCATGTGGCCGAGGAAAATGGTTTCGACAAATTAGATGTATTGAGTCAGCGAGGACTGGGGCACATCAAAGATGCAGTAAACTGGGTACTCAAGAATCAAAACATCCACGTCGATATTCACCGTGTCGAAGATTTTAAAATCGATGAAAACATTCGAAGGCAACTCAAATCAGCAAAAACCATCGGCGCTTTTTATATTGAGTCTCCCGCCATGCGCGGATTACTTTCCAAACTACGCTGCGACAACTATCTAAGCCTCGTTGCAGCCAGCTCCATCATTCGGCCAGGAGTAGCCGAGAGCGGCATGATGCGCGAATACATCCGAAGGTTTCATCAACCCGAAACCGTGCATTACCTGCACCCCGTATTTGAAGAACATCTGAAAGAAACGTTCGGGGTAATGGTGTACCAGGAAGATGTGATTAAAATAGCCCATCACTTCGCCGGATTGGAATTAAGCGAAGCGGACATTTTAAGGAGGATGATGTCAGGAAAATCAAGAGGCAAAGCCGAGGCGCAACGCATTTACCAGAAATTCTTCGACAATTGCCAGAAGAAAGGATATACCGAGGACTTAGCTCAGGAAGTGTGGCGACAAATCGAAAGCTTCTCCGGTTATTCCTTTTGCAAAGCACACTCCGCCAGCTATGCGGTAGAGAGCTACCAAAGCCTATTCCTCAAAACGTATTTTCCTCTGGAGTTTATGGTAGGCGTTATTAATAACTTCGGAGGATTCTATGACACAGAATTGTATGTGCACGAAGCACGCATGTGCGGCGCCAGCATTGAAGGGCCTTGCATCAACCAAAGCGAATACCTCACTTCCATTCAAGGAAAAGTAATTTACCTGGGCTTTATCCATATCAAAGGAATGGAAGAATCCTTTGCCAAACGTATTGTAAAAGAACGCAGCCTGCGGGGGCCCTACACAAGCTTAGGCGACTTTATAGAACGCACACAAGCGAGCCGGGAACAACTAACACTCCTGATCCGCATACAGGCCTTGCGGTTTACGGGATTAAGCAGACGTGACCTCATGTGGGCCAAAAACAGCTTTCGTCTCTCTGCCAAACATGAACAAAATTCTGGCATGCTCTTTCAAGAACTCCCTTCTATTCTGCCACTGCCCGCGCTGGAAGACAACCTCACCGATACACACGACGATGAGCTTGAATTACTGGGCTTTCCGTTATGCTCTCCCTTCGAATTAGCGGAAGATGCTCCTCAAGCTAATTGCATCGCAGAAAATTTAGTCACTCGTGCCGGAACCTGGGTGAAAATAAAAGGCTATTACATTACCAAAAAAGTAGTGCGCACCAAACGTGGCGACATCATGAATTTTGGCACCTGGATCGATGAAAAAGGAATGTGGTTCGATACCACACACTTCAGCAAAAGCCTCGATCAATTTCCTTTCCGAGGCAAAGGCGTATACCTGATTGAAGGCAAAGTTGTATTAGACTTTGATTTCCCTATGATAGAAGTATCGCGCATGCACAAGCTCCCAAGAAGAACAAATCTTCACAAAGCCTCTGCGTAAACCAGGAGTCCAGGACATTGACAGCGTTTGGTAATCTTGATGAATGCTTACTCAATACGATACCATGATTCGGAAGAGTGCGGATAAGGCTTGGGCGTGCCCCTCGCGGCCTGACAGCCGCCTCGGGTCGGGCTATACGCTCCGGCGCCTGCGGCGCCCCGCTGCTATCCCTCACGCGCATACCAACTATGTTTTAGAGATCATTTCTCTATTGAACCGCAATTAGACAGTAGAGATTGTAACGAGAGCCGAAAGCTCACCATCAGAGCGCGTTCCCGCAAGAGTTTACGAGGAAGGAATACTAACCTGAATTTCGACGAGGAAATTCGAGGAAACACGCTCCGATAAAAAGATTTCGACTCGTAGTAATTGTACTACTGTCTAATGGCGATTGAAAAATTTTATTACGAAACGCCCCATAAAAAGGCAGGTAAAAGTTTGATCTTTACCTGCCTATATGGAATGCCATTTCACTATTATTCGGCACCTTGAGTGCTACGGATGACTAGGAAGCATTGTAAGCCCCCGCAAATTCTTTCGCAAAGTCTTCCAACTTAATACTTCCCAAACTTGGCTTATTTTTAAAATAATCTGCCTGCATCTCTCCGCTGCGCAATGCCTTGCCCATAGCAGTATACCCCTCCGCAATGGTAGGAGAAAGACCTGCTTGCAACATACCTTGTAAGGATTGTTCGTCTGTAAATTCTACAAACGGCAAATTATCTTTCCCGATAGCTTTTCCTAATACAGAAGCAATATCACTCCAGGCGCGCTCATCACTGGCAATATAGCGTACGCTAAATCCTTGAAAGGACGAAGTGTTTAATTCTTCAAATGCCGCTTGAGCAATATCCTCCGTATGCGTAAGCACTAAGGTATGATCTGGAGATTGTGTAGCTCCCATGATCCCTGCATTTTTAATGAGCGGAATCATGCTGAACAGATTGTAATAAAAATAACTTGGGCGCAGGGATTTTACATGGACTCCTGGCAGCGCCGCTATGGTATCTTCCAATAATGCTACGCCATCAATGGGACCAGCACCTTTTTTCATATGAGCGCCCACACTACTTAAAATTACCACATGAGTCACCGAACTGCCTTCCAATGCCTGGACATACTGCTGTCCAACGGAACGTTGATAGTCGAGCCAGTTCGTCACAGTCCATTTCGGAGGTATCATTAAATAAACGGCATTGGCACCGGCGAATGCCTCACGCAAAAATGCTCCGTCTTCTATACTGCCAATATGAGCCTGTGCGCCCAACGACTGAATTTGAGCAACCTTAGAGGCATCGGATGAGATGATACTTACCTGATGTCCTGCGGCAATCAATTTGCTCGCCAGTGGCTTGGTAACATGACCAATAGAGCCTGTCAATACAATTTTCATAGTTTGTTTATGTTAAAGTATGTTCAATTTTGTCAACCGGCCTTTCAAGAAAATTTTTCTGAATATTATTCCGGCATTGTTGAAACAAAGGTATATTTGTACTTACTAAATGACAAGTACCTACCAAAAAGTAAGTACAAATTTCATTTATGGTATTTTACAATCATTCGTATACCCGATTGAACAAGATTAATCCTTGTGGCACACGGTTTACTCCTGAAAAAGCCAAACAAAGGCATGTGCCTTTCAAGGGATTTAAGCACCACAGAACTGCGAAAGAGGTATGAAAAAAGTCAAAGAATCGTCTACCAATCAATTAAACAAGCGAAGCATTGAACTTCAATGCCCCGTTACCTTCACCTTATCCATCATCGGAGGGCGCTGGAAGCCTCTACTGTTGTGGCATCTGCAAGACGGAAAGAAAAGATACAGTGAATTAAAGAAAGTACTCCCGCAGATTTCGGAAAAAATGCTCATTCAACAATTGCGGGAACTAGAATCGGATGGCTTGGTAAACAGAATGGCAAAAGAAGTGGTACCTCCTTATGTTGAGTATAGCTTGAGTGCCAAAGGAAAAGACATGCACCAACTGCTCAAAGCCATGGCACAATGGGGAATTAAATACCGGGAATAATGAAGTAAAAATGGTTAAGGTATAAAAAAAAGACACCCCACACGGGGGCGTCTCGGTATCCTAATTAATTCCGGCTAAACCGGTATTTCATTCATAAAAACTAATCCACGTTGTCGTGTAGGAATTTATTATTACCAAGAATATCATTATCCTCATTCAAGGTAAATTTAGAAACATTGCGCTCTGAAGAATGAGGTTGATCTTTCAGATCCACTTTTTTCCGCAGGTAAGCAGGCACTTCCAATTTCTCTTTAAACTCCTCCGGATCGAGATTCTGAGAGGTACTCAAGCTGCTAAGCCGCTTGATACGATCTTCAAAACTTTTACTCAACTTCTCTTTATCCTTATCCGTAACCTGAAGCTGTTGTTTGATTTCAGGCTGAGGATCTTCTTTCACCTTAACTTCCCAATCCTGCGATTTTTTATCACTCTCAAGATCAAATACGTACTCACGTTTCTGTTCCTTTTGCTCATCCGGCTCAGAAAAAAGATCTATCTTTTTGAAAACGATTTCCTCCGGATGTTGATTCTGCGGATTGATCTTATTCTCCTTCTTAGGTTCCTGCACGGTTTGAGGGCGCTCAAAAGTAAAAATAGAATCATTCGTTTTTTTCACTTCCGGTGTTGGAGTAGTATCAAACATGCTAATCTGGCGATTTGATTCCAGATCAATCACTTTCTTTGACTCGCGCATCACCGAAGGTTTATTTTCATCGAACCCGGTTGCAATAACCGTTACTCGAATCGCATCACCCAAGGTCTCATCCAGGCCCAGCCCCGGAATTACATCGGCCTCGTCGCCCACTTTCTCCGTGATGTAATCCGTGATATCCGTAAGTTCATCCATGGTAAACTTAGCATCCGGACCATACGCAATGGAGAGCAAAATATTTTTAGCTCCAAATACATCTCCACTGTCAATAAGTGGAGAGTACAAGGCTTGCTCAATAGCACGCATGGACCTGCCTTCGCCGCTTGCCACCGCAGAACCCATAACCGCCGCACCAGAATTTTTCATTACACGTTCCACATCCGCAAAGTCTACGTTGATCTCGCTTTGAACGGTAATAACCTCCGCAATACTTTTAGCAGCAGTAAGAAGTACGTCGTTGGCTTTGGAGAAACTTTCACTGATTTCCAGCTTTCCAAAAAGCTCCTGCAGCTTGTCGTTATTAATGATGATGACCGTATCACAGGCCTGCTTCATTTCATGAATGCCTTCCAGGGCCTGACGCTTTTTACCGCTCCCTTCCCACTTAAATGGAAGAGTCACGATGCCAATGGTCAGAATATCCAATTCACGGGCAATTTTAGCCACCACAGGAGCTGCACCCGTTCCGGTACCCCCTCCCATTCCGGCAGTGATAAACACCATGCGTGTATTGGCAGAGAGCACTTCCCGGATCTCTTCCTTGTTTTCAAGTGCCGATTCCCGTCCTCTTTCCGGACGCGCACCTGCTCCAAGACCTTTCGTGATGTTCACACCGATCTGAAGTTTTTGCGGAACGCCACAACTTTTAAGATGTTGCGAATCGGTGTTGCAAACGAGGAACTCTACATCCCTGATTCCCTGGCTGTACATGTACGTAACCGCATTGGAGCCGCCCCCGCCAACACCAATAACTTTGATGATGGACTTGTGAGAATCCGGCATATCGAACTTGTAGATACTCTGTGCCATAAATGCTGCTGTCTATTGTTTTTTTATTATCACCTACACCGAAGTGTGGATGGTACTGCCAGAGGATTCAATTCTGGCAGATATTGCTTGTTAATAATCCGTAGAATCGTCCATATCGCCCACCATCAATCCTTTGATGCGGTCGGAGAACTTGCGCAGGTTTAAGTTAAACAACTGCGATGATTTATTCGGATCACTTGATTTTTTTTCTACGTTTTTAATTTCGCGTGACTTCATTAAGTCTGCCGCATATTTATTCTCGCGGTCGTCAATAGAAGTAAAGCCAGCCAACACCAAGCCAACGGCTGTTGCGTACATAGGGCTCTTTACTACTTCTACCTTACCTTTTCCAAGATGCTCGTTCGGATATCCGATGCGCGCATCCATTCCTGTAACCAATTCAAACAGCTGCTTCACATTCTGAAGTTGAGCACCGCCTCCTGTGATAACGATACCACCGGCAAGTTTTCCTTCGTAGCCACTGTTTACAATTTCGGCATAAACCATCTCAATGATTTCTTCCATACGCGCCTGAATAATGTGCGCCAGATTCTTTACAGAAATCTCTTTGTGAGGACGGTTACGAAGTCCGGGAATAGATACCACTTCATTCGGATTGGCTTCTGCGGCAATGGCTTTTCCAAATTTCGTTTTCAATAGCTCCGCATGCTTCTGCATCACGCTCAGACCTTGTTGAATATCGTTGGTAATAACATTGCCTCCGAAAGGAATTACGGCAGTATGACGAATGATGTTGTCGTAGAAGATGGCTACGTCCGTGGTACCACCCCCGATGTCTACCAACACGATTCCGGCTTCTTTTTCCTCGTCGCTGAGCACAGACATGCTGGAAGCAATAGGTTCCAGAATCAACTCATCAATTTCCAACCCAGACTTAATGATGCATTTATTGATGTTGTTAATGGCATTGGTTTGCGCAGTGATGACATGGAAATCTGCCTCAAGACGAACGCCTGACATCCCTACGGGATCCTTAATACCTTCCTGATAATCGACGGTATACAACTGTGGCATTACGTGAATAATTTCACTGCCAAAAGGCATAACCGTTTTGTACATATCGTTGGTAAGACGCTCCACATCCGAAGGAGAAATTTCATCTTCGTTGTTGGCGCGTGTAATGCTACCACGGTGCATGGAACTGCGAATATGTTGTCCGGCAATACCCACATTCACCACTTTAATGTCGACCCCGGCTTGGTTTTCAGCCTCCTTTACAGCCTTGGCAATAGCTTCCACCGTGAGATTGATATTCATCACCATACCCCTGATCACCCCTTCCGACACAGACTTACCCATGCCCAGGATCTCCAGCTTCTGGTGTTCATTCATCCGACCCACGATCGCACAGATCTTGGTGGTTCCGATATCAAGTCCTACTACCAATTTGTCTTTCATATCGCTTTTCGTTGTCAGCAGCGAAGCATCAGATGCTGCGCTTCACTACTTGGGTTAATTCTATTTTCATTTGGTCTGCACTTCATGCAGAGCCGCTTATTCGCAAATAATCTGATCCTTAAATCTCAAATCTACACGCTGATAGGTATTCCAGCCTTTTGCCGGAATTATTTTCTTGTAGAAAACAGCCAGGCGCGCAAACTTATCTTCGAGTAGTTCGGGTTTTCCGAACTGAATGTATTGTTTTCCCAATTGAGGGTACAAAGTCAATTCACCTTTGCTGTTGGTGGAGATCTGCGCGATCTGCACCTTCCAGAATTTATGATGATCCAGGTATCGGAAGAAATCCAGGTATGGTTTTCCCTCTTCGCTGGCAAGGTATGTTTCGCTGGCTAAGCGGGAACAAAGACCTCCATCCACGATTACGACACGCGAAGTGAACTTTTCGGATGTAGAGAGAGTAGTACCATCTGACCCAACGTATACATGAGCACCGTTGGAAGAAATTAACCTGGCAATGGGTCTGCGCTGTTTCACAAATACCTTGAGGTTTCCTTTGTGATCTTTAGATACTTGAGCATCACTAACAAATTTAAATGATTTAATCTTTTTCTCCATTTGTTTCAAGTCCAAATGGGAATATTTTTTATCCACAACCAACGCGCTTCCATCGCCTGTCATGAGATCCATCACATCTTCCTCTTCCACGAAGTAATTATCACCCTCATGATCAATTTCAATAAGAACTTTTTTCACGCGTTTATCGGCCTGCCGTTTCTCCACAAACGAAATCAAGGTAAGCAGGAACAGCACAGCCATGGTGGTTTTCAGCCAGGCAGGCAGTTGCAGTCGAAACGGTATGGAAGGCAATTTCCAGTTCATTCGTTTTTCTTTTCCAAGGCTTCTTTAAGTGTATCTAAATAGGTATCTATATCTCCGGCTCCAACGGTTAGCACCACTTCCAGCTCCATCGACTGCAATCGTTCTATCATTTCTTCTTTGCTGCAACGCTGCACCTTAGCTCCGGTAATTCCTTCGGCAATACTCGCTGAACTCACACCTGGTATGGGCGCTTCACGTGCCGGATAAATATCCAGCAACAGTATTTCATCCGCGAGACTCAGGCTTTGCGCGAATTCCGCGGCAAAGTCGCGGGTACGGCTGTAAAGGTGTGGCTGAAAAATACAGGTAACTTTTTTCGATGGATACAGGCCTCTGACCGATGTAAGCAAGGCCTCTACCTCCGCAGGGTGGTGGGCATAATCATCGATCAGCGTGATTTTTTCCGTTTTTAAAATGTATTGAAATCTTCTTTTTACGCCCAGAAAACTTTGAATACCTGCCCGTATTTTCTCTTCCGGAATTTGTAAACGCCGGACCATGGTAATAGCAGCCAGCGCATTTTCTACATTGTGATAACCGGGTACTTGCAGCACTAATCCATTGATGCGATGTTCTCCGTCTACATAATCAAATTGAAAACATCCGTCCTCAATGCGGATGTTTTCCGCATGAACAGCCTGCCGCTCCAGATGATATTCGGAAGAGGTGCATGCTCCTGACGTTTGCAAAGGCAGGCCTTCTTTCTTGAGTAAAAATCCTCCTGGTTTCAGCTGAAGAACAAATTCCTGGAAGGATTTCTTAACTTCTTCATGAGAACCGTAAATATCAAGGTGATCCGCATCCATGCTGGTTACTACAGCCTGGTCAGGAAATAAGGTTAAGAAGGAACGATCGTATTCATCGGCTTCCACCACCACGGGTGCATCAGGAGTTCCAATAAGCAAATTGGTTCCGTAATTGGCAGTTATTCCACCCAAAAATGCATTCACCTGAATACCGGCTGATTTTAATAAATGAGCCGTGAGGGAAGAAGTTGTGGTTTTGCCATGTGTCCCAGCAATAGCAATGGTATAATAGCTCTTGGTGATCAGTCCGAGAACCTGCGAACGTTTCATCATGACGTATTTTTCATGCTGAAAATACTGATACTCTACATGTGTTTGTGGTACAGCAGGCGTTACCACCACAAGGGTTTCTGATTTTTTATAGAACGCGGTTGGAATTCTTCCTGACTGAAGATCATAATGAATGTCCATACCTTCCCTTACCAGCTCTTGAGTAAGTTGAGATTCTGTTTTATCGTATCCTCCTACTAAAAAGCCTTGGGCTTTGAACCAGCGCGCAAGGGCGCTCATGCCGATGCCTCCGATTCCGAGGAAATAAACTTGACGATATGTTGCTAATTCTCCTGTCATTTGCAAAGTGCCAGCACCTGGCGGGCTATGTCGTGGGCTGCATCGGGTTTTGCCAAGGTAGCAATGCGCTGGCTCAACACCTGTTGCTGCGTGGTATCTTTAAGTACTTGAATGGCCGTTGTCACCAACTGCGCCGAAGCATCGGCATCTTTCACCAGCAGCGCCGCACCTTTATCGCTGAGCGCACGGGCATTTTTGGTTTGATGATCTTCCGTTACGTTAGGAGATGGAACTAGTATGGCTGGTTTTTTCACCAGGCATAACTCTGAGATGGAAAGAGCGCCAGCCCTGGAAATTACAACATCGGCAGCGGCATAAGCCAGGTCCATTTCTCTTATAAAATCTACCGCCTTTATCCCGGAAGCCTCGTATGGGGCAACTGCCGATTTGATGTCGTTGTAATAATATTTTCCTGTTTGCCATAACACCGACACGCCAGATTCTGCAAGCATTTTTAATCCTTGCAACATGGCATGATTGATGGTGCGAGCGCCTAAACTCCCTCCTATGATCAACAACACTGGCTTTCCGCCAGAAAGTTTAAAATGAGACAAAGCCTGCTCTCTTTTTCCCTCCAATTGAAGAATATCTTTGCGCACCGGATTGCCGGTTAATAGAATTTTCTCTTCTGGAAAAAATTGCGACATACCTTCGTAGGCAGTACAAATTTTGGAAGCCTTTTTAGCCAACCATTTATTGGTAAGTCCGGCATAGGAATTTTGTTCCTGAATCAAATACGGTATTCCTTTGCTGGCAGCCTTCATCAGTATCGGGCCACTGGCGTATCCGCCTACGCCTACGCAGGCATCGGGTCTAAAGGAATTGAGTATTTCGGATGCTTTAGATAAACTCTTCAATAATTTAAACGGGAACGCAATGTTCGACAAGGTCAATCTTCGTTGCAAGCCAGCCACCGGTAATCCGATAATTGGATACCCCGCCTGAGGGACTTTCTCCATTTCCATTTTACCTTCCGCACCCACAAATAAAATATCAATACCAGGTTCCAACTCTTTTAAGGCATTGGCAATGGCTATCGCCGGAAAGATATGTCCTCCGGTTCCGCCTCCGCTGATAATTATTTGATGCGATTTACTCATCGTTGTCCTCCTCTTCTGAATCCTTATTCGGAGCCAATTCTCCGTCTTCGTTTTCCTGAATATCACCACGACTTACACTCAGAATAATTCCCAGTGAAATTCCCGTGAACAGCAAGGAGGTACCTCCCATGCTTAGCATAGGAAGAGGCTGTCCGGTGATTGGACCCAGTCCTACCGCCACTCCCATATTAACCATTGCCTGAATCACGATGCTGAATGCAAGGCCTGCCGACAATAATCCGCCGAATGCTTTTTTACTGTTCATGGCTACTTTCATACTTCTGTACAACAATCCGAGGTACAAGAAAATGATCAAGGCAGCGAACAACAAACCAAACTCCTCGATGATGGTACTAAAAACAAAGTCGGAATAACTCAGGGGTAAGAAATCTTTTTGAATTCCATTCCCAGGCCCTAGCCCAAGATACCCTCCGCGCCAGAT
This sequence comes from Cytophagaceae bacterium, assembly GCA_025454925.1. Taxonomy (GTDB): domain Bacteria; phylum Bacteroidota; class Bacteroidia; order Cytophagales; family Cytophagaceae; genus JALONM01. Next base: position 121,189 of record JALONM010000001.1, read on the forward strand.
GGCGATGTAGGATTGTTGGGCCTGAAAAACGGTATCGCCTTCATGAAGAAATTTTTCAATACGACTGATGAATGTTCCCCAACGTTGTCCGGCAATAAGAGCGAATGCCACCGCCACTCCACCAACGACAAACAAGCGCGCTATCTGTTTTACCGGAACTCTTCCAATAAACATCAGCAACATACAGGTAGCAAATAAAATAGCGGCGGTTGAGAAATTAAACAGAGCAATCAATCCACATATTACCGAACACCAGAGAATGGCAGGCCACATGGATTTATTCATAATCACTTCCACTGATTCAATGGAAAATGCCTTATCAATTTCGCGTTGCCGCTTAGCCAGTATGCGCGCTATGGAAGTAATAAGTGCCAACTTAGCAAAATCCGCCATTTGAAATGACAAACCAAAAATACTGATTGCGCGTGTTGCTCCTGCCAATTTACTTCCGAATACAAATCCATATACCAGTAACAAGGGTGCAATCCACAAGGCCACTTTACTCACTCCCCAATACCATTTGTAATTAATGCGATGTGCCATCCAGGTTAGCACAAGACTCAGGCCTACTAGCAATCCGTGTTTCAGCAAAATAGATTCTGTGGTCACCGATTCCCGCTTTAGTGCCAAGGAACCAACAGAGCTATAAACGATGACTAAGCTGAAGAAAGAAAATACCAGCACGATACCCCAAATGATTGGGTCGCCCTTCATATTTTTCTCCATCCATATTTTTAGCTTTTCGTTCATCCGTTTCTTAGTTCGCTTGAATCAGTTTTTTTAATTCTTCTTTAAATTTATTCCCACGGTCTTCATAGTTTTTAAATAAATCAAAACTAGCACAGCAAGGCGAAAGCAACACCACATCACCCTTCTTGGCAAGGTCTTTACACAACTGTAAACACTCCCGTACATTCTTGCTCTCTTGTATTACCGGTATTTTCCCTTTAAATGCGTTGATCAACTTTTCGTTTTCTACCCCCAGGCACACCAAGGCTTTTACTTTGCCTTCAATTACCTTGTACAAATCCGAATAGTTATTTCCTTTATCTACACCACCGGCAATCCAAACAATTGGATTCTTGATGGCATCTAAGGCATACCAAGCAGAATCTACATTCGTAGCTTTGCTGTCGTTGATAAATGTGACTCCGTCCCAAACGCCTGCTAATTCCATCCGGTGCGGAGCATTTTGAAAATCCTGTAATCCGTCTTCAATAACCCTAGCGCTGATGCCCAATTTGGCCGCTACCAGTGCGGAGGCCATGGTATTGTATACGTTATGCCTGCCTTTCAACACGGATTTGGTCAAGTCTACAGACAATAGATTTGACTCCTGATGCCCATCGTGACTGATATCGAAATGTGGATCAAGCGTAATTCGATTGAGGTTACCCCAGGCCGCTACTCCTTCTGATTCTTCCAATGAAAATGGCAGTTCCTGTGCGTCGGTATCTACATCAAACAAAGCATCCTGGATCAACTCAGAGTCTTCCCCATAGATGAATGTGCAGGAACGATCCATATTCCGAATGATTCGGAATTTAGAGGCTACGTAATTTTCAATCTTATATTCGTATCGATCAAGGTGATCTGGAGTAATATTGGTAATAACTCCAATATCTATTTTTAAATCTTTGATACCATCCAATTGAAAACTACTTAACTCCAGCACATAAAAATCGAATTCATCTTTTACTACCAGTTCGGCAAAACTATTTCCAATGTTTCCAGCCAGCCCCACTCGGAGTCCTGCTTTTTTGAGCAAGTGGAATGTAAGTAGTGTAGTCGTTGTTTTACCGTTCGTACCTGTAATCCCGATGATTTTCGCTTTTGTGTAACGTCCTGCAAATTCGATTTCAGAAATTACAGGAATCTTCGCCTTTTTGGCTGCCTTTATAATTTCAGCTTTATCGGGAATACCTGGGCTCTTTATAATTTCAGACGCCGATAGAATTTTCTCCGAAGTATGTTTTCCTTCTTCAAAGGCAATTTTATTCTCAAGAAGTTTATTTTTAAATACTTCCTGAATGGAGCCGGTATCAGAAACAAACACCTGAAACCCTTTGGAGGCCGCTAATAACGCTGCTCCCACGCCACTTTCCGCAGCTCCCAGAATGACGATATTTTTGTTTTGCTCTGTCATTAGCGCATTTTTAACGTTGCCAGGGTTAGAATTGCCAGCATAATCCCTATGATCCAGAAACGTGAAACAATTTTTGCTTCATGATATCCACCTTTCTGAAAATGATGATGCAAGGGCGCCATCCGGAACAATCGATGCTCCCGGGCATACTCAATACCTCGTTTTCTTTTCTGATATTTAAAGTAGGCGACCTGCAACATCACCGATAAATTTTCAATCAGGAATACTCCGCATAATACCGGGATAAGCAACTCTTTGCGTATGATCAATGCTAGTACAGCGATAATTCCTCCGAGGGTAAGACTTCCTGTATCGCCCATAAATACTTGTGCAGGAAAGGAATTGTACCATAAGAATCCGATGCACGCACCAATAAAAGCGGCACAGAAAACTACCACCTCTCCTGTGTTGGGTATGTACATGATGTTGAGATAATCTGCAAAAATTTTATTGCCACTCACGTAGGCCAGCAACGCCAAGGTAACCCCAATGATGGCGGAAGAGCCAGCAGCCAATCCATCAATTCCATCGGTAATGTTTGCTCCGTTGGACACCGCTGTAATAACTACTATCACTAAGGCTATGTAGCCTAACACATATAAATTATCTCCAAAAATTGCTTTGTAATCCAATTCGTTGTTTTTCAAAAAGGGAATGGTTGTACTCAAAGACTTTACGTCTTTAAAGCACGCTTCATTGCTCAAATTTTCGCAATAGGTAGGATCCGTTACATAGTTACGAACGACTACATCTTCGTGGTAATACAAAGCCAGACCAATAATTAAGCCCAGGCCAATTTGACCAATAATTTTAAAGGTCCCTTTCAAACCTGCCTTGTTCTTTTTGAACACTTTAATATAATCGTCAGAAAAACCTACAATGCCCATCCAAAGGGTGGTAACAAGCAACAATACAATGTATATATTATCGATTTGAGCGAAGAGTAAGGTTGGAATAAGAATGGCACCGATCATGATAAGACCACCCATGGTAGGGGTACCTTTTTTTTCCAATTGACCATGCAAGCCCAAATCCCTTATGGATTCGCCGATCTGCAATCTCCTGAGCATATCAATTAATTTCCCACCGAAAATCATGGAAATGGTAAGCGATAACAAGGCGGCCAATACTGCCCGAAATGAAATGTATTGAAATAGGCCTGCACCTGCCAGGTCAAACTGCTGATCGAGATATTGAAACAGGTAGTAGAACATTAGTTTACTTGATATTGAAAGTTTATTCTCGTGTTATTATCCTCATAGGACAAGTAATGCAATATGTTTATCAATTCGTTGATAGACTCTACACAGGTATCGCAGGAATGATTTACAAAATGTTTCATCTGTATCATCTTAAGCCAATACCTTGTCTGCACAGCAAGATTAGCAGCCTCCGACAAATTATTGCGATAGTCAGAAGGAACCAAGGCAGCCATCGCTTCCTCAATTTTCTCACGGATATGCAAACCACTTCGCAAGACTTTCTCTGCCAGTTCGAATTCGTGATTTTTTAACAACAAAACATACAGATCCATCAGATGCAGTGAAAATCTGAATGTTTTGTCGGTTACTTGATAACTTGTCATTTCTAGGCTCATTAAGCGTTTATTTTCCAAGAAGTTTGAATAACTCCTGCACTATTTCTTTATCATCAAAATGATGTTTCACTCCTTTAATTTCCTGATAGGTTTCATGTCCCTTACCCGCTATTAAAATGATGTCTCCGGGTTTCGCAATCAGAATGGCCGTTTTGATAGCTTCTTTCCGATCAAGAATGGAAAGTGTCTTTTTCTGATTGGTAATGCTTATACCAGCCTCCATTTGCTTTAGAATTTCCTGAGGGTCCTCCTCCCTTGGATTATCGGAAGTAAGAATTACCCGATCGCTGAAACGACAGGCTATTTCTGCCATGATAGGACGTTTGGCCGCATCCCGGTTTCCTCCGCATCCCACAACTGTAATAATTTGTTCTTGATGCTGACGAAGATCAACAATGGTCTCTAACACATTTTGCAAGGCGTCGGGAGTATGGGCATAATCAACAAGCGCTGTGATGTTGTTCTCCGAAACAATGCGTTCAAAGCGACCTCGTGCAGCCTCCAGGTTAGACAGTTCCATGAGTATGGTTTCTTTGTCTTCGCCCAACAAATGAGCCGCAGCGTACACACCCAATAAATTATATGCGTTGAAACTTCCCACCAAACGGAACCATACATCCCGGTTATCAATTTCCATTTGTAACCCATTGAAGGAATTGGCCAAGACCTTTCCTTTAAAATCACAGATCGTTTTAAGTCCAAAAGAATACCTGGAAGACTTGGTATTTTGTTGCATCACGGTGCCACGTTTATCATCGGCATTCACCAAGGAAAAGGCTGACGCGGATAAATGATCGAAAAACAGTTTTTTTGCCTTTATGTATTCTTCAAAGGTTTTATGATAATCGAGATGATCGTGTGAGATATTGGTAAACATGGCTCCGGTAAACTGCAGGCCACTGATGCGGTGCTGCACTACCGCATGAGAACTGACTTCCATAAAACAATGGGTGCATCCAGCCTCCAGCATTTTCTGCAGAAGGTAATTTAATGTCAGCGCATCCGGAGTAGTATGTGTGGAAGGAATTATTTCATCGTTGATTTTATTCTCTACGGTCGATAACATTCCTGTGTTGTACCCCAATCTTCGGAACAGACGGTGCAACAGCGTTACGGTTGTAGTTTTTCCGTTGGTTCCTGTTACCCCTACTAATTTCAACTGTGCACTGGGGTTGCCAAAATAATTCGATGCAATGGTACCAAGCGCCTGGCTGGAATTTACAACCTGAACATAGGTGATCCCTTTTTTTAGCTCGGCCGGAAGTTGTTCGCATACTATGGCCATCGCTCCTTTGTCAATGGAGGCCTCAATAAATCGGTGTCCGTCTACGGCTGTCCCTACGGTAGCAATAAACAAACTCCCTTTCCCTACGAGTCTTGAATCAAACTGCACATCGCCGATTTCAATATCAGTGCTACCTGAAACTGAAAACAGAGATACTTTGTACAATATGTCTTTTAAAATTTTCATTCCAGATAAATGCTAATGGTATTACCCTTTACTGCTCTTGCTCCAGGAGGAAGCGATTGGCTCACAACTCTCCCTGTGCCATGAATACGTACTTTTAATCCATGATTTTCCAATAGAAACAATGCATCGCGAAGCACCATTCCTGAGGCATCCGGCACTAGTGTTTCTTTTATTTTGCGTGCATTCCAGGTGATGGATTTATTGGTGGGAATTGCTGATACCCACTCCTCATCAGTATCGTGTCGGGTATGGTTTGATATCCCAAAGAAATTACACAAAGAAGCCAGATCATCGTAATACCCAGCTTTGATCAACGGAAATGCTTCTTGCTCGGAAGCAGCCACGGCCTCAAACTTATCGTGCAAGTCCAGGTCGGCTGCGTATATTTTATCGGCTATCTCCTTAAATACCGGGGCCGCCACATCGGCTCCATATTGCTGAAATCCTTTCGGACTATCAATAATTACGATACAACTATACTTAGGCTTATCCGCTGGAAAATACCCAACAAAAGAAGTGTAATACGACTTGGTATATACTCCGTTTTTATTTTTCTGTGCCGTTCCTGTTTTCCCAGCTATTTTATATATCGCATTATTAATATTTCGGGCCGTACCATTTTCAACTACCCCCTCCAACATCTTTCTTGCTTTTTCTATGGTTTTATCGGAACAGATTTTCTCTTTGATTATTTCCGTTTCAAACTTTTCCTTTACTTGATCTGCTACTCTAATCTCTTTTACCAAGATGGGCTTGATGAGTTTTCCTTGATTGGCGATAGCATTGTAAAATGCCAGGGTATGGATCGGAGCCAATTTTAATTCATATCCAATAGACATCCAAGGTAATGTAACACCGCTCCATGAGCGGTTGGCAGGAGTCTTTACAAAAGGATTCGCTTCCCCTTGCATTTGCAGTCCTAACTTTTCTGCCAAACCAAATCCTTTGATATAATCTACATACCGCTGTGGATTGCTGCCAAAATGTTTTACCACCAACTTTGAAACAGCAATGTTGGAAGACTTTTCAAATGCTTCTTGTACGTCCAGCCATCCGTAACCACCTTCGTGGGAATCGGTCATGACCCTGTCAAAAAATTTGTACCGGCCTCGCTCGGCATAAATTGAATCTTCCAATCGAAGGTCACTGTCTTCGAAGAGCGCTATCAAGGATGCTAATTTAAATGTAGATCCTGGATCCGTGAGTCCTTGTTCGGCGATCGCATAATTATAATTTTCTAAATACGCTCCTTCGGCTACTTTTCCGAGATTTGAAATAGCTTTAATTTCACCCGTGCTAACCTCCATCAGTACTACGCATCCATAATCTGCATTATGCTTCTGCAAATGCCTGTGCAAAGAGGCTTCCGCAACATCTTGAATATTGACATCTATGGTAGTAAGAATATCCACCCCTGGCTCTGCCGCAATCTCGCTCTCATCGTGAATGGGTTTCCAATTACCTCCCCCCATTCGCATGAATAGAGCCTCCCCATCGCGACCTTTCAGGTAGTTGTTATAACTTTTCTCAAGACCAACACCGGTATTATTTTCATTTATAAAACCGATTGTTCTAGCGGCCAGGCTGGAAAAGGGCTTGAAGCGCTTTTCAATCTTTTCAAAAAGTACTCCACCTTTATATTTACCTTCCCGGATTATAGGCCATTGTGACATCATTTTCTGAGTCTGAAAATTGATCATTTCCCTATTGATAATAATATAGGCTTTATTATTCCTTCGGGCGTCGTTAATCTTTTTGTAATAGTCTTCTTTTCTTCCTTTAAAATGCCGGGCAAGTAACAAGGACAATGAATCAATACCCTTTCTGAAAACCTCATCACTGGGCACGGTAGGATCCATGGCCAATCGGTAAAAAGGTATTGAAGTAGCAAGCAAACTTTCGTTGTCGGAATAAATATTTCCCCGGGTAGCTTTTACAACACGGTACTGAAGTAGATTTTCATTCGCTAATTTTTCCCATTGCGAACTATTGATTTGCTGGATATAAAAGATTTTGTAAATCACGGCAAGCGAGAAGAGCAAGATGGCCAGAAAAGCCAGTCGGATACGTAATACTATGTCTCTTTTAATATTCATCCGTATTGCTATTTGCTATCGCGGGGTTTCTAAGGTTAGGTCTTCTTCTTCTACTACAATTTTATAAGGCGGCGTTACCGGCTCTTCCAGTTCGAGAGCTGCTACACGCTTGGCCACTTCAGACTGTTTGCTTTTGAACATCAATTCTGCTTTCAGCGTTATATAATCGGCACGCAAATCTTCCACTTCATTTTTAAGTTTATTGGTTCTGCGTACCAGTTTATCGCCATAGTGAGTATTCGCCACATACAACAATACCAAAAGCAATAGAAACAAGACTTTGGGTAGTTGTGTGAGTGGAAGTCCCTTAGTTAGAATTTTATTTAATCCTAATTTTGATTCTACCACTTCGAAGATTGTTTGAGACTTTTCGAAGTGCTCCTGCTCTTCGTTTTCCTCATCCGGATACTGTTCCGTTTTTCTTCGATAACTATTCTCTGCCATTATATTCGTTCCGCTACTCTTAATTTAGCGCTTCTGGCCCTTGGGTTTACTGCAACTTCTTCCTCCGAAGCTTCCACGGCCTTTCGAAACACTGCGTCAAAAGGTTTTGATACATTTCCATATACATCTTTTTCGGCTTCGCCGAAAAATTTTCCTTGTGCTATAAAATTCTTTACTAACCTATCTTCCAGCGAATGATACGACATGATAACAAGACGACCACCCGGCTTAATAACCTCTGCGGCTTGAGTTAGCAAGTCTTTCAACGCTTCCAACTCCTGATTTACCTCAATGCGTATGGCCTGAAATACCTGCGCCAGGTATTTGTTTTCTTTTCCTTTAGGAGCCAAGGGGATCGCAGCTTCCCGCAAGTCGGCGATGGTCTGCAACTTTTTATTGCTCCGTTGCCTGATCAACGCATGGGCCAAGGTTTTAGCATTGGTAATCTCGCCATACATTCCCAAAAGCTTATGCAACTCTGACTCTGTGTATTCATTCAGTACTTGCAACGCCGAAAGCGGCTGCTGTTGATTCATCCGCATATCCAGGGCTGCGTCGAAGCGAATTGAAAACCCTCTGTCGGCTTGATCGAATTGATGCGAACTCACCCCCAGGTCGGCCAGCAAGCCATCTACTTGTTTTACCCCTTCTGCCCTTAGAAACTGCTTTAGGAATCTGAAGTTGGAATCAATAAAATGAAAAGAACTGTATTGAATTGAAGCAGCCTGCTGGGCGGCATCCAGGTCCTGATCAAAAGCATATAAATGACCTTTGTTCAGATACTGAAGTATCCCTTTGGAATGCCCTCCCCCACCGAATGTAGCGTCCACATAGGTTCCGTCTGGTTGAATATTCAATGCTTTCAAACATTGGTCAAACATGACAGGTATATGGTATTCGCTCATGGCTTACTCTTTAGGATCTCCCAAATACTTTTCGGCGAGACGTGAAAATTCTTTTTGATCTTTGATCAGGAACTGATCATAGAGTTCTGCATTCCAGATTTCAATGCGGTTCCCTAAGCCTACTAAAATTGCTTCTGATTCTATCTGCGCATATTTGAGCATTGACTTAGGCAGTAAAAATCGGCCATTACCATCAAGTTCAGCCTCCGTCATTCCCCGGAAAAAATTCCGTTGAAAGTTTCTGTATTCTTCGTTGAATTCATTCAATCCGGCCACTTTCGAGAAAATCTTCTTCCATTCAAGCTCGGAATACAACACTAAACAAGTTTCAAAACCTCTGGTAATCACAATGTTATTCCCTGAAGCCACCGGCAGGTTAGCTTTCAAACGGGAAGGTAAGATGAGTCTTCCTTTCGCGTCTAGTTTACTTTCGTACTCACCAGAGAAGTAAGACATTGATTTTTAGAGCTCTATACTTAAAACAAAGGTAAGGATAAAAATGACAAAATCAACCACTTTTAACCACTTTACCCCACTTGTGGAAAAAAATACACCACTTCAAACCACTTCTTTCCATTTTTGAAGATGCCTGAAGCCCCAATGAATAAAAGGCTTTGCAGGCCCAACGAGACTTATCCACATTTCTTGATTTTCTCCTATTCCCTTGAAAGCTGCGCCAATGCTCAGTAATTATACCCTTCGGGAAGTGGGGGTTCGCTAAATGACACAAGGGACGCAGGATACAGAAGTATGTGGATAACTCCAGAGGTGTGAATAAGATCATCCACGAAACTTTATCAAAATTCAATTCTTTACATCCCTTATCAGGTAAGGCTTTCAGAGGCACATGCGGCTGGAAGGCTCAATTTATCCACACTCTGGAAAATTTCTTGTTGAAACTATTGTGGAATACTAGGTTTCCTTTAATTTTGAATCAGTTTCAAGCTTAAACCTTTCAAAACATGAACAAAGCAGAATTGATCGATGCTATTGCAGCAGAGACTAGCCTTTCTAAAGCAGATTCAAAAAGAGCGTTGGATGCTTTCATCAATGCTACTGTTAAAACCTTGAAAAAAGGTGATTCTCTAGTACTTATCGGTTTCGGTACTTTCAAAGTAGGAAACAGAGCTGCCCGTAACGGTCGTAACCCTCAAACTGGTAAGCCTATCAAAATTAAGGCTAAGAAGGTTGTTAAATTCAAAGCAGGAGCTGACCTGTCTAAGAAAATCGCTGGTGGTAAATAATTTGCTACTCACCCATTATAAAAGCTCATCGGTCACGATGAGCTTTTTTTTTGTACACCAACAGGCTTGAATCGCTTTTTGATTTGACTTTCTAAATTCTTAAGCAATTCTATCCGGCATCCTGCGAATATCATGTAAATTGCTTTCTGTATTTTGTACGCCCATTCTATGAAACGCTTTTACCTTATTCTCCTTTTCATTGCGCATGCAACGGCCATATATTCTAAAGGTTTTGAACTGGAACCGTTTTTCGCTGATCTAGAACTAGACTTTCAGCATGGTGACTATAGGGCTGGGAAAAAGAAATTAGTTCAAAACAGAGGCAACATATCGGCCATAGGTGGAACAGATGGATTGCCCAATGCCAGAGCTTACTGTTATGAAGCTCGCTTTGTAGTGGCCCTGGATCTGTTCGGAGATTTTCAAGTAAATATGGATGCTGCTCAACGCATTTTCTCCAAATTCAAAAATACGTATTCTGAAGATCTCGCCTTTGCCTACCTGGCGGCCTGCGAGGCTTATATCGCTTACGACGAAATGTGGAAGGCTGAAGGAATACTGAACTCGTTACTGCAATTCAAAAAGGAACAAAAAATAACTTCCGACATAGTATCTGCTCGCATCGAATATCTTTCGTTAAAACTTTTATTAAAACAAGGTTTCATTTTGCAAGCCCTCCGTAAATCTGAACCGGTATTTATGGCTTACCAACGGATCATCTTTAATTCAAAGAAAGCTTCTAAAGAAGAATTAGCATGTTGGAAATCTCAATATGCCGAACTGGTGCTGATGAACGGCATTGCCCACTACAAAAATGGTGATTTTACCATGGCCCAAACAGTTTTTCAAACTACTATAGATTGGATAAAAAAGAACGATGCTCCTTCGGGCTCGGACGCCATGGCTTACTATTATAAAGGATTAATAAAGCTGGAAGAAAACAATCTGACGGAAGCTAATGATGCACTGCAGCAAGCCGAAACCATTGCCAAAAGCAGCTTCAAACCCGGTGCGGAAAATTACATTCTCATACAGGAACAACTTATTCCTGTATTAAAAAAATTAGAAAAAAATAAAGAAGCCCAAATACAGAATAATGCGATGGATGCTTCTATTAATGATTATTATGGAAGGAGAGGATATCATTTTCAACGAAACCGGCTAAACGACATTGCAAGAGATCTCATTATCGGAAACTACGATCGCGCAAGGAAAGATCTAACGGAAATTGCCTACCAGAATCCTGAAATCCCTAAAAACCACCTATTCAGAAGCACTCTTTGCGAGATGCTGTATTACTTATATCTCAAACAGAATCAATATCAACTCGCACTGCAAAATTTACAGGAATCCATACGAATAAGAAAAGAAAAACTGGGTGAAAACGCTCCGTATTTTCATGCCGCACAACTGAAGCTGGCAGAGTTTTACTATACCTATCAGGACAACTTAAAAGAATCGGAAGATATCTTTTCCAAAAGCCTGGATGCTGTGTTAAGAAAAGAAATCGGTCCAAAATCTTCTCTCATGAGGGATTTTCTATTTATGGAAATCTCTTTATTTGAGATAACCGATCGTTATGAAAAAGCGTATCAGCTGATTCGAAAGTATGCCACAGAAACTGAAAAGTATGCCGGAAATACCAGCTTGCTTTACGCCATCGCCACATCAAGGTTTGCACAAACGGATCTGAAAGCAGGCAGCTATGGAGAGGCTGAAAAAAAAATCAAACAAGCCGAAGCGATTTTTGATAAAACCAAAGGAGATTTACATTACCGTTATTATTCAGAAATGATGCGTGTCAAATCTGAACTTTTACTGGTTTCCGGTCAATTTGAAGAGGCCGAAAAAGCATTGCGGAAATCTATTTCTTTATCCAAAAAAATTACCGGAGACTATAATTTCATACTTTCCGATGGACTGGAGCAAAAAGCATTACTAGACATTTACTACGGCCGTCTGAGCGCTACGGAATCATTATTAAATTCCCTGATAAAAGAACGGGAAAAGAAATTCGGCCCCAACAGTCGATCGCTGATTACACCGTTGCGATTGCTATCCCAAATATTCCTGAACCTGGGAGAATATGTGCAAGCGGAGCGAATTCAGGAGCGGGCTCTGACCATTAGCAAAATTATTTTTACGGATAAATCCATCAATTATGCCGAAAACCTTCAATGGCTGAATCAACTTCACCTGGCCTTAGGAGATTATGAAAAAGCGGAAAAAAATGCCCACCTATGTTATCAACTATTTAAAACCAGCTTAGGATCTAAACACGTAAAGACAGCCTTGGCAGAAAGTCAACTTGCATATATGATGCTGTTGAACGGAAAAAAATACAGCGACTGTCAGCAGTTATTTTCGGAAGCCTTGGTTACGGTTCAAGCTGAATTGGGAAGCGACAATCCGCTAGTTGCAGAGATTTATGAAAATTACGCCAGTCTTCTGGCAAGGAACAACGAATATAAAGAGGCTGAAGTGATGGTAGGAAAAGCCCTTCAGATTTGGCAAACCAAATTAGGTGAAAGCAATGTACACGCCGGAAGTCTTTACCGGGTAAAAGGAAACATCGCCTTTGCACAAAAGAAATTTGCCTCTTCAGCAGAATTTTACCTTACCTCCAAAACTATTTTTTCCAACTTGTTCGACGCACAGCATCCTGAGTATATTGTTTCATTAGGACTTTATGCAAGAGCCATTTATGCGGCCGGAGATATAAAGAAAGCCATTGCTGCTTCGGAAGAAAATACCGACAAATCCTTACTATATATCCGGCAGGTATTTCCAGCATTAACCGAACGAAGCAAGGCGCTCTTCTGGGATAAAGCCAAAGAAGATTTTGAGTTTTATAAATCCATTACATTCACCAACCCCAGTCTGGTACCTACGATGGTAGAAAAAACATTTGCTATTTTATTACAAACCAAAGCCATCCTTTTAAATTCTTCTATAAAAACCAGGCAACGCATCCTTTCCAGCAAGGATACTACACTTATTTCACTGTTTACTTCCTGGCAAAAGAAAAAAGAAGAGTATACTTCTGCTCTGGCTCAATCAGGAAATCTCAGAAAGGAATCTGGCATCGACCTTAATACCCTCGAAAATGAAATTGAAGGTTTGGAAAAAAAACTTAGCCAGTATGCACTTTTTAAAAACGAGCGAAGCAATATTGTATACGACTGGAAACTAATAAAAAACAATCTTCTGGACTCAGAGCAAGCCTTGGAATTCACACAGTTCAGAATTTTTAAAGATGGTTTCACTGATTCTACCTGGTATGCCGTATTATCGGTATCGAAAGATACTAAAACTCAACCTGATGCGGTCATTCTGAAAAACGGTAAACATTTAAACGGCAAATTTTTAAATTACTACCGAAACTGCATGCGTGCCGAAATTACGGATGAATTTTCTTACGTAAATTATTGGGCCCCATTAATTCCATTGATTCGAAAAAGTGCCCAAACGATTTATGTATCGTTAGATGGAGTCTTTAACACCATTAACTTGGAAACGATACAATTACCAGAGGGCAATTACGTGATTAACCAATATAATCTTCACATTCTAAGTTCTACCAGGGATTTGCTACAAAAACGTAACTACACTGGCCGCAACAATGCCGCAAAACAACCTTTCGCATTGTTTGGGAACCCCTCTTACTACGACACCGGCAGCGAAACGCCCCGAAAAATTGCCGATCTGCCAGGCGCAGAAGCCGAAGTCAATGACATTAGTAAATTGCTCAGCACAAATAAACAATCGGTACTCACATTTACTGGAGCAGCGGCGAGTGAAGAAAAAATCAAATCTTTACAAAATCCTTATGCGCTGCATATTGCCACACATGGCTATTTCTCCTCTGGAAAAAACCAAGCCGGAGAAGCACTTGATCCATTGATCAGGTCTGGCTTGCTTTTAAAAAATGGTGGTGAGCTTACCGCGCTCTACAAAGGATACGAATTAAACAAAAGTGAGGGCGTACTCACGGCTCGAGAGGTTTTGAACTTAAATTTCGACAGTACAAGCCTCGTTGTGTTAAGCGCCTGTGAAACCGGACTGGGTGAAATTAGCACTGGCGAAGGTGTATTCGGACTTCAACGCGCCTTCCTTGTAGCTGGAGCAGGCAATGTGATCATGAGTTTGTTTAAAATTAACGACGAAGCCACTAAAGACTTAATGGAAGTGTTTTACGAGCAATGGGTTAAAACAGGAGATAAACGAAAATCGTTTATTGAAGCTAAAAAAGCCATACAACAAAAGTATAAATCACCTAGAATCTGGGGGGCATTTCTGATGATCGGTGTATAATACCAAAACTTTGCGTACATTTTTAACGTAGACCCTTCTACCTTACTTTTTTTTATTTTAAAAAGATGAAAAAATTAAAAATTCTGGATGCTGTCGGCATCATTGCTTTCGGTACTTTATTGATCGTTGGAATTTCGAATATTCCCATTTCGTTAGATATTTTAAATCCCATATCTAAAATGTTTAGCGATTTCCAGCAAACGGATGTGGTATTTTCTCATATGAGAGAAAACAAAGAATATGACCCTAATATCGTATTGGTAAATATCGGCAACCTCGACAGGGCCGGTATCGCGGCTCAAATTGAAATCATCAACAAACATAAGCCTAAGGTAATTGGCATAGATGCTTTTTTCAGAAACCCAAAGCATTCGGAAGATGCCTACAAAGATTCGCTCCTGGTCATGGGAGATTCAGCACTGGCCAGGGCGATTAGCAAAGTGGATAACATGGTACTAGGAATTGAATTGATTGAGGATACGGTAAACAATAAAGTATCTTCGATAAAATGGTGCCATCCCATGTTCCGATTCCCGCATACAAAGTATGCTTATCTCGACATGATCTCCGAAGGGAAAAACAATTTTAAAACTGCCCGCAATTGTTTTTTGAGAGAAAAACTAGGCGATTCAGTTGTTTTATCCTTTCCAGCCAAAATGGCCTCCCTCTTAAAGCCAGAATGTTTAAAAGAAATTGAAGTTCGAAATAACGACACCGAAACAATCAATTACATAGGCAACGTAAATACCGTAACCAGTGATGGCACTCCAAACAGTAAAATTACATTTTCGGCGGTAGATGCTTATCAAGTGCTTAATGAAGAGTTTGAACCGGAGATGTTTAAAGATAAAATCGTCATCATGGGTTTTATGGGAGATAACTTTGACAAATATGACAAAGAAGACCGCTTTTTTACTCCATTAAATAAAAACTATGTCGGGCGATCCGATGAAGATATGTATGGTGTGGTGGTTCACGCCAATATCTGTTCCATGGTATTGAATGGAAATTACATCAATGAATTACCTGAATGGCAGGATATTATTCTTAACCTGGTCATTGTCTTCCTTAATATATTGTTATTCATGTATTTATACTTTAAACTGGAACTCTTCTGGGATGGGGCTACGTTATTGATCACGGTATTTCAGGGGGTGGTGTTGACCTTTATCGTACTTTATGTATTCAACTATTATAACTTGATCCTTAATTTCAACTACTCTCTATTGGCACTGTTTTTGATGCCTAACATAATAGAGTTATATTACGGAGTCGTTAAAACTTCAGAGTTAAAATTACGTAATAAATTTAGTACGCTGAAGGTCAAAAAAAGTGGAATAAACTTAAACAAGTAACATATGAAAACCCGCTTAATCTATTTACTGCTAGTCTTATTTGCCGGCGCTGCCATGGCACAGGACGAGATGTTTAGAGTGTTGGCTTCCAAAGGAAGCAATAAACTCCAAAACACAGGTGTTGCCGAATGGAAGCCCTTATTTGTTGGGAAAAAGCTTTTAAAAGGCGATAAAATCACTATCGGTGAAAACGGATACATTGGCTTGGCTCATAAAAGTGGTAAAACCATTGAGTTAAGAAAAGCAGGTACTTATGAAGTAGCTAAGCTTGCAGGAGAAGTAAATACACAAAATGCTTCTGCCCAGAAAAAGTATGTAGATTATTTGGCAAACGAAGCCAAAAAGAATGAAAATAACGACATGGCCCGCGACAGATACAAATACATGCAGGCCACTGGTTCGGTGGAACGCCCTGTTGGATACCTTGGTCTATGGGCTCTTGACAAAGACACTGTAGTTTCTGGTAATATCTTTCTTCGTTGGGACAAAAAACATCAAGGTCCTTTCGTAATCAAGGTTACAAACTTCTTTGAAGATGCTATTTTCGAAGCCGAAACCAACGAGAGTACTTTCCAACTAAACTTGGATTCTAAAATTGAAAAAACATACAAAGTAACAGTGTCTGAAAAAGGTAATCCTGAGAACAAATCTGAAATTACAGTTTTCTTCCTGGATGCTTTCAAAGCAGAAAATGTAAGAAAACAAGCTGCTGAATTGCAATCTGTTTTGGGTGGCGAATCTGCTCTGAACAAAATCGTATTGGCTTCATTTTACGAAGATCAACGCTTGTACATGGATGCCATGAGATTGTACGAAGAAGCGCTTAAATTAGAGCCTGGTGTGGAAGACTACCAAATTGCGTACGGTCAATTCTTATCCAGAACAAACTTTGCTATCGATGCTGAAACGGCAGCGAAAAAGCAAAAAGAGAAAGAGTCAAGTGGAAAATAATTCAGCGGAATTTTCATCATAAAAAAAGGGACCTTCGGTCCCTTTTTTTATGATCAATTTATTTTATGTATCGTCCTTCGAAGAAAAACGCATTGCAAAAGGCTTACACTGAAATTTTCAACATTTTAAATTGCTTATCCAGTTTCAATTCCAACCAATGGCGCCCTTCCAACCACTTGCCTTGTATGGAGGCAGAATCACAGGTCACCATCTCCGGATCTTGTGGCAAGCCATGAATAATTACTGTGTAATGCGTCCAGGAACTCTCGAAACCAACTTCAGTATGTTGTTCTATAAAAAACTGAGATGTATCACCATACACCGTAAAGCGCCTTAAACTAAATGCCCCCTTCTCATGATCATATCCGTCTCCCGCATCCTCATAAAATAAGGACTCCGTATTGCGTTGCTCTAAATAAACGTGAAGATATACCGTGGTGATGGTGAGCTGCCCGACATATTGCTGCACAGGATACATAGGTAATACCGATCCGGCTTTCACATAAATAGGAATAATATTCAACGGCGCTTCCGACCACACTTCATTTCCTCCTTCCATCCATTCATCATTCCAGAATGAATACCAATTCCCTTCTGGTAAATACGTCCATCGTCCTTCCACCTCAGCTTGCAGCACCGGGCAAATAAGCAAACTATCCCCCACCCCGAATTCATCCTGTCGATAATGTGTCTCAGGATTCAATTGATCCAAAAAGGCCAAAGGCCTTAGTATTGGCGTGCCATCCTGAACGTGCTGCCAGAATGCTGTATACAAATACGGCAATAACTGATAGCGCAATTCAATATATTCACGTGCAATGGATTCCACCTCTTCTCCAAATGACCAAGGCTCCTGTTCTCCATGATCGCCGCTGGAATGGGTGCGACAAAACATATGAAATACACCCAGCTGAATCCATCGGGCATACAATTCGCCTGACGGCATTTGAATAAATCCTCCGATATCCGATCCACAAAAACTTATTCCAGAAATACTCAAGCGTTGACATTGTCTGTTGGCTATTGCTAAATGTTCCCAGCTGGCCACATTATCGCCTGTCCACACCGAAGAATATTTTTGTACCCCTGCATACCCGGAGCGGGTAATTACAAACGGCCTTCCTGGGAACATAAATCTTTTAATCCCTTCATATGTAGCCCTGGCCATTTGCATTCCATACACATTATGTGCTTTGCGGTGACTGCATGGATTGCCGTCGTAATCATGGCGTACATCGGCAGGCATGGTTTCCACCTCAAATACTGCCGGCTCATTCATATCGTTCCAAACGCCCTTAACACCTACTCCAATTAAATCTTTAAACAACCCTGCCCACCATTCACGAACTTCCGGATTGGTAAAATCTGGAAAGTTACATTCACCAGGCCATACTTTACCTCTCATTAATGCGCCGTCCATGCGGGTACAAAAATATCCCTTCTCTATTGCTTCTTGATATACAGAATAATTCGGATCAATTTTTATACCTGGGTCAATGATTACAATCGTCTTAAAACCATCGGCAGCCAACTCTGCAATCATCTTAGTGGGATCAGGAAAATAGGCTTTATTCCAGGTAAAACATCTGAAGCCATCCATGTAGTCGATATCCAAGTAAATTGAATCGCAAGGAATTTTTTTATCACGAAAGGTTTTACAAATTTCCCGTACTTTGGCCTCTGGATAATAGCTCCATTTACATTGATGATACCCTAATGCCCATAGTGGTGGTAACTCCGGAACCCCTGTCAACAATGCATATTGCCTGGCTACATCCATCAACTGTGGCCCGTAAATGAAATAATAATTCATCTCACCGCCTTGGGCCCAAAAACTACTAACGTTTTTTCGTTCCATTCCGAAATCGAAAAACGTACGGAAGGAATTATCGAAGAAAATTCCGTAAGCCAAATTATGGTGTAATCCGAAAAAGAAAGGGACATTTTTATAAATAGGATCTGTATCTGTGCCATAGGCATATGTATCCTTGCCCCATAGCTCTAGTCTCTTCCCTCTTAAATCAAGCGCGCATGGTTTGTCGCCAAGACCGTAGAAGTGTTCGCCACTCTGAATTTTACGAGTATTAAAAATTATTTCTCCTCCAAATTTCAAATGATCCTGCCAGTGAAACCCCTTTTCATCTTCTGAAATGACAACACCATGCCGATCCAGAATTCTTATCTTTAGTCCCACTTTGGATACGCTGCACTCCAGCATGGAAGTAAGAACCAGATAATGATCTTCTTCTTCCAACAACTGCAGATCTTTCAGCTCTGTTTGGTATTGCTGTGCATGGGAGTACGAAAAATCGTTAGGAAATCGCCCGTCGGGAATGTAACGAAACCGTAAAATCCGGTCTGACTTTACTGCAAGTGCAAGCGTAACTTGATTGGAACACTGGAAAAAAAATGTATTCGTCTCCTTCCATACGCGCACTACCTCAGCCGGAAACAACTGAACAGAAACTTGTTCCTGCCCAAGGTTCATGTAATTTTCCATACGTCTATCTAAAAAAAATCCTCAAATACCCGGATAAGGTAGTAATAGTTTTGCACAGCCACAACCTGAATCTGGTCCGTTTCGCTTAATTTTGGTATATTTTGATCTGTTTTCTACCCCAAAAATTCATAGTTGGTGCTTTTCATGCACTTCCTTTGGCACTGCCACCGCATTAGTACATCCAACGTTTGAATAGTATGAAAAGGGTAAGGTACGGACAAAACAAAAAAGCAGAAGTAAAATTGGAAGCACAGCTTAAAAAAGACTGAATTCCGGAAGTTGTATGCGTCAACCTTTATCCATAAAAGAATTACTCAACTTACTGCATCAGCACAGAGAGTTGATTGAGATGCTTTTTGGAAAAAAAGAAGCGGTGCGCAAAGCTGAGCTAACGGCACACTTTGATCTCGATGAAGACAAACTCGACAAGCTGATTCAAGCAGAGCTTATACACGACAACAATCACCTGATCACACTGGATGACCGAATCTATACCTTCATCGAAGAAATTCTAGAAATCGGAGAAGTAACCACAGCTTTCATTACTGAAAACATGGAAGGCTTGCTGGAAAATATTAAGTATTATGAAATCGACCACAATCCGAAATTCTTAAAAAACATTAAAAAACATTTACATCGAATCCGTTCTACTACCTCCCGAGAGGTTATTAAACTAAATAAGAACATCGATGATACCTATAAAAACCAATCCAACTATCAGATCAAATTAAAGGAGCTAGATAAATACAAACGTAAACGTGACGACATCCTTAACCTGATTTCTGAAACTGAATTTATACTGCGGGATAGCCAACCTGTTTTGCAGCAAATGGGCGATATAGAGCTCAGCAATCAATTGCTGGAGCTACGTTACAACCTTGTTCGAAACAGGGACTATTTGCATGAAATACAAACGCAAATCATTGATTACATTTATAAAATACAATACCAGAACGCTATCTATAAAAAGATACAGCGACTAAAAGAATTAAAAGATTATGAAGAGTTAAAATACCAAACCAATTTTATTGAGGTGGTAGTAGGCCAGAAAGCTATTTTGTTTCAGCGCCGTAATCCTTACAAATCGAGATTATCACTCGACTATTTATACTCTGATCATGGGTATACAATTGCTCATAAAGTGGCGCAGCGATTGCAAATTTTACGCAGCATCAACCGACTTCCGGCCGGTCAAATCAACACCAATGTTGCCGAAGGTGCGGAAAAGTCCATGCAATTAAATATACCCGCCCTTGTTCAGAAATTTAAAGAAAGCAAAGACGACCTTTTTCATTTCCTAAGCACTTTCAAGTTCCCCAAAGAACTGGGGGAAATTGACATGATGCGTCGAATGTCGCTCTATGTATCCATTTCGGTGGACTTCGACAAAGAATTGGATTTCACGAGCCAGATGAAATACACAGAAATCAAAGAAAGCAAAAAGGGACCCGTCAAGCGAATAGGGTATGCCTTGATTTACGCACAAAAAGAACTCACCAAAAAATCCGGAAAAGAATAACCATGAAAATACCATCCTACACCCAGGAGATTTTTCAGATACTTGCCAAAGGCCAGTTCATCAGCAGCAATGGCGCACACGGACGCTTATACGATCTTATTCGCGATGAAGAAACTTTTAAAAACTTAAGAGAGTACTTTTCTTACATAGGCTTTACGCTGGAAAGCGGCTTTAACTATTTCTATTTTAGTCAGGATGAAGAGGTAGCCTACAACGTTGAAAAGAAACTCGAACAATTTGCGCATTACATTGATGTCTTGGATTTTTTTTCTACCCTGGATTTAAAACCATTACCAGGTACACGCTATCGAACTACCAAAGTGGCAGAAGAATGTTATGCCAACGAGCGCCTAAAACAAAAGATCACAGCTTTGTCACGAAAAGATAAGCTTGCCGACAAAGTAGCGGAAGTAGCCGATTTTATGACAGCGGCAAGCTTCTTTGAAAAAGAAGACGAAGAAACCTATAAAGTACTTGACTCCATTCATTATCTGGAGCAAATAATAAATCTCATCACAATCAAAGATGATCATGAAGTCGAGAGTCCTCAATAAAGTCGTTTTTATAAACGTTGCCAACAGCGAATATTCTGTAGCCGAAATTGCGGGAAACACCTGCTTTGTAGGCACTAACAACCTCGGCAAAACAACGCTGCAAAGGGCGATACTATTCTTTTATAATGCCAACACGCGCTGGCTGGGAATTTCGAGTTCTCAAAAACCGTTTGAAGATTACTATTTCCCCTACCCCAACTCTCATATCATCTATGAAATTGGCACCGGCGACTCTGCATTTCATGTATGGGTATACCGAACCAACAAAGTAAACTTCCGATTTATTGATACTCCATTTCAGCCAGAACTTTATATTCATGAACAACAAGCCTTAATGCCTAAAGAAGTGGTACAAAGGCTTCAACAAATGAATATTGAGTACAGCGATCAGATTGATACCTTTGAACGCTATCGGAATATAATTTACGGCGCTGATCCTGACAAGAAGTATAAAAAATTCTTTCTGCTGAAAGGAAACAGTCAGTACCACAATATACCCTTGGCCATCACCTCCATCTTTCTTAGTTCAGACTCCTCGATTAAGGCTGAATTTGTAAAAGACTGCATTGCTAATGCCATTCAGGTAAAAAATTCTACCATAGAATTACGAACTGTCGAACGGCAATTGCGCCTATTCGCGGAACGTTACGCAGATATTGAAGCTTATTTTAAAAAAGAAAACCAACAACGAGGTGAATTCATTCGCGATAACTTCCAACAGATCCGCCAATTAAAATCAGAACAAAAACAACTGGGCACGGAACTAGGCTCCGCATTAAAATATGCTGAAGGTCAATCGGCATCATTGCGCCAGCAAATTATTCAACTCGAAGAGGCGCTTCAACTTTTACAACAAGAAATCCAGGAACGTGAGCAGGCTTTCGAAGTAGAAACCCGAAGCCACTATGAATCCATTGGTGTTTGTAAAACCAAAATCAAAGAAGCAGAAAAACGACTAAAAGCTTACGACGAAGAAAAAATCATTCGTTTAATGGAACAGTCGGAGAGAAAACCCATGCTGTTGGCTGAACTCGAGGCTCGCAAAAAAGAATACGAGCTACTCAACGCTCAACTTAGTGATGCTGGACTCTTTTTTGAAAAGCGATACGAACAATTGGAGGGTGAAAAAAAAGAAGTACTGCTTCAACAAAAAGAACAGCTATTAAAAATTTCTTCGCAACGAAAAGAAGAAGAAGAAAGACTGAAAGAGCAGGAGGCACAAGTGATCGCCCAAACCAGGGAATTCTACGAAAGCAAAGAGCTTTCGCTCAAAGAATCCTTACTTGAACTTGAATATGCCTTGAAAGAAAAAACCTTCGAGGAAAAAGAAATTAAATCTCAGGTATTTTTCGAGTCTGAATTACGAAGTTTACAAAAGCAAATTGCACAGCACCAGGAGCAAGCCAACATAAAAAAAGGAAGATTGGATTTGCTGGATGCGGAAATGGAGAACTTAAAACACAAGAGAGAATTACTGCAAGAAAAGCTAAACGTACAATCTGAATTACAACTAAAAGAAATCGAATCGGAGATACAGCAAAAAGAAAACCGAATCGCCCAACTGGATTCCTATATACAACAGCACAAAGGCTCTTTGGTGCAATTCCTGGAAAAAGAATTTCCTGACTGGCAAGAATCCATAGGAAAAATAATCCGGGAAGACTTACTTTATGCCAAAGACCTTAAACCCGTAAAATCAACTAAGGGAAATCAAGGATTGTACGGAGTGGAGCTAAACCTGGCTTCTATTAAAAGCAAAGTACAAAGTCCGGAACAGTTTGAAAAAGAAAGAGAACAGCTTTCTGAGTCCTTACAAGGATTGCGTCATCAGTTGCTTGATTTGCGTGAGGAGGCCAGTCGGGAAGAGCAAGCTAAACTTGGTGCTTTAGGAAAAAAAGCTGGCGAATTAAAAAATGAACAAAGCAGGCTGGTGTATGAACTTGAGCAGGAAGGATTAAAGAGCAAGGAACTAGAGCTTGAAATTGGCGAATGGAAGCATAAAGCACAAGAGGAAAGGGAAAAGCTCCTCGTGCGACTGTTGGAAGAAAAAAATCAACTAAGTCAACGGGTTCAACTTACCCGAAACACTCTTTCTGAATGGCAACAGGAGCGAAAACAAAAATTGGAACTGTTGGAATCGGAGTGGTACGAGCGATTAAAAGCCCTCCGCGATACCTGGCAGCAAAAGAAAAATACAATTGAAGAATTGTATAAAACCAAACTGCTTGACCTCGATCAAAAGAAATCGGTGTTAGACGAGGAGAAATCTGGCAAATTAAAAAAACAGAAAGTAAATCCGGAGGTTTTGAAAAACCTTCAGGAGCAATTCATTTCTCTTCAAGAGCAGCTTACCGAAATTGATTCGTATGCAGACCTTCTCAATCGTTACAAAATAGATAAGGAGGAATATTTCGACACCTTACCCGCCACCAAGGAAGAATTAAAGCGACTGGAAAACGAATTAAAATTCCAGCAGGAAAATAGTAAAGAGGAGAAGCAAGCGTTTGCTAAACGTCGCAAGCAAATTGAAAGCGAACGTTCAGACATGGCTGCCACCCTCAAAGAACTGAGCGACGGCTTGCATCATTACGATCATTATTTTAAAGAACGCACGGTATACGAGCGTTTGCGACCATTGATCGAACAAGCGGAAGCTGGAATCAGCGCCTATACAATCACAGATTTATGTGCGCGCATCATGAATAATGACCAGGAATTCCATAAACAGTATGAGTTGTTTAAACGCTATGTAACCGATTACATCGGCCACTTCAGAAACGACAACCACTTTAATTTTAAAGTACCAGTTCAGGCGCACGAATCAGATTACGAACACTTTGCTAATACACTTCAGGAGTTCCATGATGAAAACAAAATTCAAACTTCTATAGCAGAAGTGGCAAAAAGCTACTCCATGCTTATCGACACCATTGCTACTAAGGTAAAAGCACTCACCGATCATAAAGGCAAAGTTCAGAAGATTATTGAAAAAATGGAGCATGACTTTAGTAAAGCCACTTTTGAAAAAAGTAAACTGATAGAATACATTAAACTAAAGTCTGAAGATTCAGAAAATAAAATCTTAAAGCGGTTAATGAAAATTACCGATTTCAGGGAAAAGCATTCTTTCATGTATGGAGAAGTCAGCCTCTTCAACTCGGATCAAAAAACTAAAAACGATATTGATCGAAAGGCTGTAGATATGCTTTATGAATTATTAAAAGTAATTCACGAAGAAAACAAAGAAGAAATCAGAGTACAGGATTTATTCGAACTTAAATTCCGAATTAAAGAAGGCAAAAACGACACAGGCTGGATTGACAAAATAGATCGAGTTGGTTCTACCGGAACAGATATGCTGGTAAAAGCAGTTATTTACATCACTCTGCTTCATGTATTTATCAAAGAATCTACAGACCGCAGCCAGTATGACTTCCACGTGCATTGCGTAATCGACGAGGTGGGACAAATTTCTGCCAACTATTTAAAAGAATTGATTGAGTTTTCTGCCGCAAGAAATATTTTCCTGATCAATGGTTTGCCCAATGAAAGCAAATTGGAAAGCAATTACAATTACACCTATAAATTCAGAAAAGACCAAAAAGGCAGCGTAAGTGTGATACCTCTGCTTACGATGAGTGTGGAGCCATAAAAGCGGCACTTTTATCTGAAAAAGTAACCCATTCTTACAACATTATTCCGTACGTATTTATACGTACGGAATATGTATTTAAACGCGTCAATCCCTTGTCTTGTCGGCGTATAAGCGTATTTTTCAAAAAAAAGAAAGGTTTAGAGCAGCCAAGCAAACCTATACCTCGTAAGTATTCCGTAGATAATTATTACAAGTATATTTCAGATTAGAAGAATTATTTGTTAACCTTTCAATT
>JALONM010000016.1 GCA_025454925.1 Cytophagaceae bacterium
AAATTTCCAGACCGATCCGATCACCAGCCCCAAAACAAAAAATCCTTCCAATCATATTGATTAGAAGGATTTTTTACTCTTGTGATCCCGCTGGGATTCGAACCCAGGACCCTAACATTAAAAGTGTTATGCTCTACCAGCTGAGCTACGGAATCCTATTTTTCTCTTGCAATTGATATCTTCTATATCGTAATTGCGGATGCAAAGGTAGTAGTCTGAAATCAAAAATCCAATAATGATTGCCAAAATATTTTATTTTTTAGGAATATATTTTCTAATCTTTTGTCAATCAGTGTTGTCTGGCCAAATTAATTATTCACTTTTACAACAAGCCGATTCCCTTTTTGACCACAAACGATTTACAGAGTCTCTCAGTCTTTATGAAAAGATATACCAACAAGGCGAATACAGCCCTCGAATGTTGACAAGGTTGTCCCTCATCCACGAGGGACTCGGAAATTATACCATGGCGCTTTATTTTCTGGATGTTTATTATTCTAAAATTCCCGATCAGGAAGTGCTCAGAAAAATGGATGAATTGGCATCGCGGTACAACCTCGAAGGCTATGATTATAATGACCTGGTTTTTTTTATTTCCTTGTATAAAGAGTACCGGACCTACCTGGTGATTTTGTTTTTGATTTCTTCACTCATGTTCCTCTTGTATTTGTATTTGCGCAAACGTCAGGAAGGTAAAGTAGGATGGAGGCCCATTTTTTTTATGATCATATTGGGAGCCATTTATTTATTATCGAATTATGATATTGTGCCCTCCAAAGGCATAGTAAACAAGGATGCCGTGCTGATGTCGGCGCCATCTGCCGGCTCCGACCGTTTGGGTGTCATCAACAAAGGCCACCGGCTTACCATCCGCACGCAGCAGGATATTTGGTGCAAAGTACAGTGGCACGGACAAGTTGCTTACATTCGCGAAAACAATGTCTTGTTTGTTCGCTAGTGCTGATGGAATGTACGTAGTCGTTTTTCCATAAAATTCGGTTGACATGTATAGAATGATTGGGGCAGCCCCGCGCGGGCGCGCGGGCCGGGCTATACGCTGCTACTACCCATACAGCTGTGCGCAACGCACAGCTGTATGGGCGGTATCCGCTCCTATCCCTGCTGCGGCTAGCCTGTTTTTAATAGATATCAACAAATGACATTCCTGTTGGGTGCTCCGGTTTTTCTCTGCGGAAGAATTTCTGTTGCCCAATTTCATTGCTTGACACCTGTGGTATTCGCGTGAGGGATAGAGGCGTGTACCCCACAGGGAGCGGTGGCGCCAGCAGGCGCCACCGCGAACGAGGAGTACACCCGATAGCCCGGCCTGCAGCGATGTGGCGCCATCAGCGCCACACCGCAAGGGACACGCCCAAAATCTATTTGAAATCTTTGTACCAACACATAACGAGAGACGAAAGAGGCAACTCAAAGACCAAACCTTGGCAATGCTTGAACTGGCTTTTCTCCATAGAAGCGAAGCGCACTATGGAGAAAGCTCATGGATCGTAGATCCATGGCCGGTCATCCCGACTTAGAAAATCATGGGCTTAGAAAAGAATTTCTTTTATTCGATTCCTTCTCAAGCCCTTGATTTTAGTAGTCGTTTTTCAATAGAAGAATTTGCCAGAATAAGAACAATTCCTCCCATCGACATCCAGGTGAGGTTCTCTTCAAAGAAAACATACCCAAACAACAACGAGATGACGATGCCTAAAAAATAAACATAGCTTACCCCCGATACCTCTTCTGCCTGGTAGGCCTTTGTCAGGTACCATTGTCCGGCATGCGTGCATAGGCCAATGAAAAGTAAAAAAATCCATTCTACAGGTTGTGGCCAGGTCCAGTGCATGAGTGTATAAGGCAACACCAGCATCATGCTTACGCTAGGAAAGTATACCATAATGACCAAAGGATGTTCCGTATCGCGAAGTTTGCGTACCGTAAAGTGTGCCCCTGCGGTGCATAAAGCGGCCGCCAGGGCAGTGGCCAATCCTAGCATGGATATACGTTCGTCGACTCCTTTGAGAAAACACACCCCGGCAAACGATAAAGAGAAAAATAACCAATGATGCGCTTTAATTTTTTCCTGCGTGAAAAGGGCTGCCAGCAGCAGCGTAAAAAGTGGGATTAAGTTGGAAATGGTTACCGCGGTTGCAAGAGGCAATAGCCGAATGGAATAGAAAAAGCAAAAGAGAGAAGCCGTGCCAATGATTCCCCGGAACAACAACCAGGCCTTGGAATTTCCCGACCAGGGTATTTGCTGCTGGCGCAACAAGTACACACAGATTACCCAGGAGATCACCGAGCGAATGCTGATCACCTGATGCACCGGTATGCCAGGAATGGCCTTGATAAAAGCATGCATCAGGGCAAACAATCCCACCGACAACATCATATATCCTACACCTTTTCGAATTTTGATCATCAGCGGGTATTTCATCTACTAAGCGTGGGAGCGGATAAATCAGAAGGGATGCACAAGGCGAAAACTTCTGGCGGCTCACTAAGCATTCATGCGACCTTGCTGCACAAGGTAATGAGAAGGAAAAGAAATAACGGGTTCCTCTTCAAAGAGCCCTACCACCGTTGAACCACTTCCCGACATCGTGGCATACACCGCCCCCGCCCGATAGAGGCTTGATTTAATGTCGGCCAGTTCGGGATATGCCAGGAAAACAGATTTTTCAAAATCATTATGAATAAGATCTTTCCAGCGCGAAGGAGCTTCTTGTATGCTTTTTCTCAAATCAAAAGGAGCAGGACTTGCTTGTACACCTCCATAGGCCTGCGCTGTGGAAACATGTAGGCGCGGGTATACCATCACGATATGCGCAGGAAAATTGATGGGAGCAATGGCTTCAAATTGATCGCCTTTTTCGTAAGCAAAAGTAGCTTTGTTGCGGATAAAAAAGGCACAATCGCTGCCCAATGGGCGTACCAGCGATTCCAGCGTTTCAGTAGAAAGTTGAAGTTGAAACAGGTCCGAGAGCATGCGCGCCGCAAAGGCCGCATCCGCCGAGCCGCCGCCGAGGCCAGCTCCCATAGGAATATTTTTTTGTAGAATAATCGATACAGGTGGCAGGTCGTACAACGATGCCATGCGCCGGTACACTTTCATGACCAGGTTGTCTTCAGGGTTGCCCGTTACCGAATGTCCAGATACTTGCAAAGAGGTTTGTTCGGCGCGAACAATTTCCAGGGCATCGTACCAGGGCACCGGAACAAATACTGTTTCCAGGTTATGATATCCGTCGCTGCGTTTTTCAGTGATGTATAAGCCCAGGTTTATTTTGGCATTTGGAAATTGTAACATCTCACGTTCTCCTAAAGTAGTCTAGCAAACAAAGGTAGGTTGGCAATTTTCAATCCGCAAGGATTGCCATTGCTAATTATTTCGCTTTTGAAACATCGCCTGGTCCTGCAGGATGTGCTCATTTAAATTTTCTGCACTTCTTTTTATGGAAATTCCATTTCTGTGCATCTAAAGAGTAAAATAAACTAATTCCTACAATGAATTTGAATGCAACATAGGGCTCCATTCGGAAAAACGAAACCGAATATCGATCGGTTTCGTTTAGGTCGGAGCTATCACAGCGAAAAGGTCATGGCCGATACGTTCTTGATAGGCTCTGACCTTACACAGGAAAATGAAGTAAAGATTGTTTTAACGAACTAAGGATTGTATATTTTCTCCGTTTTCAATAACACAGAGCGGCCTGATTCGTTGGATCGATTATTCTTTACC
This sequence comes from Cytophagaceae bacterium, assembly GCA_025454925.1. GTDB lineage: Bacteria > Bacteroidota > Bacteroidia > Cytophagales > Cytophagaceae > JALONM01. The sequence goes on from JALONM010000016.1 coordinate 3,749, forward strand.
TTAAGGCCAGCGCATACAGCCTTTTAAATTGTATGCAACAAACAATATCACAAAATGAAAATACTTTTCAGTAAAAGTATGGTTACCTGGGTAACCCTTTTTTTTGGTTGGTTTTTATTTACCACAACTAGTATGGCACAACAAAAAGAGTATGCAGCGCATTGGAAGAAAGTGGATTCTTTCTCTCTAAAAGGTTTGCCGGAGTCGGCGCTAAAGGAAGTAGACTTGATTTTTAAAAAAGCCTCCGAAGAAAAGAATGTAGAACAATTGGTCAAAGCATCCATTCATCAGCTTAAATTCAAATCCTGGAGGGAAGAGGATGCCGTTGCCAAAAATATTGAAGATTTGGAAGCCCACCAGCGTCAGGCGGAGCCTGCTGCCAAAGCCTTGCTGAATAGTATGCTTGCCGAAATTTACTGGTCATACTACCAGCAAAACCGCTATAAATTTTCCAATCGAAGTGTCACTTCCGAATACAACGCAACGGATTTGCGCACCTGGGATTTGCAAAAGTTGGTGGAACGAGTGCGCGATAAGCACCTACTGGCACTTCAGGATAAAGAGGTCCTTAAAAAAATCTCCACCACCTCGTACCCTGAGTTAATTGATGCCGGTTACAATACAGCAAGTCTTCGTCCTACCTTGTATGATTTTGTAGCCCACCGGGCTATTGATTTTTTCAGCGGAGAAGAGCCCAATATAACCAAACCTGCCGAACAGTTTAGCTGCAATGATCCACGCTTTCTGTCCAATGCATCCGCGTTTGCTACCTTCCCCATTACTACTCCCGATTCACTTTCATTCCGCTTTTTTGCTATGAAAATCATGCAGGAAATGATCGTGTTTCATTTAGCCGACAAACAGCCTGCCGCGCTAGTCGATGCCGATTTACTCCGTTTGAGGCATGCGTTTACCTGGTCCACAGATCCGGAGAAAGACGTACGCTACCTGGAGGCACTCCAACATCTTGAGAAGACCTACCAGGAACATGAGAGCAGCGCAGAAGCCAGCTATTATATTGCTTTTTGGCATTATGAAAAGGGCCATGCTTACAAGCCACTGCAGTCTTCGCCAGTACAGTGGGAATATAAAAAAGCATTGGAAATTTGTGATCGAATCATCGCTTCACGCAAGGGCACAGCGGGCGCCATCAATTGCCAAAGTCTGAAAGACCAGATCTTGTCCAAAGAAATCTCCTTGACCGTGGAAGAGGTACAGTTCCCGGAAAAACCTTTTCGCGTCAGAGTCGCATATAAAAATGTTCCGGCCCTTTTTTACCGGATCTATCCCACTACGGGAGATGAGTTGGAAAAAATTCGCGAAGAAGCCGACAATTATTATAAGAAAAATAAAGAGTATAAGTCCTACGACCAGTTGCTCATAGAATATTTTACCAAAAAGCAGGCCATCAAATCCGGACAATACAAACTGCCCTTGGAAGGCGACTATCAGACGCACAGTGCGGAAGTATCGTTGGCTGCGGTTCCTGCCGGCGAATACGTTATCCTTTGTTCCGACAACAGTCTTTTTCAATTTAAAACAGGAGTAGTATCGTTTGAAATCACACAGGTTTCCAATATTACCTTCCTTCGCAAGAATACAGTAAATCAAGATCATGAATTTTATGTGCTGCACCGTGAAACAGGCCAGCCATTGCAAGGTGCCCAGGTACAGCTGTGGTATGAAGTATACGATTACAGAACATATAAGTACAAACGAGTAAACGGAGGACAATACACTTCCGATACCGCTGGCTACTTTATAGTTCCTGCCAGCACCGAAGAATCCAAATCGTATTCCATCGACATCACCTGGAAAAACGACCGCTATTTTCGCAGCAGCAAAGGCGCCCGGCAGCGAAGTTTTTACCTTAGTCGCAAGCCGGAAGAATATTCCTATGAATCCTATCAAACTACCTACTTCACCGACCGCAGTATTTATAGGCCCGGACAAACGATTTATTTCAAAGGTCTCCTGATTAAAACAGATCATTTTAAATCGCACTCGGTGGTTCCAAATTTTCCAGTAGTGGTAACGCTTTATGATGTGAATCATAAAGAGGTATCCAAGTTGGAATTAAAGACCAACGAGTTCGGTACCTACAACGGAAGCTTTACAGCCCCTAGTGGTGTGCTTACCGGACAAATGCACATTACAGACGGATACGGCAGTACGTACGTAAGCGTCGAAGAATATAAGCGCCCTAAGTTTGAAGTCAAGATGCTTCCTGCCCAGGGAAGTTTCAGACTAAATGATATGGTAACTGCGAAAGGCGAAGCCAAATCCTATTCTGGAGCTCCGGTCGATAATGCTCAGGTGAAATACCGGGTGGTGCGCGAAGCCCGCTTCCCTTGGTGGTGGTGGTGGCGCTGCGGATCGTTTCCAAGCTCTCCGGCAGTGGAAATTACCAGCGGCTTCACCAAGACCAATGAAAAAGGTGTTTTTGAAGTATCGTTCAAAGCGATCCCCGATGCTTCTGTTTCGGCTGAGGCAAGGCCTACCTATACGTATAAGGTTTACGCTGATGTAGTAGATCTTAATGGAGAAACCAGAAGCGGAAGCGGAACGGTGACTGTTGGCTACGTAGCATTGCAACTGGATGTGCAGATCGAAGATCGTGTGTTGAAGAATTCTAAAAACACATCCTTTACTATCAAAACCAATAACCTGAATGGTGAATTTGAGCCTGCCAAAGGAACGATTACTGTGTATCAACTGCAGTCACCCGGCAGAATTTTCAGATCAAGACTTTGGGAACGCACCGACAAACAGGTATTGACGAAAGAAGAATTCTACGCCCAATTTCCTTACGATGTATACGAAGATGAAAGCAACAGTGCCCAATGGACACGAAAGAAAATGCAGACGTACTCGTTTAATACTGCCGACAAGAAAGAAATTCAGCTTAAAGAACTTTTTGGATATGCCCCTGGCAAATATGTGATCGAAATAGAATCGGTAGATGCTTTTGGAAATCCTGTAAAAGAATTTAAAGAAGTAACCTTGTACGATGCCGAAGCCACAGCGCTTCCCTATGCCGAAGAAAATTGGATCCATGCCGTTCAGGCCACCGGAGAGCCCGGCGAAACCGCCATCATCAATATCGGTTCTGGCTATGAACAAGTGCGCATGATATATGAATTGGTGCAGGACGGAAGGGTGCTGAAGCGGGAAATTCTTACGCTCAACAAATCCCAGCAACGCATCCAGGTGCCTTTAAAAGAAGAATACCGTGGCAATATCGGAATACACATGGCCTTTATAAAAGCGAACCGGGTATACACACAGGCGCTTACGATAGAAGTACCTTATAGCAATAAGGAACTTGATATTTCATTTGAAACTTTTCGGAATAAATTACTGCCAGGAGAGAAGGATCAATGGAAAATGAAAATTTCCGGATACAAAGGTGATAAAGTGCTGAGCGAAATGGTAGCCACTCTGTACGATGCTTCCCTCGACGCCTTCAAGCCACATGCCTGGAATTTTAATCCGTATCGTTACTATTATCAAAGTTCATTATGGGATTCAGGCAATAGTGGATTTGGAGTAAGCCAGTTTAATAATTATGCCATCAATTGGAATCAGGTGGCTGCTATGTACTATCGCCAGTATAGTCATCTCAATTGGTTTGGATATTCGTTCTATTCCAGTTTCAGAAATTATTATGCTTTTGATACCCGGCGCGAGCGATCCCTGCCTGCTAAAAGCATGATGAAGAAATCAAAAGATGCTCCTTCACCGTCCTTGTCTATGGATGAAGGCGCAGAAATGGAAGAGTCCGCAGCTCCGATAGCCTTAGCCAGTAGCGAAGTAGACGATAGTGTAAAAGGACAAGTGCAGGAGAAAAAACCTTCAGGAGGTTCGGGAAAAGAGGATAAAAAAGATTCCGGAGAAGTGCAGGTTCGCAAGAACATGCAGGAAACGGCTTTCTTCTATCCGGTTTTGCAAACAGATGAAAAAGGAAATGTGATCATCAGTTTTACCATTCCTGAAGCCTTGACCAAATGGAAAATGCTGGGCTTTGCACATAGCCAGGATTTGCGCATTGGATCTGTTACCAATGAGTTGGTCACTCAGAAAGAATTGATGGTAGTTCCCAACGCTCCGCGGTTTTTCAGGGAAGGAGATCAGATAACGTTTCAAACGAAAGTAACCAACCTATCCTCCAAAAAAATGTCGGGAATGGTATCGCTCCAGTTGTTTGATGCCATCAGCATGAAGCCCCTGGACGATTTGTTTGCCGGTACTAAAGGAAACCGGGAAGCCGGTCCCAGCAAAGGAATTCCGGAAAATCAATTCGACGCAGAACCCGCTCAGAGTGCAATGGTAGAGTGGTCGTTGAAAATTCCTGAGGGAATCGGAGCCATCACTTACCGTGTCATTGCTCGGGCCGATAAATTTTCAGACGGAGAAGAAATGGCCATTCCGGTGTTAACCAACCGCATGTTGGTTACTGAAAGTTTACCGCTTCCGGTAAGAAGCAAACAGCAAAAGACGTTTGTGTTGGAAAAGCTTTCCAACAATCAATCACCAACCCTGCGTCATCATAAACTTACCCTGGAGTTTACCTCACAACCAGCGTGGTATGCCATTCAGGCATTGCCCTACATGATGGAGTATCCTTACGAATGTGCCGAGCAAACCTTTAGTCGATTGTATGCCAACAGCATTGCTTCGCACGTGGTAAACAGCGATCCTAAAATCAAAAGAGTGTTTGACAGCTGGCAACAAGCAAGTCCGGATGCTTTGCTCAGTAACCTCGAAAAAAATCAGGAACTTAAAGCGGTACTCCTGGAGGAAACTCCTTGGGTAAGACAAGCCAACAATGAAACAGAGCGCAAGCGCCGGGTAGCCGTGCTGTTCGATTTAAACCGCATGAGCAATGAGCTTGACAGGGCCATCGATAAGTTGAAAAAAATGCAAAAAGCCGGTGGCGCCTGGCCTTGGTTCGACGGCCTGCCCGAAGACCGTTACATGACTCAGCACATCATCTGTGGTATAGGCCATCTGGATAAACTAGGCATCCGCATAATCAAAGAGGATGATCGTTTGGTGGATATGACCGAACAGGGTATTCAATACCTTGATCGTAAAATTTCTGAAGATTATATAGAACTGAAGAAATTGGAAAAGAAAGGTCACATCAAACTTTCCGATAATCATACCGGATATACACAGATTCATTATTTATATACCCGGAGTTTCTTCAGCCAAGGCATGAACGATGATACCAAAGAAGCTGTGGAGTATTACAAAGGTCAAATTAAGAAATACTGGCTGGAGAACGGCATCTACATGAAAGGTATGATTGCGTTGGCGTTGCATCGATCCGGTGAAAAGGAAATTTGCAAAGACATCATTAAATCCTTAAAAGAGTTCTCCCTCAAGTCGGAGGAAATGGGTATGTATTTCAAAGAAGGCTGGGGAATGTATTGGTACCAGGCCCCCATCGAAACACAAGCGCTCATGATTGAAGTCTTCGACGAAGTGGCCGCAGACCAACAATCGGTAGACGATTTAAAAGTATGGTTGTTGAAGCAAAAACAAACCACCGATTGGAAAACTACCAAAGCCACAGCAGAAGCCTGCTATGCCTTGTTGCTGAAAGGTACCAATTGGTTGGCCAGCGACGACATGGTAGAAATTCAGGTAGGTTCAGAAAAAATAAATCCTCAAACCCGCCCCGATATGAAAGTGGAAGCAGGTACCGGATATTTCAAAACCACCTGGAACGGCAGTGAAATAAAACCAGAGATGGCCAAGGTGAAAGTGCATAAAAAAGATGAAGGCGTAAGCTGGGGAGCATTGTATTGGCAGTACTTTGAGCAGTTAGATAAAATTACGCCGCACGAAACGCCTATCTCTATTAAGAAAGAACTTTTTGTGCAACAGAATTCCGCTACGGGTCCGGTAATAAAACCGATCAGCAAAGAAGCCTTGCAGGTGGGAGACCTGATCAAAGTACGCATTGAAATCCGCGTAGATCGTGCCATGGAATACGTGCACCTCAAAGATATGCGTGCCTCCGGACTAGAGCCAGTGAACGTTCTTTCAGGCAGTCGCTATCAGGATGGATTGTATTATTACGAAAGCACCCGCGATGCTGCCACGCACTTCTTCATTCACTACCTTCCCAAAGGCACCTATGTATTTGAATATCCGTTGCGCGTTTTCCATAAAGGAGATTTCAGCAATGGCATTACACAAATGCAATGTATGTATGCGCCAGAGTTCACCACCCATAGCGAAGGCATTCGCATACAAGTAAAATAAACCACCCTCCAAAGGCAGATCCGAAAGGTTCTGCCTTAATTTTTTTACAGAATGGCATATATTTTTTGGCTCGCGTTGTTCATTTTTCTTTTCCTGACCTTGGCATTCAAGCCCTGGAATTATACCCAAGCTTCGTGCTGGTCTGAATTGAATGTTGAAAAAGTTTGTACGTATGTGGAATGGAAAGACAAGACTTCTAAAATTGGAAAGGTGCTGGTGGCTAACTACGAAGTAAAATTGGAAGGGGAAAAATTACTCTTTTATAAAAAAAATTCTTCCATCCTTCAGTTTACCGTCACCAAAACGGAAGGCATACAAATGGCCGGCACCAGCAGCAAGTACCACAAGGGCAAAGCTGAGCGCGCGTTTTGCGAGCTGTTAAAATATGCCACCTTGCGTGGTTATTAAATCGGTATTTTCAAAATTGTTGATTCAAAATTCCTAAAGTCCATAATTTTGATTTTCTTTTTCTATGGAAGAATTTTTATGGAGAAAGGAGCGTTAAGGGATCTTCTTGGGCGTGTCCCGCGCGGCCTGTCGGCCGCCCTGGGTCGGGCTATACGCTAGCGCCTATGGCGCTGCGCTGCTATCCCTCACGCGTGTTGGCGCTGCGCGCCAACAAATTTCAACCGGCTTTTCTCCATAGAAGCGAAGCGCACTATGGAGAAAGCTCATGGATCGTAGATCCATGGCCGGTAATCCCGACTTAGAAAATCATGGGCTATGGAGAAAGCTCATGGATCGTAGATCCATGGCCGGTAATCCTAGCGAATAAAATCAGAGGCTTTGAAAAGAATTTTTTCTTGTTCTATTCATGCTGAAACCCTTGATTGGATGAGTCGTTTCTCCACTGAAGAATTTCTAAGGAGATATATTGTTTAAAACAAGGCAGGATTTGCGTGAGGGATAGAGTGTAAAGCCTGGCGTCGTGGTGGCGCTAGAGGCGCCACCACCGGCCCTTGTGGCGTCTTCAGCGCCACAAGGGACACGCCCCATATCCTTTGGTATTGCTCCCAATCAAGATTCATTAATGATGAAAGATTTAGCAGCATACCCAAGGAGTATCAGTATCTTGGATTTCCGATTAAAGCAGTAAAGGCAACAGTTTATAATAAACGATAAACGCCATTACGCCGGTTCCGAGCGCCAATACAACGATGCCATGCTCTCTTTCTGTTTTATTGAATAAATAAACAGTTTCGCCATTTGGCAGCGTTTTTTTTCGCGAGCGCATCAGGTAACCGCAAATGATTGCTCCAGGAAAAAATAAAACACACATCAGGTACCCAAGCACGATGCCTGTATAATTGGTGCTCCCCGGAATTTTGAGTTCTTCGATGCGCTCCTGTTCCAGATTCCTCAAACGATCCTCGCTTACATGTTCCTCACGTTTAGCTAAAAGTAGTTTAGCCATGGCAGCGTCCTCAGGGGCCCACTCATCTTTTTTTCGAAGCAAATTCCAAAGTTCTCCAATGGTAAATTCCTGCAGATAGTGATCCGGCGGAATATCTTGCAAGGTTAATCGATGCTTCGATTCCCACAGCAAATTCGTTTGACTGAAGTATTCCGGCGGAATGCTCACGTGATATCTATATTCCAGCATATTGGCTCCATATACCTCATTCAGGTACATAGAAGAATGAGAAGTTTGATATGGAATAGCATGCTTCTCTAATACATCGCAAAATTCCTGCATGGATGCTTCGTCCTCAAACGAACGGTAGTTTTGAAAGGAACTCATGTGCGTATTTAACTTTAAAAGCGGCTGGTAATGCCAAAATGAATTTTGGATAAATTAATACTAATGTCAGTATCGGCCGACCGACCAAGGGAATATACAAAATTAAATACTCCGGCTGGAGTAGAAAACGATAAGCCAGCTCCAAAGCCAAGCGGCCAGTCATAACGGCGTTGCGGATTGATTGGATTGTCTAAATACCCCTGGTCTGCAAACAGCAATAGGTACGACGTTTCCTCCGTGTAAAATCGATATTCCAGTGTTGCCACTCCATACGTAGCGGCAAAAAAGTTATTTTCGTTGAAGCCCCGCAACGACCTCAGTCCACCAATCCGGTACAAGTCGTTCAGAAATACATTCTCCTGGTTGTTGAATAATTTTCCTCCTTGGATCCTCGAAAGAATGACACTCCGCTTGCCTAGTTTAGAATAGCGTTCCACAGAAGATTCTACATTCCATTGCTGTGAATTGAGTTGTACATTCGCATAAGCAGATTCTGCTATACCATTATTTTTCCTGATGATTTTATTTCCCAAGGTACCTTGTGTTTGAACTATCCAGCCGCGATGCGGGAAAAAATAGTCATCCGTTTTATTCCATTCCAACCCAAGCCCATACATATAATGGTTGTAATCGGAAAAGGGAAGTTTATTGTTCTGTATCTGGAGTACATTCTCCGAAAGTACACGCGAAGTTTTGAGTCCTGTGATGAGATTAATTTTCGTATAATTTCCGATTCGATTAGATCCAACCAAACGGCGATTGATGGAAAGAAAAGTACTGTCTTGTTTCAGCATCTGAAACGTAAATTTCATGTCCAGCGGCGATCCCAGCAAACGAGGATGCGCGTAGGTGAAATCAAGATTTTGAGTGAGCTCCTTAATTTTTTTCCATTCCAATTGCAGGGTTTTTCCAGTACCAAAAAGATTACGGAGGTTCAGGTTCAATTCTCCGGTGAGCAGCAAGCGCCGGTTATTACTTTCGTTCGGAAGAAATCCGATGATACCATCGGCCGTGCTTACTTTTTTGTCTTTCAAAAAAACAACCACGGTAGCTTTGTTTTCGCGAAAGTTAACCAAGGCAGGTCTCATGGAAATCAGGTATGGCAATTCGCGAAGCAATACAGGAATTTGATCGATTCGGTCTTGCGCATACAATTGATCTTTGTAAATTCTCAAGTGCCTCGATAGAAATCGTTTTTTTACTTTTATTTTACCTTCAATCTGTAAAGAGTCAAAGTAAATTTGTGGACCTTTATCCCAACGCAACACCGCCTCCACTTCATTATTCCGCAGTTGAAACGAATCCAGGCGAATGCTGGCAAAAGGCAATCCATTGTTCTCAGACCAGCGTACAATGCTGCTTTCCAATTTGGCAATTTGTTTTGCCTGCAAAGGTGCCTTACGGTAATCCCTTGCATGAAAATTAATTTTCGATAATACAAGCTCCGGTACATTTCCTCTGCGAAGATAAGCCCATCGAAAAGAGTCTCCACAATACAAGTAAGCACGAATGCTTCGGCCCTCCTGGCAAATACTGTCGTAGCCGGCAGTCAGAAAGGAACGCGCGTGCCATTCTTCTTGCTTGCGCTTTAAAAATTGAAAAGCAGAAAGGCTGTCTTTGAATATTTCTTGCTGATCCTTCACACTGCTATCGCTGTGCAGGATGCGCAGTGTATAGTTTTGTTGGCCTGAAACAATCAGGGATATCAGCAACGATATAATCAATACTAGTATCCGCATGAGAAAAGAGCTATTCAACAAAACCGTTGATTACCGCACTACGACAAGCTAAACCGGAGTTGCAGTCCGAACGACGTAGTATTTCTTTTGAACGAAGTAGAAACACGTGGAATGGCTCGTGTATGTTCGAAATAAAATTGAGTGGTAAGCCGTTGCGAAACATTATAGGAGGCAGTAGGCCGGAATTGAATGTTGGTGTTGCCTGCTGTAATGATGCTGTTTTCATCCAACACACGCTGGTATGCTTTATTATCTTTGACGCTGAAATCAATTCTTACATTCAATTCTCTCTCTAAAATTTTATCTCTGCCTCGAACTTTGAATGGCAATTTGGTGCCTGATTTGGCAAAGCCAAAACCAACTGTAATATCGTTGCTGATGTCTTCACGCATTTGGATGTTGGATAAGGCCAGTGTTAAGTTTCTGGAACGCTTGTATTCGATGCGGTACGAAAGTTTTCCTTTGGTTTTGATATTGATGCCAAGGAAAGGTCCGAAGTTTTCACGAATGTTCACCTGTTCTAATAAATATACAGGTAATAACAAACTGTCGTCGTTGAGTACCCCCTGTCCCGACTGAAACTGACGGTCAATATCAAAATCGGGTCGAATGTAATCATATCCGTACAAGGTGGAAGAACTGAAACTACCGATAGAATACATAGAGTTGTACGTATGTGTCAGTGTTATGGAAGTAAATCGTTTACTGAGTATAGGTATTTTGTTCAGACCTGAATAGTTGATGCTCCAGTTCGGCAATGGCAATTTAGGGAAAGAGCTGAGTTTTACTTTTTGTGGGTCTCTGCCGGTGTAAGCCGCGAGGAATGCAGGAATCAGCACGTCTTGGGAATTATTGCTGTAGCCCGTGTTGCCAAGCCGGGAACGGATAATGGTTCTGTACGATTGAAAACGATCGAAGAAGGGATTGGAATTAGTGGTTTCGCTATTTCTTCCGAAGCTACTGAGAATCGATATGGTAGATAGGGAGTAAGTACCCGTGCGAGAAGGACTTTCGGAAACATAAAACATGCTGTCCGGATTTTCGGAGGATACACGGAATAATTCCTGATAGTTCCAGCCTTTGTTCTTCTTCATGTCGACCATGATTTTAAAATCCTTGAAAGGTTCTACCGTTGTATTAGCAGTAAATCCTACGGTCTGATTCGCGAGGAAAGGAGCGTTGAGTTCCCGTTCTTTGGATATCCATCCATTTTCAGCCATATCAAAACGCACATTGGTGTTTTGCGATCCAAACATAAAAGGAAGAATATCTCCGGAATTGCTCATCTGGGAAGTGTTTCCGCGGGTGTCAACGCCAAAGTAAGTTGGTACCGGCATATATCCTGTAATCGACATACCCTGAGCGATGTTAGCCCTCAGGTTAATGTTTCGGATAAGCATCAATGTACGCAACGCAGCCTTTAAGGCTTTCATGTCGGGTTTTGTTTCGGTGGTGTCCTTGGCGGCCGCTTTCTTTTTGGCTTCCTCTGCCTTTTGCAAGGCTGTTTTTTTGGGAGCCGGGCTGTTGATGCTTTTCAGGAATTTTGATTTGTTGTAGAGCATTTCAAAATTCAATTTAGTGTCGACACTCAGGTCTCGTTTGTTTTGTAACAAGTTACCCATGGTATCTCGCTGAATCAAAGAACCGGAAGCCCAGATGGCGCTGGTGCCGTATTTCAGATTGGTGTTGTTGATCCATGCAAATACTGGAAATTTATCGATCGGTAATTTATAAGTAAGAGATGCCGATTGTTCAAAGTTTTTTAAGCGCCCCATGTTTTTAAAATTGCTCCAAACGGAATCTTTATAGGCCTGGTCGCCCGGAGCGCGCGCAGGTTCATCTACAATAGCCAGAGCAGCGGCGTCGTAATTCAAATTGATGTTTTTGGTAAGTCCCCAGCCAAGCGCATAAGAGCGGTTGAGCGTGAAGGCTTTTTCATACAAGGCTTCCTGTCCTGCCGTCAGAGGACCGGATTCATAATATTGCGTCCGGATTAATCTTCTGTCCAAATCATTACGGAACGTAAAAGTATTGGGAACAAAAGAAAGGTTGAAGTCCTTGATAGGTTTGAAATAGGCAGATTTTACTTTTGATTTTTTGAAAGGTTCCAGAGGTTTGGCTTTGAATGAATAGGTGTATTCTACTCCGCCTTTGTAATTTAAAAAAGTATAATCTTTCAATTCATACGAAGTTCTTTTGGTTTCATTATACCCTACAGTAAAAGAGAGGTTTTCGATGTCCCAAAAATGCGACTTGGCATCTTTCTTTACTTTTACTTTTTTGAAGTTGGTAAAACTTATTGTTCTTCGTGTGGTAATGTCGTAAACCAATCTCCTGTATTCCCGTTTTTCTTCGGCAGATTTATTTTCCAGCGAACGATCCATCTTCACGTCTTTGTCAAGGGGATTGTATTCAGGCATCACTTGTTTGCGGTCATAGCTCACATACATGGGGAGTTTGATGCCGGCTTTCTCCGGGATAAACTTATCTAGGGTCACCGCTGCCGAAGAACCATATTCCAAAGTATTGGCCAATTCACGCTGCGAGATCCGCTGATCAAGGGATCCGAAGCCTACACTGGTAAATTTACCGGAAGCAGTTACCGTGGCCAGGTCAGCGAGTTTGGCGTTCACCCTCGCCATCGTGGCCCAGGAAGATTTTCGGACAAATTGAGTTGTCCGCAATTCATTGACCCAAATATTACCCGATTTCTCAGATCGGTCGTTGTCCGCCGGATCCAGCGGATTGATATCCGGATTCCGGATACCAACCATTAAAATCGTAACCGTGCTCAGGTCCGGATTCCCTGTCACATGGACCCAATATTTACCAACTTTTTGTTTAAAGGAAGCTTGTAAATTATTATTCGTAGCCTCATTTCTGGCGAGCTTTACATTAATTATGTCCTCGATGGCAATATCAATTTCGTTTTCCTCGCGCCATACCTCGTTTTGGGCTGCATTGCCGGGTTGACTGAAATAAAGGGGTACTTCTACTTCGTAAAAGTTTTGAGTAAGGTCAGTTCCCAATCGAAGGAAAGCAGTAAGTTGACCGTTTTTAACGTCGCTGGGGGCATCCGCATGTATAAACATGTTGAGGCGCTTATAGTTGAGAAGGTTTAGTTCACTGATGTTTTTAAAAGCGGCTTTGGCGTTTTTATTGTCAAGGTCCGTAACGGAAATCTTTAATGATTGCTCATTGATTTGCCTGTTAATGGTAGAGGTGGCATCCTGATCGCGGATTACGCCGGGAGGAAGTACATATGGGTAAGGCTGCCCGGGAGAAATAGATCCATTTTCCTCCACATTTACCGTAGAGATCAAAAGAGGATCATCGTCAATTTCTGGATCGCTCGGTGCGAAACTATTTTCCGGCAAATCGCCAACATAAGCACGCCACTGGTTAGATACCAGTTGCAGTTGAGCAAAGCGCAAGGCCACAGGACTTTCAAATCCGGTCATATACATACGCATGAAGCGTATACTTTTAAATCCGGATATGTTGCCAATGGTAGCGTTTGGATTACGAATAGGAATCCGGAACTGATACCAGGTGACTGTTTCGGAAGCCCCTTCCTGCTTGGGATCAGGAACGGTAGTAGTGGTTTTGCCCACAATAAAATTCTGACCCACCTGAAATTGCGTTGGGTCAATATTGATTTCATATTCGTAATACTCGTTTACCGTGCTCAGGGTGTTATCCTGGTTGATGTCTTCGTTATCTGGCTGTACATAATTGGAAGCGGTAGGGTTGTCGGTGGGCGAATTGTTTTCCATTCCGGAGAAACGCTTATATCGCTTAGTAAGCCCATCCTCATCTCCAAAACGTCCATCCAGGTAATACACAAAGTCATCGTTCGATCGGTCATCCGGATTTTCTGCCGGACCTACTGCCGGAAATTTTGATGCTTCTTCAGTGTTACTAAGTCCGTCGAGTCCTACGTCTTGTAAAGAACGAGATGCCGGGTTGTTGTCGAAAGCATTGTTTAAAGGAGTGCGGGTTGGAATTTTCCCCCACGTATTATCCTGCACAGAACTTTGGTCAGAACCTACCGGGATGCCATTTTCAGACGATTGTAATTCGTCTTTCAGCACGTCTTCCGAAATATTTCCCAGGTTAAAAAATAGTTTTCCTCGGTTGGAGGCGTTAAAAGGAACACCGTCGATATCGTTAATCAGGTTGGGAGCGGTATCGTCGATATAGGGACTCATCATCCAAAATTCCAGGTATTGAATATTGGCATTGTCGAAATCTATATCGTTCCGGATATCGCGGGTAATACCAGCCCAATTACCAGATGAAATGCCTAAACTGGGATTGTAGTTGTAAGGTCCACGCTCCTGAGGGAAATACACCAGATCTAGTGTAGTTTGATTTTGTTGTAATTGCTGATCCACATAGCCTGGGAAAATTTCTCTCACGGCAATTGGCCTGTCGAAATGATTTCTGCCTATATTTTCTACCAATAAATTGGTATTACCTTGACCGGATATGTACAAACTTTGATCGGCATTGTACCAGGAGAGCAAAGCCCTGCGGTATCCATTGTTTAGAGATCCTGAGCTTGCTTCGGGGAAACGCAGTGGGGTAGCGGCCAATCGCCAGCGAAAAGGGGAGCGCACAAAATCAAACGGAGTTTCTGCCGATTCAAAATCGTCGATGAATGCAGCTCCACCCTCTCCATTCTGATCCAGGGCTTTGTTGTAGCCAGGAATAAAGTGCGCAAATTCACCTTGTGCTGTAATGGTCGATACAGCCTTTGTTTGAATAATGGGCAAGGCATCCACCAATTTGGTGAGCAACCTCGAGTCGCGTTTGTAATTGGCATCGAGTCCCCAGAGCGTATTGCTCGAAGGTTCATCCCCAATATTTACACGTGTGATGGTGGGTCTTTCGTTCTGATGCAGAAATGTACCCCCAAACGAAACATCTTTATTGATCACGTACTCCAATCGTGTACCCATAAAGGATTTTTGCCGTACGTTAAATAAATCTTGTTTTTCGTAATTGATTTTGACCTCTTGGCCCGAAGCGAGAATTCCTTCGTTCAGAATGCGGACTTTACCTTGGCTATAATCTACGGTATAATCTACTCCCTCTGTCAGGGCCCGGCTGCCGGCGGTTACCTTAACCGATCCGGGAGCAATGTTGATTCCCTGCAATGGAATTTCATTCGAAGAGCTGGATTGAAAGCGTCCTTTAAAGTAGTATTTATTTTTTCTGGAAATTTGACTCGCATCGCTTTTGGTAGAGTCGTAGAGCTCATAAAAATTGTATTTGTCTTTGAGTTCCGCTTCGTTGTTGTTGAACTGCGAAGCAATGGTGGCGCCGAAAGGCTCTAATACAGGGAAAATGATACGTCCAAATTTGGGATCAATGGTAACATTTTCTACAAAGTCAAAATTTCCATCCGGATAGGGGTCTCCGTTCATGTTCAAACGGTCGAGGCCGAAAGTGCGCACCAAGGGAACATTTTTAGTACGCTCACCTTCTTGCAGTGTAGGAATATCGGCACCAGAAATATCATCGCGATAGATCACACGGAATTGAAATCCTTCTCTTGAAATCTGTGAACTTCCCAGGTTGTAGATGTTTTTCATCATCAAATCCCAGGTTGGCAAATTGGTTTTAATACTGGCTGGTTTCAGCAATTTCAGGAAGATGACCTCGTCGGTGGCATTACTATCCACAGCATCTCCGTTGAGGTCTCCCACTTTGTAGTTTTTTCCATCGAAGGAATATTCATAGGCTACAGCCAGTATCTCATAAGGTCGTAAGGGTGTGGTTAGGGAAATATAACCTAAGTCTGCGTTGTAGGTGAATTCTTCGTTGCGGAGTTTACGGGCATTGTTGAGCACTTCAAAATCAGTACCCTTTACGAGTCCATCGGCTTCTAATTGGTTGGCGACCGAAATAGGATTCCGGTAAAGATCTCCCGGGTCTTTAGTATAGCGGCGTAAATGGTTTACACTATCGTATGCCGGGGCATTAGTAGGAATGGTAGGAATTATGATATTGCTGTTGTACACATTGCTGGCATTTTCACCTAAATCCAGAAAGGCAACCACATTTCTCAAATCGGTAGTAGTGTTATTACTATTGGTAATATACACCGCAATACGTCCAGGAGTCATTTTTACACCTGAAGTTATAATAGGAGTAGTACTGAGAGCTTGTTCGTATCGGTCTCGGAAAAACTGTCCTAAGAAGAAGTGCCTGTATTCATCATAATTATCGGCGCGAATCTCAAACGTGCGGCTGGTGGCACCTCCCTGGGCTTTGATTTCTTCCGCTTTACCACGTTGCGTTGAAAATACGGAGGTAGCGGAGAGTCTTCCGAATTGCATTTTGGTTTTAACACCAAAAAGGTTTTGAGCGCCTGAAATTAAATTGGTATTGACCGGCATACTTACCTGTCCTACTTCAATTTTCTGTATAATATCTTCTTCGTAACCTATAAATTCTACCTTAAACTGGTTTTGAAAATCAAAAGTAGCTTTGGTATCCCAGTTTACATTCATTTTGATGCGATCCCGATTCTGTCCGGTTTTTAGTTTTTTACCGATCACACCGGTAAGGTTAAACTGCATCTGATTGTCAAAATCAAAGTTGCCTTGGCTTTGCTCACGTCTGGCAATTTGCGGGTTGAAGGTTTTTTGGTGTTTATAACCAAAATCCAATGTAACCATCCCATTTGGACGGATGTCTACATAATCTTCTTCGGTAATCTGGAATTTTAGGTTGAGAGATTTGGGATCTGTTTTTTTTCCTCCGACACCAGTGCTGTCGTTGCTATAACTTTTGTTCTGCCAATACGAGCGTACCATTTTGCGCTGTTGCAATTTGCGGAACTCCTCTGTGGTCATGATGGTACTGGGGCGGTATTCCAATTCACCCGATTTTTCATCGATGATAAAAAATTCGCCACTGGAATCTAATTGAATGTCGGTTTTAATCGTGGAAGGGTCTTCCAACAGGAAATTTGATTCGCTTTCCGGATTCGAAAGAGGGTCTCCTCGGCGGTCTTTGGGCACATAGGTAGGCCTTCGGGGCTTGGGTTCCTTTTTTCCGGTATCCAAAAGAAAGAACGGTGAAAATTTTTCTTTCCCAAACTTTTTACCGGAGATCTTGGAGAGTCCGATGCCTGTCATGAGAAGTATTCCAGAAAAAAGAAAGATATTTAAACGCGAAATCCGCAAATTCAAAAACGTTAATTACAAAAGATTGATGTTATGCCATTTTGAGTGCCTGACGAATAAGTTCTTCTAGGCTGATTTCCTCTCCATTTTTTTTGATAATGATTTCGAGGTTTTTTTCTGCACTACTTTTAGGTATTCCCAGTGTCACCAAAGCTGTTAACGCCTCTTGCTTCTTTAAATTGTGGGAAGCTCCTAAAATGGGAACATCATTGGAGATGAGTGCTTTCCTCATTTTTTCTTTCAATTCCAGAATAAGCCGTTGCGCTGTTTTCGCTCCAATGCCTTTTATGCTCTGTACCGTACGGATGTCCTCTTGCGCTATCGCTTGCTGCACTTCTTGCGCGCTAAGCGAAGAAAGCATCATGACCGCCGTGGAAGGGCCTACTCCTGATACTGACAGAAGGTCCTGGAATACGCGCTTCTCCACCATGTCAAAAAATCCAAATAAAGTATGGGCATCTTCTTTGATATGCAGAAATGTATAAAGTTTGCATACTCCTTTTAGCTCCTTTAACGCAGCAAAGGTGTTGAGTGATATACGCAAATGATACCCGATGCCATGATTGTCTAGCACCGCATACGTCGGATCCAGATGCGCTAATTCTCCTTCAATGTAAGCAAACATAAATACGGTTACGCTGTAAAATAGGCGCTAAAATAAGAAATTTGTATCTGATAACAAGCAACTTACCCTTTAAGCCGCAGATTTTAAATCCTGGCTCCTATTTTTTGTCTCCTACCTCGGTTTCAATTAGTAAATTGAGTGCACAAAATGACTACAGAAGTGTAAAAAAGTCTAACTTTACGAGTTCAAACCGCTCTTAATGAGCATCATTAATACAAAAAAATAGTATGCTGAAATTACTTGCCAAAGCGTTTAAAATTAAAACCAAGTCTGAACGCGATGTTGCCTCCATACAACCTCTGGTAACTGCCACCTTGGCAGAATATGCCCGCTTGACTCAACTCTCCGATGACCAGCTGAGAGAAAAGACCGTGGAAATAAAAGCCACCATTCAACGCAGTCTTGCCGGAATTGACCAGGAAATTAGCGCTGCTCAAAATCAGGCCAATATGGAGGCCGATGTATCTAAAAAAGAACAACTGTATCAGGCGGTAGATAAACTACAAAAGGATCGCAATAAGAAACTAGAAGTTGTGTTGTTGGAGCAATTGCCATTGGCTTTCGCCGTGGTGAAGGAAACAGCACGTCGTTTTAAAGAAAATACCAAATTGGTTGTTACCGCCAATATGCACGACAAAGCCTTGGCTGCTCGCAAAGCCAATGTGGTTATAGAAGGGGAGAAAGCTACCTGGCATAACAAATGGATGGCTGCCGGCAATGAACTTACCTGGGAAATGCTGCATTATGATGTGCAATTAATTGGTGGTATCGTGCTGCACCAGGGTAAAATTTCAGAGATGGCTACCGGAGAAGGAAAAACCCTGGTAGCTACACTTCCTGCCTACCTCAATGCGCTTGCCGGGCAGGGTGTACACATCGTAACGGTAAACGACTACCTTGCCAAGCGGGACTCCGAGTGGATGGCTCCGTTGTTTGAGTTCCATGGATTAACGGTGGATTGCATCGATAAGCACGAAGCCAATTCAGAAGCCAGAAGAAATGCCTATTCAGCCGATATAACGTACGGTACTAATAATGAATTCGGCTTTGATTATCTCCGTGATAATATGGCCAGAAGTCCGGAAGAACTGGTGCAACGTAAATTGCACTATGCCATGGTCGATGAGGTGGACTCCGTATTGATTGACGATGCGCGTACTCCACTTATTATTTCAGGTCCTGTGGGTAAAAGTGATGAGCAGGATTTTTATGAATTGAAGCCGCGTGTATCCAAATTGGTAGATGCCCAGAAAAAATTGGCCAACGATTACCTCGTTCAGGCTAAAAAACTCATCGCTGAAAAAAATGAAAAGGAGGGTGGTATTTCCTTGTTCCGTGCCTTCCGCGCCTTGCCGGGTAATAAAGCGCTTATTAAATACCTTAGTGAGCCGGGCATCAGGGCAATACTGCAAAAGACAGAAAATATTTTCCTGGAGTCTAACCAGCAGCGCATGCCCGAAGCCGATGCGCCTTTGTATTTCGTAATCGATGAAAAAAATAACTCCGTTGACTTAACCGATAAAGGAATAGACTATATCACCGGAGAAAGCGAAGATCCTATGTTGTTTGTAATGCCCGATATCAACTTGGGGATTGCGGCCATTGAAAAAGACAACAGCCTTTCCGGCGAAGAGAAACTACATGCCAAAGAAGCCTTGCTCAAAGATTACTCCATCAAGTCTCAACGCATCCATGTAATTACTCAATTATTAAAAGCATACACGCTTTTTGAAAAGGACATAGACTATATCATTGTCGAAAATAAAGTAAAAATTGTGGATGAGCAGACCGGCCGGGTCATGGAAGGTAGAAGATATTCCGATGGTCTGCATCAGGCACTGGAGGCCAAGGAAAATGTAAAGGTAGAAGAGGCAACTCAAACCTATGCTACCATTACCTTGCAGAATTATTTCCGCATGTACCACAAACTGGCCGGTATGACCGGTACTGCCGAAACGGAGTCAGCAGAGTTGTGGGATATTTACAAACTCGACGTAGTGGTAATCCCTACCAATAAGTCCATCAGTCGCAAAGACATGGAAGACAAGGTATACAAGACTACTCGAGAAAAATTCAACGCGGTGGTGGAAGAAATTGTAGACCTTACTTCCAAAGGCCGTCCGGTGTTGGTGGGTACCACCTCGGTTGAGAATTCGGAATTGCTTAGCCGTATGTTGAAAATGCGTAACATTCAACATCAGGTATTGAATGCTAAACTTCATAAAAAAGAAGCCGACATTGTTGCCGAAGCCGGTAAGTCTGGCACCGTAACCATTGCCACCAACATGGCGGGTCGTGGTACCGATATTAAGCTTACTCCGGAATCCAAAGCGGCGGGAGGATTGGCCATTATTGGTACAGAACGACATGAATCGCGTCGTGTAGACAGACAGCTTCGTGGACGCTCTGGTCGTCAAGGTGACCCAGGTAGCTCTCAGTTTTTTGTTTCCCTCGAAGACAGCTTAATGCGTCTCTTCGGATCCGAGCGTATTGCCAAACTCATGGACACCATGGGACTCAAAGAAGGAGAGGTAATTCAGCACTCGCTGATAACAAGTTCCATTGAACGTGCCCAGAAAAAAGTAGAAGAAAACAACTTCGCACAGCGTAAACGCCTGTTAGAGTACGACAACGTTATGAACTCGCAACGTGTTGTTATCTATACACGTCGTCGTAACGCTTTGTTTGGCGATCGTTTACAGCTCGACGTATTGTCGGTATTATACAGTACCTGCAGCGATTTGCTTACTAATACCGCCGGAAGTTACTCCAACTTCCAGCTTGCCGTCATCAGTACCTTCGGCTTCAATACATCCATTACCGAAGCAGATTATAGCAAAAAATCCGATGAGCAATTGGTAGATAAATTGTACGACGAAGTATATGAGTTGTATGAAGAGAAATACAAAAAGCTTGCGACTCAGTCTTCTCAGGTATTCAAAGAAATTCATCAGAACCAGGGAGACCGTATTCGTTATGTAATGGTTCCATTCACCGACGGACTCAAGCATTTAGGAACTACCGTGGAGTTGCAAAAAGTGCTCGCCAATCCGGCGGCTGAACTGCGTGCTTCGCTGGAACGCAACGTATCCCTCGCATTCATCGACATGGGCTGGAAAGAACATCTACGCGAAATGGATGACTTAAAACAAGCGGTCCATACTGCCTACCTCGAACAAAAAGATCCCCTTATTATTTATAAAGGAGAAGGATACGATCTTTTTAACCGGTTCATGTCTAAGCTGAACATGGAAATGATTACCTTTTTGTTTAAAGCAGAAATCGAAACCAACAACCCTGCCGATATACAAGAAGCCAGACAGCAGAAGCAGCGCGAAAAGGTAAAGACACAAAAGGAGGAGGCCGGCTCGGTATTGGGCAGTGGACCACGTCCTAACCCTACCTCTGTGGTGCAGCAGGAAGAAAAGCAACAACCTGTCAAAGCAATCAAGGTAGCCGGAAGAAACGATAAAGTAAATGTGCAATACATGGATGGCACCATTAAACGCGAAGTGAAATTCAAAACAGTTGAGGACGATATTGCCAATAATCGTTGTGTACTGATTGACTAGTTGGCTATGAAACGAATACTTTTTTTATCGGTCATTTTTTTGCTGGCGGCCTGCACTGCAGCTCGCTCGCAAAAAACGGTAGCCACGCCCGATACCGGCAAGGTGATGTCGGAGGATCTTTCCAAAATAAGACCCACCTATCCGCCTCAGGCCAAACAAACGGCCACTACCACAGCTACCCCAGCGCCGGTTGGAGACGACACCCGCAAGGTTAATGAAAAGCTGGATTCCATAAGGGTTTTCAATGGCTCTATTTCAATTGCCGAAGGATACCGCATTTTGTTGTATAACGGAAACAGCAGCGAAGCTTCGCGCGATGTGCGCCTGCAGGCAGCTAGCCTGTTTCCTTCCATACGTACTTACATCGAATGGAAGGCTCCTTCCTTTAAAGTAAAACTTGGGGATTTTCAAGACAAGCTAGAGGCTTATTATGTCCTTTCAGAGCTTCAGAAATCATTTCCAACTGCCATCATGGTGCCTGATAAAATATATTTGCGCACCTCGGAATAATGCCTGTTATATCCACGACATTGAACGCTAGCCATGAGTGTGAAAAATAAAATACAAGAGCTTGCTCAACGGGAATTTGAGCAGGTTGTGCGTCATCGTCATCACCTGCACAGCCATCCGGAGTTGTCGTTTGAAGAAGTGCAGACTTCTTTGTATGTGCAGCAACAACTGAAATCCATGGGCATAGCTGAAGTATCTGTGATGGCAGACACGGGAGTGGTAGCCATGATTCGCGGGCAGCATCCCGAAAAAAAGACCGTGGCATTGCGCGCCGATATGGATGCCCTGCCTATTCAGGAAACCAATGAGGTAAGTTACAAGTCTACCAGGCCTGGTGTTATGCACGCCTGCGGCCACGACGTGCATACCTCCTGCCTGCTGGGCGCTGCCAGCATCCTGCAACAGGCGCGTCAGGATTTTGAAGGAAGCATCAAACTGATTTTTCAACCCGGTGAAGAAAAAATTCCGGGTGGAGCCTCACTCATGATTCGAGATGGGGTGCTTCAAAACCCCGCGCCTCGGCATATTTTGGGTCAGCATGTTATGCCCTCCATTCCTGTGGGTAAAGTAGGCTTTAAGCCAGGCATGTATATGGCCAGTGCCGACGAAATATACATTACCGTCAAAGGCAAAGGTGGCCATGCCGCCATGCCCGATAAAAACATCGACCCTATCCTTATTGCTTCACATATATTAGTAGCGCTTCAGCAAATTGTAAGTCGTAACTGCGACCCTCGCTTGCCCTGCGTATTGTCCTTCGGTAAGATTGTGGGCATGGGCGCTACCAACATAATCCCCGACGAAGTGAAAATTGAGGGCACCTTTCGCACCATGGATGAGAATTGGCGTGCAGAGGCTAAAAAGAAAATGAAAAAAATGGCGGAAGCCATTGCCGAAGGAATGGGAGGGACCTGTGAGTTTACCATCCTGCAGGGCTATCCTTTTTTACGTAATGCCGAAGACCTCACCCATAGAATGAAGGCGGCGGCCATCGATTTTCTGGGTGAAGAAAACGTGGTGGATCTCGACATCTGGATGGCTGCCGAAGATTTTGCATTTTATACTCAACAAGTTGATGCCTGTTTTTATCGACTCGGAGTGCGCAATGAAGCCCGTGGCATTACCTCCGGTGTGCATACTTCCACTTTTGATATCGACGAACAGGCCTTGCTTACCGGCAGTGGACTGATGGCCTGGCTTGCACTGCAAGATCTGCGTTCTACCTGATGCACATCCTTTGCAGTACCGGCAAACTCCAGAGGTTTTTGTTTGCGTTTCTATTGATCATGATAATTATTGAAAAATAATACAAGGATCCTGAAAAGGTTTTCTTTTTCTAGTACTTAATTTTTCTAAGATTGTTTGCCTGGCGCATCTGCCCAATGGAATACAGTACAGCAAGTAAAGAGGAACATCCTATATAAAAATATCCTCTGAATTTCTTCAGAGGATATTATCCCGGATGCGCATCATGCTGTGAAGCACTTCTAAGGTTTCCCCAAAACTTAAAAAAAGCGACATCGAGCGCTGATGCTTCGCGTACTAACACACGATACTTGTAGCTAAATAGACATCGTGCTTGCAGGTATGATTCCGGAAGCTTTCATGGCCTAATGTTGGGATAAGGCCATTCATATGGTTACAACACATAGAGATGTGCATTGGTAAACATCTTGTGTAAATTACAATCGGTATTCATAAATTTTTTTCGGAAAAGGCCTCAAGAGGACAGTTCATTCAAGCGGAAAGGTACGTACTTGATCACTTCATAGTTTTCATTCCCATAAGGATCATAGAGGCGTATATTATGTAGAAAGGAATTTAATTGCCTCACCGGAGCGGAACTACTACCCGCAACGCTTTTGATTCTATTGTCCAATGCAGTTCTTGGGCAATTCCAATGATTTCTCCATCGGCATGGTATGGAAACTCTTCTGATAAAGTAAGCTTGCAGGAAGAATGGCTAAAGGAAGAATAATAGGCACTGTTGCGCAAGGATTTCCGGATGAGCCTATACCCAAGCATTGGCAACAGCCTCAGCGGAAAAGGTTTCACCATACAAAAATCGAGTTTGCCATCGCTGATGTCGGCCAGTGGCGCAATCCAGGCATTGTTGCCAAATTGTCCGGCATTGGCGGCGGTAAATAAAAATGCACGCTGAGCTTCTTCTCCTTCAA
Organism: Cytophagaceae bacterium; assembly: GCA_025454925.1. GTDB lineage: Bacteria > Bacteroidota > Bacteroidia > Cytophagales > Cytophagaceae > JALONM01. Next base: position 27,588 of record JALONM010000016.1, read on the forward strand.
TATGCATTTGCAATCCCTCAAACTTCCTGATCTCTCTCCACACGGTTTTTAAATAGCCCTTCAATCCGCGGTGTGGTAGTTCTTCAAACTTTTTTCCGATAAGGGAGTCGAAGCCTACGCCCGAGGTGCAAAAGAACGGATGCTGGTTCACATAGCCAACATCAATCGGTACTACCTGGCAATTCGCCAAGGCCTGTACGGCTTGTTTATCCAGCAATGGAATTTGTAAATGTCGGGCGAACCCGTTGCCAGAGCCGTACGGAATAATACCCAGTGCAGGCGTTTTTCCTATCAGCTGTGAGGCCACCTCGTTTATGGTACCATCCCCGCCTGCTGCCACCACATAATCCCAGGCTTCATCGATGCCGCGCTTGGCCAGTTCTTTCGCATGTCCGGCGTGCGTCGTAAAGTCCAGGCGAGTTTCGAACTGTGAGGAAGGCAAAAATTGATTTACCAGGTCTTGCAAATGCCCTTTTTTACGATCGCCCGATTTGGGGTTTACAATAAATAAAATTCGTTTCATGCTCTTATCTGCTTGCCACTTCGAACGATAATTGAAGAACCTTCGGCCAGGAAAGCTGAATGCGGCACGCCTTGTATAAAGGGAGTGAATGCTGGTCCGTACAAACCTTCTACATCTAGCTGCACCTTCACATCCTGCACGGGAAGTATTTTCCAGGAAGGATGCTCAACCCCATATTCCATGGTAATTCCCGGAGCAAAGCGGTTATACCCCCAATAATGTTCGGTAATAAATTCTTCAATGGATCCCTGTTGAAATGTGTAGGCGCTTCCAGCGAGGTGAGCGCGAACGAAATTGTTTTTGCCAAATACATATTCTACCTTCCCTCGTTCCTGGTTGAGTTGCAACGTATGCCGCATGGGCATGGCTACGTAAGGTTCGCGGTACAGGTAGCGCGCTACCAATGCAATCAATGGTTTAGGAACGATTTCTTTAATAAAAACGACACCACGCTTCCATGCATTCCCTTCTTTTCTTTTAACATAAAAACGAAGATTGAATTCTTCAAAATTAATATGTCCAGGAATTTTGATTGATTTCACCCGTGTATTTTCAAACATAAATCCTACCAGGCTTACCAGATGCTTGTTTTCAAAGGTGTCCAATTCGGTATGAGCTGGAAGATATTCCTGCAGTATTTCAGGGTTTATTTCGTAATTAATCATCAACAGATGTTTCCAATCTGCCTTTAGAAATATGGATGCTGCCATGCGCACAAGGTACTAAATTATTTCTTTCTCCTCTATCGCGTATATTTTCAGGTGGAGTTGGCTGTGCTTTCCTTCGCGACTAGTTGCTTCTGTTCAGCCAGAAACCCTTTTAATGCGAGGCGCCCGACAGCAGCGTTTGAATAATTTCTACAGCGGCGTCGGCCAGTATGGTGCCTGGTCCAAATACTTCGAATACTCCTGCCCGTTTCAGCTCGATGGCATCTTCCTCCGGAATAATACCTCCTGCAATGATTACTATTTCAGGCAGCCCCAGTCGTTTTAGTTCCTCTATCAATTCGGGTATTAGTACTTTGTGAGCACCGGTCATGGAAGAAACACCGATAAGATGTACATCGTTTTCCATGGCTTGTTTGGCAATTTCAGACGGAGTGCTAAACATCGGGCCGAGGTCTACATCAAAGCCCATGTCGGCAAAAGCAGTAGCTACCAGGTGAGCTCCGCGGTCATGTCCGTCTTGGCCTAGCTTGGCCACCAATATCCGTGGTCGTCTTCCTTCCAACCTTGAAAACTCCTCGCACAGCGTACGAGCTTTCTCCATATTCATGTCATTGCTCATGGCTTTTCTATAAACCCCCGAAAGCATGGTGTATTGTGGTTCGTAACGACCGAATGCAGATTCAAGGGCAGCGCTGATTTCGCCAACGGTTGCTCTGTTTCGTGCAGCTTCCAGGCATAATTCAAACAAGGGTTCATCTTCCTTGGCGGCTGCCTTGCTTAACCGTTCCAGGCATTTTTTCACAGCTTCGGAGTTGCGTGTGTTTCTTAGCTTTTCCAATTTTTGACATTGGTCTTTTTGCACCGCTGTTTGATCGATGGAGCGCAGGGTTATGCTTTTTTCTTCCGGTGGAAGGTAGGCATTGAGACCAACCTGAATTTCTATACCCTGATCGATTCGCGCCTGACGCATGGTGGCTTCTTTTTCAATTTGCATTTTAGCCCACCCGTTGCGCACGGCTTCGGTCATGCCTCCCATTTCTTCAATACGAGACAATAACATACGTGTATCTTCGATAAGCTCTTGGGTACGTTGTTCTATAATTTCAGTGCCTGCCATTGGATCAACCACCTCGCATATTCCACATTGCTGCAAGTATAATTGAGTATACCGTGCAATGGCTGCCGACTCGTCTGTTGGCAGTGCGAGTGCTTCGTCGAAGGAGTTGGTGTGCAATGATTGCGTGTGACCAAACACTGCGCTCATGGCTTCCAGCGTTGTGCGCGCGATGTTCACCATAGGCGATTTGGCACCCAAACTCCATCCCGAGGTTTGGCAATGTGCCCGCAGCATGCAAGACCGTTCTTTTTCTGGCTTGAACCGTTGCATTTGTTCCGCCCAAATAAGGCGCGCAGCGCGGAGTTTAGCTACTTCAGTAAAGAAGTGCATGCCTATACCCCAAAAGAAAGAAAGGCGGGGAGCAAATTGATCCACCGCAATACCGGCCTTGATACCAGCTTTTACATACTCCAAACCATCGGCTATGGTAAAGGCGAGCTCCTGAGCCGCAGTAGCGCCTGCTTCGTGCATGTGGTAGCCACTGATGCTGATGGGGTTGAATTTGGGCATATGGCTGGAAGTAAAACGGAAAATATCCGTTATCAATCGCATGGAAGCCTTAGGGGGATATATATACGTATTGCGAACCAGAAACTCTTTTAAGATGTCGTTTTGTATGGTTCCACTTAAGGATGCCAGCGAAGCGCCTTGCTCTTCCGCTGCCACCAGGTAAAAGGCCAGAATGGGAAACACCGCACCGTTCATGGTCATCGATACAGAGATGGAAGAAAGATCTATGCCTTCCAGCAACATCTTCATATCTTCTACAGAGTCGATGGCCACGCCGGCCATGCCTACATCGCCCTTTACACGCACATGGTCTGAGTCGTATCCGCGATGGGTAGGCAAATCAAACGCAATGGAAAGCCCTGTTTGCCCTGCAGCCAGGTTCTTTTTATAAAAAGCATTGGATTCTTCGGCAGTTGAAAAACCTGCATATTGTCGAATGGTCCAGGGTTTGCCTAAATACATGGAAGCGTATGGACCTCTCAAATAGGGTAGACTGCCAGGGGCGGATTGTACATGAGGGAATACCTTGGGTCCTTTTAGGGCATATTTGGGAGGTTTTAGCCTTGCCACCTGGGCCACTTGATGCTGAAGCATCCAGTTGCCTTTCAGAAGGTGTTTGCCATCCAGCCCGCCTTCGTGTCTCAAAACGGCCGGAATGCTAAGGAAATACCAACGGTCTGAAAAGGGCATGAGGGATGGGAAACAATATTCAAGGGCATCAGCGTCGCCCAATATGCTCACTGCGCTCAACACGGTGGCTTCCACCAGGGCTTTTCCTAGTTCCTGGTTGCCAATCAGGATGCGAACAGCTATTGGATTTGGATAGAGTGCGCGCAATGCTTTTAATAATTGAAGTAATGCGATAACATGGGCTGTCGCTTCTACTTCTACCCAAAATTCATCTTCCGGCCTCAGTTGGTCCCTCAAGGCATGAAAATGCGCTAACAGGTCTGAGGTATTGTTAGAAAAACGTACGCATATACTCGTACCAATTCCGGAATCCTTACGTGTTGATTCGGGAATTGCTGAAAAACTGAACCATCGCTGTTGCGCTGGGGGTATCGCATTGACTACCAGGTCGCGCAACTCTTTAGATTGGAAGTTTTCTTGTAAAAGTACAATTTCTTGAACGCCGTATTGAAGGTAGTTTTTTAGGTCGAGGATCGACTCTTTGTCGGGGTGTAGGGGGGAGTAACGAAGGCTCAAAAAATCGTTGGATTTTCTAGTATTTGATAACTGTTTATGTATCAGTTCTTCAACGAATGAAGTGTGGGTTGAAGCAAAAAAACAAGCAGTCTCCCATTTTTTAGTATGAATAGATGAAGGGTGTGATAATTCTTGTTGAACACGCTGTATCCATTGATTATAGAGGGTTTCAGAAGAATTGGAGTGGGAAGAAGCCATGTATGCACGCAAAAATGTTACTACATTTTCAGTATACGACAAAGTAATTCACTGAGAAAATTTTTTCGACTTTTTTTTCAAAAAAATATTTTTTTCGTGGAACATAAGGCCTCTGTTTCACGGTATTGATTAATCAAGAATCGTGTGTATTTTATAAAGATTATTATGTGAACAAATGGGTTATTTTTGCGTCTGTGAGGATATTAAAAAGTCAATAGGGATCCCCCTTTTTTTTAAATTATTTTTTTCCTCATTTTTGTTACCCTCTCGCACAGGAGGGATTACAAAAGGAGAAATATTAGATTTTTATGATAGATATAAAGGACTGTAAATCAACTTGGAACAACTGTATTGAACACATCCGCGACATGGTGGGTGAACAGAGTTTTAAGACTTGGTTTGAGCCTATTGTGCCTGTCGCCCTTCAAAACAATGTATTGACCATCCAGGTTCCCAGCCGCTTTTTTTACGAATGGCTGGAGGAACACTACGTTCACGTATTAAAGGATGCCATACATGCTGAATTAGGGTCGAAAGGACGTCTGGAGTACTCGATACTCGCGGACTCAAGCAAGTCAGAACCTAAATCCATTCCCACCGCCCAATCAAAGGTGTCGTCCCAAACCAAAGAGGATACCTATTCTCTGGATTCGGACTTAAACGCCAATTATCAGTTCGATAATTTTATTGAAGGGGACTGCAACAGACTCGCCCGTTCGGCAGGTTTGGCAGTTTCTAACAAGCCTGGCGCTACCGCTTTCAACCCGTTGATGATCTATGGCAAAGTAGGTCTTGGTAAAACGCACTTAGTTCAAGCCATCGGAAACCAGATTAAGAAAAATTTCCCTGGTAAGCATGTATTATATGTCTCTTCCGACAAGTTTACCAACTTGTTCATGGAGGCAGTAAAGAATAATAATACCCGTGATTTCTCCAATGCATTTTTGAAAACAGATGTTTTGGTATTTGACGATGTACAATTCTTTGCCAACAAAGAGAAAACGCAGGAGATCTTTTTTCACATCTTTAATGATTTGCACCAGAGTGGTAAGCAAATTATTATGACCAGTGATAAAGCTCCTAAGGATTTAACAGGATTTCAGGAGCGTTTGCTCTCTCGCTTCAAATGGGGCTTGACCGCAGATCTTCAAACCCCTGACTTTGAAACACGTGTTGGCATTATCAATAAAAAGGTAGAGTCGGAAGGCGTTTTTATTCCTAACGATGTACTGGAATACCTTGCTTATAGCATCGATACGAATGTGCGTGAGCTGGAAGGCGTAATCATTTCCATGATTGCTCAATCTTCGCTTACTCAGCGTTCGATTGACCTGGAGTTGGCGAAGCAAACCATTGCCACCATCGTTCAGAATATTGAGGCTGAAGTCGGAATCGATTACATCATGAAGTTTGTATCCGATTTCTTCTCCGTAAGCATCGATCAGATGAAAGATAAAACGCGTAAGCGCGAAATCGTGGTGGCTCGTCAGGTAAGTATGTTCCTTGCCAAGGAATATACCAATATGTCGCTGAAATCAATCGGTTCACATTTTGGTGGTCGCGACCACAGTACCGTTATCCATGCCATCCAATCCATCAACAATTTAATGGAGACAGATAAGAAATTTAATGCCACCATGCAGGAGGTATTTAAAAAGATAAAGCTGAAATCAGCGTAAAATTTTGCTGTGATTTTCCTTTTGAACTCAAGAGTCCCGTTGTGATAAACGGGACTTTTTTTTGAGACATCGGCATTTTTTTTTACGGCTGATCTGCGCTAATAGACTTGTCGTGACCAAATCCTCATTCATAGTTATCGGCAGGTTCATCCAATACTTGATAAATAAAAACATCCACCCTAAAGTTCATTTGTATACATGTCATCGAATGTTCATTTTTCAGTAATTGCCACGGAACTTTCCGTGAAGGAATGGCAGGTAAAAGCCACTGCCGAATTGTTGGAGACGGGCGCTACCGTACCGTTCATTTCGCGCTACCGCAAGGAGGCCACCGGGCAACTGGACGAGGTGCAGATTGCCGCCGTGCGTGACCGCCTCGAGCAGCTTCGCGAGTTGGATAAACGTAGAGAGTCTATTCTTGCCTCACTAAGCCAAATGGAAAAGTTGAGCAAAGAATTGGAAGAAAAAATTCTGGCGGCCAGTACACTTTCACAATTAGAGGATTTGTATTTGCCGTACCGACCGAAGCGTAAAACAAAGGCATCCATAGCACGCGAAAAGGGGCTGGAGCCTTTGGCCGAACGCATGAAACAAATGCAAGGTACACCGGAACAAGCTGCAGAAGCATTTATTGATGCGTCGAAAGGGGTGAATAGTTTGGAAGAGGCATTGGCAGGCGCGCGCGATATAATGGCCGAATGGATCAGCGAAGATGCCCCAACACGCGAGGGAATGAGAACTTTATTCGTAAGTAAAGGAACGTTCAGCACCAAAGTGTTTCCAGGAAAAGAAGAAGAAGGGGCTAAGTTTAAAGATTATTTTGAATGGCAGGAGCCCATTGCCAAAGCCCCATCGCACCGTGTATTGGCCATGCGTCGTGGTGAAAAGGAAATGGTGCTGATGTTGGATGTATTGCCACCGGAAGAAGAAGCTTTGTATTTGCTGGAAAAAAACTTTTTAACTAACCCTCGTTCTGCCTGGGCGGATCAGATGCAACTGGCCATTAAAGATGCCTATAAGCGTTTGTTGCGCCCTTCCATGGAAACTGAAGTGCGCATGCAAACCAAAACCAAAGCCGACGAGGAAGCGATTCGGGTGTTTGCTGAAAACTTACGCCAGTTGCTGCTGGCATCGCCGCTAGGCCAAAAACGCGTATTGGCCATAGATCCTGGATTTCGCACAGGTTGCAAGGTGGTATGCCTCGATCAGCAGGGGAAAATGTTGCATCACTTTGTGATTTTTCCACATGAAAAAAATAAACAAGCGTCCACCGAAGCGGAGCTTCGGCATGTGATTAAAACCTACGAGATAGAAGCCATTGCCTTGGGCAATGGCACGGCAAGCCGCGAAACGGAACAGTTCCTTAAGCAACTGCAGCCCGGAGTACCCTTGCTTGTGGTGAACGAGAGCGGCGCTTCGGTATATTCAGCCTCTGATGTGGCCCGGCAAGAATTTCCGGATTACGATGTTACCGTGCGCGGCGCGGTATCCATCGGCCGTCGCTTGATGGATCCGCTGGCGGAGCTGGTAAAAATTGATCCCAAGGCCATTGGTGTTGGGCAATACCAGCACGATGTAGACCAGAACGCATTGAAAAAAAGTTTGGACGACGTGGTGATGAGTTGTGTAAATGCAGTAGGAGTAGAGGTGAATACAGCCAGCAAAGAACTGCTGAGTTACGTGTCGGGTCTTGGTCCTTCGTTGGCACAAAATATTGTGGAATATCGCAACAGCCATGGTCCGTTTAATAGTCGTGAAGCCTTGCGTAAAGTGCCTCGCCTGGGTGATAAAGCTTTTGAACAGGCGGCTGGTTTTCTTCGCATCCGCGAGGCTGTGCATCCGCTCGATGCCAGCGCGGTTCACCCGGAATCCTATCCCTTGGTAGAGCGCATGGCCACTGACTTGGGCTGCAAGCTCGAGGATTTGCTGAAGCAAGACGCCCTTCGCAAACGTATTGAACTGAAAAAATATGTGAGTGATCAGGTGGGTTTGCCAACGTTGCGTGATATCTTGAATGAACTCGAAAAGCCAGGACGCGATCCGCGTGAAAAATTTGAAGAGTTTCAGTTTGCTGAAGGAATCAATAAGCCGGAAGACTTACGTGTCGGGATGAAATTGCCTGGTATTGTAACCAACATCACCCGCTTTGGAGCCTTCGTGGATGTTGGGGTACATCAGGATGGCCTGGTGCATGTGAGTGAAATTTCCGATAAATTTATTTCAGATCCGGCCGAAGTATTGAAAGTTTCGCAACGGGTAGAAGTAACTGTAACCGAAGTAGACCTGGCAAGAAAACGCATCAGTTTATCCATGAAGGGTGCTTCGAAGCAAGGCCCTAAGCCCGACAAAAAACGTGAGCCCCAGAAGGAGAAAGAGCTTAGCATGGAAGACAAACTCCATCAATTAAAAGCCAAGTTTGGCAAGTAACCAGCGCAAAGGCCGAAGGTAATGGATCGCAGAACCATAGTTTGAAATATGTTTATGCGTGAGGGATAGAGTGGAAAGGCCTGGCGGCGCGGTGGCGCTGCAAGCGACACCGCGCCACCAAGGACTTGCAGCGATAGCCCGACCCACAGTGGCGTGGCGCCTAGGGCGCCACCACGAAGGGGCACGCCCAAAATACAGTATTGAGTTTGGGTAATATCGAAATGGCCTCGCCGGCCGGGCATTACTTTTTTAAATGGCCCAAAAAAGTAATCAAAAAAGTCAAGGCCTGTATGGAAATTACGCTAAAATCAACTCGACTACGCTGAATGATTTAAACTCGAATTTCTTTTTGACAAAAGAAATTCTCAAACAGTAAATCGTTCTGATCGCTTCGTCTCCTTGATTTCTTAACGCTATTTCCATAAGGGCCGTTTTGAAAATGAAATGAGTTATGTGAGCTGTAATTATTTACTGTGTTAAATTTCGTTGGACCGTTGCGCACATCTCTACTGTCTAATTAGGGTTAAATAAAAATCTGGTATTGCAGCACGAGGCCATTGCGCCATTCGCCTCGTTTTACTTGGTTAGCCGATGGTGCATAGTAGGTAGGGCGCAGCTCGTAATCCAAGCTGAATTTCGTTTTATGTCCTTGTGGCATCAGATTTACACCGAGGTGGTAAACGTGCATAGGGCCTTGAAGCCGTTTCCAGGATGCCAGGTGTGCAGAAATATAAGGAAGCAGTAAAGGTCCTTTTTCTCCTAAGAAATTCTTTGGGAACAGATATCCCAACTGCATATACAAGGCCGTACCAGTGCCAAACATAGGGAATGCGTTTCCAAACGTTGGCCCGGCACCGCTGAGCGCGTTGGTATTGCCCATGGCAGTGGCCGGATTCATAAGTCCGTTGTATCGTAAATAATTGTGGCCGAAATCGTACGAAAAAAATCCGGCATAGGCCGATAAGGCGCTTCCCTTGCCAGGGTTGATGGGAATATCCAGAAACGATTCCACACACCAGAGTAATTGATTGTGGTAGATTGTATCTGCACCAACAGAGTCCCTCGTCCAGGTGGCATTTTTTTGAGAAATGATTCCACTTGCTACATTCCATACTTTCTTTTTGCCCAGATAGGTACCTGTCATGTAAGGGGTGGTATGCGGTTCATGCTCGAGGAACTGATACATCAGGTAGGCTTGGTATTGTTTATGCCTGCCTTTTTGAGCAAAGGTGGCATTGGGCGATAGGGCCGGGAGTACAGCGCCATTAGTGCCAATTGGGAAGGGGTCGCTCATCACCAGGCGATAGTCAAGGTTACCAAGTTGTCCGCGAGCATATACACTAAGTTTTCTTGAGAATTCATCGGTTTGGTCTACGGTGGCCTGAGCAAAAACAGGGACATCCATGGTTAGTATGGTGCCTATGCTGGGCTGTGAAAACCTGGATAAGCCGTTGGCAATGGTAAGGCCGCCGCCCACCTTGAGCTGGTTACCCTGGCTGAGCCGGTATTCGCACAATGCGTCGTGAAAAAATGCTGCAAACTTCCGGTTATTGGCCTGGTTGGTGTATTGCGCATTGAAGTTGTTTTGTCCAAATTGAAAATACAGAAATCCCCTTCGACTCACTTGACCGAATAATTGAATTCTGGTTCTTCGGAGTCCCAGGTCTACGGTATGTGGTGCCGCAACGCCGTTCGACAGTGTGCCGGGGTTGCTTTCTACCCAGCGCAGCCAGGTTTGGTTTAAAAAAGTTGCCTGAAAATATAGACTTCCATCCTCGTTGAGGTTTAATTTCAGGTTGTCACGATCCAATCGGAGCTTGCCAAGGCTGTCTGTTTGCGCACACAGTACCAAGTTCCAAAGGCTAAAGGCTAGTATCCAGGGTTTCATTGTTTTTTTGTTACAATCCTACGCTGCAAATCTGTGGCAAATCTGAATCACAGGCCGCCGCTCGAACTTCAAATTTAAAACAGAATTATATTGCAACTTCGGATAAATGAAAAAAAATATGGCAGGTACTTTCGTTGAAATGCTGGAAGAAATTCGTCCCTATTTACCAGCCCAGGCACCCCTGAAAGATTTTATATTTCAGAATCCCTTGCGGGCATTCCAGAAAGAGAAATTTTTTGACGCGGTAATGCATGCCTCCGAAGTATTTGGCTATAAAACGCTGCTGTCGCTCCAGGAATATAGGGAGCGCTACCAGCAAGGACTTATTCTGGAAAAGGTGTTAGATAAGACCCTGGAACGCACTAAGCCAGGGGAAGAGAAATGCTGGAAAGAAAAATTGCTGATCCAGGAATATTTGCGCCGGGAAACTCCACGCATCGGGAAAGTTCGAAATGCCTGGAAAAATGCCTATAAACTGGACATGGATTCGTTGGTGCATCCGGTATTATTCAGAATGGTTTGTTCCTACCTCGATCAAGGCATTTCTATTTGGAATTTTCCTGAACACCAACCGGGTTTTCTCGAATCGCTCAGGGAAATGGAGCGTATGAGCTTTTCAAGTTTTTTTAAAACGTCCAGGCCCTCGAAGATTCTTAAAGAAGGTAAGCTTTCAATCGAAACGCTGCTATCCATGGTGGTTGGTCCTTCCGATTTGCATTCCTCTTATTTGTACGATCAGTTGTTTGCCCATCAGGGCTGGTCCGGTTTGGTTTCGGTGCTTGAGACGAGGCCAGATGTATTGCTGGATTCGAGGCCCATTTCACTGCATGATTTTATTTATCTCGAGCTGTTATTGGAGTTGGATGTGATGGATAAACTATACAAACAGTGGAAACCTTTAGGAGAAAAGATCCGGTTGGAACCTACGGCGCTGTTTGAACATTTGCATCACACCGAACTGGATGAGGTGTTGCATGTGTGGCAGGAAGCCATGGAATGGTCGTATTATGACCAGGTGCTGGCAGGCATCCAGCTTACCAAGCCGAATCAGCATATCGAGCGCCATGCCTCTCCAAGTTTCCAGGCTATGTTTTGTATTGATGACCGGGAATGTTCGTTCAGGCGCTATCTGGAGGCCGAAGATCCTTCCTGCGAAACGTTTGGTACACCGGGCTTTTTTAGTGTTGAATTCTATTACAAACCTAAAAACGGGCAGCATGTCATCAAGCTATGTCCGGCGCCTGTACAACCTTCTGTAGTCATCGAAGAACTTTCGAATACCAAAGACGCAAAAAGGGACCTTCATTTTAACAAGCGGTCGCATGGTTTGTTTGGGGGATACCTAACCTCTCAAACCTTGGGATTCTGGTCTGCATTCAAATTGGTTTCAGGTATTTTCAAACCTACCATGGATCGGACAACGGCTTCGTCGTTTATGCATATGAACCAGGTAGCGGAGCTTTCTATTGAAAACAAAAATCCACAAGATAGCTACCTTGGCTACCGGATTGGATTTACCCTGGAGGAAATGATTACCCGGGTGGAAAGCCAATTGAGGAGCATTGGATTGACCAAAGATTTTGCGCCATTGATTTATGTGGTAGGTCATGGAGGGAGCAGTGCAAACAATCCTTTTTATACAACGATGGATTGTGGTGCTTGCTCATGTCGCCCAGGCTCAGTGAATGCCAAGGTGTTCAGTTATATGGCGAATAAGCCAGAGGTTCGTGCGGCACTTGTCGGCAAAGGCATCCTGATTCCTGATGCCACTCAATTTGTAGGGGGTATACACGATACTACTCGCGACGATATCATGTTTTTTGAGGAAGAAATGCTGAGTTCAGAAAATGCGAAACTTCACCAGAAAAATCGCAAACATTTTGAAAGGGCGCTGAACAATAATGCCAAGGAACGTTCCCGCAGATTTGAAATGATTGACACACGCCAGTCTCCGGAAGCGATTCACCAACAGGTACAAATACGATCGGTTTCGATATTTGAGCCCAGACCAGAATTGGACCACGCTACCAACGCCTTGTGTATTGTAGGACGCAGAAGCCTTACCAAAAATGTGTTCCTCGACCGCAGGGCATTTATGAATTCTTATTATTATAAGAATGATCCGGAAGGCCACTATTTATTTCAAATTTTAAAAGCTGCCACGCCGGTATGCGGAGATATAAACCTGGCGTATTTTTTCTCCAAAACTGATAATAATAAGCTGGGTGCAGGCAGTAAATTACCCCACAATGTAATGGGCCTCATGGCTGTGGCAAACGGAAGTGAAGGCGACCTTCGGCCGGGCCTGCCTGCGCAAATGGTAGAGTCGCACGAACCTTTGCGCTTGCTGATGATCGTAGAACATTATCCGGAAGTAGTATTATCGGTGGTGCTGGAAAATCCTCCTTTGAAAGAATACTATTGCAAGGACTGGGTGCACTTGGTTTGTTTACATCCAGAAAATGGAATGGTATATCGCTTAGAAAATGAAACCATGAAGCCTTACCAGGTATTACATACATCGCTGCCTGAGGTAAATGATTTTATTCCATTGATTGAAAATAGCCATCCGAAACAACATATTCCTGTACATATAAAAAACCTGAAAGCCGGAATTGCCGGATAACGTTATGGATGTCATCATCAATATTTTTATTCTCATTCCCCTGCTAGGGTATTTATTGCAGCTCTTTTTGCCTGGGGACCGTGAGCGCTGGATGTCGGCTGTCGCTGTATTTACACTGGGATTGCAATCTGTTTCAGCGATTGTTTTTTTTGTGTATTGGCTTTGGAACGGCGCTCCAACGCTTAACATCAAAGACTTGGTGTTGTTTCAGGAAATCGGATTCGAATTTTTTATCGACTTTTTATTTGACAAAATTACCGCCGTATATCTTTTTGTAGGTTCGTTTCTTACGTTTCTTATTACGGTATACAGCAAAGCCTACCTGCATCGCGAACCTGGCTATAAGCGGTTTTACAATTCGGTTTTGTTGTTTTACCTGGGTTACAATATTGTAATTTTTTCCGGTAACCTGGAAACCATGTTTATCGGTTGGGAAATATTGGGTGTATCTTCCTTCTTGCTGATTGCCTTTTACCGCAATCGATTTTTACCGGTAAAAAATGCGGTGAAAGTATTTACTGTTTACCGCATTGGCGATGTTGGGATATTGCTGGCGATGTGGTTGAGTCACCATTTCTGGTCGGAGAATGTTACGTTTTTAAAACTGAGTCATGATTTGCTGGTGCACGAACATTTGAAAAATCATAGTGTGACGGGCGTTTTTATTTCGTTGATGATTTTACTTACAGCTTCGGCTAAGTCGGCGCAACTTCCTTTTTCGTCCTGGCTCCCCAGGGCCATGGAAGGACCGACGCCCTCCTCCGCCATTTTCTACGGATCCCTTTCGGCGCATATAGGAGTATTTTTATTGCTCCGTACATTTCCCTTCTGGGAACATCAAACCTCCGTACGTATTGTTATCGCCATGGTAGGCTTGGCTACTGCTATTGTATCGGCATCGATTGCGCGTGTACAATCTTCCATTAAAAGTCAGGTTGCGTATTCTTCTATTTCACAAATCGGAATTATTTTTATTGAGATGGCTGCCGGGTTTGAAAATCTTGCCTTGTTTCACTTTGCCGGAAATTCATTTTTACGTACGTATCAAATTCTTACTTCGCCCTCAGTGGTTATTTATCGTTTGCGTGAGCAGTTTTATAATTTCATTCCAAGAATTCCTACCATTGAAGATGCCTTGCCCAAGCGAATTGAAAATACTTTGTATATGCTGAGTTTGAAAGAATGGAACCTTGATACGCTGCTTTTTCGCATGATTTGGAAACCATTGAAATGGATGGGTAATCGCTTACATTTTTTAAACCGCTCCTCTGTTTTTTATTTTTTCATTCCGGCATACCTGGGAGGTTTATTACTCTTGTATTTTCAACATCAATTGCCGGAATCCTTGCACCATCGGCTTCCTTTGTTCTTCGCGGGCATAGGGTTGCTTATGGTGTTAAAATCTTTTAATGAGCGCCGAAGTGCCAGTCTTGCTTTTCTTTTAATTATTCAAAACCACTTCTGGATTGCACTGGCTATTTCGTTTAATGAATCATACAGCTATTCCCAGAATCTCTGGTATCTGAGTGGCATCATGGTAGCAGGTGTAGTGGGTTATATCTGCTTGTACCTCCTGGGTAAAAAGAACAGGCACGTTAATCTGTTGCAGTTCCATGGGCATTCTTATCGCTTTCCGGGATATTCAAATGTTTTCCTGGTAGCAAGCTTAGGACTTACCGGCTTCCCGATTACTCCTACCTTCATCGGAGAGGACTTAATTTTTTCTCATATACATGAGGAACAATTTTTTCTTGCCCTGGTTGTTTCCTTGTCCTACATCGTAGATGGCTTGGCCTGTATACGTATTTATGCCCGTGTATTTCTGGGTCCTCATGCCCGATCGCAATACGATATGGCGCGTCGGTCTTCTTGATTCTTACAAGCCATAAATAATTCAGCCCTCGTTATCTCCGAAAAAAAATAACGAGGGCTGTTGGTTTTACGAATTATTATTGGAATCAAAAAGGTTATTTGGTATTCATGCCAGTCTTGAAACTTGTTTCTGGAATTTTCAGGCCCAAGGCATCTATATAGCCAGGATTGTCTTGACAATTTTTAGCTTTAGAATTTTCAATAAACTGCATCAAGGCTTTCATGCAAAGTTGTGCATCGGGTCGGTTTTCCCTGATGCCTTCGTAAGTAGATCGATTGGATTTAGCGTATTGAATCAATAAATTATAATTCGCAGGCAGGTCGAAACTTACCACGCCACGGGTACTTTCAGGTTTTTTATACGGCCAGAAACACCAACCGATTTCATTTCTATCCAATAGGCTTCTGAACGATTTGATCCAGGCGTCGGTATTTTCACCGGATTCTCCCAGCCAGATATTGGCCTGGTATTTTTCTCTGAAATTGACATACTGTTGAATTTCACCTTGCACCGTGTCGCACCAGTATTTATGAAAGGTATATGATAAATTGGGATCGAAAGGTTTGGAAAATATCGAGAAGTTGGTGTTCCATTGTGCACCACCCAAAAAGATGATGTGCTTGCTGTCTTTGCTGCGGATGCCTGTGACCATGCGTTTGTAAAGGGGTTCCAATAAATGGCTTAGACTGTCTTTGTTGAAATAATGTGCCAGGGGTTCATTTAACAATTCATAACCCAGTACGTATTTTTCTTTTTTGTAACGAGCAGCAATTTCGGTCCAAATGGCAATACATTCCTGTTGGGCTGCATCGGATTTAAACAACCATGGGTAGCCATAGCTATCGTCAATATTATCGCCGGTCTGTCCGCCAGGAGCACCATGCATGTCCAGAATTACATACAAGCCCTGGCTACTACACCACTGTACAATTTTATCGAGGTATTGGTAGCCTTGTTCTTTGGTTTTTAAAACGCCCAAATACCCTTCTCCGGTAAGCACGCGATAATGGAAGGGAACACGAACCGTATTGAATCCTAATTTCTTAATATGCACAATATCTTCTTCTGTGATATACGTATCGAGAAATGATTTCCAAAATACAGCAGCGTTGTCGGGGCCAACCGCTTCGCAAATCATCTGGTCGATAAGACGGGGAGAGTTTACCTTTTCAAATTTAAACATGTAGCCTTCCGGCAAAAGCCAAAAGCCGACATTCGTGCCTTTCATGATAATTTTGTTCCCATCGGCATCCAGAATATCTTTCCCCGCGATTTTTGCGAATTGGGCATGGAGCATATTGGTGTACAGACTCACCAATACAAAAACAGCAAACAATTGTTTCATTTTCGTGTTGTTAAGGGTTCGGCCTTATAAGCTCTGGTTGGGGCGACAGTAGTAAAGGCATTGAGAAATGGTAAGGATTATTAAGTTTTTTCCCTAGAAAATTGTATTTATTATTAGTAAAAAGAGGTGTAAATAAGACAATATTAGTGGCTCTTTGTCTATTTTAAGACAAAGATAGAATACAGATTACGAATGATTTAGGGATTTTATATGGGGATTGATTTCGTTTAAATAACACGTTTTAAAAAAGGAGGCTTTTGAGCAGTCTCTTCTCGCTGATAATTCTGAAGATGGAGATGGAAATTAAAATTCAATCAGCTTTTCTGCATAGAAATGGAGTGGATCATTGTGATTGATTGACCACCGTTTATATAAAAAATGGATGCAAATCATACTGCCAGAATTATTATGCACCAGCAGGATATAGGAGGCTTGCTATTACTTGCATCCTCTTATTTCAAAGTCGATTTCTTTTTTGCGTTCCTCAGAAAGGATACAATCTTCCCTTGCGCTCAATTGCAAGTCGTCGATGCCTGAAAGGTATTTTTTTGCTTTCTTCATCGTAGTGGCTTTTTCCGCTTTTTCGGCAAGCTTAAGACCTTTATGTGATTTTTTCAGCGCACGTTGGCTGAGCTTCATGGCTTTCTGCCATTGCGGACGCGCTCCTGCGCATGGCTTGGCCTGGGCACGGTATCCTTCGTACATTGTTTTAAGCTCTTCCGCTTTTTTTACCAAACTCATCAGGTTTTCCTTTTTTTGACGTGCTTGTCCTTTGAGGTATTCGGAATTGGCCGTATCGCCGCTTGCGACGAAGGGATCTGCGCAGGCGATGGATATCTTGACTACAAACAAAATAACAAACAAAGATTTCATACCGGATAGCTCTTTTAGGCAAAATACAATTAAACCCACATTTCTCCACGTTTCCTTTAAAATTAGACCAGGAACCCCACGCTTGGTTGAACACCTGAAGCACAGCCCTTATCACTCTGAGTTCGCCCACTATTCAGGGTTCTGTTGGAAAATTAGGGTATACGAAATCTGAAATAAACTGGCCGAACTTCCGTAAAGGATCTTTTAACGGACTTTACTCCATACAAACCAAGCGTACAATGTTGAAAGCTCATGGATCGTAGATGCATGGCCGGTAATCCCGATATAGAAAACCAGGGGCTTAGAAAAACATTTCCTGTGTTTTTTCCATCTGAAACCCTTGATCTTGGTTGACATTACTCCATAGAAGAATTTCTATTGAGAAATTAGAATTTAAATTTCTATATTTTCGTCCATAAGCATTACCTAATAAGCCATTTTTTAACATTACCTTTTTTTATGTCTGGAATTGTTGCTGTGGATGTAGCCATTGGATTGGTATTCATCTATTTACTTTACAGCCTGTTGGCTACTATTCTTCAGGAAATTATTGCTACCAATTTAAGCTTCAGGGCCAAGGTGCTGCAAAAAGCCATTGAGCGCATGCTGGATGAAGCCGAGGAGGAACATTCCTGGTGGGCTAAATTTCAAGCCCGGTTTTCTTCTTGGAAAAAAATTCTACTGCCCAATAGTCCTGATAAAACGAAATTGTCGGGGAAATTTTATAATGCTTCCCTGGTGCGCATGCTGGGGGAAGATCGTTGGCATCAATTGCCTTCGTACCTGAATAGCGGAAATTTTTCCAAAGTACTGCTGGATTGGCTTAAGCATGGCCTCAAGCCCGGTGGGAGCGTAAAAGAAACCATTGAGTCGGTACTGTTTGTGAAGCCTGGCGAAACATACCCCGAATGGTTGCCCATGCTGTATCACGGAGGAAAAGTAGAGGAAGGCAAAGAACGCGAACTCCTGCTGTATTTGCGCAGCTTGTGGATAGATTCCCATTCGGATGCAGAAAAATTTAAGCTCCTGCTGGAACAATGGTTTGATGAAACCATGCAACGCACCACCGGATGGTACAAGCGGTACGTGCAAATCATTTTATTCGGCATCGGATTCTCCATGGCATTGGTCTTTAATGTAGACACCATTTCCATTACCAAAAAGTTATCGAAAGATCCAGACTTGAGAAATGAACTAACAAAATCAGCTTCCAGTTTTTTGGCGGAGAACAAAGATCTAAACGAAGAAATGAAAGCCCGCCAGCGCACCATCGATTCCTTGTTGAAATCGGATACCAGCCGCAGCACCAAAGACAGCTTGCTCCAGGCGCAAACAAAGGCAGACAGCCTTGCAAGGCTGGTAATTCAGCGTAATAAAGAGTTATGGAATAAGGCTAAAACGTTGTACGAGCAAGACATCGCGGGGGTGCAGCAGTTGCTGGGCCTTGGTTGGAAAAAGGGAAGCTATACCACCTACTTCGGAACCTTCTCTGCTCCGGTTCCTATAGGAGGATGGAGCTTTTCGATACTCATCGGATGGATCATTACCGCGCTAGCCATTTCGCTCGGCGCACCTTTTTGGTTTGATATGTTGAATAAGTTGATGAAGCTGAAAGGCACAGGATCTAAATCTCAAGATTCCAATCTGCAGACAACGACCTCCAGCCAACCTGCCGCCACCATAATGCAACGTAAAGGATGAAAGTAGTTGTAAAAGACTTTTTGAACGTACGTGTTGGCGCGCCTCAGTTGGATGCGCCTTGTTACCAATACCTCGCTCCGGGAAGTGAAATTGAGGTACTGGATGAACTGGTAAGCGGACATGCGTACGAAGGAATTTCTACCTGGCTGGTTGATGCAGCGCGCAACTATTACTGGTCGGGTGGTGTGCATCCCTTTCAAATCCCACTTCCACAGAGAGTTCCGGAGGCTCGTTCCTGGGAAGAAGCAGTCAATACATATCCGGGGAAAGGCACCTCGGTAGGCGTTGCGATTTTAGACTCAGGAGTGTATTTACCTCATGCCGTAATTGGTCCGAGAATAAAATATTTTGAAAGCTTCCTGTATGGTAATTCTAAAACGATTCTTTCATCGCATGGACATCGCGTCGCAGGAATTTTGGGTGCAGAAAAAGATCCGGTGCGCAATCAATCGGATTTGTTTATGTTCCTTGTCAGCAAAGACGTGCATGTAGATTCGTATGCGGTAGAACTGGCCTTGCTGGAAATTGATGCCAAACCCCAATTATTTCCTGGCCTTCGGCTTATCAATCTTAGTTTAGAAATACAGCCTTCATACGTGGCCCGCCTGCAGCCAATCATAGACAAGCTTTATGCGAAGGGAATTCTCCTCGTAGTAGCCGCCGGGCAAGATGGCGCGCCTACTGTCATGTATTCCCTTAAAAACGTGGTTAAAGTGGCTACCTTTGATCCTTCCAATACCGCCACGTATCGAAGGCATGGCTTTCCCCTGAAGGATTGTATTTATTTTCTCAACTATCCCATTCCAACCTTCGGAAAAACCGATACGCAGCCCGATTCCAGCATTCAGGACGATAGCGCCTATTGTGCTTTCATGACTTCATTGTTGGCCAGACGTCTTGAACTTTCTTCCAACGAAAACCTGTTCGACTATACACGTCACATTTCTTCCCCTATACGTTCAGTTTCTGAAGTACACCCATTTACTCCTTACCTAATATGAAAAACATCTACGTATTTTTTTGCTTCATCCCCGGGTTCCTGCTGGCCCAGTCGCCATCGCTTTGGCAAGATGCCCTGGCCTTAAAAAAGATGGTTACTCTATACGACAGAGGTAATCAAAAATACCAGGTGGCCATCACCAAAGAAAATGTGCAAGCCTGCACAGAAATTTCTTCGCGTTATGGATTTATTCCCACCAACAATACAGCCTCTCTTCCAGCAGATTTACTCAGCTTTTGGGAAAAGAATGAATTTTTTCAGATTGCCAGTATCGTGCAATCATCGGATGAATTGAAAGAGGTAAAGTTTAATAAGAACGACATTCAGAATTTTTGGAAAGAAAATTCCGGAGGTTTCAAAGCACAGAATCTTGCCGACGGCCTGGCGAAATTTTTGGTGGAACGCACCAAACAAGAACTCACCATATATTTCTTTCAGAAATTTAAAAGTGATTTAAATAAGTACGATGAATTGTCGAAACTTTTCCCCGCAACCTGGTTGGTACTATCCACTATTGGCGAAGATATTTATTTGTTTGAAGCATACCTCAATACCTTGCGCGAAGCCTTTGCCAAGGACATGATAGGCTTTTACGAAAACTTTACACGCTTCCTCGAACACCCCCGTGTGCAGGGATATTTTGCCAACAGGCCTGAGTTTAAAGCCGTACTTACCACGTCCATGTATCTGATTAAGAATTTTTCGGAAGGCAGACATCCGGGTCTCATCCTAGAGGAATTTGACACGAATACCCTGAGTTCTTTCTCCAATCTGAAAAACGCAATGAGCCTGATTCAACTCTTGTCTACTTCCCTAAAATCTGGCGGAGAATACTATTGGATTGCAAAAGAAGAGTGGACTCAGCTTCAAAACAACGATACCCTATCGTTTATTTATTTGGGATTGTTGTATAAAAACGCAGAAGAAATTTCGTTTTCAACGCCACAAAAGCAAGTAAAAGTTACCGATTGGTTGAAAACTGCAAAGAAAAGTAATCTACGCATTCGTGAAACACTTGTCTTTTTGCAATCGTTGCTATCTCAAGCTAAGCAAATCAATACTCGCCTGGTAGCCTTGCAGCAAAGCGAAGCCAAGGGACAACAGTTTCCCCAAATCATCGATGCCTTTCTGGAATTTATTTCTATTTCATCAGGATTTCTGGAACTCAGCTATGTAGATTTGGGAGAGGAGGAGACAAAATTGAAGACCCAAGTCCAGGATTTATTAAGCAACGGAACCTTGTCCAGAAATTTATTGTCGGATATCCAGTTGGGTAATTATGGTAGTGCAGTCATCAGTGCCGTACATATTCTCAATGCTTGCAAGCCTGGCGCAGTGTCGGAAGGTATGGAGGATAAACTAAAAGCATTTGTGGAGGAATTAAATAAAGATAAATCCAAAAAAGAAAAATGGAAGCTCAAAGATTTTGTAGCAGAGTTGAGCCTGGCCAAATTAGATTCTATAGCCAATAAATATCCGGCGTTGAAATCGAAAGCGGAAGAAATAGCACGGTATCACCTGTCTTCTCAATTGGAATTGCTGAAAGGACTGTTGTTGCGCTATGGCACCTTTGCGTCGATGATGGCGCAGGCTAAAAATTCGGAAGATGTTAAAAACGCCATTGCCACCATTGCCTTACCCGCCGGAAGCTCGCTTATAAAGCGCGAAACACGCATGAACGTAGCCCTCAATGCTTATGTGGGCTTGTTTACAGGCAATGAAAACATTATCGGAATTGGTAAAGAAAAATGGTTTAATTCGTTTGGAGTGACAGCTCCCGTCGGAATTACCCTGAGCAAAGGCCATTCGGTTTTCTTTATTGCAGGAACAAAAAAGGGATGGTCGAGCAGTTTGTTTATTTCCGCTATCGATATCGGAACGCTGGTGTCGTATCGGTTTAAGAACAGCACCACCACACAGTTGCCAGAGTTGGAATGGAAGCATATTCTTTCTCCTGGATTATTTTATTCATTGGGCATTCCTAAAAGTCCCTTGTCCATTACCGTTGGTACGCAAATCGGACCGAACCTGCGAGGTATTACCTCCGGGGCGGCGGATTTATCAGATGCCATGTACGTGCGCACCAGCATAGCCTTGTGCGTAGATATTCCGTTGCTCAATTTTTACAACCGCACCGAACGCAAGTAGGAGGCCTCTAACAGGAAATGAATAGTTGAATGGGATGCAGATGGTAAGCAAGACCTCTTGAAGTATGGAAAATTAGTTAATATTGCATTCGCGTGCAGATCCTAAACAGGCAATAGAGAAGATGGATTTTATTTTGACATTTATTCGGGAAAACTACCTCACCGTCATGATCGCCGGATCGATGCTGGGCATAGGTCTGTTGTTTGAAATTCTTATTTTCCCACGGCTGCGAAAATATGTATTACAAAAAGATCCCGAGCATGGCAAAGTAATTATGGGTTCGTTGCGGGGCATCTCTTTTACCATCGCCTTGGGCATAGGGATTTTAATTCTCATTAACCGATTGGAATTGGAGCCTCCCTACGGAATATACATCCGGAATAGTTTATGGGTAGTACTGGTGCTCCTGGTCACCTGGCTGGTGGCCCGCATCGTAGGCCGTCTGATCAACACCACTACCGACCGCGATAATTCCGGATTTTCCGGAGCTACCATTTTTGAAAATGTGTTTAAAATCGTTACCTATTCCCTGGGAGTATTAGTAGCCATGCAGGTCATAGGGATTCCGATTGCGCCGATCATCACCGCGTTGGGCGTGGGTGGTTTGGCGGTGGCACTGGCCCTGCAGGATACGCTTTCCAATTTGTTTTCTGGCTTGAACATCATTGCCTCCAAGAAAATTCGCCCGGGAGATTTTATCAGGCTCCAATCCGGGGAAGAAGGTTTTGTAGAAGACATCAACTGGCGTACAACTACGCTGAGAGAAACAGCCGACAATATTGTAGTTATTCCCAATTCCAAATTGGCCAGCGCCATTCATAAAAATTATAACCTCCCCGACAACGAAGTGATGGTAGGGATTACCGCCATGGTGGACTATCAGAACGATATAGAAAAAATAGAACAACTGGCAGTGCAACAAATGCAAGCTTGTATTGACCAGTTAGATTTTTGCGTTAAAAATCAACAACCGGCTTTTCGCTGGCAACAGTTTAACGATAATGGATTGCAGTTTTCGGTTTTTCTTAAAGTAACCGACTACAGCTTGTACGGAATTTTGAGGCATGAATTCATGCGACGCTTTCTTATTGCATGCCATCAGCAACATGTGCGTTTGCCAAGATTTACAGTGGATAATGCTCGTTAAATCGGGTTATGCAGCTATCGCTTTCCTTACTAATGAATTTGGATTCGGAGTAATACCGATGAATATGGGGCGTGTCCCTTGTGGTGGCGCCTGCGGCCTGGCGCTATACGCGCCACCACTGCGGGCCGGGCTATACGCTTGTACTCCTCGTGGCACCTGCCGGCACCACTGCGGGGTACCGCTTCTATCCCTCACGCAAATGACAGCCTTGTAAATTACATCATAGAAGCGAAACTCATACGTCCCAAAGTCCTTGGATCGCAGAGCCATGGCCGGCAATTCCGACTTAGAAAATCATGTGCTTAGAAAAGAATTTCTTCTATTCGATTCCTTCTGAAGCCCTTGATTTTATTAGTCGTTTGTCAATAGAAGAATTTCTATTGACAAATTAGGGTTAAACCGGCTTTTCTCAATAGAAGCGAAGCGCACTATTGAGAAAGCTCATGGATCGTAGATCCATGGCCGGTAATCCCGACTTAGAAAATCATGTACTTAGAAAAGAATTTCTTCTATTCAATTCCTTCTGAAGCCCTTGATTTTATTAGTCGTTTGTCAATAGAAGAATTTCTATTGACAAATTAGGGTTGAAGAATTTATAGGAAGAAATTGGAGAGTAACAAAAAAGACCTTGAAGTATTTTCTCCAAGGTCTTTTATTGTTGCTCGAGTACGTCGATTATATTTTTTCCAGGATGGTGCGGAAACTTACCTCTTTGCGAATTTTAAGTCGTAACTCTTCGATCTTCACGCGCTCTTGTAAAGTAGTGTCCCGGTGACGAATGGTTACCGTATCATCCTCCAAGGACTGGTGATCCACCGCAATGCAGAAGGGAGTGCCGATTACATCCTGACGTGAATAGCGTTTCCCGATAGAATCCTTTTCTTCGTACACGACATTCATATCCATTTTCAGGTCGTTGAAAATTTTCAAGGCTTTTTCAGGTAATCCGTCTTTTTTGGTAATGGGCAGAATGGCCGCCTTCACCGGAGCCAGGGCCGGATGTAGTTTTAAATACACGCGTTCTTTTCTGTCTTCACCTTCGCCGGTCACCTCTTCCGTATAAGCATTGCAAAGCAAAGCAAGGAAAGTACGATCAGCGCCTACTGAAGTTTCCACTACATACGGAACGTAATTTTTATTCAGTTCAGGATCGAAGTATTGTAATTTTTTCTTTGAGAATTTTTCGTGATTTCCTAAGTCGAAATCTGTTCTAGAGTGAATACCTTCAATTTCTTTGAATCCAAAAGGAAATTGAAATTCGATGTCCACGGCTGCGTTGGCATAATGTGCCAGCTTCTCATGTGGCTTATAGCGCAGTTTCTCGGCCGGTAGTCCAATGGCTTTGTGCCAGCGCAATCTTTTTTCTTTCCACTCATCGTACCATTTCATTTCCGAACCTGGCTGAATGAAGAATTGCATCTCCATTTGTTCAAATTCGCGCATGCGGAAGGTAAACTGACGGGCTACTATTTCGTTCCGGAAAGCTTTACCAATTTGGGCAATGCCAAAAGGTACTTTCATGCGTCCGGTTTTTTGTACGTTCAGGTAGTTGACAAAAATACCCTGGGCCGTTTCAGGACGCAGGTAAATGGTATTGGCTTCGTCGGCTACAGAACCCACCTGGGTAGAGAACATCAGGTTAAACTGACGCACTTCGGTCCAGTTGGCGGTACCGCTGATGGGACAAGTAATTTTTTCGCGCACAATTAAATCGTAAACGCCCTTCAGATCGTTGGCTTCGAGTAAGCGGGCCAATTCTTTTTCCAGCGCATCGCCTTTGTCTTTTTGGCCAGCCGCGGCAAGGGCTGCAGAGCGCTCTTCTACCAGCACATCCGCACGATATCTTTTTTTGGAATCCTTGTTGTCGATCATCGGGTCGTTAAATCCATCCACGTGACCGCTGGCTTTCCAGGTAGTAGGATGCATGAAGATAGCTGCATCCACCCCTACAATATTATCATTCAGCTGCACCATGGCTTTCCACCAGGCCTGCTTCAAATTATTTTTTAATTCAACACCGTTTTGTCCGTAATCATACACAGCCTGTAAGCCATCGTAAATTTCACTGGATGGGAATACAAATCCATATTCTTTAGCATGCGAAACTACTTTCTTAAAAATCGCATCGTCAACCGGAGCAGTAACTTTATTTTCCATAAGGGGCAAAGATAAACTGAAATATCCAAGTTCCAAAGGGCAGGAATTACCGCTGCGCAGATTGCAGTCTTTTTGCCATGGTAAATGGACGAGTTGCCCAAGCTTAGTATTATAAATAGATGCTTACTTAACTAGAATAAGTTTTTCGCTTTTGATGGTGTTCCCATCTTTTTTGAAGGTGAGCTGATATATTCCATTAGGAAGATTTTCAGCATCATACGTATACTTTCCTTCGAGACGACAAGAAGTACATTTTTTTAACACACTCTTTTCCTGACCCAAAAGATCGACAATCGTCACCTCGATGTTTCCTTCCATGCTTTCCGAAAATTCGATATGCAATTCAGTAGCAACTGGGTTTGGAAAGGCAATAATTCCAGAGAGCCCTTCATTATCCGCTATACTTTTATTCTCAGTTGTGTAGTCGCGTTGGAACCTCAATGAAACAGCGGTGCTAGTGGTAAGATTAGGACTTGTAAATTCTACTTTGTTTCCACCAACACAATTGCAAGTAACTCCAGTATATTGAATGTAAAATTTTGTGGGTCCATTGATGGATCCTGTGTTTGGGTCATATGGAAGTATAATGTCGTTATAGCTGAAGCTCTCTTTGGTAAGAGAGATTTTAAAAGGCCCATAGTTGTTTCCAAGTGATACTTTCAAGTCTCCCATCAGTTCTGTGGCGGTAACAGTAAATGAATCAATTTTAATTTGTTCTCCCGGTAAAATGTAATTTGGGAAACTAGCTGTATCGGTGTTAACCTGGGGTTTGCGGATGACAGCAGATATGGGAACAGTCAGTGATTTTGTAGTTCCGCTGGAGGTACTTTGCATGGTATAAGTAATTTCTCCACTATAGGTGCCAGAATTGGTATAATTTAAACGAACATAGTAAGATGTATCAATAGAACTACAGCCTGTACTATTGATCGTAATAGAACTGGAAAAATCAGATTCATCTTTGGCAAATGTGTAAGCTGGATTCGTAGAGGTGATTACAACCGGGGCAATTGCATTCTCAACATGCAGGGATAAATAAGCGCTGATGTAATTCCCAAATCGTTGTATTCCAAAGTCAATCGAATTGCCGCTAGGATAGCTGGTTGTAATGATTGGCTGACCTTCGGAAGCATAGGCAGAACCTGCAATAATTTGATGTATTCTTAACTTTGTATCCGTAAGAGCAGGTATTTTGAAAATCAAGTTGTCCCAGATTGTCCCAGCACCCATACTAAAATCGTATTCAAATGTTTGCGGTTCAGTGGTAACCGACAAATTCTTTTCCGTGTGAAGTAAAGCACTCCCATTAGCAACGGCAACCGTAACGGTAGCATGGGTGGAGGCTGAAAGAACGATGCGTACTATTCTATTGCTACTGGGCGATGCACCAGTATTAATAGAAGAAATAAAACCTGCGTAAGAGTTTAATTGAAATTTTAAGGAAGCATCTGTGGCATCTGCATTCGTCCAATCTACTTCAAACACATTGGGTGATGCTTCCGATGAAAATGCAGGAGCTGTGGTGCCTGTACCTTTGGAACCTATCCATTTGTATCCTTCATAGTTGCTGCCGGGATTTCCATAAATGGAACCGCACATATTATATATAAATCCTGTTTTGGGTGTACCGACAATAGGATATTGAATGTAGCCAGGATGTTGACAAACAACGTATAATGGAAGGCCAAGAAAACAGAGAAGAAGAGTGAAATTTTTCATAACTAAGTAAACGTTGGAGGTATTGTAAAATGACCCAATAAAAATAAGGCTACTTTTTATAGGATTCAATTTTATTAATTGACAAGCCTGAAACGAAAAAAGCCACTGATACAGTGGCTTTTTTCGAATAGTTGTATAAGAACTTTACTTCAGGATGGCTTCCGCCAGTACCGACACTTTATTGTTGGATACTTCTACCAAACCTCCATCAATCATAAACTTTTGTTCTTCCTTAGCAGATTTTCTAACGGTAACCAGCCCACGCTGTAAATTACTTACGAGGGCGGCGTGTCCGCCGAGTACTTCAAACAAACCATTCACTCCAGGAAGGTTAACTGAATATACCTCGCCGCTGAAAACTTTTTCGTCAGGAGTAAGAATTTCTAGAATCATACCTACAAGTGTTGTATGAAAGGGATCCGGAGATCCCTTTCGTTTTTAATTTCTTACTTCTTGGCTTCTGCCATCAAACGTTCACCTTTCACTACTGCATCTTCAATAGTACCTACCAGGTTAAAGGCAGCTTCAGGAAGATGATCGTATTTTCCATCCATGATGGCATTGAATCCGGAAATGGTTTCTTTGATGTTTACCAAAGCTCCTTTGAGACCGGTGAATTGCTCTGCCACGTGGAAAGGCTGTGACAAGAATCGTTGAACTCGGCGTGCACGGTGCACCACCAATTTATCTTCTTCAGACAATTCATCCATACCAAGGATGGCGATGATATCCTGAAGTTCTTTGTAACGTTGTAAAAGCATTTTTACTGCTTGCGCGCAATTGTAGTGATCGTCACCCAATACATCGCGGCTAAGAATGCGTGAAGTCGAATCCAATGGATCCACAGCAGGGTAGATACCCAACTCAGCAATTTTACGGGACAATACCGTGGTAGCATCCAAGTGAGCAAAGGTTGTCGCAGGAGCAGGGTCAGTCAAGTCATCCGCAGGCACGTATACGGCTTGCACGGAAGTGATAGAACCACGTTTGGTAGAGGTAATACGCTCTTGCATGGCACCCATTTCTGTAGCCAGGGTTGGTTGGTAACCTACCGCAGATGGCATACGACCTAAAAGAGCGGATACT
Source organism: Cytophagaceae bacterium (assembly GCA_025454925.1). Classification (GTDB taxonomy): domain Bacteria; phylum Bacteroidota; class Bacteroidia; order Cytophagales; family Cytophagaceae; genus JALONM01. The sequence goes on from JALONM010000016.1 coordinate 55,479, forward strand.
TCAGAACCAGCCTGGGTAAAGCGGAAGATGTTGTCGATGAAGAAAAGAATGTCTTTTCCTTGACCTGAACCATCACCATCGCGGAAATATTCAGCAACAGTAAGACCGGAAAGCGCCACGCGAGCACGGGCTCCCGGAGGCTCATTCATTTGTCCGAACACCAGCGTAGCCTGAGACTTCGCCAATTCTACTTTATCTACCTTGGAAAGATCCCAATCTCCATTTTCCATGGAATGCTTGAAACCTTCGCCATATTTAATTACACCAGATTCGATCATTTCGCGAAGCAAGTCATTACCCTCACGAGTACGCTCACCTACACCGGCAAATACAGAAAGACCTTCGTATGCTTTGGCAATATTGTTGATCAATTCCATGATCAATACGGTTTTTCCTACACCAGCACCACCAAACAAACCGATTTTACCACCTTTTACATAAGGTTCCAATAAGTCGATTACTTTAATACCAGTAAACAAAACTTCGGCTGAAGTAGAAAGGTCTTCGAAACGAGGAGCCTGACGGTGAATAGGAAGACCATTGCTGCGGTCCATCTCAGAAATACCATCGATAGCATCACCGATCACGTTGAACAGACGACCACGGATTTGCTCTCCGGTAGGCATCATAATTGGGCTACCCAAGTCTTTTACAGACATTCCGCGCATTAAACCGTCGGTACTGTCCATAGAAATGGTACGTACTCGGTCTTCTCCCAAGTGCTGCTGACATTCCAAAATGATTTTGGAGCCGTCTTGTTTAACAACTTCCAAAGCATCCAAAATCTTAGGCAGATTCGTATTGTCGCCCTCAAAACTCACATCGACTACGGGGCCGATGACTTGGGTAATTTTTCCTATGTTCGCCATGCTATTCGTGCAAAGAATTGATTTATTTTTTTGCGAGTGCAAAACTAAACGAATATTTAATCATAACAAAGCAAGACTTTTATTTTAGTGTAAGATATATGCACAAATTACTGGCTTACATTTAAAAGGCTCATAGTAAGTACGTTGAACATGCCTGTGGCTTTTTTATAGACGCATGGTAGGTATAAATTCAAAGAAATTGTGCTATTTCGTTGAGCATTAATGTATAAGAATTGTTCTATTGCTTGTATTCGACGACTAAACGCTGCTCATGGTGCCAGAAAAAAATAGAAAAGTGCTAGTTTCATCTGATTCCGGTCTGAAGCTATTCCTGTATGCAAGCATAGTAGTTTTTCTAGGTATTCATGGCTTGAGCTTTTCTCAGGTTCCTAAAAATCTGTGGGGCTTACGAAATCCAGGTAAGGAACAACTTAGGTTTTGTTCCGCCTGCCAGAAAACACTGGCCAATATGCCTCCTGATGTGCATTACGGAACCTTTATTCAGGATGGGAAAATGTATTTTACCATCGATAATCCAGAATGGTTTTTCAAAATATTTTCCGGTAAATGGGATGGCTTTGCCTTCGACATCATTCGGCGCGATCAGTACGAATGCGGCAGAAAGGTGGAATTGGCAAATTCCTGGGCCTACCGCGGAACTTTGCTGAAGCCAATGTATCGGAAGAATATGGAGGGCCGGATGTTTGAAACCGACCAAGGCTATCTGGTGGTTGAATACGCGGACTTACCTCCAGGATTCGATGAAAATTCGATTGAATGCAATTTGCTGATTTTAAAAAATAAATACCTCTGTCATTATGCTAATTTTTATGATTTACGGGGACAAAAATGGCAGTTGTTAAAAATGCCCTTGCTGATGGACAGCATTACCGACCTGCAGCACCGCCAGCGAGAGTTACTCTTTAAAAAAGATTGGAAATTTATTATTCCCTTTGAAAAGAATAAAATTGAATATGCGGCGGAAGATGTTAAGCCTTTGTATGATTCCTTGTTGCATAACGATTTTAGCATAAAGTCCATCCGGATTCTGGCATTTTCCTCGGTGGAAGGACCGCTGGAAAATAACATACGCTTGCAGGAAAGCCGCGCCCAGAGTATTGTTCAAGCCCTTCAATCCTTTCAGGTAGGCGACTCTATTCCTTCACACATAGAAGCCAGTGAAAACTGGGTGGAATTTTTCGATGATATTGATACGGGTCCTTATTCAGCATGGAAAAGTTTATCGAAAGAGGAAATCAAAAAACGCCTGGAGGACCGCAAAACTTCGTATGATTTGGAGAAATATTTAAAGAATCATCGTAAGGCAATCCTCCAACTTGAATTACAGAAAAAAGTTAGTCTAAACGATACCAATCCTCTGCATATTAAAAAGGCATTTCAACGTGATCTGGATTCGAACAGAATTTCACAAGCGCTGAAGCTGCAGTATGAGATTTTTGAAAATATAGAAGCCGGACGATTGAAAGATTCTATTTGGAGTTTGATTGATATACCGGAAAAGCCCTCCTTGGCCGCATTGCTGTTGAACAGGGAGGTGTTTAGTTATAACAGACATACCAAAGAAGCTCGCCAGGCAGAGCAGTCTATGGTGGCCTTGCAGAAGCTCATGCCTTCCAATACCCAACTGCAATTTAATTTAGCAGTCATCCGTGTTCAGTTACTTTATGAAGGGGATACCACCGTAGATGCCGATGCGTTGGGCAAACAAATTGCCTGGTTGCAAGGCAAAGTGCCTAATAATCGTTACCTGCGTCTGATGATCAACTACAGCATCATGCAATGCGAACGTTTTCAAAAGCAACGTAATTACTCTGCCAAGGATAAAGCCATACAGTATATTTACAAAACGTGTCCTTCTCTGGTGCTTAGTGATGAGGATGCCCTTAGTCTGAGTAAGTTTTATGTGGCGTATTCCAAATACGATTGGGCAGAAGCCATGCTGCTGCCCTTTGCCAAACGTATCGACGCCCTGGAGGATCTAATCTTCTTTTATATCAACCTCACCATTGTGAAGCCGAGGGTAACATCTACCAACATATATCGAACCATTATGTTGAATGCCATCAACCGGAACCGGAGCCGGTTTTGTAAATTATTTGATCCTTTTGGCAAAGGAGGCATAAGTTTTCAGCTCCTGGAAAGCGAATATTTAAGGAAAACGTACTGCGAAAATTGCCTGAAATAACTCCAATTGTATTATTTAATACTTTTTTACCAGGAGGATGTAAAGTTCCTATTATGGTATTTTTTCTCTTTTTAGTGTTTTTTGTCTCTTTTTTAAATGTTTATTTTTGAACCTTCTATTCACGTATTTTTCTTTTTTTAGTATAATTTGGATTAAAAATTAACCTGATTTTGCGCATTTTAATTACTTTTGATGAAAACTAATTCAAAAAATAACGTATATGCATATAATTACGATATTATTTAAATTAGACATTATTTATGGTAAGAAGTATGAAGCCCGCGTTGATGGAAAATAATGTACTGACGGTACGGTTTATTAAAACCATTTTGGATTTAATGCCATTTCCTGTTTTTATAAAGGATGAATTCAGAAACTATTTTCTGATCAATCCTATGGAAGCTGCTTTATTCAATCTCCCCGAAGCGGAGATTTTAGGTAAGTCGGATGAATTTTTTATTGGTAGTTTGGAAGAGTTGGCGGTTATTATCAGCTCCGATAACGAAGTTTTGTTTCACGAGAAAACAATTGAATTGCCCAATCAGACATTTACCATTCATGGACATAAGCATGTGTTCCGCACCGTTAAGCAGCCCATTGTTAATCCTTTTACAGGTAAGACCAATGTATTGGGCTATTCGGTAGATGTTACAGACGAAGTCCAGTTACAAAAGCTGAAAAAAGTAGTAACCATGTGCAGCAATCCTTTTATGTGCTAACACGGATATTGTTGCAATTAATTCACAAACTGTATTTTCATAAAGCGCACATCCGGTTTATTGATGAAACGGATGTGCGCTTTTCTTTTTTATTTTAGAAGTTATTTGCAAGAGACTCTGAAAGCCTTATCGACTCTACTCCTCATCGCCGGATACTTGTTTTTTTGAAATCACTTTACCTTAGAAGTGCAATTGTAATATTGGTATAGAACGACAGATTATTTTTAGAAATCATTGGGAACTTATATTTCCTAATTGGTTTAGTCGCATTGGCAATGCTTTAAATCACCAGATTATGTTTGCTAAGCGAAACAGTATGCGAATACAATGAAATTAAGCACGATTTCATGTCGATATAAAGTAAAATGGAGTAGGGTGTCGACTATTTTCATTTTTTTGTTTTTCAAGCCAATTGATTCGACCTACTGCATATTAACTCGTTGATAATAAGCGTGAGAGTTGTTGGGTAGGCGTTACCAACCTCTTAAAAATGGGCATATTTTATCGCCTTAAGAGGTTGATTTTTTGTCGAGACTGCATTCTTAGAGTTTTGATTCCTTAAACTCCGTGAAGTATAAACACACAGACACTATGACGTATCTATTTACTTCACGATTTGGTAATACCAAGGGTGTTGCCAATGGGAATCCGATTCCCAGGAACAAATTGTTCCATGTAATTTTTATTATTTCGATGGTTTTGTCGCTAGGCTTGCTAGCGCAGTTACCAGCAGGATTTGTGCTTAGGGAGGTAGCTCCAAGAGCCTTTACAAGAGCACTTGCCATTGCCCATGCTCCGGATGGACGAATTTTCGTGGCTGAAAAAACTGGTGCCATTAAAGTCGTTCAGAATGGAGTGGTCTCAACGATCACAACGATTCCAACAAATACCCAAGGAGAAAATGGATTGTTGGGAATAACCTTGCATCCTAATTTTTCTTCTAATGGAAGGGTATATATTTTCTATACAAATGCTGATTTTACATTTCATTTAATTGATTATTTTTCGGTAAGTACAACTAATCAAGTTTCAGCTAGAACAAATATATTACGCTTGGATGCGATTACAAACATCTTTCATAACGGAGGAGGTTTAGTTTTTGTTAATGGTAATTTATATGTTGCTTGTGGTGAAAATTTTGCAGCTTCAAGTGTATTGATGAGTTGGGAATCCACTAAAGGTAAAATTTTAAGATTGACAGACGAAGGTCAACCAGCTCCAGGAAATCCATATTTTGGCGAAGCAGGAGCCTCAAGAATAAGAAGAAGTATTTGGGCAATAGGATTTAGAAATCCATTTAGCATGACAGTAGATAGAGTAAGAAACAGGATTTATGTAAATGATGTAGGTACAAGTTGGGAAGAAATTAATGACATAACCAGCCCTGATCCTGCAAGAAATTACAACTATGGCTGGGGAGCTCCGAATGGTGGCGATGGTGCAGGGGTTGCTACTAGTTCAAATACCATTCCTCCAATATATAATCATAGAACTGGATTTTTTGGAGGTGGTTGTAGCGCAATTACGGGCGGATTAATTTACAGTCCAGCAGTAGCCACCAATTATCCTGCTCAATTCAGAGATCAGTTTTTTTTCTCTGAATGGTGCAATTCTTGGTTTAAGACATTTCCGATAAGTAATCCTAGTGCTCCAACTTCAGATTTTGGAACTAATTTGAATTTCAATAAAGCCTTGTGCTTATCAATTGGAAACGATGGCAATATCTATTTTGTCAGACATAATGAGAATCCAAATCTTGAGGGCACTCTATTTAGAATTGAGTATACATTACAAAGCGCTCCCCAGATTTTATCTCAGCCTGCAAGCAGGACTGTAAACGTAGGCGATGCTGTTTCATTCTCCGTTACCGCTTCAGGTGCCGCACCTCTAATCTACCAATGGCAGCGCAATGGAGTGAATATAGTAGGAGCTACATCTGCTAGTTATTCCATATCTGCCGCCACTGCTGCAGCAGCCGGTTCCTACACGTGTATCGTAAGCAATACTTCAGGAACAGTAACTAGTAATGTAGCGACTTTGGTCGTTAATGCTTTCAATGCAACTCCGGTTGTGGACATCCTTACACCTATTAGTTCCCAAACCTGGAATGTTGGAAATATTATTTCCTATAGTGGTAGTGCTACCGATGCAGAAGATGGGGTTTTACCAGCCGCTAATTACGAGTGGGAGGTACTTCTATTCCATCAGGATTGTGCAACTTGTGGACATTCTCACCCTGGACCCAATGCTCCGGATGGAGTTACCTCTGGCTCTTTTGTGGCTGACAATGGAGGAGAGCCGTCGCCGAATATTTGGGTGAGATTATTTCTGAGAGTACGTGATTCACAAGGAAGAGTAGGTGTAGATAGTGTAGATTTACAACCAAACAAAGTGGATTTAACATTTAATTCGACTCCGGTAAGCGCTCAAATAACTGCGGGGAGTAATTTGTTAGTCGCAAGCCCATTCACCAGACCTTTTGTTGTAAATGCCACGATTACATTGGCAGCATCTACAACGGCTATGAGTGGTAGTGGTACCACCTACAACTTCAGCTCCTGGAATATTGGTGGCACAGCAAGCAGAACCCTCACGGTTCCTGCCACGGCTACTACCTATACAGCTACCTACACTGAGGCAATCAATACTCAAACGCCATTCGGCGGAACTGCAGCAGCCATACCAGGTACGGTATTGGTGCAAAACTATGACCTCGGTGGACAAGGCATTGCCTACAACGATTTAACTACTGGTAACGCCGGCAATCAATATCGCACCACAGAGGCGGTAGACCTGGAGCCATGCAGCGAAGGTGGATTTAACATCGGTTGGGCACAAGCTACTGAGTGGACCGAGTACACCGTAAATGTAAGCCAGACGGGTTCTTACAGCGTGGCCTTCCGTGTTTCTACGCCATTGACTGGCCGCACCGCGCACCTCGAAATCAATGGGGTGAACATCTCTGGCCCTGTAAGCCTGCCGGCTACCGGCGGATACCAGGCTTGGCAAACCGTAACCGTGCCTTCTGTAAATCTTACTGCAGGTACTCAGGTGTTGCGTCTGGTAATGGATTCCGATAATTTCAATATCTCACGTTTGGTATTTACATTAAACGGAGCCAATACTCCTCCTACTGTTTCGCTCACTGCACCTGCAGCCAATGCCAGCTTTACCGCTCCGGCTTCTATTACCATCAGTGCTACTGCCGCCGATGCTAATGGAACGGTAAGCCAGGTAGAGTTTTTCCAGGGAACTACCAGATTAGGTGTTGACCTTACGGCTCCCTATTCCTTCACCTGGACAGGTGTAGCCGCTGGTGCTTATAGCATTACGGCAAGAGCTACCGACAATGCCGGTGCTACCACTACCTCCGCTGCTGTAGCAGTAACCGTAACTGCCGCTGCAACACAAACTCCTTATGGGGGAACGGTTAAGTCCATTCCTGGTCGAATTGAAGCTGAAGAATACGATTTGGGCGGACAAGGTGTAGCTTTCAACGATGGCTCTGCTGCAAACCTGGGTGGAGTATTCCGCACCGATGGAGTCGATATTCAAGCTACTGCTGATGCCAATGGTGCATTCAATGTGGGTTGGACAACAGCCGGTGAGTGGTTGGAATACAGCGTGAATGTTCAAACCGCCGGCGTTTATACGCTTACGTTGCGTGTAGCTACTGTTGCCGCAGGTAATACCATCGCTGTTTCTATGGACGGATCTAACATTACCAGTGCTCCCGTTTCATTGCCTCTTACAGGTGGATGGCAAACCTGGCAAACGGTAATCGTGCCTAATGTTTCCCTATCGGCAGGAAATAGAATTTTGCGTTTAACATTTGTACAAGGCGGAGTGAACTTAAACTTTGTAAGTTTTGCATTGCCTGCACCAATCTTTACCGATGTGAATGAAGCGACAGATGCGAATGCAGTGCTGTCTGTGTATCCAAACCCAGCATCCAGTGAGATGACGGTGAAAGTGCCAGCTTCTTCCAATATTTCCGAACTAAGCATCAGCGATGCTAATGGAAAAGTAGTATACTCCAGATCTCTGCCAGCACGTTCAGAGGCTCAAGAACTTCATGTTGATTGTTCTTCTTTTGATGCTGGAACCTACTTCATCAAAGTAGTTCAGAATGGAAAAACGATCAGTCAGAAATTTATGAAGAAGTAATTCTTTTTCATTACTGACCGATTCATACAAGTACGAAATGCACTGCCTTTGGCAGTGCATTTCGTGTTTTAAAACCGGCTTTTCTCCATACAAGCGAAGCGAACGATGGAGAAAGCACATGGATCGTAGATCCATGGCGGTAATCCCGACCTAGAAAATCATGGGCTTCGAAAAGAATTTCTTCTGAAGCCCATGATTTTATTAGTCGTTTCTTAATAGAAGAGGTCCTATTGAAAAATTTGAGTTTAAACACCACGCAGCAAATTCCTCAGAAATGTATTGGAAGGGTGGGTGGAAATTTTTTTGCTGGGGTCCGTTGTTATAAACAGGATTGTAATTTCATCATTAAACGGTACGAAGTGCCTGGCGCATTAATTTGATTAACCGTACCGGCGAAGAATGTTTTCTTTTCAGGAAGATAATAGGCGAAAGCTCCGGAAAGTCCTGAATGACCCAGGAATTCAGGACTTTTTTGAAATAGCATAAAGACACGTGGAAGTTTAAATCGCATCAGTCCTATCCCATATTCAATAGGAAACATAACATCGTTCCATACATACAACGTTGTAAGTATTTCCTTAGGAAAAAATTTCCCAGTAAAAAATGCCCGAATAAAAACGATGGATTCTTCCGAAGTAGAAACAATACCTCCATCGGCACCGAAAGAACTCATTATTCCCGGAATTTTTATTCGACGATTTTTAAAATGTAAATCTGCCGGTGTAGTATCCGAAACCAATCGGTACATATACGTATGCTGCAACTGCAAAGGATCAAAAATGTGTTCCTTGAGTAAGGCATCGATGGATTTCCCCCCAACCGTTTCTAACACCTTTCCTAATAGTTGATAATTGGTGTCGCTGTATTTGGCTTTGCCTGCTTGTCCGGGAGAGAAATGCGGTTTCATGGTTTTGGATAGAGCAATGGCTTCTTCAAATGAAAACGAAACATCATTGCCTTCCGTAACTTTTTCGTAGAGGCTTTTTTGCCCGGCGTTTTTGCCTTCAAAATAATCAGGTAAACCCGAGGTTTGTGCCATTACATGTTGAATGGTGATTTGCTTGGAATAGTCTTTTCCTTTCCAAATATGTAATCCCTCTATAATAGAGGCCGGGAGATACGTTGCAAGAAGGTCGGATCGCAGTAATTTTCCCTCCGATTCAAATTTTAAGGCAAGTGCCGTTACATATAATTTGGTGGTGCTGGCGATAAAATAAGGCCGCTGGGACACTAAGTCGCCAGCTTCTACCAGCAAAGAATCATTTTCAGAATATACACTCACTTGCACCCCTGTAATGGTTTTTCCGTTTACCATTTTTTGAATATGGGATTTCATTTTTTCTTTTTGCATAGATTGCGCAGGTATGGCTAATGGCAATACCACTAGCATGAATAATACTTTACATTTCATTCCTAATATGATCAAGATAACCCCTGTTTTCAATAGAAATTCTTCTGTTGAAAAACGACTAATAAAACCAGGGTTTCGGAAAAAATCGAAGAGAATAAATTCTTTTCGAACCCCATCATTGTATTAGCCGGTTAAAATTTCATTAGGTAAAGGTCATGGTTTAATACGAGAAAAAAGTTACCGTAGGATAAAAAAAATAGCCTGCCGAGGGGGCAGGCTATAAATGGTACGAAATAAATACGATTTAAGGCTGAACGCTCAATTTTTTATACACCGCCGTTTCACCGTTCCATACTCTCAACTGATAGATGCCTGATTCTAATCCTTCCAAGGAAAGTGTGGCAGTGGACGAACTTCGCATCGACTGACCCAGAGGATTCAATAATTCTACATTATTGATTTCAAAGGGGGCTTGCACTTGTACGGATGCCGAGGCCGGATTTGGAAAAACACCCACTTGTGATTCCAATTCACGTTGAGTAGAAGTTGTGGTAGGAGGTATCAATACGGCATTGATTACATGCACTACTCCATTGTCGGCTGCTACATTAGCAATAGTAACCTGAGCAGTTCCTATGAAAACATCCGTACCAGAAATGGCTACATTTACAGTGCTTCCGTTTAACGTTGTCAAGGTTTGCCCGTTGCTTAGACTCGAAGAAGGGGCGTTGGCTGCTACTACGTGGTATAATAAAATTTGAGCAAGATCACCGGTTGGGTCTGTCAGGAGTTCTGTCAGCACACCGGATGGAAGATTATTAAAGGCTGCATCGGTTGGAGCAAATACGGTAAATGGTCCGGTTCCTTCCAGATCATCGTCTAACTCTGCCGCAATGAGAGCCGTCTCCAGAGTAGTGTGGCTGGCACTTTCTGCAATCACATCCATCACTGTAATTGCCGGTGGAATCATTACCGCATCAATTACATGCACTACTCCGTTGTCTGCAGGTAAATCTACAACAGTTACTTGTGCATCGTTGATGAAAACATTCGATCCATCAATAGTTACCGTAATCTTTTTTCCGTTGAGTGTCGTAATCATTTGTCCATCACTAAGACTGGAAGAAGCCGCAGAACCAGATACCACGTGGTATAACAAAATCTGAGCAAGTTCACCGGTAGGATCTGCAAGCAAGGCTGTTAGTGTTGCAGAAGGAATATTATTAAACGCCGCATCGGTAGGGGCGAATACCGTGAATGGTCCTGTGCCTTCCAAATCATCATCCAATTCTGCTGCTAGGATAGCAGCTTCCAGGGTGGTGTGAGTAGCACTTTCTGCGATCACATCCATCACGGTAATTACCGGTGGAATCATTACCGCATCAATTACATGCACCACTCCGTTGTCTGCAGGTAAATCTACAACAGTTACTTGTGCATCGTTGATGAAAACATTCGATCCATCAATAGTTACCGTAATCTTTTTTCCGTTAAGAGTAGTAATCATCTGTCCGTTGCTAAGGCTGGAAGAAGCCGCAGAACCAGATACTACATGGTATAACAAAATCTGAGCAAGT
>JALONM010000002.1 GCA_025454925.1 Cytophagaceae bacterium
GACTTTGTAAGATCGTTGATGGACCTGGATGGTAAGTGTACATCGTTGGAAGTGTGTATTCGGGAGGAAGCTTCCTTGTATCGGGTAAAAGAATCGCTGCAGGAACGTTTGGGCCCAAACTACAAAGTTATGGATATTGATGAGCAGCATGCCACCATGATCAGAGCTTTGAAAATTGAAAAGCTGGCCGTTTCAATTATTCTATGCAGTGTGTTGGCTATAGCCTCCGTGGGTATCTATTTCTGTTTGTCGATTTTGGCTCTTCGAAAAAAACACGACATGCACATCTTTGCTGCGGTAGGGGCGAGTCCTTCCCAGATTCGATCGGTATTTCTGATGGAAGGTCAGTTAATTGCGTTATCCGGTGCCGTATTGGGCTTGTCCATTGGATTTATTGTTTGCTATTTGCAGCAAACCTATGGATTTGTTGGCTTGGGAATGAGCACCTCCGTTGTTGATTCGTATCCTGTAGCCATGCAATTCATGGATTTTGTAGCGATCTTTCCTGTGGTAGTGATCCTTACCTTTCTGGCATCCTTGCAGCCTGCGGCAAGTGTTTTAAAAAAATAACACCATGCTGAATCGGTGTGTTTTTATAAAAAATTCATTTCCTCTACTCGTCCCATTTCTATTTATTTCGCTCGCTGTAGCGCAGACCAAGGGCTTGGTGCGCGTTCAGGTGAACAAAGTTGTTCAACCGGTTATTCAAATAGACACAAAAAGTACGGTTGAAAAAATCTTCAATTGGAGACTGGTGATATTTGCGGCCTGGATAGAGAGGAAAGCGCCATGAGGTGCGCAAGCCGCCTCATGGCCTTGAAGCGATAGCCAGATAAGCCGCCCAAAATGGTATTCTTAAACTGCAATTAGACAGTAGTAAATCGAAAAACCAAACATTGCTCTATCGTTTGATCATCTGGCATCAATTTGTCTGACCCTGGTCAGGTAAATTGATATAATTTTAACCGGAAATTCTCCATAGAAGCGAACGATAGCGAATATATTCAAAAATCTATTTCGCAACGTTCACCGCCCAGCAGATCAATATTTCCTTCAATTTCCAAATTTAATTTCTGCAGGGAAAGTTCTTCTTTGTAATGATTCTTGAGTTCTTTTCTTTTGATACATTCCAAAAACCTGCGCACTTCTTCTTTCGTTTCCAGGCGCAAGGGAGGAACTTCTTTAGGCTGATTGGAAGCATCTTTGGCCACCATGGTAAAATAGGAAGTATTGGTATGTCGCACATGTCCGGTAACCACATTTTCCGATTCCACGCGGATACCGACAATTAAAGATGTTCGGCCGACATAGTTAACACTCGCTTTCAACGAAACCAGTTCTCCTACTTCAATAGGTTCTCTGAAATCCACCGTTTCTACCGATACCGTTACACAATAACCACCCGCATGTTTCGACGCGCAGGCATAGGCAACTTTATCCATAAGCGAAAGCAAAATGCCCCCGTGTATTTTCCCACCGAAATTGGCATAGGAAGGAATCATGAGTTCTGTTATGGTGGTTTGTGAATATTTCACAGGTCTACTGGTGTTCATGATTGTTTTTGAAATTTAGCGGACTGGTAAATGCGTTCTATTATTTCAACGACCTTTAATCCTTCTAGTGCATTCGTTGTAGCGGTAGAATTTCCGAGTAAAGTGGAAACTACGTTTTCAATAATATAATGATGATTGGCAGCAGATCCTTTGTACGCTCCATAATCGTTGGGAGGATTGCTGGGCGCCAGGGTAGGCATGGTGTAATCCTTTACATGACAGTATTCCACTTCGTTCATGTATTGCCCACCTACTTTGATACTTCCATTTTCCGCAATTATCGTGAGGCTGCTCTCCAGATTGCTGTCGTACACGGAAGTGGAAAAATTAAGACTTCCCATGCCTCCATTGGTGAATTCAAACGATACTAGCCCGGAGTCTTCAAACTCAGTAACTCCTTTATGGTTGAAATCAAACATTCGTGCTTTTATGTTTTGTATATCTCCGAAAAGCCAATACATAATGTCGATGAAATGCGAAAATTGTGTAAACAAAGTTCCGCCGTCCAGTTGTTTATTGCCATGCCAGTTGCCTGGCTTATAATAGCGATGATCGCGGTTCCAGTAGCAATTAATCTGGACCAGATAAATTTTCCCCAATTTTCCACTGCTTACAATGGACTTCAGCCATTCCGAAGGAGGGGAATACCGGTTTTGCATCACGCAAAATACCTGACGAGATACTTGCAGTGCTTTGTAAATAAGCTCTTCACACGAAGCCTTGGTGAGCCCCATGGGCTTTTCGCATACGACATGACGTTTTGAGTCGAGAGCCTTTAACGAATGCTCCACATGGTATCCATTCGGAGAACAAACATTTACCACATCAATGTCCAAGGAAGAAGCCAGCAATGCTTCTGCTGAATTAAAGAATGCAACCTCGCCAAAACTTTCTAATCCAAGTTCTTCCTTGGGCCTTATATCAGCCAGTGCTACCAATTCGGAATCCGGATTTTGTTTTACCATCGAAGCATGGCGTTTCCCAATATGTCCGCAACCTATAACCGCAAATTTAATTTTCTTCTTTTCCATACTATTCGATTCTTCTAACGATAGTGCCCTCTTTTTTATAACGTTGTCCGGAAGCTGCGCAAATAGCCTCACCTTCGGTATTGAACGTTAGCTTTTCACCGAACTCACTCATCCAACCAATTTGTTTGGCGGGGTTCCCTACCACCAATGCATACGCGGGTACAGGTTTGGTAACCACGCTCCCTGCTCCTATAAATGCAAATTTTCCAATTTCATTTCCACAAACGATGGTGGCATTGGCTCCAATACTAGCCCCTTCGCGCACCCATGTTTGCATGTATTCATTCTTGCGGTTCACAGCACTCCTGGGGTTATACACGTTTGTAAACACCATGGAAGGTCCCAGAAATACATTGTCTTCACATATCACCCCGGTGTACACCGAAACATTATTCTGGATTTTAACATTATTTCCTAATTGTACTTGCGGAGAGATTACTACATTCTGGCCTATGTTACAATGATTGCCAATCACACAACCTGACATGATGTGGCTGAAATGCCAGATCTTGGTTCCGCTGCCGATGCTGCAACCTTCATCAACATACGAGGATTCATGTACAAAATAATCGGTATTCATCATGCAAAAAATTCTCGGATAGATTGGCAAATGTAAGATTGTTGACTTTCTTCCAGTTCGGTGTGCATCGGCAAGGAAAGCACTTGGCGAGCCAGCAATTCCGCTACTGGCAAGGACCCTGGGGGATACTCGACACTGGCGTATGCTTTTTGAAAATGTACCGGTTCCGGATAGTACACCATGGTAGGAATGCCTTTTTTTTCCAGGAAAGACTTCAACGCATCGCGCTTACCATCGGCTACCTTTAATGTGTACTGATGAAAAACGTGAGAGGAAGCTGGGTCGCGGTAAGGAATCTGAATTCCTCCGATACCCGATAACTGGGCATCGTAAAAATCAGCAGCTTTTTGCCGTGCTGCAATGTAGGCATCCAGGTGTTTCAGTTTCACCAACAAAATGGAGGCCTGCAAGGTATCTAAGCGAGAATTTACCCCGATGATGTCATGGTAATATTTTCGTTCCTGTCCATGGTTACAGATCATCCGTATTTGCTTTGCCAGAGTAGCATCCTGGCTGAATAGGGCGCCCCCGTCTCCATAGCATCCCAGGTTTTTGGAAGGGAAGAAAGAGGTAGTACCAATGGCACCGATGGTGCCGGCGTGTTTACGCATGCCTTCCACTTGGCAGAAAGCCCCTATCGCCTGTGCATTATCTTCTATCAATGGAATTCCATATTGGTTTGATATTTTCATCAGGGCCTCCATGGCGCAACATTGACCAAACAAATGCACCACCACAATGGCTTTGGTACGTTCAGTAATGGAGGCCTCTACCGATGCGGGTGAAATATTAAATGTATGAGGGTCTGATTCGGCAAGTATTAGTTTCAGGCCTAACAATGCAGCCGTTTCAACTGTGGCAATGTAGGTAAAGGCTGGCACTATGATTTCATCGCCAGGCTTTAGGGCCAGGGCCATCATGGCTACCTGGAGGGCATCGGTACCATTGGCACAACCAATAACAGACGCTGAGTTAAGATAAGATGCCAATTGAGCCTCCAATTCTTTTACCGGAGGCCCTTGAATAAACGCAGAGGATTCAATAGAATGAATCAATGCAGCATCTATTTCATTTTTTATGCGTTTATACTGACCTAATAGGTCAACCATTTGAATGGTGTTCATTTGGTAATAATACGGAAAAGTTTAGAAAAATAGTTGAAATCAAAAATTCCCTGAATAGAAGTAATGACGATACATAAGAATTTAAGTAAATAAAATAGTCTCATTTGAAGTCAAAAAATTATTGGAAACGGATATTTTTATGTAATATTTGCAGAAGGGATTCGCGACATTTAATTAAAATTGAATGTAATTCAATTAAGGGATACAGGAGGAAATTTTAATGTGTGGTATCAGTGGCATAATCTCGTTCGGTCCACCCGTCGAGCATATGTTAATTCAGTCGATGAATGACAATCTTTTGCATCGCGGTCCAAACCATTCTGCAATTTGGTTTAATCCAGAAGCAACTGTAGCCTTAGGGAATACCAGGTTGGCTATTATCGATATGCATTCTTCTGGAAATCAGCCTATGATTTCTCAAGATGGGAGATTTGTAATTGTGTATAACGGAGAAGTATACAATTATCCGGAACTCCGAAAACAATTGATCAATAAAGGATACACATTTCGATCGCATTCCGATACTGAAGTAATTTTGGTTGCTTACCAGGAATGGGGAAAACATTGCCTTGAACGATTTAACGGAATGTTTGCTTTTGGTATTTGGGATAATCAGCAACAAGAACTTTTTCTAGGTCGGGATCGAATAGGGGAGAAACCACTGTTTATTTATCAGGATGAACATCGTTTTGTATTTGCCTCAGAACTAAAATCCCTTTGGGCAGGAAGGGTGCCTAAAAAATTAAATTTTGATTTCCTTAGAAATTATATCGTAAACGGAAGGACGTATAATTACTTCGATCTTTCTGAAACTTTTTATCACGGTGTTAAAAAGTTGAAGGCGGCTCATTATTTAGTTGTAAATAAATCAAAGGATCCACAGCAACTGAAGTACTGGAATTTGTCTATAAAACAACCAAGGAATGTTTCCCTGCAGGAAAGTGTAGAGACTTATAAGGCATTGTTTACAGAATCGTTGAGAATGCGCTTGAATGCGGATACAGAAGTTGCATCTTGCCTTTCCGGCGGATTGGATAGTTCTTCTATTGTTTGTTTAAGTCGAGCCTTAGGACATGATATTCAAACGTTTTCCGCCCGTTTTAACGATCCGGATCTTGACGAAGGAAGATATTTAAGGGCCGTCATTCCAGACGAGAGTAAGCATACCGATATCTTAATGTCGGAAGATAAAATGGCCGAAGTTTTGGATGAGATGTTTTTTCACCAGGAAACACCATTTCATGGAGCAAGCTATCTCAGTGAATTTCTGGTCATGAAAGAAGTTAATCGAAAAGGCATTAAAGTACTTTTGGATGGGCAGGGGGCTGATGAAACCTTGATCGGTTACGAGGCTTACTTTGAAACCTTGCTTAGACAAATATTAGTGAATGCTCCTGCCACTTTCCGTCATCAACTTCAACTACTCAGGAATAATACTCAGCACAAAGGCCAATATGGATTAAAATTTTTTATTAAATCAATTTGGCCAAACTTGTTCAGGAAATTAAAAGATACCTATTATACATTTCAATACAATTCCTTTTTGCATCCTGAATTCCTGCAGAATGCTTCGTCTATTCATACTCCCGATTATATTTATCATAATATTTCCGAACATCTGCACCGCAATTGTGTAGGAGGCGATCTGGAGTTTCTTCTAACTTGCAGCGACCGGAGCTCTATGGCTTTTGGGGTAGAGGCCAGAATGCCATTTTTGGATCATACCCTGATTGAATACTTGAATGAAACGCCCGTTGAGTACCGAATTCATAATTTTCAAACCAAATACCTGCACCGACAGGCCATGAAAGGAATTGTTCCGGAATTAATTTTGAACAGAAAAGATAAAAACGGATATGCGGCGCCTCAACAAGCGTTTATGAATCATCCTATTATGCAGTCGGAATATCAGAAAAGTTTACAAATACTTACAAAAGAAAAAATTACAAAGCCTCAGATACAATTGAGTAATATGGATTTGAAATGGAGAATTATTATGGCGGCCAAATTGCTCAAGTAATATTTTTCGCTGTTTATTTTTGACCAATTTCATTAATCATCCGTTCCGTCTTTGTTTACGGTATGACGTAATTTCCAGGTTCCATTGTCTAACTTCCATAAATGAGGAGATCTGAATTCCGCACATAATTCATGGAATCGCTCGGGTTTCATATCAATATATTCCATGATTTCGTTGAAATATTTGTCAGGAAATTCACCATCAAATTTTTTTACCAAGGCACATGCCTCTTCTCTGGTAATATGATTGTTTCTTATTTCTTGCGAAGCATCGTAGGTGGCCCGTCCAATGCCGAATTTGATAAATGTAGTGTAGTAATGTAGGTCATCAATCTTGTCATCAATACTATTGTATTTACTATATGTGCCTTGAGTACGGAAGGGGCGTGCTTTGAATCCTGTATTTTCAACAGCGTAGTAATAAACTTCTTGAGGAGTCCATCTCAGGTAATATCCGAGGTAATGGACTTGTATACTGGAATTACTAAGTTCGGAGGCTGGTGCGGGTAAAAAGGACATGAGATCCGAGTTTGTTACCTGGTATTTTTCGCGAAGCTCTCTAACCGAAACACCACCCAGGTAGATTTCATCCAGGTTGTTAAAGCTATAATACGATTTATCGCGCAGTGAACTGGCATTGTCGGCGATAGGGTTGCCATATTCAGCTTCATTCTCACCATAAAAGATTAATGGAATGCCATATTTAAGCGCGATTTTGGGTGCCAGATTTTTTTGCCCCAGCATAAATGTTTGAAACGGATGGAGTAAATTTTCAATAGACAAGCGAGTTAGCAATTTCATCACTTTGCCATTTCTATTGAAACTGATATTATCGAATCCGCTATCGATCCAGTTCTTCCAGTTTTTGTAGCCATAATCAGTATACAAAATGGGAGGCCAGGTAACGGTTAATGGATTCATGCCATATTTATACTTAAGAACATGTGCCTGAAAAGCACTGTCTTTGCCTCCGCTGCCCGGGACTAAACAATCGTAGGATCCATCTTTACTTCTATATTGGTCGAGAAGCTTTAGTAATTCTTCTTCTCTCTTTTTCCAGTCAATTTGATCTTTTTGCTCGTTGGCTCTGCATGCATCACAAATGCCTTCTTCATCAAAAGCCATAGTGCGCTTTTTCGTACCAATGGTGTGCTTAAATTCAACTTCCGAAACAGGTCGCTGATTCGACATTACACACTTTTTGCAAAAAACTACATTCGAGGGTAGTCCATATTTAGTCTCCAGCGCCATATAGGGTATATTCTAGTAAATGCTACAACATGTGAAAAAATGAATTTCATCTGCAAGTGAACAGCGTTTCATTTTTTTGTAAGTATATAAAAATCGTGGAACTTTAAAAAGTCAATTTCTACATTCTGTCTGCTTACAGCAGAAACGCTTCCATCCCCAAGCTTACGTAATTTCAATGATATGGTTTTCATAAAGGCAGCGGCATTGTGAAACAAGCATGAAAGAAAATGACTTATTGTTGCTTGGCAATAGAACGTTTTAATCTCCAGGCGAAAGCCCCCATGGAGAGCACTGCGGAAAAACTTAGGACAAGTTTCATGAGGATACTGCTTTCAGAAAAGTAAAGCGCAGTGCCGGTTAAAATAACCGTTAGGCTTAGCCAACCAAACGGATAATAGGATATGGGGTGTCTGGATTTGAAATCCTTTAAATGAAAGCCGGCATATCCGTTATACATCAAAGAAATAAATGTGGCAATGACTGAGGCTAGCACTCCGAAAAAGGGAACAAAGATTAAATTAAGAACTATATTCAAAATGCCCCCTGCAAACGAAATCTTCCATAGCTCGCCAGTTCTTTCATGATAAAACAGAAAATTAACACAGGCGTAGTACATTGGCAAATAGCAATATCCCATGATGATGATGATGGCAATATAAAAACTCGAATGAAGTACAGGGTCACTCACTAACACGTAAAATATTTCTTTTAGCCAGAGGCAACCCACAAAAGCAAGCAGTAAAAAGAGTACTTGAAATAAGAAGGTGTAATCTCTGATTAATAGTAAATTTTTATCTTCTCGCGTGGCCAGCATCCTTAGTTGGGTAGGACTAATAGCCAGTCCCAAAGCAGAAGCTAAGAGTTCTACATAATTCCCAAACATATAAGCGAAGTTATATTTTCCTATTTCCTGAATGGGTTGGTTCATTCGATCCAGAATTATTCGATCGGCAGTGTTATTTAAAAAACTAGAATAATTATGAGGAATGGTTGGCAATCCTATGCGCAAGTATCTTTTGATGAATCGAATATTTATTCTGAAATCAGGATAAAATTTTTGTTTAACGATTAAAGGAAGTCCGTACATGGAGCCTTGAATAAGGGTGCTGGCAAAAATAGCGTAGAACCAACTCATATAGCCCAGTTGGAGTTGAACGATTCCTAGGTAATTAATCAATACACCTGCAAGTCCTGAAATTGCTGTAACCACTGATATAAAGAGTGCATTTTCGTTGAGTTGAAAATACCGGTAACCAAACAATAAAGGCAATTCAAAGAATAAAGAAGAAACAGAGTAAAGAGTTATGATTATGAGTTTTCGTTCGTCGGGGATTTCAGGCATGGTAGCATACAAAACCAAGGCCTGAAGCAGTACAAAGAATAAAGACCAAATCATCAGAAAACCAAATAAGCGTTTCCAGATCCCAATCCATTTGATAGGATGATTAACAAAAAGATTTACCACACAAATCGTTAATCCCAGGTCTTTCAGCGCCGCGAGTCCACCTACATATCCAAGAATAATTCCATACACTCCAAAATCATGTGGGCTTAAAAAACTAGTAAGTACAGGTAACAATAAAAAATTAAGAGCCTTAGGTAGTTGGGGGGCTATGGCATATAACAACGCATTTATGGCAATTCTATTCGCAGGCATCACCTTTTTAGTTCATGGATCATGGTAGTTACTTTTTCTAAGTAATTTTTTTGATATACATAATCTCCCAGCTTTTCGCACTCTGCTTTCCAGGCATTTCTAAAATCTTCGTTGGTGGCAAGCTGCAGTGTATAAGAAAAGATTTCATCCAAGTTTTTGGCAGGTTTTATGGCCTCCATCAATGAAGTGGTATTAAGGAATGAGTTAAGCCCATCCGGAAAATCTTTGGTAGCAATAGTAATAACAGGGATGCCCAGCGATATTGCTTCCAGTAGCACGGTAGAATCAAATCCGATAACCAAGTCGGCCGTGTACATGCATTCGTAAATATCCGACCGAAGACTTTTAAATTCGAAACCTGAATTACTAACGGCATGCTCATACCCTGTCAAATGATGAGAAGGCTCCAACGGATGTGGTTTTATAATAAACTCGAATGAGAGTTCCTTGGTTTTTGTTTTAAGAAATTCTATCAGTTGAAGCGATTCTGTATAGGTAGTCCATTGTGTAGGAAAAAGAATTCGTAAAGGTTCTGCAAAGGTTCTGTTATATAATTTTCTTTTTAACTCCATTCTGTAATATCCTATGGCTACAATCTGGTCCTGGTTCCACACCGGACATTTAAGAAGAAAGTCTTTGTAAAAATTCCCGAATACACCAATTTTAGTGGGAAGGACCAGTTCCTTTCGATAGTTGGCAAGTATTGGGTGATAATCATAGTAGGGATGATTATCTTCAACCAAGCCATGTTGCAATTCAATCATTGGAATGCCGCGGTTCAACGCTGCTGCCATTTTTCCGGTAGCTACCTGCTCTGATCCCACGATGAACCGTGGCCTGATGATTAAGTAAAAACAATTATAAAATAAGTATTCAGCATAAAAGGCACAAAGGAAATGCTGAATGATGCATGAGTAATCTGGAATCGTCTCTCCCTTTTTAGAAAAGTAGTCTTGTAAAGACGAATGCAAGGTATGGGAGACTTTACTTTTATAACCAGTTTTTATTAAAATCCGGGTTAAGCCTCCAATTAAAATACGAAAAGCATCTTCGTCAAAATCCCTGCGCATTAAAGGTGCTGAGGTGTTAGTTGTCCGGTCTTTCTCAATATAAATATAATCGGTAATTGCTTTTTCAATGATCAATGGGTCGATCAGGGCATTTACCCGTTTACCTTCCTCGTTCTGAAATAGTCGATCTACACCATTGGTAAACAGTAAAACTTTTCGTTTCCAGAGGGAAGAAATAATAACCATTCCAATAGCCGGAATATTTTTTAGGAATAAGAGCAATAAGTCCATCATTCCGTCTTTTTTGCCCGGTTCATCTTCTCCCTCACCTTGAAACAAAGTGTGAAAAAAGGGAGACTTAATAATATGCCAAGCAAGCCAATTTCGAACTTTGTGTTTTTTGATCTCCTCGATTTGGTCGCCCTCAAACCCAACAAGAAGTGTTGCAATCTTATAGTAATATTCTCTATCCATTCTGGTATGTAACTAGCCCTTTAGTCGCCTGAACCAATTTTCATAGATTTGTAATCCTTTAGGACCACTTTTCTCCGGATGAAATTGACATGCAAAAACATGTCCAACTTGAACGCTTGAACAATATGTTTGATGGTATTCGGTGGTTGAGAGTATATCTTCCGCGCGGTCAGGGAGTGCATAAAAGGAGTGCACAAAGTACATGAATTCTCCCGCTTTGCAATTTTCCAATGGGCTGGTTTTCCATTGTCCTGGCTCTGCTTCATTAATTTTATTCCATTGAATTTGTGGTACTCGGAGTTTTTCGGTCGAAAACTTTACGATCTTTCCAGGAATAATTCCCAATCCCTTATGATCTCCAAATTCCTCGCTGCTACTGAATAACAATTGCATGCCGAGGCATATTCCCATTAATGGTATGCCCGCGTTTACACGTTCCAGTAATGCCTGGTTGGCTCCTGTACGTTCCAGATTTTGCATCGCCGCACCAAATGCACCTACTCCTGGAAAAATTAGTCCATCGTACTTAGTGAATTGATCTGGATCTGAAACAATTTCAGCATTCATACCTACATACTTGCAAGCCTGCATAACACTAAACAAATTGCTCAGGTCATAGTCGATTATTCCAATCTTGGCTCTTGTACTCATATTCTGCAATATATAGATTGATCGTTTAGAAAAGATTTTAATTCTGAAATGGAGATCATTTCGGTTTTATTAAAGGCCTTTCCTTTTTTTATAAAATCAAAATTTCCTTCTTGCTTGGAATGGTCTGCTGGGGCAGTAGTAACTTTAGTAAGGCTTGAGTAATGCAGCATAGAGGCTATGCAGGTTGCAGCGGCTGTAGTTTGTTTGAATAACTCTCCTACCTGTTGCTTATTTCCGGCTCCACCGTGTGCAATCACCGGTATGGACACCGACGCGGCTACTTGGCGGATCAGTTCCAGGTCATACCCTTCGCCAGTACCTTCTTTATCGACCGACGTAATTAATAACTCTCCCGCACCCAGTTCCTGTATTTGTTGAGCCCATTCCAAAACATTCACTCCTGTGTATTCGCGGCCGTTGTCAACAAATGCCAGGTACTTCCCATCGGCTTGTTTGATGGCTTCAATGGCAACTACAATAGTTGAGCTGCCAAATCTTTCAGAGGCCTCTCGGATCAGATTAGGATTGCGGATCGCAGCGGTGTTTAAGGAAATCTTGTCGGCTCCTGCCCGCAGGGTGGTTTTTATATCTTCAATAGTACGAATTCCACCGCCTACTGTAATAGGAATAAAAATATTCGTGGAGGTGCGCCGGATGATGTCTTGCAATCCATTGCGTTCATACAAACTTGCTACTACATCCTGGTACATGATTTCATCTGCTCCTTCCTGGTAGTAGAACTGAGCGAATTCCTCCGGATTTCCCAATACGCGCAAGCCTTCCAGATGGATGCCTTTCACCAGATTGGGTCCTTTTATATCAATGCGAGGAATAATTCTAACAGTATTCATGATGAAATCTAAGTATGGCAGATTTTACTTGTTCTAATTGAGACATGGAAATAGAGGTTGAGCAAGGTAAGCTAATACCCTTGCTGTATACCTGGAAAGAGAAATCGGATTCGGAGACATACGTAAACGATTGCAGATAGGGCAATCGATTCATGGGCACCCAAAACGGGCGCACTTGAATCGATTGTTGAATTAAATACCCCATCAAATCTTGTTGACGTGGATGAAGAATTGTAAACAACCAATCGTTGGGTTCAGCTCCAGGAATTACTTCCTGGAATTGCACTCCATCTAGAGTGCGTAAGAAATCTCTGTAAAATGCGTTAACCTGATGCTTATGTTGGATAAAAGCATCCAACTGTTCCATCTGAGCCAGGCCCATAGCTGCCAGAATATTTACCAATCGGTAATTGTAGCCAGCATCATCGTGCATGTATTCAAATGGATCCGATTTAGCCTGTGTGGTTAAATGTTTCGCTTTTTTTGCCACTTGTTCATTATCGGTTACCAGCATACCACCTCCGCCTGTGGTAATAATTTTATTTCCGTTAAAACTGAAACATCCGGCGAGCCCGAATCTGCCGGCGTGTGTTCCCTGGTATCGAGTTCCCAGGGCTTCGGTCGAATCTTCGATGATAGTAAGATGATAACGATTCGCAAGGTCCAGCAATTGCTGCATATTCCCAATGTTGCCAAGAACATGAACCGGCATAATTGCCCGGATGCGCTGCTTCGTTTCTTTATGTTGGCAAACCCCGTTGTTTAGACGTGTATGCTGGTGTAGATATTGCTCTAGCAAACTCAAATCCATTTGCCAGGTTCGTGGATCGATATCTACCAATACAGGTTCTGCGCCTGTGTATAATATGCTATTGACGGAAGCTACAAAGGTAATGTTGGGGACCAATACGAGGTCACCACGCTCAACTCCTGCCATCAACAATGCAATATGAAGCGCAGAGGTCCCATTCACAGTGGATACAGCGTACCGTGCTCCCGTATATTCGGCTACTGCTTTCTCAAAACGGTCAACATAACTGCCCACGGAAGAAACCCAATTAGTATCCAGGCAGTCTTTGATGTACTCCCATTCCTTTCCAGATAAATTCGGCACCGATAGCGGTATCATACTAAATATTGTAAATATTGTGTTTGTAAGTACTTAAATTTTGTTGCTCAGAAAACCAGGCAATCGTCTCTGCCAGCCCTACTTCTAAATCGTATTGAGGAATCCAGTCAGTGAGATTTTTGATTTTTTCGTTGGAGCCTAAAAGTCTTTTCACTTCGCTTTTTTCAGGCCTCAGTCGAACTTCGTCGCAAATGATTTTTGCTTCCGGCCGTATTTTGTCGATTAGTTTTTGGGCAAGATCTCCTACGGAAATTTCCTGTTGAGTTGCGATGTTAATTTCTTCTCCAATGGTGCGCTCGGATAGCGCAATCTTTAAAAAACCATTCACGGTGTCTTTAACAAATAGTAAATCTCTCGTAGGGGAAATATCTCCCAATTTCACCTCATTTACACCGTTTAGAAGTTGTGTTATAATAGTAGGAATGACAGCTCTTGCAGATTGGCGGGGGCCATATGTATTGAATGGCCGCACAATGGTGATAGGCATTTCAAAAGATCTGAAAAAAGATTCAGCCATACGGTCTGCTCCAATTTTGGAAGCACTGTATGGCGATTGCCCCTGGTAAGGATGCTTTTCATCGATGGGCACGTATTGAGCTGTTCCGTACACTTCAGAAGTGGAAGTTACCAAAACCCTCTTGGTTTTTAACAGACGAGCGGCTTGCAATACGTTTAAAGTTCCTTTGATATTTACGTCGACGTAGCTGTCTGGTGAGTGATAGCTGTATGGAATTGCGATCAAGGCCGCCAAATGAAATACGGTATCGATTCCTTCCATGGCAACCCGTGTACCA
This sequence comes from Cytophagaceae bacterium, assembly GCA_025454925.1. Lineage (GTDB taxonomy): Bacteria > Bacteroidota > Bacteroidia > Cytophagales > Cytophagaceae > JALONM01. The sequence continues at coordinate 14,125 of JALONM010000002.1, forward strand.
TTGGGATCACGGATGTCCCCTGAAAAGATTTCTATCGCTTTTAGCTTTTCTGGGGCCAAGGTGTCGAGCCAGCCATAGGAATTAAATGAATTATACAGAACAAATGCTTTAACATCGTATCCATGGTCCAGCAGATGTTCTACCAAATGGCTGCCAATAAAGCCATCAGCACCAGTTACTAGTACTTTTCTACTCATACAATATATTTACGATGAATTAAAAATTCTGCGAAATCCCAATCAAGCAAGGTGTCCAGATCCAGGGAAGAAACAGGATCCATCAATACTTTCGTGATCTTTTCAAAGTTAGAAAAAGCCCCGTATTTTTCAAATGCAGCAATCCGGAAGGCGTATACGGCGCCATTCAATTCAAATACCACTGGCGCATCTTGCCTTCTGTTTATCGAAGGGGCTTGCAATAATTTTTCCAAATGACCACTTGGGTTTTCCAGGTAATGCAAATAATACGGATTTGCTTCCGCCACTTTTACAGAGGTAGATAAATCACAGCCTGTGTTTAGATTTTCTAACGCTTGCCGCACATGTTCTTCTTTTCTGAAAGGTGACGTTGGCTGCAGTAATACAGCTTCAGAATATTGTTTGCCATTCTGCCTGCACCATTGGAAGAGATGGCTTAATACCTCGGTCATGCCGGAGGTATCGCTGGCTAATTCCGGTGGACGATGATAGGGTACCGGCAATCCGTAGCGTAAAACGGTTTCTTCAATTGTGGCATCGTCGGTTGAAATATAAATGTGCTCGTCCGCAACAAATCGTCTGGCCATGTCAATGCTATGGCAGATCAATGGTTTTTCATTCAATAATTTAATATTCTTCCCAGGTATACCTTTAGATCCACCGCGGGCAGGTATGATAAACATGGGGGAACTCATTTTAATTTCAGATGTTTAATATCCTCTTGTGCTTTTTTAAAATCTTCATGCTTCCCAATATCCAACCAATATCCTAAAATAGGAAAGGAAGTAACCTTTACACCTTCCGAAAGCAAAACATCAATTAAATCGGTAGCATTAAAAAATTGGGACTTAGGGATTCGGTTTAAAAATTCACGCCGGATCAGATAGATCCCTGCATTGGAATAATGGGTGTAGGTTGGCTTTTCAACAAACGATTTTACTTGTCCATTCGTCGTTTCCAACACAGCATAGGGGACATTCACGGTATAAGGAATGCTGGCAATTGACATGCCAGCGCCTGAGTTGATAAATTCCAGATAAAATTCTTCAAAGTTGATATTGGAGAGGATATCGGAATTCATCAATAATATAACTTCTTCTTGGAAGTCATCAATCAGTGATAGTGCGCCTATAGTACCTAATGGGTTGTTTTCATAAACGTATGAAATGTCGCAATTAAAATGTTCGCCACCTTTGAAATAAGAGGTAATCGAATCAGGTAAATAGCCTAAAGATACATGAATGCGTTCCAATCCGTAATGCACCAGCCTGTCTATATTATGTTCCAGGATAGGTTTATCACCTACATACAACATAGGTTTTGGTACTTTTTCGGTGAGCGGACGCAGTCGTTCTCCTTTCCCTCCGGCCATGAGCACAGCTTCCAGGGGCAAGCAGGAGGCTTGCTCGGAAAAGTCAATGATTCTTACCAAGTTCCTGTTGGTGTCGAGCAGGGGAATGAGTTCATATTTTTCTTCACGAAACCTGATCAATTCCGAAATATTGATATTTCCTTTTTGCAAGAATTTAAAATTCTTGTTCATGGCTTCCGAGATAGGATGAGATACCTCACTGCCTCTAATTAAGCTTCTACGGATATCGCCATCAGTAACGGTTCCTATCAACTGGAATTCTTCATTGAGGACGAATAGAACCCGCACCGAGAAATCTACCATGTCATTCAATCGAATCAATGCTTCTCGAATGGTGTGCGTTTCTTTAATAAAATGTTGCTGATACTTTTCCATCAAACCACTTTCAAAAAATCAATTATATGGCTTACAATCCTGCTAGTCGCATTTCCATCGCCGTAAATATTGTTGGAATCCAAGGCAGGTAAGGTAGATATGGCCTTTATCCGGGCTTGAATGGCCGTCTTTTCAATGGGTGTATGCAATACGTTGGCACCCGACTCCCGTCCCTTTTGGCGGTCGCCCACATTTATAGCATACTTGCCGAATGAGGCTGCTTCAATAATCCCTGAAGATGAATTTCCCATTACAAAGGCACAATGCTTCATCGCTGAATAATATCCAACTACTCCCATCGATTCAAACAAAAAAAACGGAGCTTCTCTATTTTTACAAAAATCAAAAATAGAATCCCTAATAGAAGTTCCATACGTATCAGCATTCGGTAAGGTTATGATTACTTGGTATTTCGTTTCCGATACAACTTCCAATAAGGTTTTAATATGATTTACATTTTCCTCCATGGATAGGGTGGTTTCTGGATGAAAAGTAAATAAAATGCTAGGGGTCAATAGATCTATACCAAACTGCTCCCGTAGTTGAGAGATTGATAACAGCGACACCGACTGAATGCTGTCAATAGCCAATGCTCCTGTAGCGAAAATTCCTTTTTCCTCACCCAGCAATTCCTTAAGTCGTTGACTGGCCGTGTGGGTGGCTGTAAAATGCAAGGTTGCACACAAACTAATAGCGTGGCGATAAATATTGTCAATAGCGCCCAAGGTGGTTTCTCCTCCGTGTAAATGCGCGATAGGTAAACGAAAAGGCACGGCAGATGCCACCGCGGCAAACATTTCAAACCGGTCGCCCAAGGCTATAAGTAAGTCTACCTGATTCTTTTCTTGTTCCCAAAATCCAGCAAACAGACTCATTACGTCTGCTACATTGTTACTGATGCCCAGTGGGCTGTCATCCGGAGAATAGGTTTTAAAAGTTTGGTAAACCTCAATATTGTCTTCCTTGAATTTATTTAGAGTGCATCCAAATGCCTTTTCCGGATGTGTGCCGAACGCCACTACCCGCAGGTTTAGTTTATTTTCCCTGAGTAAGGCTTTCATGAGCGGCAAATAAATGCTGTAGTCTGCTCGTGTACTGCTTAGTAGATATATATTTTTCATTCCAGGTCTTCCCATAAAAGTTTTTCATCGGCTTGTTTTGGATTTTTGAGAGTCCTGCCAATTACTTGCTCTATTTCCATGGGGGAAATGCCATCTCCTGGTCGCTTCATCTCTAAATCTTTCATAGACAGAATAGAACCGGCGGGAAGCTCATGGCACAGATGTATGCTTTTGCGGGCAATAATTTTGTTTTTACTTTCCGACTCCGAAGGGATTTTTATTCCATGTCCTAATGCAAGTTCTATATTCCGGATAGCTTGAACCATTTCTTTGAGTTCTCCGGGTTCCAGCGATGCTTTATGGTCAGGCCCCGACATCGTTCTATCCAAGGTAAAGTGTTTCTCAATGCACACCGCACCCATGGCCACGGCGGCAATTGGTACTTCTATGCCGAGGGTATGGTCGGAATATCCTATTCGGACTCCAAACGTTTGATGAATGTCTTCTAAGGCACGCAAATTTACATCTTTCATGGGAGTAGGATACTCCGTATTGCAGTGGAGCACAATCACTTTTTCTAGGGGAAGGCCCGAAGTGGTAAGCACTTTCAAAGCATTTGCAATTTCCTCTTTATCCGACATACCTGTGGAGAGAATAACCTCTTTGCCGAACGATGCCATCTGTTGTAAATACGGCTTATTGGTGATTTCACCCGAAGGTACTTTGTAATGATTGAAATTCAAGGAATGCAAAAATGCTAAACTTTCCATGTCGAAAGCCGTTGACAAAAATTGAATACCTTTTTGATTGCAATACTCCATGAGCGCATAATGCTGATCTTTAGAAAGCTCTAATTGCTTGAGCATTTCCCATTGTGAAGATTCCGATTGCATATTGTCGATCTGGTACTGGGCCATTTTGGCTTGCTTACTTACCAGTTTGGATGCCTGGAACGTTTGAAATTTGACGTAATCTGCTCCAGCGGCGGCGGCAGCGTCTACCAGCTTAAAGGCCAGATCCATCTTTCCATTGTGATTAACTCCAGCTTCTGCTATAATTAATGTCTTACCCATAGAATTCTCAACGAAGTTCTTAAGTAAGTGAAAATTAAATACTTTAAAAAATGAAATCTTCCAGGAACCATCAAACAATTCGGTAAGGCTTTTAGATTCAGGAGAACAAAATGAAATGCACAGAGAATTAAATTCATCTAATAGGGTCTTTAAACGGAGACTAGGCAGAGGTGCGGAATGAAGGGAGTTATAATGGATCATGCATGTCCGAATGCTGCTAGTCGTTAAGTAAGTTCCAAGAGCTGGAAGATGTCTCCGTGTTTCTTAATTCAACTAAGCCTTTTTGTAAATTATTGGTTTTTTAAGTACTTTTTGACAATATTTAAATCGACATCAAGAAGGGGATTAAACTTTTTAAACTTACAGTAAAGAACCAAATTTCATTCGGACTTAATATCACATACTGTAACAATCGGATTGTATTTACATTAGTTTCACTATGGTTGTAATTATTGACTATGGGGTAGGCAATTCTACTTCCATAAAAAATATGTTGAGGAAGGCTGGTTGTGCCCAATCTGTCATAAGTTCCAATCCCGATGAAATTTCCAAGGCAACCAAACTTATTTTGCCCGGTGTTGGAGCTTTTGATATGGGAATGGAAAATCTACATAAAAGTGGTTTAGTAGAACTGTTGAACCGCCGGGTGTTGGAAGAAAAAATTCCGATACTGGGTATCTGTTTGGGGGCGCAATTGTTGACCAAGTCAAGCGAAGAAGGCACGATGCCTGGCTTAGGTTGGGTAGATGCTACCACGCTGCGCTTTCAGGTGGATGATGAGAATAAGAATTTGAAAATACCCAATATGGGATGGTGTGATGTAAGCATGCAAAAAGAAAGCAGGTTTATTTTAGATTTGCCGGCCGATTCCAGATTCTATTTCGTTCATTCGTATCATATTGTTTGTCGCGACAAAGCCGATGTATTGCTCACCGCAAAGCATGGTATCACTTTTACCGCAGCCATCGAAAAAGAGAATATTATAGGTGCTCAATTTCACCCTGAAAAAAGCCATAAATTTGGACTGACGCTTTTTAAAAATTTCATATCAAACTATTAAATCGGATGGGAAGAATTAGAGTTATTCCTGTATTATTAGTGAAGGGCAGCGGACTTTATAAAGGAGTAAAATTTAAAAATCATACGTATATCGGAGATCCGATCAACGCAGTAAAAATTTTTAATGACAAAGAGGTAGATGAGCTTATCGTTATTGACATAGGGGCTACCCTTGGCAACAAAGTGCCCGATTTTTCCCTTATCTCAAGGATTGCAGGAGAAGCCTTTATGCCCCTAGGTTATGGAGGAGGTATTAAGAGTCTGGACCAGATCAAACGTATTTTTTACGAGGGGGTAGAAAAGGTTGTTATTAACACCTCCGCGCATAATAGCACCGCCTTAATCGAATCTGCCGCTAAAACCTTTGGCAGCCAGAGCGTGGTTGTTTCCATTGATATAAAAAAGAACCTTTTTGGTAAAATTGAAGTATATACCCATAGTGGGACAATAAACACACATAAAGATCCGGTCCAATTTGCCAAGGAAATGGAATCTGCTGGAGCAGGAGAGCTTTTTTTTCAATCTATTGACAAAGACGGTACTTTTGCCGGATACGATTTGCCAACCCTTAAAAAGATTACCGACAAGGTTTCCATTCCGGTAATTGCAGGGTGCGGGGCTTCCGGTTTAGAAGATTTTAAAATGGCTATTTCGGAGGGAGGAGCCTCTGCTGTAGCAGCTGGAAGTTTATTTGTGTTTGTGGGAAAAACGAAAGGGGTGTTGATTAATTACCTCTCAAATAATGAAATAAACCAATTGAATAATGGCTAGCCTAGATAGACCGTACCAGATGTGTACCAAAACGGTAATGGATACTACCGATCCGGATATTACATTTGACCGGGAAGGTGTTTGCAATCACTGGCACGAATATTTTGATAAATTAAAACAACGACCTTCGCAAGATGCTCTCTTAAACTATCACGAAGAAACAGTTAAAAGAATCAAAGAGTCGGGCAAAGGTAAAGCGTACGACTGTATCATTGGACTCAGTGGTGGAGCAGATAGCAGCTATCTTGCCTATATAGCAAAACAATGGGGCTTGCGTGCCTTGCTGGTACATTTCGATAATGGCTTTAACTCCGAGAGTGCCGTTTCTAATATTGAAAATATCGTACGAAAGTTAGAATACGACTACCACGCATTCGTCATGGATTGGGATGAATTCAAGGATTTGCAACGATCCTATTTTTACGCTTCCGTTTTGGATTTGGAAATTCCCAATGACCATATGATTTTTGCCGCACTCTATAAACTGGCAAGTCAACACCAGGTGCAATACATCATCACCGGTTTTAACAACGCTACGGAATCTATACTTCCAGAAAAATGGAGGTATACTGGGAAAAAAGATTTAGTTAACCTCAATAATATTCAGAAGAAATTTGGGACCGTTCCGCTGGTCCACATGCCTAAGCTGGGAATATGGCAGTTCGCCTGGTATATGACCGTAAAGGGTATACAGCAATACGCGCCACTTCATTTCATTGGGTATGATAAGCCTAAAGCCAAAGAAATTCTTACAAGAGAATTGGGGTGGAAAGATTATGGTGGCAAACACCATGAGTCTGTTTTTACTCGCTTTTATCAGGGCTACATTCTTCCAAGAAAATTTAATATCGATAAACGGAAGGCTCATTTGTCGACCATGATTTGCTCAGGACTCATTTCCCGAGAAGACGCCTTGCATGAATTGTCTTTGCCTACCTATGATGTCAATATGCAAGAGGAGGATAAAATTTACATTGCCAAAAAGTTGGATTTCACGGAAGAAGAATTTGAGAAACTTCTTTCTCTGCCGAATGTTCCACATGAATTTTATGGCACCGATCAATGGCAACAAAATCTCGTTTTTGGATTGAATCGATTGGTGAAGCGGGTATACAATTTCAATAAAATAAAGCATTTGTGATTCCAAGAAAAAAAATTCTGGCAGTGGTAGGTGCCAGGCCTCAGTTTATCAAACATGCTCCTTTATCCAAAGCTCTGGAAAAGGATTTTTTACTTAAATCGGTCCATACAGGTCAGCATTATGATGATAATATGAGCCGGATTTTTTTTGATGAATTGAAAATTCAAAAACCAGATTTTCAATTGAAAGATATCGGAAAATCGCATGCTGAGCAAACGGGTAACATGTTGATTAGCCTGGAACGTATTTTCCAACAGGAACAGCCAGATGCGGTGTTGGTTTATGGCGACACCAACTCTACGTTAAGCGCGGCTTTGGCGGCAGTAAAATTACACATACAGGTAATACATATTGAAGCAGGTTTGAGAAGTTTTAATATTCAGATGCCCGAGGAAGTAAATAGAATCATGACGGATCATGTGTCTTCTATTCTTTTTTGTCCTAGTGAGGTAGCCCAACAAAATTTATTCGCAGAAAATATCCGCAGGAATGTGTTTATATGTGGAGATGTAATGAAAGATATGTTGCGTCTCACTTTGCCTTATACTCGCAGGCTGTTCCAGGAAAAAAAATATTATTTTGCCACTATACACCGTCCATACAATACAGATGCCAAAGATCGCATGCTGGAGATACTCAATACTTTTAATGCCTTACCATACCCTGTATTATTCCCCATTCATCCTCGCACTACCAAACTGCTTGCAGGATTTGGGGTTCAGCTGGAACAGTTTAAAAACATTTCATTCATAGAACCAGTCGGGTATTTTGAATCCTTGTCATACCAATACTATTGTGAGGCAATCATTACTGATTCCGGTGGAGTTCAAAAAGAAGCCTATTGGTTAGAAAAAAAGTGCATTACCATACGTCCTGAAACAGAATGGGTGGAAACGCTAACCAACCATTGCAATACATTACTGTTCGACTCATTGTCTGAGTTGGCGTCTAAATTGCAGGAAATACCTACCTACTTTGATCCTGGCTTGTATGGCACAGGCGATGCCTCTAATGAAATTTCCGAACAACTTAAAAATTGTCTTTGTTAATGAAACTAATTCAACAGAAATGGGAAATACTTAAAAAGGAAAGCCATCGAACAGGTAAACCTGTTTTTGTATTATTGGCTACAAAAATATTTCTGGTAGTTTTTAGCACACCATTTAAATTGCTGGATTTATTGCTAACGGTTTTACTTTTCCCTGTTCTTATTCTTGCTGTTTTTCCGTTTCGCTTTGCAACAAAGAAGAGGAATATTTTTTTTATAGGCTTAGAGCATGTCATCAACAAAACGGCCGAAAGAGGAATAGGCTATTTGGAGAAAGGATTAGATTCGTATTTTTTCTCCTATGAATGGACCGGAATGAAACATACACTTCCGTTTACAGCGCGCATACACAGGTATAGCCGTTCTGTTGCATTCGATTCCGCAGTATATGCAATTCAATTGCTGATAAGGAGACCTTGCTATGTAGAAGTGTATTTTGAAGGCTCTCCTTACCGGATCCTGGCAGCTGTACTTCTTTCCAGATTTTTCGGTTGTGCAGTGGTTTCTATTGAACGGGGTGTATGGTATGGCTTCAACGAGCATGGATACTTTTTTACAGAGGCCTTTACATACGCAACCATTTTGAAGAATTCGGATAAAATATTTTACAGGGAATTGGGCTTATTTGAGGTTTATGATAAATATAAAATTCCACGCTCTAAATATTATTTTGATTATAATAAAGTGCGAGTAAAAGAGGAGCCTGTTATTGCCGACAAACCGACACCCAGAAATATTTTATATTTGAATAGCTTTAAAAATTTGAGGCGCCTCGATTTATTTCTGAAAGCGATTCCCATAATTCATAATCGTTTTCCTGATGTCCGGTTTACTATTGTGGGTGCTCGCAATGAAGAAGATCTTCAATTTGTTGAACGGGAAACAACACAGTTGGAAATAGCCTCCCTCACAGAAGTGTATTCCTGGACTACCGACCCGCAGCCGTATTATGAAAAATCATGGATATTTGTGCTGCCAGCAGAATTGGTGTTTTGTAATTTCAGCCTCATTGAAGCCATGGAAAGAGGAGTGCCCTGCGTCGTTACTAAAGTGAAAGACGCTGACCGGATAATAGATCATGGAATAAATGGACTGTTATGCGATATGGATGAGGCGGGTATTGCCCATGCTTGCATACAGCTCTTGAGCGATGAAGAGGAACGCGTTAGAGTAGGTACAATGGCCAGAGAAAAAATCAAAACCACTTTTAACAGTGCCACGAGACTTGATCCGATAGTGGAAGTGATAAATGAAAAGATGCGTTGGTAGACAAGTGTTTTTTTCTGTTAGCAGACGCCCTCAAGTCGATCATAGCAATGCAAGTTGTGTTATTGGTTTTATTTGTGCAATATGTGTGGAATAGCAGGTTTTTATTCAACAGAGAATTCCTTTAGTAAGGAGGACCTGGTAAAAATGACCAATGCACTTGCCCATCGAGGGCCTGATGCAGCAGGCTATTATTTCACGGAATCGCCCCACATCGGACTTGGTCATCGAAGACTATCCATTTTGGATTTATCGGAATCTGCCAACCAGCCATTTTATTCTTCGTGCGGCAACTATGTAATCGTATTTAATGGCGAAATTTATAATTACCGTGAACTGTATCCACTTCTCAGGAAGCCATTAAAAACTACCGGCGATACAGAGGTTATTATTGAACTTTTTATTCAGGAAGGACCGGCATTTGTTGAACGCTTGAATGGAATGTTTGCTTTTGTTATTTTAGACATCGTACAGCAAAAGCTCTACCTTTTTCGAGACCGCTTGGGGGTTAAACCACTCTTCATGGCCAACGTGCCATCCGGAATAGCATTCTCTTCTGAAATAAAATCCTTTGTGCAATGTCCAGCCGTATGCAAAGGATTGGCCTTGAATAGAAGGGCTGTCAGTAAATTTTTACATCTAGGCTACATACCGGAGCCAGAAACGATATATGCATCGGTTTCCAAATTCCCTGCAGGCTCATATGCGGTGTTTGACGGGAATGTTATTTCTTATACCACCTATTGGGATATTGCATCCGTCGGCACCAGGCGTTATGCTGGAACATACGAGGAAGCAAAAAAAACTGTACATGAATTGTTGGTCAGTTCAGTTATGTATAGAACAATCAGTGATGTTCCGATTGGAACCTTCCTGAGTGGTGGTATTGACTCAAGTATCGTAACGGCCATAGCCCAAAGGAACAGTAGCCATCCCATCAATACATTTTCAATAGGGTTTGAATCGTCCTCGTTTAATGAATCGGGTTATGCAAAAAAAATAGCCGGATACTTGGGTACGAATCATCATGAATATACAGTAACACAAACCGATGCAATCAACAACCTGCAACAGGTGATGTCGAATTTTGATGAACCGTTTACCGATACATCTGCATTACCAGTATACCTGGTGTCTTCGTTGGCTCGTCAATCGGTTAAAGTTGTATTGACCGGGGATGGAGGAGATGAAGGCTTTTTAGGCTATGGCGCCTACCAATGGGCAAATCGATTAAATCAACCTCTTCTGAAGGCATTCAGAAAACCATTAGGAGTTTCGATGAAGCTATTGGGGAATGACAGAATAAAAAGAGCTTCGGAGCTATTTTTATATCCATCGGTGAATAAGCAGTCTCATATATTTTCTCAGGAACAATATTTATTTTCTGAAAAGGAATTGTCTCGTTTGATTTGCTCCGGGTATCAATATAGAACGGAGTTCACACGAATGGATTGGTCTGCCCTGAGCCCTGCTGAAAATCAAGCATTATTTGATTTGAAATATTATTTGAAAGATGATCTTTTGGTTAAAGTAGATCGTGCCAGTATGCTATGTTCCATAGAAGCTCGGGATCCGTTATTGGATTATCGTTTGTTGGAATTGGCATTTTCGCTGCCCGAAACGTTTAAGCTGCAAGGCACTACTTCGAAGAAAATAGTAAAGGAGATTCTGTTTCAATATGTACCTAAAGAGTTTTTTGAAAGGCCGAAATGGGGGTTTGCAATACCACTTCATGATTGGCTGCAAGGTCGTCTGAGTTTTTTAATTTCAGAATATTTATCAGAGGAATCGATTCGGAGGGTCGGCTTGCTAGATCCGCAAGTCGTATCCTTGTACAGGAAACAGTACCAGGCGGGTGCGCATTATTTATACAATCGCATTTGGGCCATGATTGTGCTTCAAAAATGGGCCATTGAACATCTTTCTAGTGTTCATTCTTCCTCACAAGACTAGCTTGGTTTTGTTGCACTCGTCTTAGCCAAATTACGAATCATGTACAACGACGAAACAAAGAATGGGATAAGTGGGGTTTTATAGCGAGCCAGCGTGCCAAAATTGGAAGTCGATACTCCAACGGCAAAAGCAAACGTAAGCGAGAAGATGATTGCACTAAGTATAAACGCATTGCCATTAACAATCGAAATAAATTTAAATATCCCCACTTTGTACAATGTGGAAATCACAAGAATCATTACAAATAAAGACTCAAGGGATGAAAGTGTCATTAATAAGTTTTTAATTTCCCAGAGGAATGGCCGGAAAAGGGAAACAACAATAGCGCTAGGAAATATGCTTATGATTCCGCCTGGGGTCATTTCCAATTGTCCGATATTGTAATAAGACCCATTTTCCATTTTGCTCACCGAACCGATGTAGTTCGCTGTTACTTTGGCTGTTTCACTTATGTTTTTGAAATTATATTTGGTATCTGTTTCCACAATAATGGAAGAGCCAATCAGTCCAATAAGGATGGCGATGCTCAACATTAAAGGTTTTAAAAATCCCCGGGTAGAACGGCTTTTGATGTGATTGATGTAATTGATGAAAAACCAAATACAAAGTGCTGGCAGAAGACAAATCAGGATATACACTTTAATGACAATAACCAGGTACATCGCAATCGACATGGCTATTACATATTTCAATCGAACGTCTTTACTAACAAATAATTTATACGAAGTGTACATGATAAAGCCTATGGCACTCATGGTTAAGGTGTCTTTTATTAATCCTGAACCCCAGATGATGATGGATGGCATGAATAAGGTGGCAAACGCAAACTGTTTGTTCAGGTGTTTATTCAATAAGCGTAACGTTTTAAAAAAATACCAGCCTCCGCAAAAGCCCAGTACTCCAAACAGCATGGAGGTGCAAACGAAAGATGAGAAGGTCAGGATATTTAAGAACGAAGCAATTTTTACAATGATCAGAGAGTTAGGGTCCCAGTAGAAATAAATCTGAAAGGTGTAAAAGCTAATTTCAGGAATTTGCTCACCGGGGCTAGAGAGCAGGAATTGAAGGTACCCAAAGGGAGAATCAAAGAAAAGTGTTGTAGCAATTTGACTGTCAAAAAAAAATGCGGTCGTATCTCCGCCCTTATAATAAAATTGATAAATTAAAACTAAGACTACGGCACCTACAATCTTGGATAAAAATGCAGGAATGAAATACTTCTGCTCTACCGGATCTTTGATTTTATATATTTTTATAACACGGAAAATCGCAAATAGAAATATAAAATAGAATGGAGGCAAAAATATATCAACCCAAGTAAGGACATCAAATGCCGATTTCATTTTTCACTTTTTTTAACCACATTAATCTAGCTTTTTTTCTATACATTTACATATATATGCAAAATAAAATAGCAAAGGTATTATTCCTCTCTTACGATGGCATGACGGACCCATTGGGTCAATCGCAAGTGCTGCCCTATATTGTAGGACTGGCCAAGCGAGGAATTTCGTTTAGTTTAATTTCCTTTGAGAAGAAAGATCGTTTTGAAGCGAATAAAAAAATTATTGAGTCTATTTGTGAACAATATTCCATAAAGTGGCATCCTCTGCCATTTCATTCCTTTCCACCCATTGCTTCTAAATTGTATGATAATTATACGATGAAGTCTTTGGCCGAGAAGTTGCATAAACAGGAACGGTTTGATTTGATCCATTGCAGAAGTTATATCAGCGCCGGAGTAGGAGAGTATTTAAAGAAAAAATATCATGTCAAATTTTTGTTTGACATGAGAGGTTTTTGGGTTGATGAAAGAATTGAGGGGGGAATCTGGCCTCAACATAATCCTTTGTTCAAGCTGATTTATGCATGGTACAAGAGAAAGGAAGCCTCGCTGATCAAAAATTCCGACGGCATCATTTCGCTGACGGAGGCGGCCAAAAAGGAAATCAGCGGGTGGAAGTCCTATTTGGGAGCACCCATTACTGTAATTCCTTGTTGTGCAGATTTCGATCATTTTACCCTTATCAGCAAGGAAGAAAAGAGAGAAGCTAAATTAAAATTGGGTTTGTCGGAGTCTACGATGGTTGTTACCTATTTGGGCTCTATTGGAACTTGGTATTTGCTGGATGAGATGCTGGAGTTTTTTTACGTTTTACTTCAGCAGAAATCCGATTCTGTGTTTCAATTCATAACCCCAGACCCTGCCGAATATATACTCGAACGTGCCAAGCATTTTCAAATTCCTACCGGGAAAATAACCATTCAGTTTGCTCAACGTAAAGATCTTAAACGCGCTATTGCGCCTACCGATATCGGTCTTTTGTTTATTAAAGAAACCTATTCAAAGATTGCTAGTTCTCCAACCAAATTGGGAGAGTTGCTCGCAATGGGAATACCGGTTGTATGCAATGCCAAGGTTGGTGATGTGGCATCCATTGTAGAAACCACCCAAGGTGGAATCTCGTTACGCAATTTAAATGTCACTGAATATGTGCAAACCGTAGCGCAGTTGGATGAATTGATTGCACTGGATAGAAATACCATCCGGGAGAATTCTTTTGCCTATTATGACCTCAATGTTGCAATTTCCAGGTATTCAGAAGTGTATGCTGCTCTGTTTTTAAAATGACATATTTTTTTGACATATGCGATACCTTGTACAGGTCAAACACTACCATGGATTTTATTCGTTATTATCTTCCGGATCAAAAGCGCTATTACTCCTGGGTATTTTTCCTCTTGGTTGTTTCTAAAAAGTCTCCGATATTTTATTTACTAATTTTACTTACCAAACTTACCTCGGTTGATTGCCATAAAAAATTGGCACTATGGTTATTGAAGGGCGAATCTAAACAACAACTGGAGCAGGTGGCTCGGGAGTATTATGGAGTCTATCTTTCTGAACGGAAAAATTCAGAAGTGATGTCGCTGTTAGAGGAAATAAAGATGACGGGAGCCGAAGTTCATTTATTGTCGGCTACTATTGATCCTGTTGCCAAAGCCATTGCAGAAGCGTTGAATCTTACTTATTTTAGCTCACAGTTGGCGTTTGATGCAGAGGGGATTTGTGAGGGAAAACTTCAATGGGACGCCAGTGGAAAAAAAGACAAGTTTGTGTCGGAAGCATTGCTGACTTCCGGAGATTTTACCATAACAACGGACAATTATACTGATTTGACGTTGGTAAAAAGGGCCAGGAAGGCAAACGTAATTGTTTATTCGGAACTCGAAAAACGCAAATGGCCAGATCAGGCATCTATTACTTTCATAAGGATTAATTAAATTAATAAAAAATGCTTTTTAATAGCGTTGCGTTTATTCTGTTTTTTCCTGCGGTGGTGATTTTTTATTTTTTACTCCCGCACAAGTATCGCTGGCTATGGCTGCTGCTTGCCAGCTGCTACTTCTACATGTTTTTTATTCCAGCATACATACTGATTTTATTTCTCACTATTGTGATCGATTATTATGCAGGTATCTATATAGAAGCGGCAAAGGATTCCCGGAAAAAGCTACTCTTGTTCATAAGTATATTTGCTAACGTAGGGATTTTGTGTGTTTTTAAATATTATAATTTCCTGGCAGATAATATTACCTATTTAGGTGCTCTTTTTTCAGCTCCGGTCAACGTGCCACATTGGGATATTATATTACCAATCGGATTATCATTCCATACCTTTCAAGCAATGAGTTATACCATAGAGGTGTACCGAGGAAATCAGAAGGCTGAGCGTCACCTTGGGATTTACGCATTGTATGTGTTGTTTTTCCCGCAGTTGGTAGCTGGTCCCATTGAGCGCCCCATGAATATTTTGCATCAATTTTATCAGAACGTACACTTTGATTATACCCGGATCGTAAGCGGATTACGCATCATGTTGTTGGGGTTTTTTATGAAGTTGGTCGTAGCCGACAGGCTAGCATTGGTGGTAGATTCAGTGTATAACAATCTGAGCCAATATCAGGGGGCAACTATCTTTGTCGCGACTACTTTTTTTTCCATCCAGATCTATTGTGATTTCGCAGGGTATTCGCTGATTGCGTTGGGCAGTGCCAGAGTTCTGGGCTTTGAGTTGATGGTGAATTTCAAAAAGCCATATTTCTCCGCTTCGATCTCAGATTTTTGGAAACGTTGGCATATTTCGCTCTCAGGCTGGTTTAGAGATTATGTTTATATTCCTTTAGGCGGAAATAAGGTTTCGTTTAGCAGATGGCAGTTTAATATTTTTGTGGTTTTTGTCATTAGCGGATTGTGGCATGGTGCCAGTTGGAATTTTGTTATTTGGGGCTTACTTCATGGCGTATTTCAGTTGTCTGAAAATGTATACAAAAAATATTTTCCCCGTTGGCATGAAAAGAAATGGTTAGGAAAACGATTCATGGGAGTCGTGTTTACATTTCTTTTGGTAAGTTTTGCCTGGATTTTTTTTAGAGCAGATACATTTGATAATGCCCTTATGGCTGTTACAAAAATGATTACCAATTGGGGTGTCCTACAAATAGGAGTAGATCCAACGCATTTTTATTATTCTATCATTGCTATTCTATCACTGATTTGTATCGAGATGATGCAGGAATATTTCCCCGACACTACTGCCAAGCTCCAAAAGAATACCGCTCTGCTTTATGCCAAAGACGCAAGCATGCTTGTAGCGATTTTACTTTTGGGGGTATTTGATTCCAGTCAATTTATTTATTTTCAGTTTTAATGGATATGGGAGTTCGAACGTTTATTAAAAATGGATTTATATTTTTAGGACTGCTACTGGTGCTCGATGTTTCCTTAGGGTATTTGTTAGAATACTTTTATATGGAAATGAAAACAGGAGAGGCGGCACGAACAACCTTCAGTCTTCATCATACCCATGCTTCTACAATAGTGGTAGGCTCTTCGAGGGCTACACATCATTACATCCCCTCTATTATAGAAAAGGAGCTTGGTGTCACTTGTTATAATACCGGTAGAAATGGCCAAGGAGTATTGTATTATCATGGACTTATTCATGCCATCTCTTCACGGTATATACCCAAGATGATAATTCTGGATTTGAATCCGTATGATTTTGATGTTGACAATCGCCATTATTCAAAGATATCCTGCCTGGCTCCATACTATAATACGAATCCTGAAATACGTCCTATCCTTGAAGAAAGAGGTCCGGCGGAGAAATTGAAGCTTCTAAGTAATTTGTATCGCTACAACTCCTTTCCAGTACAAATATTGGCGAATACACTCATAAAAAGAAATCAACCGGAGTGGCAGGGATATGTTCCTTTGTCTGGTTCAATGAGATCTGACACTCTTATTGCATCCAGCTATATGTCACCCTTGGATTCAAATCTGATTGGACATTTGAATGCTATGATTGCATGGTGCAAAGGAAAAAAGATTCAGTTGGTAGTGGCGATTTCTCCATGCAACAATCGAATGGATATTTCAAGATGTAATGGATTAACACTAGTCAAAAGAAGTTGTTTGAAAAATAAAATTCCATGCCTGGATTACAGTCAATCAGAATTGTTTCTTGCAAAAAATAATTGGTTTCGCGACGATATGCATTTAAATCATGATGGAGCAGAATACTATACCAAACAGATATGTCAAGATTTAAAGTTGATGCCGTTTTAAACCGTCTATCAAAAAGAATTCGTATTCAACTGATATGGTAAATTTGGCTTCTCACATGGCAAATAGTTTCAGTGTTTCAGGGAAGGTCCTGCTATTCTATGATTTCGTGCATGCAATCATTCTGTTGCTTGTAATCAAAACTGTAGTCGCTTTAATTATAATGGCCGACAGTTGTTTAATTTTGTTGTGTGAAGAAATTGTATCTGGCCTCGGAAGAAATGTTAGATTGCTTAAATTGTAAAGGTGTATGAATGCAAGTTCTATAGTGACATTACTTCCGTCTTTATATTTTATAAAAACGAGACTGCGTAAAGTACATGAGATTGTTTTTCATTTCTACTATGAGTTTCTTTCTTCCTTCTTGTTATTATATTTTTTTAACTCATTCGATTTAATTCTCACGCTAAAGCAATGTTTTACAGGGTATCTGATGTTTATTTCCTTATATGAATTCGGATATTTGTTCAACGATGTGTATTCAATTAAATACGAGGATAAACCCAATAAAAGGTTAGGAGATAATCAACTCAACCCCATTTTTATTTTATTGTTTGTGTTGATCCGGTTGGTGGTCTTCTTTTTCTTATTATTCTATTGTAGTCTGAACAATCTATCTGTTTTGGTATTTTTTGTATGTATGTCTATTAGCTTTTTGTTGCACAATGTAATTCAGGATATTGAGCTTAAATACATGACCTTTATTTCATTGGCATTTTTTAGAGCGCTAGCCATTGTGTTTCCATTCCTGACTAAAGATTATATAATGGCTTTGTTGCCAGCTATTATTTTGCACTATGTTGTATACAGAGGATTGAATTATTTAGACAGTAAATCGATATTAAGTATGAAATCAAAAAAGGAATTGCCCTTTAAGATATACTATTATCTTCTTTTGTTACCCATTTCGATAGTAGTTTGGGCTTTAACCGATCACGTTTTTCTGATGATTTCTAATGCATATTTCTTATTGTTTTGGTGCATTATGGCAGTGGCTGGAGTACTTCTGAAGCGAATACGTCCAGGGATAGACATAAAAAAAGGCAGTTGACCACTGCCTTTTTAAAATGGATAAAGTTCAATTAATCTCTTTTCCCAAAGAGTAGAAACAGGTAATAAGCCAGGTTGGAGATGGCTCCCAGTGCAGCCACCACATAGGTCATGGCAGCCCACCATAAGGCATCTTTCGACATGGCATGTTCAGCGCTTGTTACTACCCGTTTGTTTTCAATCCATGCCAACGCCCTGCGGCTTGCGTCAAATTCTACTGGCAAGGTTACGAGTGCGAATAATGTGATGACTACATTGCACAAAACCAAAATGGGAAGAATAATACTCAAGCCCATACCTTTTGTAAGTATAATGCCACCGAACATGGAAATCATAATGATCCAGTTGAGCACGGTAGCGCTTATTGTTTGAACAGGTACCATGGCGGAGCGGAATTTCAGCATGCTGTAGGCAGTAGCATGTTGCACGGCATGGCCGCATTCGTGCGCCGATACCGCTGCTGCCGCCGCATTTCTCCCGTAAAATACATCGTGACTCAGGTTCACCGTTTTGTTTACAGGATTATAGTGGTCGCTCAATTCGCCTTCCACACATACCACCGATACATCATTAATGCCGTGGTCCCGGAGCATTTGCACCGCAATCTCTTGCCCTGACATATTGGACGCTAGCGGCGTCTGAGAGTACTCTTTGAATTTACTTTTAAGTCTGGCTCCCACCATCCAACTGATAGCGAAGAAAATCAAGCCAATAAACATTCCTCCAATCATAGCTCATTTAATTTTATTTTTTCAACTAAACGTGAGGTTGAAAAACCTTCCACCAAGGGGATGGTTTTTACTTCTCCTCCATTCCTTATAACAACATCTGCACCAACGATGTTGTGAATTTGATAGTCATTTCCTTTTACTAAAATATCTGGCTTTATGGCAGATATTAATTGCAACGGCGTGTCTTCGTCGAACAAAATGACAGCATCCACAAACTCAAAGGCTGCCATGACCCTGGTGCGAGAAGATTCAGGACTAACAGGCCGGTTGGGTCCTTTAAGTCGTTGCACCGATTGGTCGGTATTGAGACCTACCACGAGAAAATCACCCAATTGACGGGCTTTTTCCAAATAATCAACATGCCCGATGTGCACCAGATCGAAACAGCCATTGGTGAAAACAATTTTTTTGTTTTGACGAAGTTCCGGAAGTTTCTTAAGGAAATCCGGAAGCGGGAATACTTTTGAGGCGCTGGGATACATAGTGCTTTTGATTAAATCAAAAATACAGGCTTGCTTTACTTTTTAATAGAAGTTTATCGGATAAATTCCTGATCCGGACGGAAATGCTTACTAGTGGTGAGCACTGGAAGCTTTGGGTAATTCCACTTTAAGCAATTGATGCACATGTTTCTTGAGTGAATAACAAATGTCTTCCAGGGGGATGTCGAATTTGTCGGTGCCAAAGGGTTCGTCGATTTCTTCACTTACCACGCTGGTGCCCGCATAGGCTCCGTAAATAACCATCATCACCAAAATAATCAATGCATTATGATCATGCACAAAACCGAATGGCAAGGTTAATGTAAATAGGAAAAGAAATGTTTTTAGGTGAAAGGTATACGAAGAGGGGGACGGTACCTTCCGTATGCCTCGGCATTGTTCGTCGATATCTATGGCCTCATCCACGTACTTATGCATATTCAGATACAGGTAATCACTGATGATACCTTGTTTATACAGCTCGGTAATTCGATTTAAGATCTGAGATATTAGATGCGTTGGAATGTCTTTAACTTCTGCCAGGCTTTCTTTAAAACCAGGATAGACTTCATAAATTTCTTCCAAAGACCTAGTTCTGCGAAGATTTGCCTTTAATGCATAGGCATGGTTGGTAATCATTTTGGCAAAAAAATTCCGGGTCTCGTGATCGTCGGGAGGTAAAACAGCGTTTAGTTTTCCCGCCAGGTTTTTGCCGTGAGTACCCAGGTAGCTCCAGTATTTTCGTCCATCGTACCATCGATAGTAGGCGGTATTTACTTTAAAATAAAAAAGCATTACTAATACATAGCCTAACAGATAGAAGATATAGCCCGGAATGTAAAAGTCAATGAGGAAGTAATGGGATTCAATGTATTCAATGAAGTAAAAGTAGGTACCCGCCAGCAGCGTAAGTATGGTAGTTTTTTTGATGGACTTCAGTGACCAGACATCAAATACTACTTTATAAGACATGGAAAGGCGTTCGCGAAGCATATCGATCTATTCCAACTAAATGTTACTTATTAAAGTATCCAAGATACCTTAAATAAGCTTAACGGGCAAGCAAGTATTGCATTTTGCATAATTCTGCGTAGCCACCCTGCAGGTGCAGCAGTTCTTCGTGGGTGCCGCTTTCTGTGATTTTTCCATGCTCCAGGTAATGAATACAACTTGCTTTTTGAATGGTGCTTAATCGATGGGCAATCAGAATGCAGGTTCGACCTTTCAGCAATACATCTAAGGCTTTTTGCAATAACAGTTCCGTTTCGCTGTCGATAGAAGCGGTGGCTTCATCGAGGATGACAATGTCTGGATGGCTGCAAAGCACGCGCAGGAATGAAATTAACTGACGCTGCCCTACGGAAAGCGTAGCTCCTCGTTCCATTACCTGAAAATCAAGTCCGCCGGGCAACTGTTGAATGAATCCAGCCGCACCCACTAAGGCAATTGCTTCATTTATTTTTTCGTCACTAATCGATGGATTGTGCAATGTAATGTTGTTCCGGATGGTGTCTGAAAAAAGAAAAACATCCTGCATCACAATGCCAATCCGACTTCGCAGCCAGGGTAAATCATATTCCTGAATGGGAACCCCATCGATTCGGATGTCTCCCTGTTGCTGAGAGTAAAATCCATTTAATAAAGAAGTAATGGTAGATTTGCCCGCTCCGGTAGAGCCAACAAAAGCAATACGCTCTCCAGGTTGTATGCTAAAGGAAATGGATTTCAATACCGGTACTACTTCGTCGTAAGAAAAACTTACTTGATCGAACTCTATTGCACCGCGCAATGAATCCTTTTTATAGTTGCCATGACGAGTGGTTTCATGTTCCTCCTCCAGAAGTTTAAATACTCTGTCACAGCTCACAATGGCCATCTGAATCGTATTGAATCGATCGGCAATCATTCGGATTGGTCTGAAGAACATAGTTAAGTACATCAGGAAGGCCGTCATTACGCCTGGACTTATGGAATGATTTAGCCCTGCAGCCCTGGAAGCGTACCAAATTAACAGGGCAGTACTCACTGCGCTGATGAATTCGGCTACCGGGAAATACACGGAGTAGTACAACACAGATTTAAGATTGGCATCCCGGTGTTCCTGATTAATGCGTTCAAATTTTTTGTATTCCCTTTCTTCGCTATTGAAAAGTTGAACGATAGACATGCCTGAAATATGCTCTTGTACAAACGAATTAAGTTGTGCGACGGCATTTCGCACTTCGTTAAAGGTCTTTTTGATTTTTTCTTTAAAGATGTACGTGCTGATCAGTAGCAAGGGCAGAGCTCCCAGGCTGCAAAGCGTCATGAGCCAATCGGTATACAACATCACCGCCAGAATAGCAACAATCAGCAGGATGTCTGATACGATTCCTGCCAGGCCTTCGCTAAATAGATTGGCCAGGCTTTCAATGTCAGAAACTACTCTGGTGACAATGCGGCCATTGGGTGTTTTGTCGAAAAAGGAGAGTCGGAAGTTTATGATTTTTTCAAATAATTCATTTCGTAAATCCCGAATGACCGATTGCCCCAGTTTGCCAGCGAGCCAGGTATTCAGGTAACTCACAATGCCATGAGCAAGCAGTAGTAGCACCAATAACAAGCAAGCGAGCCACAGGCCACGCGCATCGTTGCGTACCACATATACATCGAGAGCGTGCTTTACCACCAGGGGTTTGGCAATGGCAAAAAGGGAAACAGAAATAGTAAAGGTAATTACCAGAAAAAAAATCAGCCGGTAAGGATTTACATACCTCATCAGCTTCAATAATATCTGAAAATCGAAGAGGCTTCCGCTTACCGTTTCCGATGCTTCTTTCTTAGCCATTTTTCTGAAACATGCGGTATAGATTAAAGGAGCTTACCACAAAAAAGACCGTAATAAGACCAATAAGTATTGCTCCCATCGATTGATAGGGGGACGGGTGTTTCGGATCCATCAGACTAAGAGTAAGGGCAAGTGCTACCAGCCAAAGAATCAGATTAAACATGATCGATGATACTTTGAGTGCATTGGCCGGTTGGGCTTCATCCTCGTCAGAATGCTGGTTATTCCGGAAGTGGAAAAAGGAAAGCAAACAAGTGAGCAATGGAATGCACATGTATAACCAGAGATCACTAAAGCAGAAAAGAGCCGAAATAATAAAGAGTGCTGCGTTTACAAATTTACCAATCATGATCGTTCAGGCCTTATAGCCGTCTCCTGTAAAGGTAGATTAAAATGCGATAATTTTCATTTTATTTTAATGGAGATGCGATCGGGGTCAATTACCGGAGCATTATTCATTTTTAAATAGAGTTGTGCCGTTACCACGACGTCTGCTGCGCAGTATTCTGAAATTCGGTGAAAGGTACGATCTTGATAAAAGGCATCGTGTACCTGACTTCCATCCAAATCCGATTTGCTGCTGGGTATGTCAAAAAGGGTGGCAAGCAATTCCAGGGAGGTATAGTTTTTCCAATCGCCGAATTTCCATAGTTCCATGGTGTCGCGCAGGTTGTTTTCCCAGGGCTTTCGGTTAGGCATAAAAAGTGCCGCCGGAATTTCCAGTCCATTTACCAGATATCGCCTGCAAAGAAAGGGAAAGTCAAATTCTTTTCCATTATGGGCAACCAGCAAAGGGAAGACCGGTTCGTGGCTATTGGATTCCCTTGTATGACGCTCGGTTTCCCGCTGCAAAATGGAAGCGAGTTCGGTGAGCAGCTCTTTTTCGTCTTCAAGTGTTTGCGCTTGCACACGCAAGCCAATGCCTTGTTTGTCTGCCTGCAATACACCTAGTCCTATAGTAATGACTTTCGCAAATTCTGCAAAAATACCAGCGCGTTTGGCATATAAATCCTCCGGGTTCTCTTCGCTGCTAATATGCGAAGCTTTTTTCATCCACAATGGTTTGAATCGATCGGGTAAATCGCTGAAGTTTGCCCGTATGCCCGCTGTTTCTATATCGATGATCAGCAGTCGTTTTATTTCTTGTAAGGGTAGCGGCATCAGGATTTAATTGTGCAAAACACCAAAAGTTTTTAACTGAGGAATGGTAGTAAAATTAGATTCGTGGATACTATCCGGAACGAAAATAAATTTTTTATCGAAGATCTGATTGTTTACAAAATAGCTTACCCAGAATTCATTGTTCAGTACAAATACTTTAGGGTCCAGCAATTCAATGAAGACATGCTGTCCGGAAGGGATTTCTGTAAAATGGTAGCGCAAGGTACTGGTTTGGATTTTTTCGCCGTTTTCATCAAAGCCGTATCCGGTTGTCCGTATGAATACATTGCTTAAGGCAAAATCATTTTGATTCAGCAAGTAAACACTCCAGGTAGTTTCATTAACTTCTTCGGTGCGGGTCACGGCGATCGATACGCCTTTGACCGGAGGAAAGGAGATGTCTTTTTTCATCTTCTTTATGTTTTATATGCATCAGTGGTTAAGGACAAAAGCCGTTTGGATACATCCTCGTGGTCGGGAGGAACCAGCAGACAGTGAAAAACCGACTGAAAATTTTTCAGCAGATCTTCCTTCACTTTTTCTATGTCTACATGCGGAATCTCCAGGTGCAGCGAGGTTACGTCTTTGTCTTTAATTCCGCAGGGTACAATATGTTGAAAGTACGAAAGATTGGTAGTTAAGTTCAGGGCCAGTCCGTGCATGGTTACCCATCGGCTTGTTTTTACACCCATGGCGCAAATTTTCCGGGCTTTGCCAGGTATCTCCGGATCCAGCCAGACACCGGTCATTCCCGAAAGCCTGCCTGCGGTTACACCGGAATCTGCCAGGGTACGAATCACTACTTCTTCCAATTCGCGCATGTAGCGGTGAATGTCGGTATAGAAATTTTCCAGGTCCATAACTGGGTATAGCACCAGTTGACCAGGTCCGTGATAAGTAATATCACCACCACGATTGATTTCATAAAATTGAGCTTGTTCTCTCTCCAAGCCTTCGCTTTCTAGCAGTAAATGTTCTTTATGACCGTTTCGTCCCAAGGTATACACATGGGGATGCTCGCATACAATCAAAAAGTTTTCGGTAGGCACAGGTGTCGTAAGGTGGCGGTTTTCAAGTTTCCTGGACACGATAGAGTCAAATAGACTGGTTTGAAAATCCCATGCTATTTTATAATCAATAAGACCAAGGGGAATACATGTAACTACCTGTTCCGGCATGCTTCAAAGATACAAATTATCTGGTAAATGAAGCTAGTGTTATTTAATGGAAAAGGGACTAAAAATTAAAAGCGAATCCGCAGTGGAATTCGCTTTTAATATCAAGTTGTTAAAGGATGCTATTATTCCCACTCTGTGTGGAATGTACCTTCTTTATCTATACGCTCGTAGGTATGAGAACCGAAGAAATCACGTTGTGCCTGAACCAGATTTAAGGCAAGTCTTCCAGTTCTCATGGCATCAAAATAAGAGATGGAAGCTTGAAGGCAAGCAGCTGGAATTCCATTTTGTATGGAAAGGGCAGCAATAGATCTGGCGGCAGCCTGAACACCATTTATTTTTTGCGCAAAGTTAGCATCCAGCAATAGGTTTTTAAGTCCTGCATTGGCTTTGAACGCTTGTGTGATGTCTTCCAATAAAACCGCACGGATGATGCAACCGCCTCTCCAGATTTTCGCGATTTCAGCCAGATTCAGGTTGTATTTGTATTCAACAGATGCCTGAGCCAACATGGACATGCCTTGCGCGTAGGAAATGATAAATGAGAAATATAACGCATCTTCCAGTTGGCGCAACAGTTCTGCCTTTTCAGCCTGTACCTTAGTGGTTACCGGATAAAGTTTTTCTGCCTGCACACGATCGTCTTTGTAAGCACTGATGACGCGCATACTTACCGAGGCATCCACCGTTAACAGGGGCACACCCAAATCCATGGCATTCTGAGAAGTCCATTTTCCAGTTCCCTTTTGCTTTCCTTTATCCTGAATAAAATCTACGAGGTCTTTTCCTGTCAGTTCATCTTTTTTGAGGAAAATTTGGGAAGTAATTTCCACCAGGAAGGATTGTAACTTTCCTTTATTCCACTGAGTAAAGGTAGATTGAATTTCCTCATTGGACATCCCCAGCAATCGTTTCATGATGTCGTAGGCTTCGGAAAGGAGTTGCATGAGTCCATACTCAATTCCGTTATGTACCATCTTCACATAGTTCCCTGCAGAGCCAGGCCCAATGTAGGTAACACAAGGTTCGCCGTTTACTTTGGCAGCGCAGGCCTCAAACATAGGCTTAACCATGGCATAGGCTTCAGGCGAACCGCCTGGCATGATGGATGGGCCCAGGCGAGCTCCTTTGGCGCCGCCGGATACTCCCGCTCCAATAAACCGGAATCCTTTTTCCTGACAGAATTTTTCGCGTCGGTCTGTATCGGTGTAAAAAGAATTGCCACCGTCAATGAGCAGGTCCCCCGGGCTCATGTGAGGCATCAAATCGTTGATCACAGCATCTACCGGTGCTCCGGCAGGTACTAACATCATGATGACTCTTGGCGCTTTTAATGAGTTTACAAAGTCTTTGGCCGTAGCATATCCCTTTGCTTTATAACCCGCTGCAGCAGCTTCTTTATCCAAGGCATTACATTTTTCCATGTCGCGATCGAGGCCAGAAGTGCTGAAGCCATGGCTAGCGACATTAAGGATGAAGTTGCGTCCCATGACGCCTAAGCCTACCAGGCCGAAATCTGCAGATGTACTCATAGATTACTGTATAAATCGAAGTTTAACGAATGTTAGTCGGTTTTAAAAAAACACCAATGGGTCCATACGGAAACGCAAGGCCTGAGGTTAGGGCCTCGAGTAATTCCCGTTATCGCCCGGTAAGTTAGGAATATTGATTAAAAAATAACAATAAACTTTTTTGTGTGTTATAGATAAAATTCCTATTCTTACTTTTAACTAAATAGCTTAATGTGACACTTTTATGAAGAAGACGAACAATTGTGTGCTCGTAATCTTCGGCGCATCCGGTGACCTTACTTTTAGAAAGCTCATTCCTGCCGTATTTGACTTGTATCTCGGTAAATTTTTACCTGAGAATTTTGCTGTATTGGGTGTAAGCCGCACAGCCATGTCCGACGACGAATTCCGCAGCAAAGTAGTTTTTGACAACAAGGAAGTAAAGAGGGCTCATGCTACCGAGGAACAATACCACACGTATTCCCGCAAAATTTTCTACCAGGCCATCGATACGCAAAAGCCGGAAGATTATGCCAAGCTAAAAACCCGTCTTCAGGAAATTGATAGCCTGTGCAATACAGAAGGCAATTACGTGTATTACATGTCTACGCCACCGAGTTTGTACGAAGTAATTCCTGCCTCCCTCAAAGCTCAGGATCTTACCCATGAAAATAATGGCTGGAGACGCTTGATCGTGGAAAAACCGTTTGGATACGACCTGGCGACTGCCAAAGACCTGAATAAAAAATTACTTAACTGTTTCGATGAAGATCAGATTTATCGTATCGATCATTATTTAGGAAAAGAGACCGTACAAAATTTATTGGTGACTCGTTTCTCCAATTCTATTTTCGAACCACTCTGGAATCGAAATTATATTCAGCATATAGAAATTACCGCTGCCGAAACCGTGGGCGTGGAAAAGCGCGGTGGATATTACGATACTTCCGGAGCCACACGCGATATGGTGCAAAATCATTTGCTTCAGGTAGCTTCCATTGTAGCCATGGAGCCGCCTGTGGTCGCAAATTCCAGATTTATCCGAAGTGAGCAGGTGAAAGTATTTCAATCGCTCAGGCCTATGAGTAAAAAGGACATTGAAGAAAATGTCATTCGTGGTCAGTATACTCAGTCTACGATCAAAGGACAAACGGTAAAAGGATATCGGCAGGAAGAAGGAGTTCCTGCAGAATCCCGCACAGAAACCTATGTGGCTATGAAGTTCTTTATAGACAACTGGCGTTGGGCAGGTGTGCCGTTTTACATCAGGACTGGCAAAAAATTACCTACTCGTGCAACTGAGGTTGTTATTCAATTTAAGAATTCACCACATCACTTATTCGCCTACAACGAAGATATTCAAAATCAAAATAATCAGTTGATTATACGTATTCAACCCGATGAAGGTATTTTATTGAAGTTTGGAATGAAAGTTCCGGGGGCTGGGTTTAAGGTGAAAACGGTGAATATGGATTTCCGGTATTCTGATTTGTCTGACCACTACGTACCTGGCGCTTACGAACGATTGCTACTGGATTGTGTGCAAGGAGATTCCACGTTATATGCCCGCGGCGATGCTGTGGAAAGTGCCTGGGAGTTTATTGATCCGATATTAAAGGAGTGGGAGGAAAACCGAGACCTTAAAATCTACGGATACCCGGCAGGCACCTGGGGGCCTACTGCGGCCGATCGTCTTATGGAAGATGAAGGCATGGGCTCGTGTTGGAGATTTCCGGCGCCTTCCCTAACGGATGATGCTACCTATTGTGAATTATAAAAACTATGGAAGTTAAAGTATATAATAACCCGATAGAAGTAGCCGAAAAATTTGCGGAGTTCCTTTCAGCTCTTATAGCCGAAAAAGAACACACGTATATCGCGCTTTCGGGAGGAAGTACACCTAAACTTTTGTTTAGTTACCTTTCCACCAATTATAAAAAAATTGATTGGAAAAAAGTGCACCTATATTGGGGCGACGAACGATGTGTGCCACCAGACCACAAGGATAGTAACTATAAAATGACCTTCGAAACCTTGTTGCAGCATATCGAAATTCCTTCGCATAATGTACATCGTGTGTTGGGGGAAAAAGATCCAACCACCGAAGCAAAGCGATATGCGGAAGAAATAGAATCGACTGTTCCGATGAAAAATGGCTTGCCACAGTTTGATTTGGTCATGCTGGGCATGGGGGATGATGGACATACGCTTTCCATTTTCCCTCATGAACAATCGTTGTTTAATGCTGCTCAAACCTGCGTGGTGGCTACTCATCCGGAATCCGGACAGAAGCGGGTTTCAATTACAGGTAAAGTTGCCAATAACGCACTGCACATCGTGTTCCTGGTAACAGGAAGTTCTAAAGCAGCGAAGGTAGAGCAAATTCATAAAAAGAAAGATGCCTACCTCGAATATCCGGCTGCTCATATTGAGCCTTCCGATGGAAATTTGTATTGGTACATGGATAAAGATGCAACCAAGCTTTTGTAAGAAAAAGTAACGCCAATGGTATAAACGTGACTCTGCAAAGAGTCACGTTTTTTTGTCTTATGTCGTAAAGAGATAGTGGTTAAGCCCGGAATTTGGCAGGATAGGCCCTTGCAGGACCATCCTTCCTCAGGCAATCCCGAATGGGAAATTGGTAGGTTATAAATACAATCCCAATCAGACTTGATTTTTGTAGTTTGTAAATAGGGATAAAAAAAGAGAGGCCCTTTACTAAGGGCCTCTCTTTTATAACATTTGGCTACAATTAGATAGCTAGAGCTACAAGGGATGCAAGAAGAAGGAATATCAACCAGAACAGCAATACTAGCAAGATACCTAAGATAAGACCAGCAATGGCGAAGCCTTTACCTTTTTTGTCTTTGTTGTTACCACCCAAACCGATGGCACTCACGATCAGACCAGCCAAGCCCATCAGGAATGGGAATCCAACTGCAAATAGAAGGATAATACCTAACATACTTAAGCTGAAACCAACGATACCAAGTGTGTTCCAGTCACCGCCTTGCTTAGCATCAGAAACCGTTGCCTTGCTGATTTTTTTCATCTGACGGTATAAGGCTACAGCAGGAATTACAGAAGTAGCTTTGTGAAGCGCTTTCTTTACCTTACTGGTTTCGCGGCCAGTATTCACTTCAGGTGCTTTTACAGTTGATTCAGCGCTGGTGATAACCGGATTAGGGCTGAGATTGGAAGGGTAAGCATAGCGCTCATTAGAATTGCCACCTAGAGGGCTTGCAAAAAGTTTTCCGATGGAAAGGAACAATAACATCATTGTGCCTACCAGTGAGTTTGAGTACGAAATTTTCATAACGTGTTGTTTTAAATAGTTAAAAATGATTGAATAGTTTGCCTTTTTCAATAATCAGACCAATTAATAAAAGTCGAAAAAAACAGGTATTGTCGGTATAACTTTTTGAGTATTCGATAAAAAGCCCAAAAATATTTCAAACTTTTGATAGATAAATTAAGACATTGATTATTGAATTAGGTTTACAAATTAAGGTTATTATACCACAATTAGAAAATAAGGTTTCATGCCTGAAACAAAAAAATGTATAAAAAATTCTTTGTTAAAGATTTTCAATTGGATTGATAATTAGAGTAATACTATTGCCACCATTCAGTAAAGGTCTGGGAAGAATCCAACCACAAAGGATCACCGATGCGAGGATGTGCTAGCTCAATTCTATTTTGTGAGGCAGTTTTCACCCGTTGGATGGGCTCGTACCAGGAATGATTGGCCAGGGAGAATTTTCCAAAATGAACCGGCAATAATTTTTTTGCATTTAAATCCAAAGCAGCCTCTACTACTTCTTCCGGCATCATGTGTATGTACTTCCAACTTTTATTGTACTGCCCACATTCCAGAATAGCCATGTCGAAAGGACCGTAATTTTTTCCAATTTCTTTGAAGTGTGAGTCGTAACCACTATCTCCACCCAGGTACAACCGATGTTGAGGACTTAGCACAACAAAGGAAACCCATAAAGCCTGATTTCTTTGTAAGCCTCTGCCCGAAAAGTGCCTGGCTGGCTGTAAAATTACTTGAATAGAATCGTCTAGTTTTAATTGATCTCCCCAATCACCTTCCCAAATGATTGATTTGTCAAAGCCCCAGTACTCCAGATGCTCTCCGGTACCAAGTCCCGTAACTACTTTTTTGACTTTATCTTTTAAATATTGCATGGTAGGATAATCGAGGTGATCCCAATGGTCATGTGAAATAAATAAATAGTCTATTTCAGGAAGGTCCTCGAGAGAAAAGGCGTCAGTACCAGCAAAGCTTTTTACAGAACCAGGAATGGGAGACGCGGAGCCTCCTAGCACGGGGTCTACAAGTATTTTCTTTCCATGTATTTGAAGAAGATAGGAAGAATGCCCCATCCAAATAAGGAGTGGTTGGGCAATTGGCAAGGACTTTAGATTGGTCTTGACAGATGGAATGGTATCGGTTGGGGTATTATCTTTACTCTTTTTGAAAAGAAACTCCCACATCACTGAGAAATAGTTAGCATCCTCTGCTATATCTGGTGTATGGCTAAGGTTCTGGAAGGAACCGTTTTTGAAATTAGCCGACTGTTGTACGCGTTTCAAGCGTTCTCCGGAAGGTAATTTCCCGAAAGGAGCCGTGGAAAGAAATGCATACGAGCCAATCGAAATGATTAATACCAGGAACAATAGGAATATGAACATCTTTTTTCTTTTTTTCATAAAACTAGATAATTCTTTATTATGCCGCTTATTGTTGGGCAAGGGAAAATGAATTCAGGTACAAGATCAGTAATCCCAGGGAAAGCAACTAATCTAAATCTGATTAATTAACGATTTAGTAGGGTGGGTGCAGGAAATAGTTTTTACTTTTATTTTTTACCTTGTTTAAAGAACAGGGACATGCAGACTTCTCCAGTTCGGATTCCGGAGGCTACCTCATCGGTGGGGAAAAATGTTGCAAGTATTCGAAATCGTTTTTGCTGGAAGCCAACATTAATTCCATATATCCCCATAGTGTTGTAGCGAGTATATGAGAAGCCTCCTAGTATGGATTTTAATCGGATAATTACCGCCCCATTCAAAAATAACATCGTATTCATTGAACTGCGACGTAATAAGGATAAACTTGGACTACGTTCATTTCCAATGTAGTTGTTTGCACCAATATACTTTTTCCACGCCATTACAGAATGGAATGTAACATTCCAGATTTTATTGTTTTCGTTGATGGCATAGGATGCGCCAATACGCTGCGTCCAGAAAGATACCCTATTGTACAAATGCTTTTCTAACATTTGTAAATTATCCCTGTTGATGCTGTTGGCATATCGGAAATAATATTCACTGAGCCCTTCCTGCCCATAGGTAAAAAGATAATGAAGAATCCAGTTTCGGGAGTTTAACTTCATACCAAGTCCTGCGTGCCAATGAAGTCCGGAGACATTGCTGGCAGCGCCATATAAGGTATCGGGTGCTTGAACGACTGTGTCAGGATAAATATAATTTCCTATGTTATAATCGAAATTCCCGATATCGTTTTCTCTCTGATGCCCCATGGCTATTTCTAATGAAGGAGAAAAGTTTCTGCTAAATGCCCCTCGTGCATTGATGGTTCCCAAATTAAATTTAGGCGCCAAAGACAATCCAAACGTATGTGAACGCAATCCGGATGGATAAGCAGCCGTAAATTCGTCCGTATTCAATGCCGATTGATAAAATGCTAGTGAATCATAGGGTAAAGTGTTGGATTGCTGATGGTATAAATAGTGCAGCGCTATTCCTAGTTTAAGTCTTGGGAAAAAATCATCGTAGGAAGCAAACAGTCCGCTGCAGGAATAGTCATTCGTTTGAGAAGTAGTTCCTGCCAGACTAATACGTTTTTGATTTTTACTTCCGGCAAAGGAAGGGTTTTGAAGGACCGGTAATTGTGAAAAACTGGCAAAAGGCACCTGGGCATGCAGAATAGCATGGGAGAAAACTGTTAGTATGAGCAATACGCGTAAACGCACGTTACAGGTCTGGGTTGTCTTTTAGGAATTCATCCGTAGGTCGTAAATCCAATTTTGTTTTTTGTTTTACCTTAGGATATTTCATTTTTTTTTGTTTTTGATTTTTGAGGCTACCTGCCTTGGCATCGGATTTTTTGGAAACCTGCTGATTTGAAAAGGTTAGGGAAGATGGAACGGTGGCATCTTCTGCAGAAGGTTTGGAAGCGACTGGATTTTCATCCACGGAATTGTCGTTCGAAACATTCATTTTAGTATCAAGGGTAGTTCCGCTTTCTGGGGTGGATGCGGAAGGAGAATGGTTTTCTAAACTCGACCCTTCAAGTTCGTTGAAATTAGTATGTTCCTCTATTTGAGCAGCAGAAAGGTTTTTCCAGACGTGTCTCAATGCGTTTTCCTTCGTTGAATTCGAAGACACTAAAATAGGCTCCACGGTTTTGATTTTTGCATTTTTCAACGCCTTGGCCAATCCTTGTTCAGAAGAATCCTTTGGCCAAAGCAAAACGGCACCTATCAGTATTAGGAGTGCAGATGAAAATCCAATAAATTGTTTCCAGGTGATAGAAGGCCATGAGAAACCTCTTTGTCTAAGGATGGATTTTTCCAGTTGGGTTGTATCTTCCGCAACATCATCGATTAATTTGGTGTTAGCCCATAAAACAAAATCTTCATTATATTCCGGATGTTCATATAGATAATTCATGAGCTGAGCCTTCTCACTTTCAGAAAGCAAGCCTTCGTGGTACTGGAAGAACCAGAATTCGATATTGGCTTTTGAAATGACGCTCATAAAACGAATTTAAGATCTTTTAAATGATTCTTAATTTTTTGTCTTGCTCTGAATAACTGAACCTTTACACTTTCTTCGCTTATTTCAAGGATGTCGGCAATTTCTTTATATTGAAATCCTTCATAATCGCGCAGCATTAAAATAGACTTTTGTGCTTCTGAAAGGAGTAATAAACTTTCCTGAATGATGGATTTCAAATCGGGATTGTCGATTGCTTGAGTTTGAAAGTCGCTTAAGAATTCTTCAGATACAAACTTTTTACTCTTTTCTATATGTGCCAGGGATAATCGGTAACCTGTTGTAAATAACCACGATTTTATTTGTTCAGGTTGAAGGCCTTTCCCCTTCTCCCACAAACGCACAAACGATTCCTGCACCAAATCTTTGGCCTCGTCTTTATCACGCACCATCTTCAGCACAAACCTGTATAGGCAGCTTGTGTAAGCTTTTACGTATTGATTATATTCAGAAGCATTCAAATGTTTGGGCAGTTTGTAGGTACTTGAATGGTGCCGTCAGGATTTTGGCCTGCAATACTTAGAGTAGCATCCGTATTTATTTGTTAACCAGCGTATTTGTTTTTTTTGTTTTATTCGTAAAAATTTGATTTTCAGTATTAATAATATTCCAATGTGGCTATGAGCCACTGATTTATATACCTAATGTTGACTATTCTTTGATACTTATCTTTGGTATATTCCAATGGCCAGGAGGTGTTTTTTTCCTTTAATAAAAAATTTCGCCTTCTGGCAATAGGAGGCAATTGAAATTCAGGATAGAGTTGAATAAGGGCAGAAGGAAGTTTTTCTTTTATGTAAAATACAGAATCTTTATGTGTAATTTTTCCTGGAGGCTTGCAGTCGACGGTGAGTAACATATTTTTTTCGGGCCAATAAGAATATTCGCGCGTCGATACCACGGAGCCTTTATAGTAATACAAGAGTAAGGTAGAAGTAGGCTGATATTCATAAACAACGGAATCGGTGGTTTCGTCGGCGGAAGAGTAGTAAGTCCTGGGAAGATTTCCTCCTTCTCGGTATTCAAATAATTGAAAAGGATTCATCATGTTAACTAGTTTGCCTCCTTCATAGGTAAAAGAGTCTGTATAGTCAGTTCTAAACGATTCGGGAGAGAAGGTATGAGTTATGCTGTTTAGCAATGTATCATTCCAGCTGAATATGTTGGATTCAAAATAAATTGGGTCTCCTAAGGAATCATTTATTTGGTGATTTACGGAATAAATGCGATTGCTAAAAGGATAATAGTTGAAGGTCCAGGATTCCCTGACAACATTATTGATAGAATCTATCAACGAATATTTGAACAGCTTGTCTTTGTTAATGTTACTGCCATTTATTGGATCCGGAAGCTTGGGATGAACGATTTCTTTGGGGCGACATCCGATAAAAAATACCCAAGCAAGAAAAAAAACTAGGGAGAATTTCATAGGGTTTGTGTAATAGGTGTCACAAATATCTGTATTAATACTTGCAATTAAAAATCATGCCAGCAGGCCTTCTTTAGAACTATTTGCTATTCATTGATGTTGAGAGGCCATGAGCTCAAAAAAAAATACAGTTTTTATTACCGGAGCCTCTTCCGGTATTGGAAAAGCGACGGCTCGCTTTTTTTCAAGTCGGGGTTGGAATGTAGCCGCTACCATGCGCCAACCGGAAAAAGAAACCGAATTGCAGAATTTGCCCGGAGTAAAACTTTTTGCCTTGGATGTATTGGATGAAAAATCCATAGAGAAATCAATTGAGGCAGCCCTGAACAGTTTTGGTTCCATAGAAGTGGTTGTAAATAACGCAGGGTATGCCTTGGTAGGAGCCTTCGAGGCTATGAGTAAAGAACAACTCACCCGGCAGTTCGATACCAATGTGATCGGATTGATGATGGTGACACAGAAAATTCTTCCCCATTTCCGTTCTAAAAAATCAGGGTGCATCGTCAATGTTACCAGTATGGGAGGTCGTATCACCTTTCCATTATTCAGTGCTTACCATGGCACCAAATGGGCGGTGGAAGGCTTTGCAGAGTCTTTGCAATTTGAACTAAAGCCCTTGGGAATTCGAGTAAAAAACATTGAACCGGGTGCAATTAAAACAGACTTCTACGAACGCTCCCTGGATTTTGTCTCCAAATCGGATTACGATAAATACGTGCTGAAAGCGCGCGAAACCATGATGGAGTTTGGACGCAAGGCCATGGGGCCGGAAAAGGTAGCACAGCTCATTTTCAAAGCCGCTAACGATAAGTCGTACAAGCTTCGCTATCCTATCGGGAGCGGTGCACCCGTGCTGCTCTTTTTGCGTTGGCTTTTACCTCTTTCAGTATTTAATACATTAGTTGCCTGGCAGGTTGAAAAATAATTATACCACGTGTTCTTCCAGCCAAAGACGCCTGTTGGCACGCTGACTAGCTTGTGCAGATTCCAGTTCCATGAGTTTGTAGCTGGGAAAATATCCGGATCCTTTTGGTAAATCAATCTGAAATTCCTGATTTCTTCTCAGGACCACCAGAAACAGGTGGTCTTCTTTTTTCTCGTAATGTACCACCTCGTCTCCCCGCATCATCAGCCCACTCGCTGGGCTATGAGGAGCCAGGTTGTCAATCCACATGCCCTCTGAAGCAGGTTTAAAACGTATGCCATATTCGCTTTCCAGGTAAGCCTGATTAGGATCCGGAACCATTTTGATGCCGACATACTCCCAGGCTTCCTCCAACTCGGCACGCAAATCGGTCCGGGTTGCCATCAATGTATGCAAGTATTGACTTAGGTCCATTCCTGCGGCTTCTGATACCAGCCATACGATATCCGAATAGGAATACCCTTTTTTTATCCGGCCAAAATCTTTCCAAAGTTTGCGCATCACACTGTCCAGGCTTCTTCGGTTGCTACTGCATCTTCGAATTTTTAAATCCAGGCACAAAGCAGCCAAACATCCTTTCGTATAAATCGAAACTTTTTTATGAGGAGCAGGTTGGCTGTACCCATCCACCCACAGATCAAACGACGATTCCAATAAAGAGGCATGCTCGTAACCGTAATTTTCAAAATGTCTTTTCAAATGGGTTTCTATTTCAGCATACCAAGTTTCGTCGCTGATAAGAGAAGCTCTTCGTAAGAAAAGATCTCCATAGTAGGTGGTGAAACCTTCTGCTACGAAGCCGGTTTCAAAGTAATTCTCCTCCTGGTAGCGATAGGGTAGAAGTTCTGTAGGACGAATTTTTAAAATGTTCCAGGCATGAAAAAGCTCGTGCGAGCAAATGCCCAGCAATTCCTGATACAATTTCCCATGGATTACTTGCTCGGCTGGTCCCAGTGTAATCACTGTGGAATGACGGTGTTCAACGCCATGGTAATGAGGTCGTGGCAAGAGCAATAATAAATAATGGTAGTGAGGCTCCGGAAAATCCTCCATAAGCTGCAGTTGACTTTCTGTAAACCGTTGAAAGTCTTGGACCATACTTTCAGGCAGCTGGCTAACTCCGTAGGCCCATAGATGATGCTGGCTATGACCGACCGTGTAACTGGCATGCGCTAGTTGCGGTGCTGCAAGAATGGGGCTGTCGGCTAATTCAAAAAATTGATGCCCATGGCACTGTCGGTTCTCAAACGATAAACCGCTTGCTATGGTAAAGTGATCTGGTAAATCAAGCTCCATGCTCCAGGGACTGTTTTCCTGACCTTCTTTATACATTAAACAATTTACAGGATTCAGGTAGAATAAGTCGTCATCTACCCACGATCCACCGGCATCCAATTGCCTGGCGTAATACTTCCATTCAATATGCAAAAGCCTTGGAGAAGAGGTAAACACCTTCCATTGATTCCGGCCGATTTTTTTCCAGCGAAGCGCCGAACCATCCAATGGATCTAATGCTTGAAAATCATAAATATAAGCGGCATATTGTTGTAATTCGTATCGGCCAGGTCTCCAGGCAGGCAGGTTTAAAACAAATTCGCCTTCCGCAAAGGTCTCTAAACGTATATGGATAAAACCTTTAAGAGGCTCTTGGTAGCTAACTAAGTATTTCATTGCCAGATTCTTCTGTAATTTTTCAGAAAGGTACTAGTATTGATTATCAGAAACAAGGGCTAAATTACTGCTAAGAGTTTGTCCTTTTCAGCTGGGTTTCCTATATTTGCAACCCTGTAAATTGATATGGGAACTGCACACAGTCGGGAAAGACGAGATCTTTGCAGACTGTAGGGTGGTTGAAACATAAAACGTTTGAAGTATGAAAAGGACGTACCAACCTTCTAATCGTAAAAGAAGAAACAAACACGGCTTCCGTGAGCGCATGTCATCGGCCAACGGAAGAAGAGTGCTCGCTGCCCGCAGAAGAAGAGGTAGAAAAAAACTGACCGTTTCTGACGAAAGAGGTCATAAATAAAAGGCATTCGAACAACATTAAAAACAGGTAAGCGTACGTCGTGTGCTTACCTGTTTTTTATTTTTCTACGAACAGGTTGCCTGACCGGATCTTCCTGTGTCATAGAACTTCCATGGGGTTCTTTCCCACAATAAAACCAGGTATAATTCTTAGGCTTGGGCGAGTCTCAGGAAAACTTCTTCCTGATTTTTGAAATTCTGAAAACTCAGGCTGTATGGCATTCTCCATGGAAGCGTTTATCTTGAGGTAAAATTTACATGAGCAGACTTCCTTTGGAAGCCAACTCCCACAAACAATCTTCTCCGTACATGCCAAGATTTACATTTCATAAATCAGAAAGGCTTTGCAGTAAGGTGCAGATTGAAAAATTATTCCAGGAAGGTAAAGTCATCAAACAATATCCCTTGCAAGTGATTTACCGGATTAATCACGACACTCCCGCTTGGCCCCAGCTTTTGATTACGGTTCCCAAAAAACGCTTCAAAAGAGCCAATAAACGGAATAGAGTAAAACGCCTGATCAGGGAATCGTACAGGCTTCAAAAGCACCTCTTTTTTTCCGGACAAGAAAAGCTACATATTGGTATTATTTACCTTAGTTCCGACCTTCCTGACTTTGATTTTCTTCAAAAAAAACTAAATTTAGCATTACAACGTTGTAAGAATGAACTGGATCAGACTGTTCAGGGCAGTTGAGTATCCTATTTTTCTGTATGCCTATGAAAAGATTTAGAATAGTATTGGTGTTGGCCAGTCTTCTGGTGGTGAGCCTCGGGCTTTTCTCCTACACCATGACGGAGAAGTACTTCGAGATAGCCAAGAACCTGGATATTTTTGCTACGATGTACAAAGAAATCAATAATTCCTATGTCGATGATGTGGTGCCTTCCAAATTTATGAAGGAGGGAATCGATGCCATGTTAGAAAACCTGGATCCGTATACCAATTACATTCCCGAAGATGAAATAGAAGACTATCGGACACACATGACCGGACAGTATGGCGGAATTGGTGCCATTATCGGGAATCGCGATAATAAAGCCATTATCCTGATGCCCTATGAAAATTTCCCAGCCCACAAAAACGGATTGATGATTGGTGATGAAATCGTTTCTGTAGATGGAATCGAATGCAAAGGGAAAAATACCAATGACATCAGCAAACTTCTCAAGGGGCAAGCAGGCACCAGCGTTAAGGTAACGGTAAGAAGATATGGAAAACCGGATACCTTTGATGTGCTGCTTACACGTGAAAAAATTAAAATAGATAATGTTCCCTATTCAGGAATGATCGATAAACAAACGGGTTATATCAAACTTTCGGAATTCACAGCCAATGCATCCAAAGATGTAAAAGACGCACTGGTACGGTTAAAAGAAGAAGGAGCTACCAGCATCGTTTTTGATCTACGCGACAACCCAGGCGGGTTGCTCAACGAGGCGGTTAACATCTCCAATATTTTTATTTCAAAAGATCAGCCGATTGTGAGTACCAAGGGTAAAACTTCCGATTGGAACAAAGTGTATTATGCTACTTCTTCTGCCGTTGATACCGATATCCCGGTAGTAGTGCTTACCAGCAGCCGCAGTGCTTCTGCCAGTGAAATTGTTTCCGGGGTAATACAAGATTATGACCGCGGTGTAATCGTAGGGCAGCGTTCGTATGGAAAAGGATTGGTGCAGGCTACTAAACCCCTTTCCTATAATTCTCAGTTGAAAATTACTACAGCCAAGTATTACACTCCAAGCGGCAGATGCATTCAGGCGATCGATTACAGTCATCGCAACGAGGATGGAAGTGTAGGTAAAATTCCAGATTCTCTGAAACATCAGTTTTTGACAGCAAACAAGCGCGTTGTATACGATGGTGGGGGCATTACACCGGATATACCGGTAGAGAAAAAATCACAAGCTCCGATTATAGCCAGCTTACTTTCCAAACATTTATTGTTTGATTATGCTACTTTATATGCCTCTACACATAAGACCATTCCTGAGGCACGATCATTCGTACTTACCGATCAGGAGTATCAGGAATTCCTTGTTTGGTTAAATGGTAAGAATTATGACTATAGCTCTAAAGTAGAAACTGCATTGGATGAATTGGAAAAAACAGCCAAAGCAGAAAAAAATTACGAAGACCTCAAGCAACAGATCGAGCTTATGCGCAAAACGGCAGGTCATAACAAAGAAAAGGACTTGTTGGCGTACAAGAAGCAAATAAAAGAGTTGCTCGAAACTGAAATTGCTTCCAGGTATTATTTACAACGCGGCATCATCGAATCGTCTTTTGATCACGACGATGATATTCTTGAAGCCTTGAACGTGCTGAAAAATCCAAGCCGGTATAAAGAAATTCTTTCTAAGAAATAAGACTGCAAAAGTATACGCAGGAGGTATTCTGGTAATCCCGGAATACCTTTTTTATTTTTTTTGGGGTTTATCCTTGCCCTCTTCCGCATCCTTGGGGATATCCAGCTTTGACATAATGGACTCAATATGCATGGCATAATCAACACTATCGTCAAGGAAAAAGGCAAGTTCTGGAATGATACGGGCTTGCTTGCGGATTTTATCGCCTAGTAATTTCCGGAGAGGTTTGGTTTGTGATCGGATTAACTCCAGGGAGGCATCCTTGTCGTTGGTCATCATCAGACTCAGGTAAATTTTCGCCAATCCCAGATCTGGACTCACCCGCACTTGAGTAATGGTGATGAAAAGATTGCCGAACATATGCTTGGCATCTTTCAGAAAAATGTCGCTCATATCTTTTTGGATGAGCTTGGCATATTTCTGTTGGCGGGTACTGTCCATGGTATTTCCTATTATTATTGGCAACAAAGTTACAAATAATTCGCCGGATTCTTTATTTTTGAAAATGCTTACCCGATTATTAGCCAGACAACATGCTATTGCCCTGCTGATTATCCTGCTGCTGGCCCTGGGCTTGAAGCTGGCCGTAGCACTGATGCCTTTGCCCTGGATGAAGCCCGCTATCTCCTGGAGTATGGCAGGTATGCGTTGGAGAGACGGGTATACCTTATATGCAGAATTGTATACCTCCCTTGACCCTCTGGCTGTTTTTTTTTATGGCCTCTTTGGTAGTCTGGTTCAACACCCTTTATTCCATCTGATTGGATCCTCCCTGGTAATCATTTTGCTGGCATTCTATTACAACTATACGCTAAATCGATTTAAAGTATTTCCCAAGAATAATTATTTCCCTGCCCTTTTGCTGGTAGTACTTACCTCCATTTATCCCGATCAATTGTTACTTTCTCCCTCCCTGCTGGGGGCTACCATGGTGTTGCCTGCCTTGGCCATGCTGATGGGCCACTTCAGACAAGAACAAAAGGAAGAGTTTTTTTTCAGAATGGGCTTGCTGCTGGGAATAGCTTCCCTTTTCTTTAGTGGGTATTGGTTAGTATTGCTTATGTCTGTATTGGCAACTGTATTGTTTTCAGTTAGTGTACCCCGCAAAATTGTGCTGATGTTGTTGGGTGCGTTTTTTCCTTTAATACTTATTTGTATTTACTATTTCTGGATCAATAATTTGGGAAATTGGTACCGTTGCAATCTTTCCTATTATTTTCATTGGCCAATGGAAAATGATTTTGCCTCTCTTAATCTGATAAAGATCAGCATTGTGCCAGGTATTTTATTGCTCTTTTCTTTTATTGCCATAGCAGGAGTGCGCTTTATTCATTTCCAATACCGCATTCTGCAGCTCCACATCATCTGGTTGCTGGTAGCTGTTTTGGTTTTTCTGTTGAATACTAAGTTTGGAATTTATAACTCCATTTTTTTCTGGCTTGCTTATTCTTATTTTGTAAGTCATCTTTTTTTATCCATACAAAACTCCTTTATTCGCGAAACTCTTTTTCTTAGTAGTGTAGCGGGAATCCTCATACTTAATTTCTATGTTTTAAAGAAAGGGGACGAATCTTCAGCCAAAATATTCCTCAAAGAGACAGACGTGCAACAGGCCAATGTGCTATTGCTCAGCAGCGATATACGATACGCAATCGGAAATAAAGCTTGCGGCCCGTATTTAGATTGGAATTTATTTCATGAGGATTTTAATAGTCTCGATCGTTATGCCAGTCTTTCTCATATTTATGGAACCATTCACAACGAAAGTCCCGATCTGATTGTCGATGGCAATGCCTATTTACCTTTGCTCATGAAGAGGATTCCTGAAATAGAGGAAAAATATACTTCCCAGGACGGAGTCTTATATTTTAAAAAGAAATAAGATCGCAATGACTGCGATCTTAGCTTAGAGCTGGCTTTTCTCCTTCATGCATACGCTAATGAATCATAGCCCCCAAGGTATGTTCATGACTAAGTTTCAACTCTTTGATTTCGCTCAATCGAAGATAGCAATACACAAAATCACGGTTCTCCCTTAACGCACAATAAGCTTCCTGTTTCGTTAATCCACAGATTAGATCTTCCTGCAAGCTTAGAATTCTAAATTCGAGTAAGGGGATGTTGCCATTTTTTAATATAATATCGACGGGGATTATTAGCTCGCCTGGCAATATACTTCGCTTCCCTTGCTTACGAAGCACGTCGTGCACGATGGCTATTGGATCCATAAGACAATACGCTTTGTTCAATTTCCTGCACAATCAATTCCGAACCATGATGTACCCAATTCCTAAAGTGATCGGATTCGTTGTGGTGTTGTGGTAGGTATTTTAATAAAATGGAAAAATCAAAACGATGATGTGATATTCCAGCCTTCGATTCTATCGCATCAAGGGCATTACATTCCTGCTCAAACTGACCTTTGGTAGGAATCATCATCACAGGCTTTCCCAGAAACATAGCTTCACAAATTGATTCA
Source organism: Cytophagaceae bacterium (assembly GCA_025454925.1). Taxonomy (GTDB): domain Bacteria; phylum Bacteroidota; class Bacteroidia; order Cytophagales; family Cytophagaceae; genus JALONM01. The sequence goes on from JALONM010000002.1 coordinate 56,056, forward strand.
AACCCTGCGGTACTTACATACGCCCTGCACCTCCTCATGAAATCTAAAAATTTCTGGTCGTCCAATTGGTGGAAGGTAATGCCTGACATGGGTGTATAGCTGGGGCCTAGGTCCTTTCTGTCCCAAAAACAATGGATGATATTTCCTGGGTTATTTTTATGCCATTCGATAATTTCATCCGCATAACCACTGTTTACCATATATGCTAAAATGAAATTTTCAGTTTGAGGATGCAAATCAAAAAGCTCGTTCCGTAATAATGGAGGTACTACTTTTATTTGAAGAGCCGATGCGTCTTTCATGGGCCTAAAGGAAAGTCCCAATTTCTTTACCGCTCCCATGGCGGTAACCTGCGTGTTTAGTTTCACCAGGGTTCTTTCCAGGAATTTCTTTCGGGGAAATTTAAAGTCTGGATGCAACAGCAGGTATTGGTGTCCTACACAGATGCTGGGAATTGTAGGCTTGTAAAATGCCTGGTACAATCCGGCAAGCAAATCGTAGAAATTTATGATGATATCAGGTTGATGAATTTTAACCTGCTCGTCAATTTGTTTTAATGCTGCTAAGAACTTGGACATTTTTAGTGAGTTCTGCCATAAGGTAGCTCCCAAACGAATGCCTTTTCCCTGCTTGTCGGTAATGAAATTCGGACTGTCAAAAGGGATTACGGGAGCTTGAATTTTGGTAGTAAAGAATTCTGGAATTTGTCTTCGCTCGCTTTTGCCTACAAGTACTGCGGCTACTTCATGCCCATGTTCAATCAGTAAATCACGCAAGCTGATGGCCTGTGTCATATGGCCTCGTCCTTCTCCCTGGACGATAAATAAAAATCGTAAGGACTCCTTCATTTTTTTTCTGCAAAGGACGGGCAATAGCATTAGCCCAGGGTTAACGGATTTTTATTTTGATATCAAGGATTTCAAAAGGTGTTAACACTCGGTTGACGTAATAACCATGATTCAAGCCGGGTGTGTTTAGTAAGTCTTCCCAACACGCAGCATGATTTTTAGGAATACTTCATCGGTTATAGGATGTTGTTTTCAATTCTAATAAAAGGCTTGTGTTATCATAATGTTATCGTTAAAAATCGAAAGCCCTTGCAAGCCCCGTTTTTACTGGGATTCAAGGAGGGGTGGGATTATTTTCTTAACATAAATTTATTCTGGCTTTCTTCGTTCTTAGCGATCATTTTTTTGTTGCTTTGTTTTGTAAAAAGAAGGTTGCTGATCCAGGAAAGCGGTGTTTTAATACTGGCAGATCTTTGTAGTCAAACTCAATTGATTTTATATATACAATCAGATTACATGAAAGAAGAAATAGTTTTTGTTATTAATCCCATTTCAGGAGGTAAGTCAAAGAATAAATTAAAACAATGGATACAGGAAGAGATTGACCTAGAACGTTACGATCCACATTGTGTATTCACCGAACGTCCCGGACATGCTTGCGAGTTAACTGCCGAAGCCATGCAACGTGGGGTGCGTAAAATTGTGGCAGTAGGAGGTGATGGGACGGTAAACGAAGTAGCACGTATGATGGTGGGTACCACAGCCATTTTGGGTATTATACCGTTTGGTTCTGGCAATGGACTTGCCAGGCACATGGGGATTCCAGTGGATCCCAAGGAAGCTATCCAACGTTTGAATGCATGTGAAATTAGAATCAATGATGCAGGAAAGGTAAATGGTAAATACTTCTTTTGTACCTCAGGTGTTGGCTTTGATGCACATATTGGTAAGATATTCGCCAGCTTGAAGGGCCGTGGATTTATGGGATATATCAAAGCGGTAGTGAAAGAATTTAGTACCTATCAATCACAAATGTATCAATTGGTGCAAGGCGATGCTCCTCATCAGCATCAGGCGTTTTTGATTACTTTTGCCAATGCCAATCAGTATGGCAATGATGCGCAAATTGCACCTTTGGCGAATATCCAGGATGGGAAACTTGATGTTTGTATTGTACGCCCCTTTCCCATATATGCAGCACCCGGGCTGGCCTTAAGAATTTTTTCAAAATCAGCACACCGTTCCGGATACATGACAACTTTCCAAACCTCAAAAATAGAATTGAAAAGATCTTCCGGAGGGCCTATTCATTTGGACGGAGAACCCTACGAAGCTGAAAATACCTTGGTAGTAGAAGTAGTGCCCAATGCCATTCAAATTATGGCATAAAGAAATATCAGGACATTTTGCTATAGATTACACATTAAAAAACCTTTCGTTATTTGATTAAAAAAAACGAAAGGTTTTTTAAAAACAACCATTATAAGGCAGCCGAAGATTTTCGTTGCTTCAGTTCAGCACGTAATTCGAATAAATCTTTGATGTATTCAGAGGTGCTGCTTTCTTCTTCCTCCTCTTCCTGTTCATCTTGATCTTGTAACAGCTGTGAATCAAAGGGGATAATTTTCCATTCATGATCCTGAGTTTCTACCAAGGCTGTAAGCGATTCCACCCAATCCCCGGAATTCATGTAGACCACTCCATTGATGTTTTTTATGGCTGGCTGATGAATATGGCCACAAATAATTCCGTCGCATCGCTTGATACGAGCCATAGTGCTCAGTTGTTCTTCGTAATCGTTTATGTAACTTACCGCTGATTTTACCTTCGATTTTACTGCCTGAGATAAGGAATAGTACGGAAGCCCGCGACGTTCCCGGTATCGGTTGTATCGTTGGTTGAGCCAGAGTAAAAATGTATAACCGATGTCGCCGAGTTTGGCAATCCACTTAAGATTGGTGGTAATACTATCGAAAACATCTCCGTGAATGATATAATACTGTTTGGCACCCGAACTTAGAATCAGGTCTCGCTGAATTGAAATATTTCCCAGTTTCATAGGGATCATCTGGTCAAGAAAATCATCATGGTTGCCACGTAAGTAGTATACTTTGGTGCCATGGTCATCGACTTGCTTGAGAACACGTTTGAAAAATTTTGTGTGCTTGTTTTTCCAACGTCCCGATTTTTTAAGCTGCCAACCATCTATGATGTCGCCATTCAGGATTAAGGTTTCGCACACATGGTATTTCAAAAAGCGGGTAACTTCCTTGGCCTTGCTTCCTTCTGTTCCCAAATGGATATCCGAAAGAACGATTGTCTTATAAAAATTCACCATAGATCAGCGTTATTCTTCAAAGCTACACGTCAGGCATCAACAGAATGTTACTGATGAATTATCAGTTGGTAATATTATTATCTGTTTTATCTATAGTAGTATTAATTAAATTGATTTTTTCTATTCAATTCAATCTTCCATTTTTGTAGAAATAAATATGGTACGGTATGAAAATGATAAGCTTAAGCCCAATTGGTCTGGATCATGAAAAGGGGCAACAATTGGCCCTCCGGTTAAACGTATTGCTGGCAACCTATCAAGTGTTTTACAGCAACGTGCGAGGGTTTCATTGGAATATACAAGGTGAAAAGTTTTTTGAATTGCATCTCAAATTCGAGGAACTGTATTCCAATCTTCAAATAAAGATTGATGAAATTGCTGAGAGAATATTAACCTTGGGCGAAACACCCTTGCATACCTTCTCCGATTACCTGGATCATAGCGCGGTGCACGAAGCCAAACACATTCAAGCAGGCCGGGAGGCCGTTGAGGTAATCTTGTTGTCATTTCAGGCCATTCTCAAGCAAGAACGCAAATTGTTGCAGCAAGCTTCAGAGGCAGGAGACGAAGGAACGAATGCCCTTATGAGTGATTACATCCGAGAGCAGGAAAAGTTGGTGTGGATGTATTCCGCGTACCTGAAATAATCGATTACATGGGAGTCTAAACGTATACTGTGTGTTCGTGGCAACGAAATTATAGTTCGGTTCAGTGCTGTTATTGGATTCCTTTTTTTACTTTACTTATTCTATAAAGCATTTGATATTCAGATTGTTGTAATTCTAGTGTAAAGAAGATTGGAACGGGTTAGGAAGTATCTTTCCCAATTCCAATCTTTGTGCGTATTAGATTCTGGTCAAGTGAAACACGAGGAGTTTTTAAGGTTTTTTAAAGAAGATGCATTGATTGCCACACTTGCTGAGGAATTGAAACAAGGCAGGTCTAACGTGTGGGCGAAGGGTCTGGTCGGTAGCCAGGATGCAATTGTGGCCGGATTAGTTTCGGAGTGGGTAGATCAGCACACTATTTTTGTATTGCACGATAAGGACGAGGCTGTTTACTTTGCCAACGACCTTCAATCCTTATGGCCCGACAAGCCGATTTTATTGTTTCCTAATTCTTATAAAAGGCCCTACCAATATGAAGAGGTAGAGAATGCCAACGTGCTGCAACGAGCAGAGGTATTGAATGCTTTGCAACAGGAAGGTGCAAAGCCTTGGTTGGTAACGTATCCTGAAGCCTTGTTGGAAAAGGTTATTAATAAAAAGTCGCTGGTAAACAATACATTCCGGATCAGCACCGGAGCCAAGCTGGATGTGCACTTTTTGTCGGAATGGCTTAGTTCTTATGATTTCGATAAAACGGATTTTGTTTTTGAAGCCGGACAATTTTCCATTCGTGGGGGTATCGTCGATATTTTTTCTTTTTCCAACGAGTATCCCTATCGGCTCGAACTCTTCGGAGATGAAGTAGAAAGTATCCGTGAATTTCATCCGGAGTCTCAACTTTCCATTCAAAAGAAAACGGAGATTGCTATCATTCCCGACGTACAATCCAAACTCTTGCAGGAAACCAGAGTATCCTTGTTTGAATTTATTCCCGAAGATACCTTGGTGTGGTTGAAAGATGTGGTCCATGCCTTGGATATGGTTGAAACTGGGTTTTTGAAAACACAACAAGAATTTGAAAGAATAAAGTCTAAAACAGGAAACTCAGCTTTAATCACCGACGCGGAGCATTTGTTTTGCACCCGAGCTTTGCTGGAAGAGCAATTATTGCAGCGCTCCACGGTAGAATTTGGAAATCAATTTTATTTTCCAGCCAAGCGCACACTGCAATTCGAAACCAAGCCTCAGCCATCGTTTAATAAAGAGTTCGCTATTTTAACCGAAGATCTTAAAGAAAAGCAGCTTGCGGGATATGTAAATGTGTTGGCTACAGAATCGGTAAAACAAATGGAACGGTTGAATTCCATTTTTGACGAAGTCGACTCATCGCTGCAATACCATACATTACTGCTTCCGCTCAGGGAAGGATTTTGCGATGAACTGCAAAAAGTAGTATGCTATACCGACCACCAGATTTTTGAACGCTATTATCGTTTTAAATCAAAAGAGCGTTTTACGAAATCCAAGGCCATGACCTTGAAGGAGCTTCGCACTCTGCAGCCCGGAGATTTTGTAACACATTCTGAATACGGTGTTGCCCGGTTTGCCGGATTGGAAAAGGTGGAAGTAAGTGGGCGACAACAAGAAGCCATTCGGCTAATCTTCAGAGATAATGATTTGATGTATATCAGCATACATGCCTTACACAAAATCTCTAAATACAGCGGCAAAGATGGTGTTGCGCCGGTAGTCAGCAAATTGGGCTCAGGCGAATGGGAAGCTAAAAAATCCAAAGTTAAGAAGCAGGTAAAAGATATTGCCAAAGAATTAATCCGACTGTATGCCCTTCGTAAGGCAGCTCCGGGATTTGCATTCAGTGCCGATACATTTTTACAAGCCGAGTTGGAATCTTCATTTATTTATGAAGATACACCCGACCAGGCCAAGGCTACCAACGATGTGAAAAAGGATATGGAAGCCCCACATCCTATGGACCGGTTGGTTTGCGGAGACGTAGGATTCGGAAAAACGGAAGTCGCGGTTCGCGCGGCGTTCAAAGCGGTGTGTGATAATAAACAGGTAGCCGTATTGGTGCCTACCACTGTGCTTGCAACACAGCATTACAAGACCTTTCGCGATCGGCTTAAAAATTTTCCTTGTACAGTGGAATATATCAACCGGTTTAAATCTGCGGCACAGGTAAAAGAAACGCTGCAGCGCGTTAAAGAAGGCAAAACAAGTATTTTGATAGGCACTCATAAACTCATCGGAAAAGAAGTTCAGTTTAAAGATTTAGGACTTTTAATTATTGATGAAGAGCAAAAATTTGGTGTGAAAGTGAAAGAGAAGTTGCGCGAGTTCAAAGTAAATGTAGATACGCTCACATTAACCGCCACTCCCATTCCTAGAACCTTGCATTTTTCCCTGATGGGTGCGCGCGACTTGTCCATTATTGCAACGCCGCCACCCAACAGGCAGCCTGTTACTACCGCTATCCATGTATTTGACGAAGTGCTGATCCGCGATGCTGTAGTGCAGGAACTCAAAAGAGGAGGCCAGGTTTTCTTTGTTCATAATCGTATTTCCGACATCGAAGAAGTAGCCGGTAAAATCAAACGGCTCGTTCCGGATAGTAAAATTGCTGTTGGCCATGGTCAAATGGAAGGTGAAAAGTTAGAACGCATTATGCTTGGCTTTGTGGACGGAGATTATGATGTACTGGTTTCTACCAACATTATTGAATCCGGGTTGGATATTCCCAATGCCAATACCATTATCATCAATCAGGCACAGAATTTCGGCTTGTCGGATCTGCATCAAATGAGAGGGCGCGTAGGCCGCTCTAACAAGAAAGCCTATTGCTATTTGCTTACGCCGCCAATCTCTGTGCTGGCTTCCGATTCCCGCAAGCGACTAAGTGCCTTGGAAGAATTTTCGGATCTTGGAGACGGATTTAAGGTTGCCATGCGCGATATGGATATTCGGGGAGCTGGAAATTTGTTAGGTGCAGAACAAAGCGGATTCATAAGCGATTTGGGTTTTGAGATGTATCACAAAATTCTAGATGAATCTATTCAGGAACTAAAAGAAACAGAGTTTAAAGAACTCTTTCAACATGAACTCGACATGCGCGAACTCAAGGCTCTTAGTCCTGATTGCACGATTGAAACCGATCTTTCCATCATCATCCCTGACGATTACGTTAGTAATATCACCGAACGCTTAAGTCTATATTCTGCAATTGACAATATCAAAGAAGAAGGTGAACTACAAATGTTTGTACTTTCACTGGTGGATCGATTTGGAACCCTGCCCCAGGAGACGGAAGCCCTCATTGAAACCATACGCTTGCGTTGGAAAGCGGAAAAACTTGGTTTTGAAAAACTGATGCTTAAAAATGATACCTTGAAGGGATACTTTGTGCCGGCCAACAACGAATCCTATTACCGCTCTGAAGTGTTTGGTGCTATTTTAAATTACGTTCAGCAGAATCAAAAGCGGGCAAAGCTGAAAGAAGTTTCCAAAAAACTAATGTTGCAAGTAGAATTTGTGGGTAGTATAGAGTCCGCACATACCTTGCTGGATGGCATTTTAGAACTGATACCAGAAAAAAGTACTCAAGCTTAAATCGGAAAAAAGCATGGAAGAAAAGAAACGTATCGCCCTGATTGCTCACGATCATAAGAAACAAGAACTGGTAGAATGGGTGTTGCAACATAAAGCCATTATTACGCAGCATGAATTATTTGCCACTGGCACCACTGGTCGATTGGTCGAAGAGGCACTGGGTGGATATCCAGTTCATAAATTTCAAAGTGGGCCTCTGGGGGGCGATCAACAAATTGGAGCCCTCATCGTCGAACGAAAACTGGATGTGCTTATTTTTTTCTGGGATCCCATGCAAGCTCAACCCCACGATCCTGACGTAAAAGCCCTGTTAAGAATTGCCGCCGTGTGGAATATTGTAATGGCCTGCGATCGCACTACCGCCGATTTTGTGTTAAGTTCCCCCTTAATGACCAAATCGTACTCCCCCCTGGTACCTGATTTCTCTGCGCATTTAAATAGAAAGGTTTGATTATCAGTGTTTTTGTCTTTTTTTATTTTTTTTATAAAAAAAGATAAAAAAAGTGGGAACGTTTTGGCCTTTCCATAGTCTGATAGGTATAGAGTTTATTAAATGCTTTCTGAACAAGAAATAATAAAAGGTTGTAAAGATTTTGACCCTCTCGCACAGCAACTGCTTTATAAAAAGTATGTGGGCACCATGAGGATGGTCTGTCTTCGTTACAGCAAAGACAGGGAGGAAGCAAAAGACTTGTTGCAAGAAGGCTTTATTAAGATCTATACTCAGATATCAAAGTTCAACAACGCAGGTTCGCTGGAAGGTTGGATGAAAAGAGTGATGGTAAATACCGCCATTACCCATTTTCATAAATCAAAAAAAATGGTCTTTGAACCGTTCGAGCCTTACAGTGATTCCGATTCGGAAGAAACTAAACGTTCGAATCATGTCAATCTTGGCGAATCAGAGGATACTGAATTAGAGTCAGAAGTGGAATTTACGCACGAGGAACTTCTTGAGGCATTGAACCAGTTACCCGAAGGGTATAGACTGGTATTTAACATGTATCACATTGAGGAGTATTCGCATGCTGAAATTGGAAAATTTTTCGGCTATGACGAAAGAACATCGAGAACTCGATTGTTCAGAGCACGGAAAATGTTGCAGGATATCCTGCAGCAAGTATCAGCAAGTAAAATCGATCGATAATGTCAAAAGAAAAAGGGCACATAGGAAAATTGTACAAGGATGCGTTTCAGCATGCCTCTTTGAACAGCGCACAGGACGATCAGGATTGGGCGCCCATCTCCAATCGTTTGGACAAAAAGAGATTCTTTCGATTCTCTTTGACAAGGTTTAATATTTATTATAGTTCGCTGATTGCTATCTCATTTTTGTTGTTACTTTTCCTGCTCTTGAAATCCGCCCGTAGGGAGCAAGGCGAAGCATCATATAGCACTCAATCCTCCGATACTTCTGCTTCTTTATACCAAATATCTTCCCATCATCGATCCGCTTCTGGGGCGAATCCTCCCGTGCAGGAAAATACCGGATCCATCCCGGCAAAAACGTATCCACAGAAAAATGTAATCAGTCAAAAGTCAAACACAGTTTTGGCTGACGCTAATAATCTTCCACCTGATTATAAGAAACTAGAGAACACCATTACAAAGGATAGCAGTATTAAAAATGCCGCAGAAATCAGTTCAACGTATTATAAATCAGATAGTTTAATTGTATCTAATAGTGTTTCAGTTCGGAAACCCAAAAAAATTGTGTACATTACACGCCAGGATACAATCATGGTGATTGATACCTTGGGTCCGAAGAAACAGCGAAGAAAAAAATGAGATATCTCCTCTCATCGATTTTAATCTTATTATTAGTACGTGTAAACGCTCAGGTTGATACCAGTAAATTGGATGATTCAGAAGTAGACACGATTGTCATAGTTCAGTCTCCTCACGTTATTAGAAAAACAGTGGTGCTAGACGATATTCCCAGAAAAAAAAGGCAAACCATGCACTGGGGCGTTTTGCTTTCCTCAGCTACTTCTTACAACAGAGCCTTTTATAACGTTTGCTCGGATTGTAAAGAGATCTTCGATACCATCAAATACGCCACCCGCAATTCCTTAGGCTATCGTTTTTCATTCGGCGCTTTCAAGTATTGGGATCGATGGGGTATGATGGTGTACGGAAGCGTGCTTCAGCATCGTCAAAATTTTTCTTTTGAAGGTAATTACGATGTCAATAAGTTTAGTTATAGTTCATGGGGTATTGAAGTGTCTTACGCCTTGTGGAAAGCTGCAAAAAACAGAATGGACCTTGCCATTTGTTATGAACAGCAACAAAAGCAAAATGTTAGCGGAAGCACAGTGGATGAGGAAGGTACCTATACCGTGGTGCCCATCGCCACGGTTCGTAATTTTCGTCAAATTTTACCAAATGCTGGTGGCACCGTCCGTTACTCAGCCATCCTTTCCAAGCATTCAGCACTTTCTTTAGGGTTGATTTACCGGTATGAAATGCTGGCAAACACGGTTAGAAACGAACCGTACATCGAACAACGACATACCATACATCCCGAGCTGGCATGGCGTTTTTACATAGAATAGCGCCAGTCAGTGCACTACTTGCCCGACAATCAATGGTAATGATGATCGTCTTTGCTAAAAAAGCGCAGTACTGTCCCAAGCATAAATACCAACAACCACGTCGGATATAATGCCCACATATTGTCAACTTTTTTGTTGATCAGAAATAACACCAGCTGACAGAATACACTGAAAAATACACCGACAATGCTTAAGGTTTGAAAACCATTGAGACTTTGCATACAAGTAATTATAGCCTTTTTTTTTCTTTTGGCCAATAATTTTAAGATTTTTAACCTCAGTCTGAGATTTTTATACGTGACTGGATGGTGTTACCTATCATGTTTTTGTGGTAAATTTCTTTGAATGCCTTGTGTTACATAATTTTCAAAGGCTTCAGGTGCCCAAATGCAGGAAGGAAAGAATGAGTATTTAGCAAGCAATGATATGTCGGATTCCTTTTCAAATTTTGCAAGCATAGAGCGTATTCATAAAGCGGGAGAGCGCTTGAAAGGAGTGGCTGTGCATACGCCTTTACAAAAAAATAAAAATCTTTCGGAGGCCTATGCCTGCTCCTTGTGGCTAAAAAGAGAAGACTTGCAATTAGTAAGGTCGTATAAGTTGCGTGGTGCATATAACATGATTTCTGCAGTGCCTGAAGCAAAGAATGGTGTCGTATGTGCAAGTGCGGGCAACCATGCGCAAGGAGTCGCATACAGCTGCAGTAAGTTAGGAATACAAGGCACTATTTTTATGCCGGCCACTACTCCCAAACAAAAAATACATCAGGTAAAAATGTTTGGTAAGGAATTTATTGAAGTACGTCTGGTAGGCGATACCTTCGACGATGCCTATGCTGAGGCCATTGCCTATGCCGAAAATAAAAAATTAACGTTTGTACATCCTTTCGACCATCCGCTCATTGTTGAAGGACAAGCTACGGTGGGCATTGAAATATTAGCCGACATGCAGGAACCTATCGACTATTTGATTGTTCCGGTAGGAGGGGGAGGGCTCGTGTCCGGACTTATTTCCTGGTTTAAGGTATTGAGCCCCGATACCAAAATCATAGGCGTTGAGCCGGAAGGGGCGCCTGCCATGCTTACTTCACTGGAGGCTGGCCTCAACACACCTCTGGCTACTATCGATAAATTTGTGGATGGTGCTGCGGTAAAAAGGGTAGGAGATTTAAATTTTGCTATCTGCAAAGATCATCTCGATCAGGTTATATTGGTGCCGGAAGGGAAAGTTTGCTCCACCATCATTAAGCTCTACAACGAAGAAGCCATAGTGGTGGAACCGGCCGGATCATTGGCCATTGCTGCACTCGATTTTATGAAAGATAAAATCAAAGGCAAAAATGTGATCTGCGTAGTAACCGGCAGCAACAACGATTTGGGCCGGATGGATGAAATAAAAGAACGGTCTCTCTTGTACGAAGGCTTAAAACATTATTTCATCATTAACTTTCCGCAGCGGGCAGGTGCCTTGCGTGAGTTCCTCGATCAGGTGCTAGGACCCAACGACGACATTACCCGATTTGAGTATACCAAAAAAAATATGAAAGAATACGGTCCAGCCCTGGTAGGGATCGAATTAAAAAACAAAGAAGATTATAGTGCGCTGATTGATCGTATGGAAAAGAAAGGCATTGTATACTTGACCATCAACAGCGATCCCAATTTATTTAATTATTTCTTATAATATGGAGAAAGTACTCGTAACCGGTGGAACAGGTTTAGTAGGAAGCAGTCTGATTCCTTTTTTGAAAAGCAAAGGCTATGAACCCTATGTATTAAGCAGGAAGCCTTCCAAAAGTGCCACCACACTGTATTGGAATCCTTCTCGAAAACATATCGACCTTTCGGCACTGCAGAAAATGGATTACATCATTCATTTGGCTGGTTCGAATGTGTTTGAAAAAAAATGGAGTGAAGAAAATAAAAAAGAAATTCTTGAAAGCCGTGTAGAAGGGGCGCGTTTGTTATCCATGGCCATGAAAGAACATGGTATAAAACCCAAAGCCTTTATCACGGCCTCTGGCGTAGCCTATTACGGCACCGATACCGGCGATCAGTGGATCAACGAAGAGGCGCCTAAAGGCCCAGGATTTTTGTCGGAAGTAGTAGAGGCCTGGGAAAAAGAAGCCGATACCATTGCCGCGCAAGGAGTGCGCACTGTAAAATTCAGAATTGGCTTGGTGCTTAGCAGCGAAGGCGGGGCATTGGAAAAAATGAAAACGCCCGCCTTGATGGGAGCTTCTTCTCCGCTTGGTTCGGGTGATCAGTACATGCCCTGGATAGATGTATTGGACCTTTGCGCCATGATGGAATTTGGACTTAAAAATCCGGTGCAAGGAGTCTTCAATGCAGTAGCTCCCAATCCGGTAACCAATAAAGAATTTACAAAGTTGTTGGCACGTACCCTTCGCCGGCCTGCCTTTTTACCCGCTGTGCCCGCTTTCGTGCTCAACCTCATGTTCGGAAAAGAAAAGGCCGCTTTGTTGTTGGGAGGCAATCGCATTTCTCCCCAAAAAATTCAACAACAAGGATTTCAATTTGAGTATCCTGAACTATCTGCATCCATGGCACGTTTATTGAAAAAGTAGTAATAGCCAACTATTTACATTAAAATAGCGTATATGGGGAAACGGGTGGACGACTTAAATTTTTTTGAGATGAATGATTTTAAAGAACCCAAGGCTAATCTCGGTGCAGATTCTGGCCTTGAATCAAAATTGGAGAAAGAAAATCTCTCCTACAAACAAAAAACAATTGACCTGTCTTCGGAAGAAGAGAAAAAAATACGTCAAGCTTTTAAACAACGTGATTGGAATGAAATAAAAAGTGCCGACTCCTGGGCAATTTTTAAAGTCATGGCCGAATTTGTAGAAGGATTCGAAAAATTATCTAAAATCGGACCTTGTGTATCCATTTTTGGATCGGCAAGAACGCTGCCTAATAATCCTTATTACGAAATGGCCGTTGAAATTGCAGCCAAGCTCGTGCGTCATGGATATGGAGTTATTACCGGGGGTGGTCCTGGTATTATGGAAGCTGGTAACAAAGGAGCTTTCTTACAGGGTGGTAAGTCGGTAGGCTTAAACATCATATTGCCTTTTGAACAAACCCACAATCACTACATCGATAAAGACAAAGTGTTAAACTTTGAACACTTCTTCGTACGAAAAGTAATGTTCATTAAATACTCACAAGGATTTATTGTAATGCCTGGTGGATTTGGAACGCTCGATGAATTGTTTGAAGCATTAACCCTGATACAAACTAAAAAAATCGGAAGGTTCCCCATTGTACTTGTAGGGAAATCATACTGGCAAGGGCTTTTCGACTGGATTAAAATGACATTAATTGGTCAGGAAAAAAATGCAAATCCCGAAGATTTGGATTTAATTTCTGTCGTTGATAATGCCTCCGAAGCGGTGCAGGTAATAGATGATTTCTATTCAAAATATTTATTGCAACCAAACTTTTAAAAAGCATCCGTATATCGGTATCTTCCATAGTCGCCATTTGTTGGCGACTATTTCCTTTTTCAAGCCCATGCAAAGGTTGAAAAATGGAGCTGGCAGAATTGAAAAAATAAAACATTGAAACATAAAAAGGCGCAGTTATTAATGGTAGGAGTGAGCCTGAGCTTATCGGGTTACATCCTCTATCATTCCCTTTCCTTCAGCTTGCCCTACAAGCAGGAACAAGAACTCGCGTTCCAGCATAAAATTGCCAAGTTGCCCGACTCGCTGGTTTTTGCTGATGAGTTGGTGCATTTTAAAACCACCGATGCCTACAAGCAGTTTTATAAAGAATATAAATACCGAACTGCTCGAAATGCTTCCACTATTTCCACCCTAAGAAAGGCTGCAATATGGCTTCCGTTTTTTTCAGATATTCTCAAGCGCTACAAACTACCCGATGATTTAAAGTACGTGGCCCTTGCCGAAAGTAATTTGTCTAACGCGTACTCGCCCCGCGGCGCAGTAGGCTTCTGGCAATTTACCGAACTTACGGCCAAGCAATTCGGCTTGCGCATCAACGAAGAAATTGACGAACGCCTCGATCCCGAAAAATCCACCTATGCCGCGTGTAAATATTTTACCAAACTGTACCAATACTTCAACAGTTGGTCGTCGGCTGCGGCAGCCTACAATTGTGGCGAGGCCTACCTCTTTTATCTGTTCAATAAACATCAGGTCAATTCCTATTACGATCTCAATTTTAAAATTGAAACGGCGGGCTATATGTACCGATTGCTCATCATAAAAGATTTGCACGAGCATCCTAAAAAATATGGATTTAAAAATTACAAGGCCTCGAAACCCGTTTACAAAAAATTAAAAATTGAAGCTACCATTCCCAATCTGGCCAAATGGTGTACCGAGAGAGAAATTATTTACTCCGAATTTCTGAAAATTAATCCCTGGATTTTAAAACATTCCCTCACCGTTACCGAAGAAATTCCGTTTTACTGGATCAGTCTTCCCAATCAGTAGTTTCAAATTTATTTTCTGATTTTTTTTTGGCGGCTGATCCGGCTATCGCTTCAAGGCCACGCGTTTCACGCGTGGGCTTTCCACTCTATCCGGGCCGATAGAACAGCCGTGGGCAATAGCGGAGAGAAGCGTATTTCAACCGGCTATTCTCCCTAGAAGCGAAGCGAGCGATGGAGAATGATGAACCATGGAAGGTATTTCCGACATAGAAAATTGCGGGCGTTAAAAAGAATTTCTGCTGTTCGATTCCTGCTGAAGCACTTGATTATTTGAGTCATTTCTCAATGGAAGAATTTCTATGAATAGAATTGGGTTCAAACCTACCGAGTAGACTTTCTGGCCATCGATTTTTTGTTTATTTTATGATTTTAGTTAGCTATTTATTCATGAAAGATATTCGTGCAAAAATTAGTGTTCACCTGCTTTTTTCTTTGGTCTTCGCATGAATATCCTCTAAGGATGATCAAAAAAAATGATCTGCCAGGTTTATATAGCGAGGATCGAATGCTGCGTTCCGTTGAGGCAATGCTTTGAGAGGAAAGCGAATTTTGCCATTTCATACGTTGGAAGAATATTGAAAATGGAGATGGTGATGAACGAGATGAACTTGAGTGCGCCTTGCGTTTTTCTCTTTCCTAGTTGTGTGCAGGAGTTTATGGTATTGTGTTAGCAAGTATGGTATGAGCATAGAGCATAACTTCAAACAAGCTTTGCGTGAGGGATAGAGCGGAAAGCGCTCGTGGAGGAGGATTTGTGGCGCTTCTAGCGCCACGAATCCTCCTCCACGGCCTTGAAGCGATAGCCCGGCCTAAGCGTAGCGCAAGGACACGCCCTTTTATTTTTTTATTTCATATATATCAATATTTTCAATAGCGCTATCAATAGTATTGATTTTACTTATTCTTATAATTCATGCTTATTTGAAAAGTGAATCGCTGAGAAAAGAAACAGTGTAACGAGCGCATAAAAAAATAGTAGCAAGGTATAAACAAAAAAAAATATGGAAAAGAAAGAAGGAAGTAAATGCCCATTTTCGGGCGGTGGAGTAAAGCCTCCGATGCACCATGGCACCAGCAACCGCGACTGGTGGCCTAATGCCTTGAATCTGTCGATCCTTCGTCAGCATTCCTCCAAGTCAGACCCGATGGGCAAGAACTTTAACTACCGCAAGGCATTTCTGTCGCTGGATTATGCAGGCTTGAAAAAGGATCTTCATGATTTGATGACTCATTCGCAGGATTGGTGGCCTGCCGATTACGGTCATTATGGTCCTTTTATGATACGCATGGCCTGGCACAGTGCAGGTACCTACCGCGTAACCGATGGTCGTGGTGGTGCGGGAAGTGGCACTCAGCGCTTTGCGCCTCTCAATAGTTGGCCCGATAATGCCAACTTAGATAAAGCGCGCTTATTGCTTTGGCCCATCAAACAGAAATACGGTGAAAAAATTTCCTGGGCTGACCTTATGATTTTGGCGGGCAATGTGGCGCTGGAATCGATGGGTTTTAAAACCTTTGGTTTCGCTGGCGGCCGCGAAGATGTGTGGGAGCCAGAGGAAGATATTTATTGGGGGACAGAAAAAAAATGGTTGGAAGACCAGCGTCATACGGGAACAAGGAATTTGGAGCATCCGTTGGCGGCTGTTCAGATGGGCTTGATTTATGTAAATCCGGAAGGCCCTGGTGGTGTGCCTGATCCGCTGGCTTCCGCTCAGGACATACGTGAAACGTTTAAGCGCATGGCGATGAACGATGAAGAGACCGTGGCGCTTATTGCCGGTGGACATACCTTCGGAAAAGCACACGGCGCGGCCAATCCGGCTGAATATGTAGGGCCTGAGCCGGCCGGCGCTAGCCTGGAACACATGAGCACAGGATGGAAAAATTCCTACGGCAGTGGTCATGGCAAAGACACCATCACCAGCGGATTGGAAGGTGCCTGGACGACTACTCCTACGCAATGGAGTCATAATTATTTTGAAAATCTTTTTTCCTATGAATGGGAATTAAGTAAAAGTCCTGCAGGCGCGCATCAGTGGAAGCCTAAGCAGAATGCGGCACAGGACACGGTGCCCGACGCGCACGATCCCCAGCGCAAGCATGCCCCCATGATGCTCACTACAGATTTGGCGCTTATTACCGATCCTTCGTACCGAGCGATTTCGGAACGTTTTTACAAGCATCCGGAGCAGTTTGAACGTGCCTTTGCTAAGGCCTGGTTTAAACTTACGCACCGCGATATGGGGCCGCGCAGCCGATACCTGGGTCCGGATGTGCCGAGTGAAATTTTGATATGGCAAGATCCATTGCCGTCATCTTCCCATCAAGAACTTTCGACGGCAGACGTAGAAGGCTTAAAGAAAAAAATTCAGGAATCAGGCTTGCAGCCTTCTGATATGATCTTCGTAGCCTGGGCCTCGGCATCGACCTTTAGAGGCTCCGACAAGCGT
This sequence comes from Cytophagaceae bacterium, assembly GCA_025454925.1. Classification (GTDB taxonomy): domain Bacteria; phylum Bacteroidota; class Bacteroidia; order Cytophagales; family Cytophagaceae; genus JALONM01. The sequence continues at coordinate 72,907 of JALONM010000002.1, forward strand.
GGTGGCGCCAACGGAGCGCGCATTCGTTTTGCGCCTCAGCGCTACTGGCCGGTAAACAAGCCGTCTGTGTTAGCTTCGGTAGTATCGGCACTTGAAAAAATTCAGCAGGAATTTTCGGCATCCCAGCACCATGCTAAACAAGTTTCTTTAGCCGATCTGATTGTATTGGCTGGCAATGTAGGCGTGGAACTCGCTGCCAAAGCCGGTGGATATGATGTGCAGGTACCGTTTACCGCTGGCCGCGTGGATGCCTTGGAATCGGATACCGATGCTGAATCTATGGCCGTGCTCGAACCCCTGGCCGATGGTTTTCGCAACTATGTGAGCCCAGGCTTGGCCCAGGTAGCCGAGCGCATGCTGATCGATAAAGCGCAGTTGCTCGGCTTGACAGCACCGGAAATGGTAGTGTTGTTGGGTGGATTCAGAACCATTAACATCAATGCTTCCGGCGATTCTATGGGTGTGTTTACGGACAGACCTGGTGTATTAAGTCAGGACTATTTTATACACCTCTTGGATATGCGCACTACTTGGGCCGCTTCGCAGGAGAACGAGCATGTTTTTATTGGTACAGACAGAGCCACGAACACTCTCCGCTGGAAAGGTTCGAGAGTCGATTTAATTATCGGTTCGAATACGGAACTGCGAGCATTGGCCGAAGTGTATGCAAGCTCCGACGCAAGTAAAAAAATGGTGGAGGACTTTGTGAGTGCCTGGACAAAAGTGATGAATCTGGACCGCTTCGATCTGCACGAATAATCGACGGGAAGCAAAATGAAACCGGGCTGGTGGGAAGTATGTTTGCTACTTTTCGCCAGCCCGGTTTTTAGTATTCATTGCTGGTACGATTGAGGTAGAGCAGCTTGTCAATAAGCCTTCTAAATTTTTATGCCTATTAAGAGCAAATCATCCAGCTGATTTTCTTTTCCTTTCCACTCCAGGTGTTTTTGTTCAAACAGCAGTTGTTGTTCCTGCATCGGTAAAGGATGAATTTTGTCTACCATTTCCAGCATGCGTGTTCTTCCAAACTTCCTTCCATCGGGTCCTCCCAATTGGTCTTCGTATCCGTCGGAGTACAAATAAATATACGAGTTGGGCAGCAATGGGTAGGCATGTGTGGTAAACACAAAATCTTTACCATGTTCGCTTCCACCTATCGGAAATTTATCGCCTTTGATGTATTCTGCTTTTTGATCTTGAACCAGGATGAGTGGATTTTTGGCTCCGGCAAATTGAATGGACTTAGCTTGCTTGTCGAGCACCACAATGGCCAGATCCATGCCGTCTTTGTTGGTGCCACTGTCTTGTTTTAATTCTTTTCGAATGCTGCTGTTCAGTTGAGTGAGAATTTCTCCCGGAGTAAGAATTTCACGTTCAAAAACCATTTGTTGCAGCAAGGTGTAACCCACCATGCTCATAAATCCGCCGGGAACACCATGCCCCGTGCAATCTACCGCCGCAATAAGAAGTTTGCCATCTTTTTCCGCAAACCAATAAAAGTCACCACTCACAATATCGCGAGGTTTGAACAATACAAAGGCATCGCTTACTTGTTGCTTCAAACGATCCATGTCGGGCAATACCGCTTCCTGAATACGTTTGGCGTAATTAATACTATCGGTGATGGATTTATTTTTCTTCTCAATAATCTCTTTTTGCTTGATTACCTCTTCGGTACGCTCTTTCACTTTACCTTCCAGGTTGTTGTACAAAGAGGCGTTTTCCAGTGAAATGGCAATTTGGGAGGACAATAGATTAAGCGTATCAATGCGATCCCGGGTAAAGGTATCGGTAGTTAGGTTGTTTTCCAGGTAAATCAAGCCTACCATATTACCTTGGTTGAGCAACGGAGTACACAATACTGATTTTGATTGCTGGGCTACGAAATACGGGTCGTTTTTGAAATTGCTGCTTTGTGCATTGGGCAGTACCAAAAACTCTTTTGTTTTAATGACATAATTGATAAAGGCAGCAGGCAGCAGGTGCTTGTCTGGATCGTTGGATTCCGTGAACGATTTTCCTGGAAGAATAGAAAGGGCATCGGGAGTTCCGATGGCTTGCACCATCCATTTCTTTTGGTCGAGCATCAGCAGGGATCCGAATTGTGCGCCGGCATTTTCGAATACTATTTTCATTAATGCCTGCACTAGTTTTTCCAGTTTAATTTCCTGCGAAAGACTTTGTGATGCTTTAACAATGCTTTCCAGGTCCATGCTCACCGTATTAGCGGTAACTGTAGAAAGATAGGCTGACGCAGCGCTGCTTCGCAAGGCTCTTGTCAGCAAGCGCTCTCCGTAGGCTTCTTTCAGTTGGGCAATTTTTGCCAATGCTCCCCAGTCGCCATACCGCTCAATGGATTTGATGATCATGTGCGAAGCCTCTTCCATGCAATCCCGTTCTAAATAGAATTTCGTCATCAATTCATAGGTAAGAGCCTCATCATTTTTGTATTGATGTTTTTTGGATAGGTTGAGGGCTTCGTTATACCATTGATTGGCTTGGTCGGAATTCTTTTTTACCCGGTACCATTCAGCCTTTAGCAAAGCGAATTTTTGTCCGAAATTTTCGGGAGACCATTGCGCGAGTTTTTCTACTTTTTTTATTAAGGCTCCAACGCCTGCTGTTTTTTGTTGGGCTAACAATATTAGGGCTTTGAAATAATAAAACAGATTTACATTGGGTTGGGAAATTGAGCCCTCCAGGTTTTTGCCACAAAGCTGTGCATACTCTTCTGCTTTTTCAAAAGCGCCAAAATAATAGGCTATGGTCATTTTGTTGTAATACGCCATGCACAGCATTGCCACATCTTTGCCTTCGGTATGGATGGGCATAAATTCCGCCTCGTTGTAATAGGGGCCTGTAAAGATCCACGGATCTTTGGTGGTGGCCATTAGATGGTAGGCTGCCTGAGCATATACTCCACCGTGATAAAAAGCTGTTTTGTGGTGTAAGGTAGTTTTTACCGATTCAACGTATTCTTGATTTTCTTCGTTGAGTTCAAATAGGTTTAACCCTGCAAAATATTTACTGAACAAATAGTTATTGATGCTGTAGGCGGCAAATTCAAAATCACCCGATTCCATGCCCATGGTATACATGCGGTGCAGCGGTTCGATGGCCTCGCGGTAGGGGCGCTTCCAATGAGAAATACTGGAGTAGAAAATTTCTACAGGTCTAACAATTCCCACAGGATCGTTGGTTTTAGAAGCCAGGGTGAGCGCCACTTCTCCGAATTTAAATCCGTTTTCTACATCGCCCAGGGCACCACATAAAATCATGGCATAACCCGAATAGGAAAATGCAGAGTGTGTGGTATTGCCGTACTGAATGGAAAGCAGCGTGGAGCGAAACGCAATAATTGGCAGCAGATCTGGTGCTGCATACATGGCGGCAGATCCAATCTTGGTCATGATGGAATGTGCCGCTACCATGTTGGCGTTGCTCATGGCAGGTAAGTCGGCCAGCGATTCAATTTTTTTACCTCGAAGTGCCCATTTAATGGCAATCAATTCTTTCACTACATGCAGTTTATTGGGCTTTGCAGGCATCGAAACACCCAGCTTCTTCAAGGCTTCCAATCCCACTTGTACCTGCTCCAATAATTTATTCTGAGCATTGTAGGCATTAATGCGGATTTCATAGGCAAACGCCTCGTCGATGGGGGTTCGGGCCTTCGCACTTATCATGTGAACGAGCGATTCCATCAGTTCGAAGTTGCCACATAGATATGCAGCCTCTGCGGCGTCGTTCTGAAGCGAAAGCCGCTGGGCATAGTCTGTTTCCCAACTGCTCTCTTCGGTATGCCGTATTGCTGTTTCGAAGTATTGAGAAGCAATGGCAAAGGCCGCCGCATTGCGTGCTTTTTTCCCTGCCCACTGATTAAGTTGGATCAAGGTGCAGTTTTCACTTACCTGCACCGGCGACGCACCTATGTTTAAATGATTGACAATTTCAAAAATAGAAGCGGCATCCTGCGGATGACTTTCTTTCTCCAGCAAAAGTTTGCCAATTGCCAGGTGGCTTGATTGTTTTGTTTGTGGTGAAAGGCTCTGATAAAAGGTTTGTTGCACACGGTCGTGAATAAACCGGAATTGGAAGGCCTCCAGGTTTATTTCCGATTCTTCATTATTGCGCATGTGCGCTATGTTAGCTGATGCAATTAGCAAGCCGTTTTCAATGGCGGGTTCCAGGATTTCTGCTAAGGCTCGGGCGCTTTTCCCACTTATGGATTTTAGCTCAGGCAAGGTAAACGAATTACCAATACAAGAAGCCATGGAGAGTAAGTCGGTCGTCGATTGGCCGAGCAAAGCAATCCTGCTCATCATGAGCTCCACTACGTTTTCACTTACCTGTAATTGCTCTATCTTTTCGATATCCCAGGTCCAGCGCGATTCCGCATGGTCAAAGGTAAACAGATTGGCAGAACTGATAGAGTTGAGGTATTGGTGAACGAAAAAAATATTTCCTTTAGATTTGGAATATACCAGGTTGGTAAGTCGTTCAATGGATTTATCCTGGCTGTGCAAGGCATCATGCAACAGCTCTTCAATATTTTCTTTGCTCAGATTGCCGAGTTGAATTTTGCTCGGCTTGCGCTTTCCGGACTTTAGTTTTTGAATAAGGTGAGCAAAAGGATGCGTGACACCTACTTCGTTGTCGCGGTAAGAGCACACCAGCATCAGGTAGGCCAGATCCTGATCCGAAAGAAAAACATCGATCAATCGGAGCGAAGCCTGATCTACCCATTGTAAGTCGTCGAGGAAGATAACCAGTGGATGTTCCTGATGACAAAAAGTGGCAATGAATTGTTTAAGGGTATATTCAAATCGATTTTGCGACGCGGCTCCTTCCAATTGCGGCACTGCGGCTTGCGCTCCAATGAGCAGTTCCAGCCGTGGCAAGAGATCAACCATGAGTTGCCCGTTTCCTCCCAGGTTTTTTAGTAGCTTTGATTTCCAGAATTCTTGTTTTTCTTCACTTTCAGAAAGCAACGATTGCAACAATCCGTTGAGCGCACTTACAAAGGCACTGTATGGAACATCCTTTTGAAGCTGATCGAATTTCCCTTGTATGAAAAAACCTCGCTTGTCGGTAATGGGCTTATTGATTTCTGCCACGAGCCTGGATTTACCAGTTCCCGAAGGGCCTTCTACGAGTACCATCTCTACGGCACCCTGGCCACTTAACTCAAATATTTCCAGCAAACGCTCGTTCTCTTTTTCCCTCCCGTAGGACTTTTCAGGAATTTGAAAAATTCCTGAATGGTCGCGGCTTCCCAAAGGAAAGGATTGAAACGTTTTTCCTTGCTGAAAGTAAGACCAACTGGTTTTTAAATCAATGAGTAGTCCTTGCGCCGATTGATAACGATCTTCCGCATTTTTTTTCACCAGGCGTCCAATAATTTCAGATAGTGAAACCGGAATGCCAGGCTCTTGAGTATGTAACAAAGGTATTTCTTTTGCCAGGTGCGCATACACCATTTGAAGAGAATCTTCAAGATCAAAAGGTACTTGCCCCAGGCATAGCTCGTACAGCACAATTCCTAAGGAATAAAAATCTGTTCGGTAATCCACAGACCTATTCATCCTTCCGGTTTGCTCTGGAGAAATATAGGCCAGTGTTCCCTCTAGTTTATTGATGTTAGGAGCGGCTTCGTTTTTGAGAGTCGTGCGTGTTGAAATTCCAAAATCTATGATTTTTATTTTGCCATCTGGCTGAACGATGATGTTATTGCCAGATATGTCTTTGTGAATGATGTTCTGTTGATGAATGGCATCGAGCGTTTCGGCCAATTGAATGGCGATCTGGTAAACTTCCTCCAGGGAGAATGCATGTTTGCGTATGCGCTGGCGTAAGGTGTCCCCTTCAATATACTCCAGCAGCAAAGCCGGTTTACTGTCGATGGTAGTTTTTTCTATGAGCCTGCGTATGCCTTGTGCACTGATTTTTTGAAGGATGCTGCATTCGTTCGCAAGCTCCAGTTTTTTCTCTGGTGAGTTTTCTACATTCTTGATGATTTTATATAATAGCTTTCTCCCTGTAGAGGCATCAGTGGTTACATAAAAATCAGAATGTATACTCTCATGAATTAATTCGAGTTCAGACAAGGTAATCATAGAAAAAATAAATTCAATAATTCGGTAAGTAACGTTCCATTTTACGTTCAAAAAAAAGGTTGGTTGGAATCTCTACCGGCCTTTTTTGTGCATTCATCTACAAAAATACGAGTGCGTGGGTGTAAAAATAGAATGCACGCCTTCCAATACATCCGGAAGTTCGTACTATTCTGCGCCTTAATACCCTGGTGCATGTACGTATTTTAACATTAATATACCGATTAAAGCAGTATTTTATCAAAAAATTAACAAGAAATGAATCTTAAGATGCTTTGTCTGCGTTAAATTTAAACCGGGTTTTATTGTCACCCCCGGATTGAATTGTTTGTAATATGGAAACTCGCGTTGAACCTATAGCTGCTTCTAAGATGATCCGAAGGATACTTTCAGGAAACTTTCTGGATTTGCACCTGGTGTCATCTGAATACGAGTTGGTGCATATCACCGTCACCAATCTCATTGGTGAAACCAAGGTGTCCTCCTGGGAAGAAGTTTTTTCAGGCGATAATTTTTTGGCCATCGACATTTCCCGTCTTTTGAAAGGAAGTTATAAGCTCAGTGTTCATTTCGCCACAAAGAGTAATCGCGAGGAAATTTTTTCACTTGCCTGATACTACCCCTTTTATTTTTTTCCTTCCTGTATTTGTCAATTCAATAAAAAATTAATTTCTGCTGCCACTAAAAGGAACCTGGATGTTCCAACAGACCTTCTTCAGTTGAGCTCGAATTCCTCCATTGAATTTTTTTTTTTGGAGAAACGAAAATAAAATCAAGAGTTTCAGAAGGAGTCAAACACAAGAAATTCTTTTCGAAGCCCATGAGCTTTCTTCATCTCGCAGTGCTTCTGTTTTGAATGTCGCTTGAAAAAGCTTTCCGCGGTTTTGCTTGAATGTAAATATTGCTAATTAAGTCGGTAACCGGATGCCTGCTAAGTAATGCGCTTGCTCGTTGCAATAGACAAATCCGTAATGTTTATCGGAAGTTCTTACTATTGGCGTGTAAAACAAACTGTGGGTTTCAAAGTCATTTGATTAAATCAAATGTACTTCGAAACCCATGGTGTTGTTGTTTAATTGCGGTTGAATGCCTTATATACTGGCCAGGTATTTTATAGCCTTAATGCCTGGCATAAAAAAGTAGGCTCCTCCTTTGGTGCGCACGAAACGAGGGATATTCATAACCCTCCGGCGAACCGGGGTATCGGGTATGGTAAAGTTATTGGTCTGAAAACCTCTGGGATCGTGACCGATCAAGGGATCGGAGTCGTCGTACAAGCCCAGGAATTTAGGATCGTTGACCCAACTTTGCTGCACCAGTTCAAATTGGCGCGCTATGCTGCTGTTAAAACAAATGAACTGAAGTCCTCTTTTTTGTTCATCATTTTTCCCTTGGATGACTTCTTGCGGATTCAGGTCCGGAACTAAAGGGTTTCCATAGGGCCTGCCTCTGCGAATGATGCGATTGCGCTTCGTAACACGGATAGATTCTTTTACATCGTCTTTAATGAATGTGTCACGTGCATTGCTTCTCCGTAAGTGAGAGCCTATCGGGCATTTCATGCCATCGGGATCGTCTTTGGAATAATAAAAATTGTCATCATCCGACAAGGCTGGATTGTCGTGGAAAGGACACTTGGTTATCGGAGCGCCACTCGGCCAACGGCCTACCATCTTAGAAGCCAGGAACACCGCCGGATCTTCTTTGTCGGAATATATTTTTTTACCTTCTTCGTTTACAAAGTCCCAAAAGTTTTTTACATCCTGTTCCAGGGTTCTGAAGACCATAAAGGTTCCGTTCTTTCCGAAATCTTTTTTGCTTGGATCTAAGGGAGAGATGGGTAAAAGATTTTTCTGGTCGTGTTGTGGAGATACCAAGGGCGTGTCGGGATATTGCTCGTACTCGTTCAGGTAGCCGAGAATAAATTCTCCCGTTTTACAGGTATTGCCTTCGCTGCTTTGCTTTCCAATCCCTTCGATCATAGGTTGTGAAATCCCATCTCTAAATCCGAAATGTTCTTTACGGCCAGGCAAGGTTTTGCCTTCCAATTTTGCTACTTCCCTCAATCCATGCGTGTCGTACGATGCCCGGATTTGTTGATAGCGCTGATCCAGCGCGGCATCATCGGCGGCAAATACCATCAGGCAAAGATGTATTGCATTTTCACTGGCCTGAGTATCCTTGCCACTTTGTTCCGGATATCCATAGTCCCAATTGGCGGGTGCACTCTGGTCTATATCGCCGAGCATGCGCTGGCGGTAATCTTTGGCCATGCCTTCACGGAATTCGCGCACAAATGTATTCTGAGCTTCCTCTGGTAAGCCCAATATTTTTAAACCATAGTTGGAGAATGCCAAATTCAGGCATCCTTCGTCCGGTTTTTCCAACCCATGGGTAAGCTGGTCGGCCACTTGCACAAGCCAGCTCTTACAAGCATTTACATTCGTAATAGAAAGCATAAGGTAGTAGGCACTCGGCATATATCCATAGCCTCGTACTACAATACCTTGGATGTCGTTCATTTCAATCGTAGGCGGTATATGATGTTTTATCTGCATAAATCGTAAAGCTTAGGGATTAGAAATTTTTTAACCACTCGGTGAGTTCTTTTTCGTTTAGTTTTTTACTAAGGCCATCCCGGATGCGTTTGTTGTTCAACATATTTTTTACCGTCATATCGGGATAAGCAGTATACCAAACCTGTGTGGGGTATTGATTTTGACGCACGGTGCTTTTAAACAACATTTCGTCGTGGGCTCCTTCTTTAATCATCCATTTCACCTGAGGATATCCGATCATATTGGAAAATGTGAGGTTCATGGCATTGGCGGCATGGTCGATAAATTCACTCAGGTATTTTTCCCAGGCGCCATCGTAATTGCTGAGGAACATCACCGATTGATTGTTATTGAAAATTACCCAACGGGCAAAATGTACGGTTTCAATACCCGATAGTTTTCCTTTGGTAGATCGGTATGTTCCGTTAAGTTTGAATAACTTGATGGCAAGTTTCAGCGTAGTGCGTTTGAACCAGTACGGTGTTTTAATGGTTCCGTATACCGTAAGTTGATTTTGGGGTTGAAGGTTTTCAATCTTCATGAGTTCGTCAACGTTGTGCGAACCGTCGGTGAATCCGAGTTTGCGGTAGTATGCTCTTTTGGCATCGTCTCTCTTTTCGAAATACCTACCTATAAGAACCCAACAAATAAGGAAGGGAAGAATGGGAAGGAGCAATACCAGCAAGCCTGCCAGTATCAATACTAATTTCCCCCAATAACGTATCCACCAACTTCTCGGTGGAATTTCTTTGGGCTGCAAAGCCCAGCGATACTCTGAATTTTCTACGTAGGAAAGAATTGCCTGGTATACTTCTTTGGGACTCGATTTTCTGAAATCCTTGGAGTCGATGAATGTTTCGAGGGCATACCGGAGCTGATTTTCCATACGCAGTTCTTTTACGGTGTAAAAGCGCATCGCTCCCCAGAACAAGCGGTTCTCCACCTGGTAAGAGAGCAGGTATTTAATTTTGTCGGCGGTGCTTGCCGAGGCTCCGGGATATCCATCACAATATTGATATATGAGATCGAAGCCTTTTTCGAACAGGCGCATGAGATCTTGCAAGTGACCATTTACCTCTCCATCGTAGTTGCTGGTGAAAGCCAGCGTAGGAGGCTCATAGGCGCCGGATTCGGCCCTAAGCTGGTCGATGATGAACCAACGACAATAATGAATGGTGTCTAACTTTGAAAAGGGAACATGCGGGTTGTTGCCAGGATCTTTTCCGAGTTCTTCCAGAAAAGTCCGTAGTTGCGATAAGGCATTACCATCTTTGACAGGAACAATGATGGTGAGTCCGGATTGAAAAATCATAGTTGTGTTAGCAATTAAAATTGGTAGGTTCAGGTACAGCTTGGTCATGATGGCGGAATGCACTCATGATTTCATATATTTTTTTTCTGGCGATACCAATATCTCCAGCCGGCCGGTGGTCATGCAAGGTATGCCAGGGTGTAAAGGAAAGGTTTTCCCCCAATGTTCTGCGTGCAGGGGTGTCGAATTCCTGAGAAAGCAATGTGAGGGTAGCAATTACTACCAGCGGGCCTTTCCATTCTATGGCAGCATTATGAATGGGATCGTTGGCTTCGCGTTTTTGCAAACACAGTTCAAACTGCACTTCCGACTTGCGGAGGTTTTCTTGTAAACGCTCTTTTAAAAAATTATCCTTATCCTTCGCTTCGCAGGAAGGAGCCAGGCTCTTGGGTCTGAGCACGTACTTCACCACCTGTTCTTCATAATGGTAAGGCACCTGGCTAAAATACGTTTCGTTCAAAAGGTTTTCGCAATGCTTCGCTGATTGCAAGGCCCTCCATACCGTGCGAAGGTGGGTAAGTGCGAAGAAAATTTTCTTCAGTAGGCCACCAGAGGTTGCTAAAATTCCTTTAACGGTTCCCTTAAAGGTGCCAGGAGGAAAGCTGGGATAGTTGGCCAATAGCAAGTCTTGAGTTACTGCATTTTTTTTGCCTTCCAATACTTTGATGCCGGGTACACCTATGATTTTGATGGCAAAACCACGCAGGTCTTTTTTTCGATCTGAAGCTACTGTGCGACTGCCGTTGGAAAGCCTTACCAGCGCCTCATAACGTTTGCCGGGTGTAAATAGTATGCTTTCCAGTTCCGAAGGGAGATCGGTCCGCACGTCTAAATATGCCTGAAGCAACCCATGCATTTTAGGGTGAAAGGCACGCAAGTATTTTCCGTCGGGATAGCGCTCCCTTAATTGCTGCTTAAGTTCCAGTAGTAAAGAATCCATTTCCTCCTGCGGAATGGATGCATCGGTAGCAAGGTTCATAAAAAATAAGTCTATCAGTAAGCGTTGTAAAGGGATTGTTAAGAACGTAAAAAAATTAACAAATCCACTTCCGGAAAAGTCCGTCTACAATTTTAAAAAAGTCCATTTTCTTTAACGTAAAGAACCTCGAATAGGTTGTGCCTGCTCAGCCTATGGGGTAATTATCGCTGTTATCGCCGCGAAAACCTATGTTTTCGAAAGAACTGGAGCCTGGGGCCGAGGACCGCAGGAGAAGGTTCTTCTGCTCTGGAATATGCACCTTAATTATTTTTTGGTAGAATTTATCTACCTCTTACATTGATAGATACGCCTTCAAAAGACTCTTTTTCTCGCTTTCAGGCAAGCGATGTTACGATTCGGTAATCTTGTTTACATACTCTTAACATAGCGGTAATTTTTTGTTTATGGCAATGGTCTACTTTTGCCGGAAATCAATTGTCATTCAATTTAGTAATTCCATGAAAAATTTCCTTAAGGTATGTGTAGTAGTAGCGATGCTGGCATTCGGCAATGGGGCGCTGGCTCAGGAGCTGGGTATGATCCATGGAGAAGTATTCGATACTACGGAAGCGATTATTGATGCCAAAATTTTGGTATTAGGGCAGCCGGGAATAGGAGCTAAGTCGGATATTGATGGGAGTTTTACCATCAAACGTGTTACGCCGGGTACTGTAGATATTATTATTTCCTATTCAGGATACAAAACAGATACACTGCGAAACATTCAGGTGCTGGCAGGCAAAGTTACGGAAGTAGGCCGCATTCAGATGTTGCAAAATGCACGCCTGATGAAAGTGGTAGTGGTAAAAGGAAAACGCATCACGAATACCGAGGCCGCTGCTGTGAGGGAAACCAAGGAAAGCAAGCAAGTGGTGAATGTCATTTCTTCGGAACAGATTTCTAAATCGCAAGACAGGGATGCCGCACAGGTTATGCAACGTGTGCCCGGTATCACGTTGATTCAAAACCGTTTTATATTGGTGAGAGGTCTGAGCGAACGCTACAACAGTGTTTTGCTGAACGGGGTAGTGGCGCCATCTTCCGAATCGGAAACACGCGCTTTCTCTTTCGATATTGTACCCAGCAATATGATTGATCGTTTGCTGGTGTATAAATCCGGATCGTACGATTTGCCAGGTGATTTCGCCGGTGCGGTAATCCGCTTGTATACCCGCAATACGGTAAGCGAAAATGTAAGTCAGTTGAGCATCACCGGTGGCTACAGAGTTGGGGCTACCTTGCAGAAAAATTTACGCCAGGAATCTGGAGCTGCTGATTTATTTGCCTTCGGCGACCGTCGTCGTGCATTGCCTGGTTCTATTCCTGATTATGATTTAAAGTTAATTCCTGCAAATAGAGAAGCTCAGATCAATGAAATCAGCCGGGCTTTCCAGAATAATTGGGAAGTGAAAAATAAAACCGCACTGCCTGATTTGAGATTGAATTATTTGTTTGGAAGAAAATTCAACGTAGGAAAGGTAGAAGTGAATTCCATATCGAATATTTCGTATAGCAATACCAATACTTATGCGGCACAAAGAAGAAACTTATACGGAGGTTATGATACGCTGACCAATGTTAGTACAGATGTATATAAGTTTGAGGATGATATTTATTCCAACGACGTACGCCTGGGTGTGCTCAGCAACTGGCAGTTCAAGCTTTCAGACCGCAGCCGCATTGCATTCAGAAATTTGTATTCCCGTTTAGGTTCTTCAGAAACCATGCACCGCACCGGTACCAACTTCAATAGCCGTCAGAACATAAGCCAATATTCGCTGCGTTACACCAGCAACGAATTATACAGCGGTCAGGTTCAAGGTTCACATGAATCAGTTTCTAAGCTTACGAAGTTTAGTTGGTTGGTTGGATATTCCAATACCTCGCGCAAAGATCCAGATTGGAAGCGCGCCACCATGCTGCAACCCCTGGATGAGCCGAATAAACCTTTTCAAGTATACATTTCCTCAACGGCCACCGCTACCGATGGTGCCCGGTTTTATATGGACATGAAAGAATCTTCGGTTTCGGCTGGTCTCGATGTGTCGAGAAAATTTGCCAAACATGCCGATTCATCTGGCATTACCGTTTCAGCCGGTGTATACAACGATCTAAAGCGACGCACGTATTCAGCCAGATTTTTATCCTATGTAACCAATGCGGCCTTGCCTGCATCCGTGCTTAATTTGCCTTTCGATCAAATTTATGATCCTGCCAACATTGCTTATCCTTCCAGTATTTTTATCAGCGAGGGTTCAGCGCCTACAGATAAATACTATGGATCTAATTTCCTGACAGCTGCCTACGCTGGCGCCTTGATACCATTTACAAAAAAATTAAACCTGACGGCAGGTATGCGGTTTGAAAACAATATTCAATTATTGCGCATCACCCAAGACGATTCTGATCTTGTCAATATTACCAAGCTCAGTCCTCTGCCGTTCGCTAATCTTTCGTACAATTTTACCGAGAAATTTTTAGCCCGCGTGGCGTATGGTAAAACCATCAACCGTCCAGAGTTTAGAGAATTGTCTCCCTTCAACTATTATGACTTTACTATTCCGGCCAATAAAGTGGGTAACCCGGATTTAAAGAATTGCGACATTCATAATCTTGATCTTCGTGCAGAATTTTATCCTACCCCCGAAGAAATGATTTCCTTGGGAGTGTTTTACAAATCATTTATCAATCCAATAGAAATCTATCAATTGCCAACGGGAAGCTATACGCCTGTATTTAAATATGGCAACGCCAGCAGCGCGGTTTCTCAGGGAGTAGAATTGGAAATTCGCAAGTCTCTGCAGTCAATCAAAAGCATCGCATGGATTAAGAATTTTTCAGTCTTATTTAATGCCTCTTTAATTAAGAGTGAAATTAAATTCGATAACCTGTCCAATCAATTGCAATTGAGCAAACGTCCTATGCAGGGCCAGTCTCCGTACATAGTTAATGTGGGCTTGTATTACCAGAACGATGAGAAAAAGATGCAAGCCAGTATTTTATACAACGTATTCGGTCCTCGCATTGCGGTGGTGGGCGATAAGCAGTCGCGTACCTGGTACGAAATGCCGCGACATTTGCTGGACCTTACGTTCAGCAAAGGCATCAGCGAGCGTTCCACCTTGCGCTTTGGCATCAGCGACCTGCTTAATTCTACCTATCGCATTATGGAGGATGCCGATTATGACAATAAAATTAAAACCGAAAACGTAGACAAGGTGATTCAGCAATTCAATACCGGGCAGAATTTTACGTTCGGATGGAATTATAAATTCTAAGCATTGCAGGATATTTCCAGTGGTGCTACTTTCAAAATCCATTCTCTTCTTCAAGGGAATGGATTTTTTTTTGAACCGTAGTAGATTTTCTGCTGTATAATTCCACCTAAAACCAGGCTTGTATGTGCGTGAGGGATAGAGTGTAAAGCCCCTGGTGGTAGCGCTCGTAGCGCTGCCAACAGGGACTTGCAGCGATAGCCCGGCCCGAGTGACGCCTTAGGCGGCACGAAGGGACACGCCCAAAAAAATGTCTATTAACTCTGCGTGCCTTTATCTCTGATCATCTCCCTTCTTTTGTCACCTTCTCCCATGGTGTTTTTCTTTCGTAAACTTTTACAAACGCTAATCTTTCATTAATACTGTCTTAACATTGCCACGGTACTTTTGCATCGGATTCAATGAAAAAGATCATGAAAAAACTAAATCTATTATTACTTGCTGCGCTTGCAGTAATTACATTCGGATGTAAAGACGATGATAATGGCCCTGATAATCCACTTCCGGAGCCTACTCCTTCCAACCAAGTGGTAGTGCAAGGAAACATCACTTCCAATACTACCTGGGAGTCTGGGAAAACATACTTGTTAAAAGGTAAAATATACGTACAATCTCCTGCGGTATTAACGATTCCTGCCGGTACTAAAATTTTCGGGGACAAAGCTTCTCAAGCCACCTTGATCATTAACCGTGGTGCTAAAATTATGGCAGAAGGTACTGCCAGCAGCCCTATTATCTTCACTTCTAATGCTCCTGTAGGATACCGTAACCGTGGTGATTGGGGTGGAATTGTGATTCTTGGAAAAGCTACCAACAACAAATCAACCGATGTAACCATCGAAGGTGTTACCGGAACTTCTGGTGACGATGGTAAGCACGGTGGATCGGACGATGCCGACAACTCAGGTAAATTAAAATTCGTTCGTATCGAATTCGCTGGTATTCCATTGGCTGATGATAACGAATTGAATTCTCTTACTATGGGATCGGTAGGTTCAGGAACAGAAATTTCAAATGTAATGGTGTCGTATGCTAACGACGATGCTTTTGAGTGGTTTGGTGGAACTGTAAATGCCAGCTATCTGATTGCTACCTCTACCTGGGATGATGATTTTGATACGGATTTAGGATACAGAGGTAAAGTACAGTTCGGATACATCCAACGCGATCCTGACTTTGCTGACAAATCTGGTTCCAGAGCATTTGAGTGTTCAGGTAATAAAGATAATGCTGCCGCTACTCCTGCTTCTGCTCCTAAGTTTGCCAACGTTACTGTAGCGGGTCCTTTGGTTTATACCAACTATTCTTCTACTTCCAACTACAACGGAAATTACAGAGCGGCCATCGAAATGAATGAAGGTACTAGAGTAGAAATTTACAACTCCCTGATTATGGGCTTCCCTACTTCTGCACAATACAACACATCTTCGGCTGCCGGAGCAGTAGTGTTGAGCGATATCTTCTTCATTCACAACGGTACTACCAGTCTCTCAGGAACCAATGCCAATGCCACCACAACTAACTTAACATTCGGTGGAAACGGCTTAGCTATTGCTAATTCATTGGTGGATTTATACGCAGGGGTAGATACTGCAAAAGCGAATCGTAAAAATAATGCTACGGCAACTGCCAGTGCCTTGAACTTTACCAATCCAGTGCCAGTGCTGAAGTCTACTTCCGCTTTGACTTCCGGTGCTCCTTCATTAACAGCCAAAGGATTTACAGCCTCTCCGGCTTACTACGGAGCTTTTGGATCTGCTGCCGATGCAGGTTGGAACTGGACTTCCGGCTGGATCAATTTCGATCCTATAAATGCTGCCTACTAATATTCACAGCACGTAAATTACTAGCAGACACCTTACTTTGCTAACTATACATCGACTAAGTCCTGGTATAAACCCGGGACTTAGTCATTACAACGAAGTAAACGCATATCGAATTTTTGGCTCACATGAACTTGCTCTTTGCACATCCAACGAAAAACGCTAGCGGCCTTCTCGCCCTGCTCTTGTTTGCTTGTTTGCTGAGTTCTTGTTCCCAGCCGGCTCCCGATGAATCCTATGATCTGTCGACGCTGAGCGAGGTTCAAAGGAATAAAATTGAAAAACATTTCAGACCCTTTTTTTTGTTGAAGCCTGATAAGGTAAAAGCCGATGATCGTTTTCACGATTCCCTGTCTTCGCACTATGAAACACAGGCGCAATTGTGCGCTATGCAACTAAAGGCATATAAAGATCTGGGAGCAGGTAATCATGCGGTGCTTTTTCAGAGAAAAGATTTGAAAAGCTTGTACAATGATTACAGAGCCTTGGGCGCAACTTTTCGCATGACTCAGGATAGCATAGCAGAAGTGAAGTTGTATTTTCTTACTCAAATGCTCAGACCCGATACCGTGCAACGGGTAGGAGCTTTGTTGTTTAAAGAGTTGGTAGAAAAGAAAAATATCGACGCCTATGTAAACGACAGAGAAATGATTTACTGGCCAGGAAACGGAGTGGTGTACAATGTGCCTCAAAAAAAATGGGTGCTTAACGACAGCATCCCATTGCAATAACATGGAATAATTTTTTCTCCTTTTTAATATGATGTGACAGGCCAGGAGCAGAAGGTTTCTGGCCTGATTTTTTTTATCCGGTAATTTCTTGCACTGCCTGGTTAAATATCCGGTAAGTGGAAAGTGGCAAGCCCTGTCCTTTCATTTCAATCAAAATACTTTTGGCACGTATTTCTTCCCGGATGAATAAAGAGGAAATGAAAAAAGCAAAATTATCTTGCAAGGATCGCTTGCTCCGGCATTCGTGCAGTTCGTAGTGCAGTTTCCAGAAAGTAATGGATGGCAATAGCGAATAATTCCGTAGGAAAGAGATGAGGTCTATTTCTTTTTCTTGTACCGGTATGCTGGTAAAATCCTTTTCACCAGAGATGGAAATTTCATCCGGTTGCAAATGGTATACACGTTTCAGGTTGACCACGTTTTTATGAAAATCAATTTGGAAAAAACGTTCATACGTTCTACCATTTTTCACATCTTCTCCAAATTCAAATGTAATCGTAAGTTCCATAAGGATAATTTGCCTTGTAATACCTCTCTTCTTCGCTTTCGTCATGGAACTGAGCCATTGTTGGTTTAATACCTGGTTAAATGCTCAGCTTATAGATCATTCTTACGGGAATATTGGGTCAGGGTTATTGAAATAATTAAAATGAATTGGAATTTAATAGGATGGAAGGATTCAGTGATTAGCTCCTGTTATTCGCGTCTTTTTGTTGATTTTCAGTATATTGCCACCTTAATACAACCACTTGTTGCGAGGTGTCGTATCAAGAATTGTATAGAAACCCAGATTTTCTTACTTTTCAAAACCTGGGACTAGGCAGAAATGTTCGTCTTACCTTATTGCTGAATACTACAAGAATGGCTGAATCCACTTCAGAAAAGAAAAAAGTACCGGAAAGCAGACCTTCCCCGGTTTGGAATTTTTTATTGATTTTTTTCTTGCTGGGAATAATTGCCTTAGGTGTGTTGTTGGCCAAAGGCATCATTAAGCTTGATTTTATTTTTGACGATATAAAATTCAAAAAGGAAAAAAAGATTCAGGATTCTATTTCCAATGATTCCACCAACAATACCAACCAGCCCGATTACTCCATCGATTCGGGTTCACATTCCCAACGAGATAATTCTCCGGGAGTTTTAATTCCTGGAGCGACCGCATCGCCCGATGGAAAGGCACATGTTATTGCAGGGGTATTTTATAACAAGCTCTTGTGCGATACCTATTGTAAGCGTCTCCGCGCCTCCGGACTTACTCCGGTTCTCATTTCCTTTACTTCCAGCGGTGGAAATACATTTTATCGGGTATCTGTTTTTTCGTCACAGGATGTTGAAGAAGCTAAAAAGCGAAGCGCTGAAATTTCGGAACAACATCATTTATCTACCTGGGTGCTAAAATAACGTGCTCGTTTGTGACTGAAAAGAATTCAGAAGAATCAGGAAATCGCATCTACAATTTTTTCAAGTCCCATGCCCCGGGATCCTTTTATAAGCCAGGTGGCATGCTCAATGCGCGTGTTTTTAAGAAACTGGTTCAATTCCTCCCGGCTTGCAAACCAAAGCGCCGATGGACACTCTTCGTTGGCCGCGCGCATCTGTTTTCCGCATAACAGGATATGATCCAGTTTAAGCGTAGCCAGCTGCTTGCCCAAGGTTCTGTGTTCCATTTCACTTTCGTCTCCCAGTTCAAACATATCGCCCAGCACAGCCACCTTTGTCGATGCGGATAATTGTTGCAGGTTTTCCAATGCAAATTTCATCGAAGTAGGATTGGCATTGTAAGCATCCAAAATGATTTGGTTGCTGCCCCGGCTGATCCATTGCGAACGCATGTTGTCGGGTGTATACGCGGCTATGGCGGCATGCGCCTTTGCTTCGTCTACCTTAAAATATTTTCCCACGCACAAAGCCGCCGCAATGTTCGTCAGGTTATAAGCACCTGCCAGCTGCGTGGTATGCGCTTTGCCGCTGCTGTCCTTGTATATCAATACTGGCGAAGCTTCCAGCAATTCAATATGTACATAATTGCCAATGTTCGGATAGGTAAACGGTGCCGAAAAACGTTCGATCTCCAGAATATTCGGATCGGCTGTATTCACAAATCCCGGACGCTTGTGCTGATGCAAGTACGCAAATAATTCGCCTTTTCCTTTTTTTACACCTTCCAGACCGCCAAAGCCTTCCAGATGTGCTTTTCCAATGCTTGTTATCAAACCAATAGTGGGGTCAGTATACGCGCAATACGAAGCAATTTCGCCCTGATGGTTGGCTCCCATTTCAATCACTGCAATCTCCGCATCCTCTTTTATAGACAGCAAGGTCAAAGGAATGCCGATATGGTTGTTGAGGTTGCCTTGGGTATAATAGGTTTTATATTTGGTCGAAAGCACAGCCGCTATCAATTCCTTGGTGGTGGTTTTTCCATTCGATCCGGTTATCGCAAGAAAAGGAATGGAAAATTGTTTGCGATGATAAAACGCCAACTGCTGTAGTGCCGTCAAACAATCTTCCACCAACAAACACTGCTCGTTTACCTGGTATTCCGGTTCATCCACCAATACAAAAGCAGCGCCCATTTCCAGAGCCTTGGCTGCAAAGGTATTCCCATTAAAACTGGGGCCTTTCAGGGCGACAAAGAAATTTCCTTTTGCTATTTTCCGGGTATCTGTACAAACACCCGTGCTGCTTTTCCAGGCAGTATACAATTTTTCTATATCCATATTCTTTGCTTCCTAGCGTCTTACTTATTCTACGTTCCGCATTTCATTCGCTTCCAATCAAGATTCGAATCATTCCTGTGGTGAATATACAAAGAAGGGAATTACGCCGCATATAAAATTAATCCCAATTCCATGGCTTCAAGCGGCATTGCTCTAAAAAAGAATTACTGTCCTATAAGTTAGTTCAGGGTCTTGAATAGAGCCGATATATCTTGGGCGGCTTCTCTGGCTATCGCTGCAAGTCCTCGTGGTGCCGCCTTTAGCGCCGCCACTGCGGGCTTTCCGCTCTATCCAGGCCGCAAATACTGCTGGGTACAAAACACAAAAAAAGGAGTCCAACAGTTGAACTCCTTTTTTTGTGAAATCATTTTCGCACGATTATTCTCTTACTTTATGGCCCTTGAAGCCAAAGTAGCTGATGTATGCATAGCATAGGATTGGCAGCAGCAAGGCAGTTTTCATCGAGATCGTATCGGTTATAAATCCAAATGCCATGGGGATTACGGCACCACCCACAATGGCGGTGCACAACAAGCCCGATGCTTGTTCGGTATATTTGCCTAATCCTTTAATGGCCAGGGTGAAAATGGTTGGGAACATCAGCGAGTTGCAGAACCCAACCAATAGTAAGGTCCACATCGAAACGGATCCAGTAAGTGCAATGGAGAGTATCAACAAGGTAATGGCACCGATGGCGTAATAACCAAGAATTTTACCAGGGTTGAATTTCGCCAGAATGACAGTGCCAAGGAATCGCCCTACCATGGCTCCTCCCCAGTAGAATGAAATGTAATAACCTGCCGCACCTCGATCCATGCCCATTACTTCTTTCAGCCCGAGGTAATCTACGATATGACTTCCGATGGCCACTTCCGCACCTACGTAAGCAAAGATTCCCAGCATGCCCAATACCAGATGCTTGTATTCCCAAATGGAATCTTTGATTTCCATTCCTTCGGTGTCCACTTCTCCTTCACCATGTCCGATGGCGGGCAGACGCAAAGCCATCAATACCCCTCCAATAAGGATTAGTACCCCCGCTATGGCCAAGTACGTAGTTTGTAAGTGGCTTACATCAAGCGTGGCAAGAATGGAATCCAACAAGGTTTTGTTTTCCGGAGAAAGTTTTGATAAGTCTTTTGCTTCGTTAATTGTGGCCGGAAGTTTCGGTAAATTGGAGATGATCAGTGCAGAGCCAAGCGGTCCGGCCAGTGTTGTTCCCAGGCTATTGAGCGCCTGCGTCAAGGTAAGGCGTGAGGAGGAAGTTTCAGGAGAACCCAATACTGCCACATATGGATTCCCGGCCACCTGGAGCATCGTGATGCCACTTGCCAGAATAAATAATGCTCCCAGGAATAATCCATAAACCCGCATCGATGCTGCCGGGTAAAATAGCAAACAGCCCAGTGCGGCTACAAAAAAGCCCGTAATCATAATGGCTTTGTAACCATAGCGCTGCACCAATTTTCCTGCCGGGATAGACATGACAAAATACGCGGCGAAGAAACAAAAATTAATAAGATTGGTTTGGGTATAATTGAGAGCAAACAACACTCTCAAATAAGGAATCAGGATGTCATTAAAACAGGTAATGAATCCCATCATGAAAAACAAAGTCATTAATGCGCCCAACGCGGTCGCATTCCCTTTTCCTCCGCCGGAGGAAGAAAGAGTGGTAGTGTTTGATGCAGATAGTGCCACGGTATAAAATTTTTCCGGACAATATACTCTATTTTTTTCTAACCAATAGCATTTTTCATCTGTCGAAACGAAGGTTTTGCTGCAGTGAAATATAGGTTAGAAAAAAAACAGGTGGTAGGCGATACCAGATTTGTATCATTCCTCCACCTGTTTTTTATTAATACACCATCAATTGCGCTAAGTAGCAATTTTCCTAGGCTACTGGCATCGCAGTTTATGTTTAACGTTTGATCAATCGAGTGAATTCCTGTTTGCCCTCGCACACTGCTTTTACCCAATAGATGCCGCTGGGCAGTTCGGCAATAGAAAGCATAACCTGGTCTTTCTGGCTGTGATGCGAAAGCAATAAATTCCCCTGGCTGTTATATATGCCAATTTCTTCAATTGTTTTTCCCTGGCCAGATTGTAAGGTTATTGCATCCTCCGCCGGATTGGGGTATACCTGCACCCATCGCATGCTTTCCTCCTCCACACGAATCAATTCAGAATATTGAAAACTTCCATTCTCTTCCACCGCCATCAGACGATAGTATTGAACTTCAGTTCCGGCAATGCGGTCCACATACGAATATTGCTGCAAGCTTTCGGATGCCCCCTGTGAATTGACATAGGAAATGGTTTCAAAGGATCCACTTGTATTCATGCGTTGAAGGGCATAGTAGCGTATGTTTTTTTCTGAAAGTGTTTGCCATTGAATTTTTATTCCACCATGCATACGCTTGCCCTCAAAGGAAAGTAATTCTGCAGGAAGCCCTGCAGGACATGAGCCCACAACGGCCTGCACCGGTATGCGGCTGCAATTGTTTTCAGTAGAAATTGTCCAGTCGTAAAAGTGTGCATACCGGTTGGCAAAAGTAGTACTGTATGCAAAACTACTTTTGATATAAGCGGTGTTACCATCAATATCATCGTAGTAATTGTACGAAATATTCGTAGGATGCTGTTCCAGCATTAAATTGGGTGTGGCGCTCGAAATTTTGAGTCGGTAATTTCCACTTGGTACATTATTAAAACCTACGTAGAAACGAATGCCTGCGAATTTTCCATCGAAGGGAGGGCCCGCAGGTATTACCGTTCCGGCTGGAACAATGCGTAAGCCTGTGCGGGTAACATCCGGGAAGCCGCTTACTGCGCCGCCTGCCGCATTGGTCAGACTGAAGGTAACACTTGGGAGGCTAAGGTTGTAGATACACATCCACACCGTCACCGAATCTATATGAATGAAATTCCTTACAATGGTCCAATCCTGTGAATAGGTATTGCCAGCATCTACACCCCAGCCGGCAGTAATACCATCGGCATTCAAACTGAATAGGTCTGGCGATGAAGCCCCGTTGCAATCGATCGGATAAGGACTGGTGGGCGCTGGTTTTCCTAAGGTGCCATATTGCCTGGATTTATCTTGCACGTAAAATGTGTACGTGCCAGTGCTAAGTGTAGGCGTTGTCCAGGTGTAGGTGCCAGCGGCAGGAGAGGGAGTCCCTCCGGTCATGGGCGAACCTCCTGTGGCCGTGGCATACCAATCGTACAAAGAAGCTGCTCCTAAATTGGGGCCTGTAACCGAAAGGGGCACCGTACCTGTTGATGCTGTAATGCAGTTGTCGCCGGGTGAAATGAGGGAAGATGAAATGCGCACGGTATCCCAAAGGGCGGTGCAGCCCGCTTTGTTGGCGGTTACCCGGTACAAGCCCGGTCGGCGCACCATGCTCAGCGTAGTGTTGTTTTCGCCAGGTATGGTTTGTAAGCCAGCCTGAGTAAAGTCAGAAGCATGCTCCCATACAAAGGAGTATCCGGTAGCGCTGTATAAACCCGATTGCAGGGTGAGACTCGTAGTACTGCATAGCGTTTTATTGGATCCTAATTGAGGCTGCACAGCAGTGGAACTAACGTAAATAGAATCGGATTGGCTGCAACCACCGGTAGTATCCACTTTTACTTTAAACCATCCTGGGCCTGCCGGCGATGGAGAGCTGGCATTCACCGTAAGGCTGTTCGCCGCTCCGCTGGCTGCTCCTAGGGAGTTATTATCCTTGAACCACTGGAAGGTACGGTTGCCTCCTGTAGCCAGTCCGGAAGTGAGCAATACGGTGGAGCTGCCGCAGGTAGAAACGGAGTCCGTGGCAAATGTAGGCGCTGCGCATCTTGGTGGACATGGTTTCCAAAAGTTTCCTGTCATCATAAACAGCGTAAGTACCCGCAAGGTATTTCCAAAGTAATAACTGTTTCCTGAGCTACAATCACTTCCGAAGTTTCCTTGTTTTACGGCCTTCACACGATTGTACATAAAATCGAGTGTTGCCTGATTATTACCTGTGTTGTCTACACCCATGGGAGCTGCACCAAACATGGCTGTAAAAAAGGCATCCGGTGTAGGGTTGGTTCTTCCATTGTAATTTCCGTCCAGGTTTACAGGTCCCCTAAGGTTATTGGCTGCCGTTAGATTGCTGGTTCGGCTGTGAATGTAATCGGTTACTTTCTGGGTAAAATTGTTTTTCGCAGCAGCAGTTCCATGCCATAAGTAATCCGTTGCCATGCGCCAGGAGCTTCGTCCGGCATCGTATCCGTGATCAATAAAGGCCGGTGGATTGCAACCATTGGGGACGCCGGCTTTGTCGGACCAGTTCGAGGTTAAGCCGGTGGTAGTATTTCGGTTGGCATTTAATAAAGCATAACTGGCATTAGGAACACTGCTGGTCCAGTAGTTTGCCGGAGCACCTGCATCGTATTGTTGAAACAATCGATAGTAGGCAGGAGCCTGGTAACTGGGATTGAAACAATCGTTACATCCCGATTTGAATCCATCTCCGGAAGAGGTGAGGAAGTTAGGTAAGCTTGGACAGGAAGATCCAATGATCTCATGTTGTCTGATCTTCGAAATGAGATCCGATGCTTCGGTGCCGTAATTGTAGGGACTGGTGGCTGCGGGCCATTGACATTTGGCTACAATCAAAGCCATGGCCACATCCAATTCCGAATCGGTTGCGCCATTGCTCCCCGTAACAGTGGTGCCACAGCCGCTTGCGCTGCCGTTATCAATCCTCCAGTGCATCAGTCCGTTGCTATTGGTGCGTGCTTTGTAATACGCATACAATCCATTCAGCAAAGACTGGTCGGCAGCATAGGCCGCCAGCAGCATGCCATAGGCAATACCTTCGGATACGGTGTAGCGTGCATCGTCAAATCGAACTCTAAATTGTCCGCCACCACAGTTTACTACATAACAACTTTTCCATTCGTTATAAGCGAGGTAAGCATCCTGAGACTTGCCAAACAAGCCGGAGCCGGGGTTGTACGTGCCCGTTGGTAAATTCGTCGGGATCAATCCGTAAGGATAGGGGGCAGCCGTTTCTTGAATTCTTGATCCAAAGGGCCAGGCTGCGCCAGAAGGGGTATTCACTTGTGCGGGTAGGGAAAACGCAAAAAATACGCAGGCCACTGAAAATTTCAGAAGTCTATTCATGTTGTGTTTGGGGGTTAAGCAAGAAAAAGTTGTATTTCAACCTTAATCTGCGCCCAAAGGTATTCTTTCTAAAACATTATTCAAATCCGTTCACTCATCATTCGGAAGGAATTTGAACGTGCTTTTCTTCATAGAAGCGAAGAGCTTCCAAGGATTCGACAGATAACTTCATTAAATAAACGAAATTCTAATCCTCATTATGCAGGATTTGCGTGAGGGATAGAGCGTAAAGCCGTGGCGCCTTAGGCGCCATGGCTTGCAGCGATAGCCCGGCCCGCAGTGGCGTGGCGCCTTAGGCGCCAACACAAGGGACACGCCCAAGTACTTATTACTCTGAATAAGCTAAATAAGGGAAGGGATAGTTAGCTAGATAATCAAACCTACAGAACGCTTGGATTTAGGATTAGTAAGCTGAATTATTAAAAGTTACCATTAACAGTTTTGATACTTTATTAAGTTTTGACTATATTAAATATAGACTTTTATGGATATATAATATTATTATTCCAATTAATTTATTATAGACTAGTCTAAAGTGTATATTTATAATTGATTTATTTATGAAAGCAAATATCTATATAATCTTTCTGCTGCTGCTCCATCTAGCGAAAGCCCAGGCTTCTGTGGCGGAGAAGGTTCTTATTAATTCCCAAACCATTCATGAAAATAATTTCTGGATGGGTAAACACATGATGGTTTATTGGGATCGTTCGGGCAAGCTTACTTTTGAAGAAGTTTCCGGAGTGTATGCCAAGGAATTCAAAAAACCTTCCGAAGTTGTTCCCTTGCTTTCCAACGATGGTCATTATTGGATTAAAGTAGTTATCAAAAAAACTACCAACGATCCATACTTTTGGTTATTTGAATGCTACGATCAAAGTATAGACGACATAGAGTTTTATGCTAAGGATGCACAAGGGAATTATTTCAAGCAATCCAGCGGCGAATTACATACGTTTTCTTCCAAAGCCTATCAACATAAAAACCTTTTGTTTGAATTGAACTTTGCCTCAGGTCAGGAGCAAGAAGTCTACTTTAAAGTGAAAGATAAATTTAGGATGTCGATGATCGGAGCCATCCGAAATCACCGCTCACTGATGAACTATGCACTCTCTGAATATTTTTTTCTTTCGCTGTTTTATGGTTTGGTGGCCTGTATGTTGTTGGTAGCAATTGCTTACTATTTTTCTACGCACAAACGTATTTACCTGTATTATCTTGCTTATCTAATTGCCGTTGGAGCATTTGCCCTTTGCACCGATGGCATGGGATTTCAATTTATTTGGGGCGAATATCCAACATTCAATAACGAACTGCGTGAGGTTGCCAGTTTGGGCGTTATCGCAGTCTTCTTCTTTTTTATTAAAGGTTTTCTTGGTGAAAATAAACCACCCAAATGGATAGAAGCTTCGCTTCTGGCTATCTTGTTCATACGTGTTGTGTTTTTTGTAATTAAAGTTACCACCACCGAAGAATATTTTTCACCTACCTATCTTGATATTTTAGTGAGAGGATTGTTGTGCTATGCTGTGTATGCGCAAATGCGATCGGGTAAAAGGCAATATCGTTTTTTGTGGTTGGCTATTACCTGTGTGCTCATCGGATACGCAGTAAGAGAGTTGGCGATTCTCAATGTATTGCCCAATAATGTAATAACCATTTACATGAATCTTTTCGGAGAATCGCTGCAAATGATTTTTATAACCATTGCTTTAAGTGAACAACTTAAAATTCAGTTGGAAGTAAGCGTAAAGCAACAAGAAACAGCCATTCGCGAAATGGAAAAGATGCATGCTGAAACGGAACAGATTAAAAATAGTTTGCAAGATCAGGTCAATGAACAGGTAGCGCAGGAGAAATTTTTGTCCGAAGGATTATCGAAGTTGAATGGCATAATCGCCAATTATCAGCAGGAACCAGAGTTGCTCTATCAGCATCTAAGTTCATTCATTGCCAATCAATTTAATTTTGGAATGGTGGCTTTGTATGCGCCAGATATGCAAGAACAGCATGCCGTGTTAAAGTCCGGATACAGTTTGGATGAATACCGGCTCGATCATCTGAATGCTTCCATATCTACTGGGTTAATTGGACAATGTTTGAAAAATAAGGAGCGTATAGTGTTGGAAAACATTCCTCAAAATTATTTGTCAATTGGCAGTGGCTTGGGAGGGAAAGCGCCTGTGTTGATCATTATAGAACCGTTGCTGTTTAATAATAAGTTGGTGGGTATATTGGAATACGCCTCATTCCATGAACTCACTAAACTGGAGTTGGAATTATTGCATCGTGTGACTGGCCAGATTTCTTCTGTGCTGAGTTATACCACATTTAGCGAACTTACCGGGGAAATGCTCGAACGCTCAAGAGCTGTAGAGGCCGAATTGAAGCAACAAGTTGCAGATTTAACTCAACAATTGAGCACTCTCGAACTGCAACCGAAAAAGTCATGAACCCAGGCCAATGGTAATGATTTTTTGAAATTTCAATATGGATAATTGCTATATTATATGTTGTAACGCACAGAATTAAGCGGATATCCCTCTATTTAAGCCCTTCAGGGCTATTAATCTTTTCTTTATCGATAAATTTTGCCAACTTTGATTCAGGGGAAACTCCTCACAACCTATGAATCTATTGAAGGCAATTGGAATTTTGTTTCTTGCGTCCGTCGCATGCGCACAGTCCTACGAGGTTTTGTCATCTCGTGTAACCACCGTTGTGGACTCAATTCCCAATAATAATAATTTTCACACGCCAATTAAATTAATTTCCTATCAGGATGATTTCTATGCATCACTCTATGCTGGAAATCAGTTGGCTATTTTTAGTTATAAAAAAGATGGTACCCGCAATACTGAATTTTCCGGCGATGGTCTTTGGGTAAAAACATTTCCGTTTACATTAAGCGAGGTTCAGGTTGCTATGGACGAGGCTGGAAATTTTTATTTGGCCACTCTTAATGCAGGGGTTTTACGTATCAATAAAGTTTCGTTATCAGGAGTAGAAAGCACTACCTTTGGTTCATCTGGTGTATTTTCATTTACTGTAGGCAACGGAAGAATTGCAGGCATGACCTGTCGTAGCAATAAAATTATAGTGGGTGGTAGCAGCGGCACCGCCTTGTATGGTTTGCAACTTTCAACCGAAGGTGCTGCGGACCAAAATTTTGGTAGCTCCGGATATGCTACTTATGTTTATGCGAACGACTCGCCAGTATTATCTTCTATGACGGAAGACGCAAGTGGACATGTTTACCTGGCGGGATTGATAAATTATTTTTCTTTTGGGTCCGATCGTATGATCGTTCGTTTCAATCAGACAGGGCTTGATACAACGTTTGCTCCGAACGGAATAAAAATTATAAGCACAACCAATACTATTAATAATGTTCGATATCTTAATAATAAGCTTTGGTTTTGTGGTTCGCGTTTCGCCTCGGGCAGCGATCAAGCTGTTATCATGGCTATTAATGCAAGCAATGGAAATTCAATAACCAATTTCGGGACGAATGGAGAACTAGTGGTTGGTAAAAATAACCTGTATGATTATTTAAACGATGTTGTGCGTTTGAAGGATGGAACCCTGCTTGGGATTGGATATTCATGGAGTTTTTTTAATTATAACGAAGATCCCTATTTTGTAAAGTTTACAGAGGACGGAAAATTAATTACCACCTTTGGTGACAGTGGCCAAGTGCGACTTCCATCGTTTCCTGCAGCAGAAAGATATACAAAAGCTATTGTATCGGGTTCTCAGCTCATCTCTCTGGGAAGGTATAATTTCAATAAATTTATTGTACTATTTACTGAGGTTTTTCCCTTGGATGGGAAGCCAGATTTTCCAACGGGATTTTCTCCCAACGGAGATTTTAAGAATGATGTTTTTGAAATAAAGGACATAGACTTCGCGGATCGCAATGAATTAAAAGTATACGATCGGACAGGTAATTTGGTATATCAATCAAAAAATTACCAAAACAACTGGGATGGCACCAATAACAATGGAAATCCATTGGTGGATGGTACCTACTACTTTGTGTTTTTCTACAACGACACGTATTTCAAAAATTATGTAGAAATCCGCAGAAAATAAGTCATATCAAACGAGCATGAAAAAGAATCTAATACTACTGTTTGCTGTCTTACTGGCTCCTTCGCTGTTTGCCCAGCAGTTGCCTGTGATTTCGCAGTTTCAATACAATCGTTTGTTGTACAACCCTGGTTACGCAGGTAGCAATGAACAACTGTCTGCTTCGACCTTATTTAGAAAACAATGGATTGGAAATTTGCCCAAAACGCCAGCTACCGGATTGTTTGCTTTGGACGCTCCCATCGGTACTACTCGCTTGGCGGCCGGTGGATATGCCATTCATGATGTGACTGGTGTTACTTCCAATACAGAACTTTCAGGAGCCTTGTCTTATCGCTTAAAAGTAGGAGCCGAAAGTTATTTGTCTATGGGTATGAATGTTGCGGCTTCATTTTATAAGTCCAATGTTACTCAACTAAAAGTCTGGGATGCGAACGATGAGGTTTTTATTAATAACGACATTCAGGCAGTAATTCCTAAACTCGGTGTAGGTGCATATTATTATCATACCAATTACTATGCTGGCCTTTCATCTCCGGATCTATTCATCATTGATCAACAGAAATTATTTTCTCCCACTATCAATGGAGAGAAGGTGCTGTATCGCAATCTCATCGCTATGGGAGGAGCAAACATCAATCTTACCAATCGTTTTATTCTATCACCTTCCGTCTTGATCAAGTATTTTCCTAATGCTCCTCTATACCTGGCAGTTAATACATCCTTGAAATTAAGTGAGAAATTGCAAGCGGGTGTTGGATATAGAACTCCTACTTCCTTCGCCATGTTTGGAAGTATGAACATTTCAGAAAAAATCAAACTTGGGTATGCTTTTGATTTTAATCCCAGCAATTTTAGTTTGGGCACTGCAGGTTCCCATGAATTTATGGTTTCCTACGGATTCCAGCAATAAGTTTCAGTAAGGTATATTTTATAAAAAAGGTCTTGCATTATGTTTTTGCAAGACCTTTTTTGTGAAATGGCAATATGTTGCTATCGAGAAAAGCCAATTGAAATCTTGGTGGTTTATTTCAATCCATAGAAGGCTCCGCAACCGTAGGTTTTGATTATTTTTTTTGTTTTCATTTTCTGAACAGAAACATTCATGCGCACATCCTGAATGGGTCTGTCTCCAACGCCTTTTTCCACGTTCGCTATTTTATCAATTACCTCTAAGCCTTTTATAACTTGTCCATATACGGTATAATTTCCATCCAGGAACGGCGTTCCTTTGTCGTTATGAACGATGTAAAATTGTGACCCACTTGATGCTTTTTTCGGATTTACCTGATCAGAGGTGCGGGCTGCTGCCAGCGCGCCTTTTATATGTTTTAATGTGGGTATAAATTCTGCATCTACCGTATAGCCCGGGCCGCCTTGCCCATCATTATAAGGGATGGAATCTTTGGAATTAGGATCGCCTCCCTGAATCATAAAATCTTTAATGACACGATGGAAGGTAGTGCCGTTGTAATATCCTTCCTGTGCTAATTTTACAAAGTTGGCTTTGTGCTTGGGCGTTTGATTGTAAAGCAACAAAATCATATCCCCTTGTGCCGTTTTGATCGTTACTACGAAATCTTCTTTTGGAATTGTGTTTTTATTTTTCGTTTGAGCGAAGCCCGACATCGGGAACACCCAACTTGCCAGCAGGCATAGTACAGCAATTATTCTCATAGTAGTTTATTTTTGGTTTTTGATTTCGGATAAAATTTTTGATCCTCCCTGCTCCAGCAAGGCTTTTGCCAGGTTTTGTCCAAGTTGCTGCGGATCATTCAAGTGCATGCGCTGTTGAATGAGTTTGTCTCCATCCAGACTAATAATGCCAGCATCGAGGGTTAAAGTTCCTTCCAGTATTCGCGCATGGGCGAAGGCCGGTACGGAGCATCCGCCCTGAATAGTACGAAGAAAATGGCGCTCCGCAAGCACGCATTGAGCAGAGGGGAAATGATTTAGTACTTTCTGAATGGCCTGTTTTTTTTCGGGCGATAATTCGTTGGAGGCTTCAATAGCCAAGGATCCTTGGCCCACAGGAGGTACAAATACTTCTACATGCAAGTGCTGACGGATATAGGATCCTAATTCCATACGATGCACACCCGCAAAGGCGAGTAGCATGGCATCGCATTGGCCTTCTTCCATTTTTTTAAACCTTGTTTGAAGGTTTCCACGGATATCCACCAGCGTATGTTGTGGGAAATATCGCTGCAATAATGCTTTTCTGCGCACAGAGCTAGTTCCTATGACTAAGGGCTGCTTTTGCTCCAGGCGAATGTTTTCTTTATGACTTACCAGGACGTCCTGCGCAGACTCACGTTCTGTAAAAGCGATGAGCTCCAGGTTGGAAGGCAGTTCCGAAGGCATATCCTTGGCGCTGTGCACCGCTATGTCGATGCTGTGGTTGAGTAATTTTTCTTCCAGCTCCTCGGTAAAAAGACCTTTAGAACCAATAGAAGCAAGGCTTTGACCAAGTATCTTGTCTCCTTTGGTTTCCATAGTAACCAGTTCGGTTTCCCATCCGGCTTGCTGCAATCGGGCTGCTACCCAATGGGCTTGCCATAGCGCGAGTGCGCTAGCCCTTGTTCCTATGATAATACGTGATGATGTTGACATTAGGATTGGTTAAATACTTGAGCAATTTGAAACGAAGCAGCCATAAACACCATTTTCGGACTTGCATTCCGTTCGATATACAGGCTGCTTTGATTCAGTTTGGCACTGATGATTTCTATTTTCTCATCACTCAATACTTTGGAAAAATTTTCTACAAAGGTTAAGTCTTCCTGGGGTAAGCGCACCAGCGAAGTGGCAGTGTATTTATATACCAGCGTCTCCCGAAGTATATTCATGCCAAACAATAGCAAATTCTTTTGCGATTCCCTGCCTAATTTCGCAAACATTTCACTCCATTCTGTCAGTTCTATCAAATTGGAGGTTTTGCGGTATAGTAAAAAACACATTCGCATCCAGTCTCTAAACATCTGCTGATGGTCCTCGTCGGCTTCGGACATCATGCGTATCGCTTTGTCCATATTGCCATCCGCCAGATAGGAAAGCTGCAAGGCTTTCTTTTCGTCTACCTGATAATGTTCGCGTAAGTATCCTGCGATAAGTGTATCTTCAAAGGCTGGAATAAAAACTTTTTGTGTACGGGATAAAATAGTAGTGATGATTTTCTCCAAATTGTTGGTGACAAGCAAAAACAAAGTCTTCACCGGAGGTTCTTCCAGAATTTTGAGAATAGCATTCGCCGCTTCATGCCTCATCACCTCCGGGAGCCAGATGATCATGATTTTATACTCCGATTCGAAAGATTTCAAAGAAAGTGTTTTAATGACATTTCTGCTTTCGTCCACTGAGATGAGTAATTGTTTGTTTTCAGCCCCAATAAAATTCCCCCACTCTACCAAATTGTTGTAAGGATTTTCTAATAGAAAATTTCTCCAGTCTTTGTAGAAAAGAGCACTCAATGGATCTTTGCTGACTTGCTTGGTGGAGGATATAGGAAAAACAAAGTGTAAATCTGGGTGAATGTATTTTTTATTTTTGGAACAAGAGGCACATTCTCCACACGAATCTTCCTCGCCTCTGTTTTCGCATTGAATATAGGTGGCGTAAGCAAGCGCAAGCGCCAGGTTTGCGCTGCCTTCCGGACCCGCAAACAATTGTGCGTGTGCAATATGACTTTCCCTTACGGAGGCTACAAGGGTCTTTTTTACATCCTCCAATCCTGGAATGTCTTTGAACTGCATTCGGTGGTGTTTTTGGTACTATTAAAACAAATATCGTTAAATGTACGATGGCCGTTTCCCGGCTATTTGTCTTTTCGCAAATTACTAATTTCCTGATTAAAAATTCAAGGCTTGGCCACTCTGTTGAAATTTGGCTAAAGAATTAAGCTTGGCATCAATACATCGGTGTGCCAGAGCGAATCCTGTTGACTGTCACAAATCCCGTTGGGCGGGATAATGGAATAAAAAAAACGGCGCTGGTGAGCGCCGTTTTCAGGTGAGGGTGCCATACCCTGTCAACTTATCGGTGGGTATGTAAAGCTGTTAATACAGTAGGTTCCATGCGTTCTACCCAAAGCTTGTATTGAGCTCCTGAAGGATGTAAACCATCGGCGGAAATCAGCGTTGGGTCTTTGGTAACTTTTTTGGAAATATCGGTAATATCCACATAGTGGCCTTTGGCTGCAATGGTTTCTTTTTTCAACACATTGTTGAATTTGGAAATATTTTCAGCCATGGCCTCCAAGGCAGCAGAATCATGTCTTTTAGCAAATGGTGTAGCGCTCCAATCCGGAATGGAAATAACAAACACACGGCCAGGTCTGCCTCCTGTTAATTTCTCAACTTTAGCCAACAAAGCTCTGAAATCGGTTGTAAATTGGGCGATGGAATGTTTTTTATATTCATCATTCACCCCAATTTGAATGGAAATCAGATCGTAATGTTTATCGAATTCTTCTTCATCCAATCGCTTGGAGAGTTCGTTGATGGTCCAACTTTTATTGGCAATGAAGATGGGGTAATTGATATGAAGATGTGCGTCGTGTTTGCGCAAAGAGTTTTCGAGTAAAATAGGCCAGCGTTCGTGCTCATCAATCCCGTCCCCAAGCGTGTAGGCATCACCCAAAGCCAGGTAGGTGTTTTTATGGCTTGCGGCATCCTTAATGGTGAAGGAAGGGGTAACACAGGCAACCAATACCAAGGTCATTATCCCAAATAAAACTCTCCTTTTCATACTATTAATACTTTAAATTTCAGTTATTTACAGTTTTTAATTCCAATTCGACTCTTCAATGGAATCAATATTTTCATTCAATAAAACAATTATAGGGCCAAAATTGCTACAATGCAAAAGCCCTTGTTTAAAATTGAATGATTGTGTTTCCATTTTAATACCTTTGGATTAAACACTACGCAGGAGCCGGTTGTTTTGTTTTTAAGATTGGAAAAATAAAGTGAAAAACGAATTGTCTGAATTACCCGAAACACAAGATTTTGAATCGCTTGACCCCAAACAGTTTATTCTGATCAAGGGAGCCAGAGTTAACAATCTTAAGAACCTCAGCGTTGCCATACCTCGCAATAAACTGGTGGTAGTGACGGGCCTTTCAGGTTCCGGAAAATCCTCCCTGGCTTTTGATACCTTGTTTGCCGAGGGGCAGCGCATGTATGTAGAAAGTCTCAGTTCGTATGCGCGCCAGTTTCTTGGCAGGATGCAGAAACCAGAGGTGGATTATATAAAAGGGGTATCTCCTGCAATAGCCATAGAACAAAAGGTTACTTCTAAAAATCCGCGCTCAACCGTAGGCACAACCACAGAGATTTATGATTATCTGAAGCTCTTGTTCGCCCGCATTGGAAAAACATTTTCCCCGGTATCCGGCAAACAGGTGCGTAAGGATACAGTTTCAGATGTAGTGAATTTTCTCTTTACTCAACCCGAAGGCACTCGGTTGCTTTTGTATACTCCTTTGCGATTGAAAGAAGGTCGCAAAAGAGAAGAGGAATTACAGGTTTTGCTTCAAAAAGGATTTACACGCTTGTATGTCGACGGTCAAGTTTTGTTCATTGAAGAATTATTGGGAAAGCCAGCTGAAATTAAGAAAATAAAGGATGCATTTGTTTTGATCGACCGGATGATTCTGAATAATCAGGATGAAGAAGCGAGGTTCAGAGCGGCAGATTCGGTGCAGACGGCTTTTTTTGAAGGCGAAGGGGAATGCGTGGTGGAGGTAGTCGGACATGAGAAAAGACAATTCAGCGATCGCTTTGAATTGGATGGTATTCGTTTTGAAGAACCCAGTGTGAATTTTTTCAGTTTCAATAATCCGTACGGCGCTTGTAAGCGTTGCGAGGGTTTTGGGACGGTACTTGGGCTAGACGAAGATCTGGTGATTCCGCAAAAACACTTGAGCGTTTACGAAGGGGCAATAGCTCCCTGGCGCGGAGAGAAAATGCAGGAATGGCTAAAACCCCTTCTGAAGAACGGTATAAAATTCGATTTTCCAATTCATCGCCCCTACAATGAATTGAATAAAGAAGAAAAGAAATTACTCTGGACTGGTAACAAATATTTTCAAGGTCTCACAGAGTTTTTTAATTACCTGGAAACACAAACCCATAAAATACAATACAGGGTAATGCTTTCCCGCTACCGCGGAAAGACAGCCTGTCCGGAGTGCCGTGGTTCGCGCCTGAGAGGAGATGCTTCTTATGTTCTGATTCATGGGAAATCCATCACCGATATTGTGCTGATGCCGATTTCAGAAGTGATTTCGTTTTTTAAGGAATTAACGCTGACGGACCACGACGCAGCCGTTGCACAGCGCTTGCTTACTGAAATTCGTAATCGCTTAGGGTATCTTGAAAAAGTTGGCCTAGGGTATTTAACTCTCAATCGCCTCACCTCGACCTTGTCGGGAGGTGAATACCAGCGAATCAAGTTGGCTACTTCTCTTGGAAGTTCGCTGGTAGGTTCTATGTATATCCTGGATGAGCCTAGCATAGGTTTGCATCCTCGCGATACTGCCCGGCTGGTGCAGGTATTGCTGATGTTGCGTGATCAGGGAAATACGGTGGTGGTAGTGGAGCATGAAGAGGAAGTGATGCTGGCCGCGGATCAGCTTATTGATATTGGCCCGGAGGCAGGTGCGCACGGTGGAGAATTGGTTTTTCAATGTCGATTGACAGAATTGAAAAGTAACCCGGAACGTTATGCTGCATCCCGCTCGCATACCTGGCGCTACCTCACAGGTGTGGAGCGTGTGCCGCTTCCTGTTTATCGTCGAAAGCCGATCGATTGGATGGAAATTACAGGAGCAAGAGAAAATAATCTGAAAGATATTTCTGTGAAATTTCCCTTGGGCGTATTTACCTGCATCACCGGTGTTTCAGGTTCTGGAAAATCTACGCTCATCAAAAAAATTCTGGCACCAGCCATTCAGAAACAATTCGGATTGGGTGGAGACATCACTGGAAAATTTGATGAACTGTTGGGCGGTTTCTCCCAGATTACGCAACTGGAATTTGTAGACCAAAATCCAATAGGGAAATCTTCACGATCGAATCCAGTGACTTACGTTAAGGCCTATGATTTAATTCGCGACCTATTTGCTGAACAAGCGCTCTCGAAAGCGAGAGGATACAAGCCAGGTCACTTTTCGTTTAATGTGGATGGTGGACGTTGTGAAATTTGTCAGGGCGAAGGGGTGGTAACGGTAGAAATGCAGTTTATGGCCGATATTCACCTTACCTGCGAAGCCTGCCAGGGCAAACGCTTTAAACAAGAATTATTGGAAGTAACCTATAAGGAAAAAGCCATTCACGAAATTCTTGATTTAACGGTAGAAGAAAGTCTATCCTTTTTTGCTGACA
Organism: Cytophagaceae bacterium; assembly: GCA_025454925.1. GTDB lineage: Bacteria > Bacteroidota > Bacteroidia > Cytophagales > Cytophagaceae > JALONM01. The sequence continues at coordinate 109,056 of JALONM010000002.1, forward strand.
AACCAAAAATTTTTGAAAAACTTAAACCACTTTCCGATGTGGGGCTGGGCTATGTCCGTTTAGGCCAATCGTCTAATTCCCTCTCTGGTGGAGAAGCGCAACGGGTGAAGCTGGCCTCATTTCTTAACAAAGCTCCCGGATCTAACAAGGAACATATTTTATTTGTATTTGATGAGCCAACCACTGGATTGCATTTTCATGATATTCGGAAATTGGTAAACTCTATCCATGCATTAGTAGAGCAAGGAAACTCTGTGATGGTGATTGAGCACAATATGGAAATGATTAAGTGCTCGGATTGGATTATAGATCTTGGTCCTGAGGGAGGAGAAAAAGGAGGCTACGTTTGTTTTGAAGGAACGCCTGAACAAATGATTACACTCCGTGATAATTATACCGCAACGTATCTTAAGGATAAAATGCAATCGCATGGCTAATATTATTTTGGAAAACATTCAGGCACATTTAAACCGTTCGATGCAGACCGACCCAATACGTGTGGCGTCCTGGTTGGGAGGAATTGTGCGGAAGGCAGAACCCGGAGTACTTGAATTGGAGTTCGAGGTAAGGCAGGAAATGACCAATTTTGCAGGTACCTTGCATGGAGGAATGATTGCCACCATGCTGGATGATGTGATGGGGGCTACGGTAATGACCATTGAAGAAGAATTTTTTTTCACTACTGTAAACCTCAACGTCGATTATTTTTATCCTGCACGCAAAGGCGATAAAGTAACCGCCATTTCCTCCATCACCAAAAAGGGAAAGACAATTCACCATGTAGAATGTGCTTTATGGAATTTGGCCACAGGTAAGCAACTGGCTTTGGCACATTCCAATTTAATGAAAACCGATTTTAAAATCTCCGACTTGTTACCAGGGATACAACGTTAATTCAATTTTCAATTTCCGAATACCATGAACATCAGTGCACAGGATCAGGAAAAATACCTGCAAGAATTAAAAGAGTTTTTAAAAATTCCTTCGGTAAGTGCCGACCGGAGTTTTCATCAGGAAGTTTTAAAGGCGGCTACATTTTTAAAAGATAAATTACTTGAGGCAGGAGCGCAAGTAGCAGAGTTGTGTCCTACCAAAGGATTTCCGGTGGTGTATGCAGAACGAATGGCGGATCCGTCATTGCCTACGGTATTGGTATACGGTCATTACGATGTGCAACCGCCCGATCCCCTGGATCTTTGGGAGAGTCCACCGTTTGAGCCTGTCATCAAAAATGGAAGAATAGTGGCCAGAGGTGCATGCGATGACAAAGGCCAATTATACATGCACGTGAAAGCGCTGGAGCGCATGAACCAACGAAATGAATTTCCGTGCAATCTGAAATTTATGTTTGAAGGGGAAGAGGAAGTCGGATCTGATAATTTGGGACCCTTCCTGCAGGCCAATAAAGAAAAGCTGAAAGCAGATCTTATTCTCGTATCAGACACGAGTATATTTTCTACAGATGTTCCAACCATCACCGTGGGGCTTCGTGGATTAAGTTATTTGGAAGTGGAAGTCACTGGTCCCAATCGCGATTTACATAGTGGTATGTACGGTGGAGCAGTGGCCAATCCGATCAATGCCTTGTGTCAGATGATTGCGTCTTTAAAAGATGAACATAATCACATTGTCATTCCTGGGTTTTATGACAAGGTGCTTACCGTTTCAGATGAAGAACGTGGACTGATGAATCAAATTCCTTTTTCTCTTTCTTCGTATCAGGATGCATTAGGAATTAATGCCGTTTCCGGTGAAATGGGTTATACTACCTTGGAGCGAGTGTCGATTCGTCCTACCCTCGATGTAAATGGCATTTGGGGGGGGTATACAGGTGAAGGCGCCAAAACGGTACTTCCATCCAAAGCCTATGCAAAAATTTCCATGCGACTCGTGCCCAATCAGGAACCTGATGAAATTACCCGTTTGTTTACCGAACATTTTATTGCCATGGCTCCTCCAGGCATTCAGGTAAAAGTAACTCCGCATCATGGAGGGGAGCCAGCGCTTACACCGACCGATTCAGCAGGATATCGAGCGGCTTCGCTTGCCTTTCAAAAAGTATGGGGGAAAACACCACTGCCTATGCGCTCCGGAGGAAGTATTCCCATTGTGAGTATGTTTGAAAAAGTATTAGGCTTGAAAACCGTGTTGATGGGATTTGGTTTGGATGAAGATGCGATACATTCGCCCAACGAAAGTTATCGTCTGGATCATTTTTTCAAAGGTATTGAATCCATTGAAGTGTTTTATAAAGAACTGGCTTTGCAATCTTAATCAGGAATGACTTTATTCCTCTAATCGGTTGTTAATCCTCGAATCTTTGGAGGCTGTAAGTAAAACAACCATTTCCGGGAATAGAACCATGGGAATTAATTGTTTGGAATCAATTTCATTTGATGAAACTTTTCTATGTCAGAAAGACCATTAATTGTTTATATCGCCATGAGCCTTGATGGCTACATCGCAGCTCCCGACGGTGATATTCGTTTTTTGGATGCCATGGCTGTGGAAGGCGAAGATTATGGATATAAATCTTTTTACGAACGTTGCGATACACTGATATACGGACGAAAGACGTATGATAAAATAATCAGTTTTGGAATACCCTGGCCGCATGCGGGGAAACGGACATTTGTATTTACACGGCAAGAGCTTGAATCCACTCGAGAAGTAGTTTTTATACAGGAACCTTTGGCTCCGTTTATTTCTCGGTTAAAAGAGGAGCCAGGGGAAATTATTTATTGCGATGGGGGAGGAGAGATGGTTCGCGCCCTTTTACAGGAAAAACTGGTAGACGAACTCATCGTTTCTGTAATTCCAGTGTTGTTGGGAGAAGGGATTTCTTTGTTTCCTCCTTCATTCCCTACGCAAGCATTACAATTAAAAAAACACCAAGCCTTTTCCAGCGGCTTGGTTCAACTGCATTATGCTGTTGATAAGCATAATGCCGGTTAATGCAAGGCTTGCGTGATTTTGAGGCATAGCCTTATTCACCGGTTTCAAATTTATAACCGATGCCTTTAATGGTAGCGATGTATTTCTCTCCGATCTTCTCTCTGATTTTGCGGATATGCACATCTACGGTTCTTGAAACAACATATACGTCAGAACCCCACACACGGCGCAGGATATCGTCGCGGTTAAAAATTTTATTGGGGTTTTGACAGAGGAAAAACAAAAGTTCAAATTCCTTGCGTGCCAGATTTATTTTTTTCCCTGCTACCGATACGGTGTAACTCTGTTTGTCAATTACGAGTTCGTTAAACGAAAGAATGGAACTTTTTTTAATAGTCTCTTTGCGGAAATAACTTGAGAGTCTGCTTACCAGTGCACGGGGTTTGATGGGCTTTACAATAAAGTCATTTGCCCCCGATTCAAAAGCGGCAATTTCCGAATACTCTTCAGAACGAGCCGTAAGAAATATGATGAAGGTTTCTTTAAGTTCTTCGGTTTGACGAATTTGACGGCACGTTTCTATGCCATCCATCAACGGCATCATGATGTCTAGCAAAATCAAACGAGGTTGGAATTCCTTTGCCAGACTCAACGCCATAGGTCCGTTGGTTGCCACCTTAACCTCGTAGCCTTCTTTTTCAAGGATATACTGAAGCATGTCCAGAATATCTTGTTCATCATCTGCAATCAGGATTCGGTTCTTCTTACTCACGTGTAACCAGGTATTAAGCTGGTCAAAAGTACACAAGAGGTATTGTTAAATAATTACGCCAATGTTAACTGTTTGTTAAGAGCAGAGAGCGTTTGATCATGCCTTCCTGCACAATACCGCTTTCTTCAACAGGCGGACAAAGCTCTGCCTGCCGGGAAACGATGCAGCTAGTTTAATTGCGCATGTTACGCAGTTTGGTTTCGTTGAGGAGCGTTATTTGGCTTCCTTGAATTTCAATCAGTCCTTCTTCTTTAAAGTCTGAAATGGTACGTATTACAGTTTCTTTGGAGGCTCCTGTAATCGAGGCAAGGTCTTCCCTTGAAACAGGCATCACCACTTTTTCATTTACCTTGCGGTAATTTTCTGCCAACATGAGTAACGATTCCGAGACCCTTTTGCGCACGCTGTTGTATGCGAGTTTAATCAGCCGGTCTTCATTGGAACGAAGATCGCTGGAAAGCATTTTGATGAATTTTTCTGCAATGTCTTTGTTGCTGTACAATACCGCGAAAAACTCTTGCTTTGGAACCACACAGATCTCTGTGTCTTCCATAGCCATGGCAGACTCGGTATACGTAGATTCTTCTAATAAATTGATATAGCCAATGAAGTCTCCGTTTTTGTGAAGTCCAACAATATACTCTCGTCCGTCTTCATTGGTTTTATATGTTTTTACTTTGCCTGATACAATAAAAAAAAGTGAATTTGCCATGTTCCCTTCTGAGTACAAAACTTGCTTTTTTTTGTACCGGCTGGTTTTGCGTTTGTCGGCGATAAGATGCTCCAGCTCTTTTACGCCCCTGGCTTCAACAGCAACTTGTTGAATGTTGTCGAGCGTGGTTTCGTTTTGCTTTCGAATTAGTTCGTTTTTACGCAAGCGAATTTCAACAGCATCCAGAAGCTCTACATCATCAAAGGGTTTGGTGATATAATCGTCTGCACCCAGGTTCATTCCTTTGCGCATATCTGCCTTTTCCGTTTTAGCAGTCAGGAAAATAAAAGGAATCAAAGAGGTTTCCGGATGTTTACTTAAAACATGCAATACGCCAAAGCCGTCCAGTTCGGGCATCATGACGTCGCAAATAATTAAGTCCGGCTTTTCTTGTTTGGCCAACTCCACGCCCTCTTTGCCATTGGATGCAGCAATAACTTCGTAGTCGGAAAGTTCCAGGATTTCTGCAATATTTTCTCTTACTTCTAAGGTGTCTTCTATGACAAGAATTTTTTTCATGCGCCTTGCGGTTTTATTCTACATGTGCAGGAAGGGGAATCCAGACAAAGAAGGTAGTTCCTTTGCCTGAATAACTTTCAAAAGAAATTTCACCTTTCAGCAAGTCAATATATTTTTTAACGATGTTCAATCCAAGTCCAGTGCCCTGGATGTTCGAGGCATTGTGTGCCCGGAAAAACCGGTTGAATACATGGCTCTGTTCATCTTCCGGAATACCGATGCCCTCGTCTTGTATTTGAATTTTCAATGCCTCATTCTCACATTCAACCTGGAAATAAATTTTCTTGCCATCTTCCGAATATTTAATGGCATTGGAAAGTAGGTTGATGCAGATATTCTTAATGAGGTTTTTGTCCAGAAAAACCAAGTGATTGCCGGAAGGGAAACTTGTAATTAATTCTTGTTTTTCTTTTAGCACCGACACCATTTCTTCCTGAATTTCATCAAGTAAGTTTTCCAGTTCCAATTCGCTAGGATGGTTGTGAATCTGTCCTTCTTCCAGCCTGCTAAGCGAAAGGAAATCGTTTAAGATGCCTGTCAGGTTGCTTACCGAGGATTTGATCCGGTTGATGTGCTTGTCGCGCTTGTCCTGATCTTTTTCTGAAACATATTTGGCAATCAAGGAGGCGGAAGAAAGAATGGTGCTGAGTGGCGTGCGGAACTCATGGGAGGCCATGGTGACAAATCGCGACTTTAACTCATTGAGTTCTTTTTCCTTTTCCAGTGCCGCTTTCATTTGTCTGATTTCCGAAAGGTCATGGACTATGCCGGTAAAAATCAGCTTTTCATTCAAGTGGACTTCGCTGATGCTAAGTAAAAAAGGAAAGGTGCTGCCATCCTTGCGCTTTCCGATCAACTCCCTTCCTTTGCCAATGATATTGGCCTTACCGGTTTTCAGGTAGTTGTCTACGTAGGTATTGTGCCGGCTGCGGTCCGGATCAGGCATCAGCACTGAAATGTTTTTTCCGACCAGCTCATCTTCCGTAAATCCGAAAATACGATTTACAGCTGGATTGGCAGATTCAATAATTCCACGGGTGTCAATGGTGATGATGCCATCCACTGCGTTGTCTATGATGGCTTGTAACCGAAGTTCAAGTTCCGACAGAGAATTGGCTTTTATGGGCATTTCTGTAGAAAATTTTTCCTTCGTAATATTACTAATTTTATGGAATTCCTTAGGCATCCTATACCACTTACAATCGGTAAAGAACCTATAAATAAGTGGTGTAAAAAATGACATTCGTCAGTGCCGGACGCACAAGCATGTTCTGCTTTATTGCCTGGCCAGGGTATACGGGTAAAACTTATGTCTAAGCGCTTAATTGTAAGCTTGTTGATAATATATTTTAGCGTACTTTTGTTGTATGGCTGAAAAAAATGGAACATGGAAACTTTCTAGGAACCGGATATTTTACTGGTTGCTATTGATTTTGCTGGTCTATATTGCCTACCGGACCTTCGTAGGGGCCAATGTAATTGCTCGTCCTTCGGTTTGTTATTTTTACGTGAAGCAGACTACCTCGGTGAAACAGATGGCCGACTCATTGAAGGAGTCGGGTATTGTAAGTAGTCGTCTTTCCTTCAGACTTGTGGCAGCCTTGAGAGGCTTGAATGTCATTCGACCAGGCATGTATGAACTGCGCAGGGGATGGAATAACTTTCGATTGGTTCATCATTTTAAAGAGTTCTCTTCTCCTCCCACGCAAGCGGTGAGAGTTCCGGCCATGCAACGCCGGAATAATATGCTGCAAGGACTATGCAAAGGCACTCAAGTGCATCCCGATGATTTATGGCGATTGTTGAATAATAAAAAATACGTTCAGGAACTGGGTGATTTTACCACCGAATCGGTGTTCTGTATGTTTGTTCCGGGTACTTACTACATGTATAAGAATCCCGATTCAAAAAAACTTTTGAAGCGAATATATTCCGAATATCTGGTATTCTGGAATCAGGAAAGGCTGGGAAAAGCAGATGATATCGGGCTGCGCCCGGAAGAAGTGGTAATTTTGGCTTCCATTGTTTACAGCGAAACCAAGCTGCCAGACGAAATGCCCATCATTGCTGGTGTATACATCAATCGTCTCCAGAAAAATATGCGACTCGAATCGGATCCTACGCTGGTGTATGCAGCTAAAAAGTATGGTACCAAACGAGTATTGAATGAGTATAAGTCCGTGGATTCACCCTATAATACGTATCGTAGAAAAGGACTTCCACCCGGGCCCATCAGCATCGTGCCTCCTTGGGTAATCGATCTGGTGCTAGATTACGAAGGCCACGATTATTTATATTTCTGTGCAAAGCCTGATTTTAGTGGAGAGCATTTATTTGCAGAAACCTACGAGGATCATCTCGAAAACGCTAAGGCCTATCGGGAAGAGTTAAATTCCAAACGGATTTTTTAATGCTGAAAATTGCATGGTCCCCCTTGTATGCACATCCCTTGCCGGAGGGACATAGATTTCCCATGGCCAAATACGAATTGATCCCCGAACAGCTCTTATACGAAGGTACTATTTCAGCAGAAAACTTATTTGAGCCAAGCTACTGTTCCGAGGAACAAATTTATTCTATCCATCCGGAGTCCTACTGGCAAAAACTGAAAACCGGGAATCTGAGCCCACAGGAAATCCGGGCCATGGGTTTTCCGCTAAGTGAACAGTTGGTGCAACGCGAATGGCAAATTGTATCGGGAACGATGCAATGCGTGGAATTTGCTATGCAATACGGCATCAGCATGAATGTGGCTGGAGGCACACATCATGCTTTCGCAGACAGGGCGGAGGGTTTTTGCTTGCTCAACGACCTGGCCCTGGCGGCAGCCTACTATCTTCAAAAAGTTCCGCACGGAAAAGTACTTATTGTCGATCTCGATGTACATCAGGGCAATGGCACTGCTTCCATTTTTTCCGGACACCCTTCTGTTTTCACCTTTAGTATGCATGGTGCCAATAATTATCCTGTTCGAAAGGAGCAATCGTCGCTTGATGTTGGATTGCCTGACGGAACGAATGATGCTGAATACGCAGCTTTATTGAACCAACATTTGCCTGCTCTATTGCAACAATACCAACCAGGATTGATCCTGTATCAGGCAGGTGTAGATATACTCCAAACCGATCAGTTGGGTAAATTGGCCGTTTCCAGACACGGATGTATGCAACGGGATATGTGCGTACTTCAAGCTGCCCATGCGGCCCACATTCCACTGGTGGTAACAATGGGAGGGGGCTACTCCTCTCAAATGAAGGATATTCTCGAAGCGCATTGCAATACCTTTCGCCTGGCGCAGAAAATTTATTTTTAGCATACTTCACATACCCGATGCCTTTCCAGGGCTGAATGAGCAAAGGCTCCCACCGGTTCATAAAGTATTAAAATTAATCCTCCTTTCACTCTCCTTTCTACCTTTAATTTTCTTATTTTTATAACCTTGTCGTTTGGCGAATCCTGCTGCCAAAGAGGAAGATAGATCATCCCTGTTGCCCCGATCAAAGGGTGTTTCGCAGAGGATGCGATGTAGATGAAATATGTATGATTCAATCAACCAGCTGGTTTAGCATGAAAAAGATTTTTCTTTTGCTGTTTTTCTATACTTGCCTGCTATACGCCCAGCGTGATAGCCTGGTCATGAACACCCTGGGTAGTGCCAGGACCTTGATGGAATCGGGAAAACATCAGGAGGCACATCAGCAATTCAGAATGCTTTTTTCGATGAAAAAAATTATTCCCAACGAAGCGGCTTATTGGTACGGAGTAAATTTATTTCACCTGACAAAAAATGCTGCTTCCAAGGCTGCGTTTAAAAAGTATTTAAAAATTTCTGGTGATACAGGGCTGCATTTTATTAAAACCCAGGAATATCTGGCTAAACTTGATTGCAAAGAAACAGGCTATAAAGAAGTTGTGATTACCTGCGAAATTTGCTACGGAGATACCATTTTGGTTGAGTGCCATCACTGCAAAGGAAAAGGCTTAGAAGTGTGCCCGGTGTGCAAAGGTAATGGGGTGGTATCATCGCAAGGGGCTATGGGCAGAACCTTTCATACCTGCTCCCGTTGCCAGGGCGAAAAGGTGCTAAGCTGTAGTGTTTGCAAAGGGCAAAAGAAAGTGCGGGATATTTGTCAGTCCTGCAACGGCACGGGTCGATTAAAAGTGAAAAGGAAATGTGAGGATTAGAACCTTACGGACCTTCTTCTTGTTTACCAGTGAAATAGTACTGCTGATTTAAAAAAATGCAGTTCAGGAATTTTATAGATCAATTTGCAGAACGGACACTCGAATACTATGAAGGTAAAAGAAAATTTTTTATTGCTGATGCTGGTTCTGGTGAACTTTACGCACATCATGGACTTTGTGATCATGGCTCCTTTATCGCCTGCCATGCGCGAAGCACTGCACATCAGTACCAATCAGTTTTCCTGGCTTCTGGGTTCCTATACCATGAGTGCTTGTTTGGCAGGCTTACTTGGCTCCTGGTGGGTAGATCGTTTTGATAGGCGCACCGCTATGATGTTTCTGTTTACCGGATTTACCCTCAGTAATCTGGTATGTGCCCTATCCAGTGAATACCTGGTGCTTATGTTGGGACGAATGTTGGCGGGAGGATTTGGTGGTGTGTTAGGTTCGCTGCTGTTTTCGGTTATTGGAGATGTAATTCCGGTGGAGCGCAGGGGAAAAGCTACCGGCATGGTGATGTCTGCGTTTGCAGGAGCTTCGGTCATGGGCATACCATTGGGCTTGTGGTTGGCTGAAAAGTTTTTTTGGCAAGCGCCTTTTATTCTTTTAGCGGTGCTTTCGGCCTTGGTCTGGCTGTTGTTGTTTTTGCGATTTCCTTCCCTTGCACTGCACATGGAAGCACAGTCACAAAGCACACCGGCAGCCCGCTTGCGTTCTATATTCACCGATACCAACCTTCAACGATCCATGGTGTTCATTGTCGTCTTGATGATCGCAGGATTAACCGTGGTGCCTTTTCTGAGTGATTACCTTGTGAATAATGCAGGAGTTCAGCAATCGGATCTTAAGTTTATTTATATCTTTGGTGGAATAGCTTCCGTAGCCGTAGGCCCTGTTGCCGGCATGCTATCCGATCGGTTTGGCAAACCCAACGTGTATATGATAACTGCTGCGGTTTCGATCGTGCCATTGTGGATTATGACACATATGGACGAGCGTCCCTTATATCAATTGCTTATGATGAGTACTACCTTTTTCATTGTGTTTGGAGGAAGATTTGTGCCTGCCATGGCGCTTGTTACCTCTAGCGTAGATGCGGCAAGGCGTGGGAGTTTCATGAGCGTTAATTCTTCGGTTCAACAATTGGGTTCATCTCTTGCGGTAGGTATTTCCGGAATTATTTTAGAAAATGCGGCAAGCGGAAGAATTCTTAATTTTGATCGGGTAGGGTGGGTAGCCATCGTTGCGACCATCATTTCTATTCCTTTAGCAGCACGCATAAAACAAGTTTCCTAATGGCTTCATTCGCTTCCTGGATACAAGCAGCCCGACTTCGTACTTTGCCCTTGGCTTTTGCCAGTATTTGTATGGGCGCATTTTTAGCCGCGGAGGCAGGTAAATTCAATCCTCTGGTCTTTGCTTGTACTTTACTCACTACCTTGTTGTTGCAAATTCTTTCGAATTATGCCAACGACTACGGTGATTTTGTAAACGGGGCAGACCTCACAGGCAGGCAAGGACCTGCGCGTATGTTACAATCAGGTGCCATCAGTCAGCATGCCATGAAGAAAGCCTTGTACCTCGTGTCGGTGCTTACATTTACCTCTGGAATTTTATTGCTGTACCTAAGCGGACTCCTGGAAAACATCAGCGCCTTCGGTTTTTTTCTGGCTCTAGGAATAGCCGCAATTGTAGCCGCCCTTAAATATACCGCAGGTTCCAATCCTTATGGATACATGGGTTTGGGTGATTTGTCGGTACTCATGTTTTTTGGTTGGACAGGAGTCATGGGTACGTTTTATTTGATGACACAATCCATCAGCTTTGTATTGTTTTTGCCAGCTACTGCATTTGGACTTCTTGCAACCGGCGTTTTAAATGTTAACAATATGCGCGACATCGATTCCGATCAGAAAGCAGGAAAGAATACCATTCCGGTGCGTATTGGCCTTAAACAAGCCAAAAGTTATCACGCCTTGCTGATAGGTTGCGCTTTTTTAATGGCTGCGCTCTACTTACTTAGTACCAAAAATACCCATATCGGAAATGCCTGTTTTTTGCTTTCATTGCCATTGTTCCTGTTTCATCTGCAAAAAGTGCAGCAGGCCAACAGTCCTCAACAATTGGATCCACTGTTAAAACAACTGGCCTTGTCCTCTTTCGTATTTGTCATTACCTTTGGAATTGGTTTGTTGCTGGCATGAAAAAAAATGAATTCAGAATTGTATTAATTTCCGGTGGTATCGATCCCATCGCCATCGCTACTATGGAGAAATTTGTGGCAGCAGGATTTCTGGTGGTTTTTCTGGATTCCGATGATCGCAAAGGCCGACTGGTGGTGAGTGAAATGAAAGCGCAAAAAAAGCCTGTTGATTTTTTTCAGGTAGATACCACACAGCCTGAACAATTGGAATTGGTGGCCAGACAAATTTTCGATAAGTATAAACGCATTGATGTGCTGATTAATAATTCCAGCAGCACCCACACCCTCGATTCGGAAGACTGGCAGGCAGTGCTCGACCGAAGCTTGAAGTCGGTCATGAATTGCATCAAATACATGGCCCCCTACATGGTCTTGAATAATTTTGGCCGCATATTAAATACTACCTCCTTGTTAGGATTGTACGGCGAAATCAATCAGACGAATTACAATGCCGTTAAGAATGGAGTACTTGGTATTTCGAAAATCTGGTTAATGGAGCTTTCTAAAAATAATATTACCGTGAATACGGTGGCCCCTGGTTATATTGAAAGCGATTATATTGGTAAAAATCCGCCCGTGATGCTGAAGTCGATTACAGAGAAAATTCCTGTTCGTAAAATTGGCAAACCCATCGATGTTGCCAATGCGTATTTTTTCCTTGCTTCCGAAGAGGCTTCCTACATTAATGGTACCGTGCTTCAGGTAGATGGAGGCTATGCAGTATAATGGAATGAAAACAGGATTGTTTTTCGGCTCATTTAACCCCATTCATATGGGCCATCTCATTATAGCCAATACCATGTTGAATAATGGATTGGAAGAAGTTTGGTTTGTTATAAGTCCTCAAAATCCATTTAAAAGAAACAGCGGCTTATTGCATGAGTTTGATCGATACGAAATGGCTCGTCTGGCCTCGTTTGATAATACGAGATTAAAAGTCTCTGATATAGAATTTCAATTGCCCCGCCCCAGTTATACTGTAGATACCTTAGAAATACTGGTTCAAAAATATCCTATGCAGGATTTTGTGTTGATTATGGGCTCGGATAATCTACAGCAATTTGAAAACTGGAAAAATTATGAGTCCATATTAAAAATGGTGGAACTGTACGTGTATCCAAGGCCAGGAAGCGACTATCGGCAATGGAAAGAACATCCGCGCATACATTTTATTGAATCGCCACAATTGGATATTTCAGCTACCTATATTAGAAAGTTGATTAAAGAAAATAAATCCATACAATACCTGGTAACCGATGATGTAGCTCGCTACATCGAACGAAAAAAGTTTTTTAAATAACCTATTCATGAATATTATACTTTGTGTGCCCGGTCCCTGGACAAGCATAGAAGCGCTTCGCGCAGCGGTTAAGGAAATAACGAATGCCGAGTATTTGTTGGACGAGTCGGGCCTGGTGCATTCCGAAAGTGGCTTCGAGGCATCCGTAGAGTTTTTTGAATACGAAGAAGGAATGGCGGCTGCGTTTAAAGCCGCCGGAATAGCCACGGGTATTACCCCGCAGGAACTAAAAGAAATTTCAGAACATCAGTCAGTGGTATACTTGAAAGCAGAAGGCGGAAACGAAGCGTCTGCTCATTCCATGGCACTCGCGGCCCAGGCCCTCGTAAAAGCCGGTGGATTGGGTGTAAAGGTAGAAACAGCATGCAAAGCCTTTAGCGCAAGGCTTTGGAATAATTTGGTGGAACATTTCGAGGATGAAAATTTGTATGTGCTTTATGTGCACGATTGCATTGAGGATGAAGAAGGTTCCGTGTATTCCTGCGGTATGCATAATCTAGGATTGAAGGATACCATTCTATCAGGAATGGATCCGGAAGAGGCCACAGAGATCATTTCTGTTTTCGGTTATTTTCAGTTATTGGACAAACCCACCATTATAGAAAACGAACTGTTTAGCGAGGAGGAGGATTCTCCTGCCTATCTAATTTTAGACGAACCCGATCAGCCGGCCATGGGCGATGAGTTGTTGGAAAATCCTTATGGCATGTGGCGTCTGGAACCAACAGAATAAAACGTGTACCATGAATATTCGTCTGCGATTCATACGGTTTAAGGAAAAATTAACGCATTGGGAATACTGGCCTTTTGAGGTCGTTTATTTTCCTGTTTTTTTCTATTATATATTCCTGGCGGCAAAAGCCAAATCGTTTTTCTTTTTCTCTGCGTCTAATCCTTCCATTCCCGGAGGTGGACTTACCGGAGAATCGAAAGGCGATATACTGGATCTCATTCCACCGGAATGGAAAGCAATTACCTTTCGTGTTTCCGCAGGAAGCTCCCTAAATCAGTGGATGGCTGCTGCTGCGCCCTTGGGCTATCCCCTTATTGCCAAGCCCGATGTGGGCGAGCGGGGTACGGATGTGAAAATAATTCATTCGGAAGAAGAATTAATTCAATACGCCAGCCCTCGGTTGCATGCATCCACACTTCTGCAGGAATATGTAAGTTTTCCTCTGGAATTGGGTTTGTTTTATTATCGTTTTCCAGGGCAACCCAAAGGTGTTATCTCCTCTCTTACCTCCAAGGATTTTTTGAGTATCACCGGCGATGGAATGTCTACCACGGTGGAATTACTTGAAAAAAATAAACGCGCGTTATTTCAATACCATCGACAAGAGGAATTACTGGAAGGAAAACGGAATTACATTCCGTTAAGAGGCGAAAAACTTGTACTGGAACCCATCGGAAACCATTGCCGGGGCACTACTTTTTTGAATGAAGCCTCTAATATTGATGAACGCTTGCATCAGGTTTTCGACGCCATCGCACAATCCATTCCTGGCTTTTATTTTGGAAGATTTGATTTAAGATGCAGCAGTTGGGAGGATTTAAAGCAAGGGAAAAATATTAAAATACTTGAACTCAATGGCGCTGGTGCGGAACCCGCACATATTTATCAGCCAGGTTTTCCTTACCGCAAAGGGATTGGAAGTCTGTTGTTACATTGGAGAATTTTGTTCGAAATTTCCATGGAAAACCATCGGAGTGGAGTTCCATTCATGGCTTACAAAGACTGGAAAAAATTAAGGAAACGATAGGTTGGAGTTTTTATATTGACATGCAGGTTCCGTCGTCAGACAAAGATTGAAGCAACTATGCTTGTTTGATAAGAGTGATGGTAACTTCGGTACCAACATTCGGTTCACTTTTTAACTCCATGCTTCCGCCAAGAGCGTCCACTTGTGTCTTTACTAAAAACAATCCGATGCCTTTACCTTCAATCTGCGGATGGAATCGTTGGTAAGGAGAAAATAACTTTCTTCTAAACTTTGCGGCATCCATACCAAGACCATTGTCTTTAATGCTGAAATAATAATATCGCTTGTCTTCCCATACCCGTAAGGCAATTTGCAAAGGTCTTTCCGGGTTACGGAATTTGTAGCTATTGGAAATCAGATTGTAAAAAATGCTGTACAATAATGGACGGAAAGAACTGATGTCCTTGGTTTCAAAATGGAGTTCAAAGACTTCTTCCGCGTTGAGCGGTGCTTCCAGGGCATTAAGCACATTCTCGAATAATTCTGGGATATGCACCACGGTTTTTCCAGACTGCAGATCTCGGTCGATTTCCAGCAGGAAAGAAAGATCTTTTACAATGGAGTCAAGTTCATGCGTACTTTTTTCCAGGCGTTGAATGATTTCCTTGCGTACATGGGTTTCTTTGTCGTCTTCAATAGAAAGTAAGTACAACAAGCCTTGGATGCGTGCCACGGGTCCCCGAATATTGTGTGCGGCAATAAAGGTATATTGTTCTAGCCGTTGGTTTTGTAGCTTTAGCTCGTCGTTCATTTTAATAATTTCGCGGGCTCTTTCTACCACCAACGTTTCCAGTCCTTTGGAATATTTTTCCAGTTCGGTATTTTTATCCGCCAGTTCTTTGGTGCGCTCCCCTACCAGGGCCGCCAATTCTTCTTTCTGTTTTATTATCAATTTTTCGTTATCCTGAAGTTTTTTTAGCATTTCCTTGTTGCTGGTTTCGGCTTCTTTCTTTACGAATTGCATTTTGTCAGCCAGAGCAATGGAAAATAAAATACTTTCTGCTATTGATCCGAGCAGCACCCCATTCAGGTTGATGAAATTCATTGGGAATACGCTGTTGATGGTTAACAGGTACGACATGATGAAGGCCCACCCTATTAGCCAGGCAACGATGTAGAATCGGTTGGCTCGTTCACCTTTGCGGTAAATTGCAATCGAAATTGGAATCAGATAAAGTGCGGAGCAAGTAGTGAAAATTTGAATAAAAATAGAGCCAATGTATTCCTGCCCCATCAGGCTTAGCAGGATGGTAGAACCTTCCAGGCCCAGCAACACATAAACCGGCCAATACCAGGCAGGAAAATGTTTTCGAATTTCGAGAAAAGAGGCTGAAAACAGCGTAAGACAAATGGCACTAAGTGCCATCAATACATGCACCTGTTCGCCAAGGTTAAAAAGTGCATTCGTTAGAAACGCAGGGGTGAAGCCAACCAGAAATGCACTGCTTAAATTGACAAATAAAATATAGCCCATATAATAGAGGTATACTTGCCCGCTGCCACTAAAATATAGAAAGGAAGTATAGATGAGGGCCATGAATAATATGCCAAAGGAAATTCCAAAAAACATATCATGACTTCCTTTTTTTTCAAACGCTACTTTCTCTGTTGAAATGACGATTGGAAGTGTTTTGTTCGGGCTTTGCAGCCGTATGAAAAATGTTTTAATACCCGAAAACGGTTTTATGCGAAACCAAAGGCGGTTATGTTCATAATCTTTTTGCTCAATTGGGATGCGCACCCCGGCTTGATGCACAATATAAGATTGTGCGCTAGGTTCGTATAAGGTAGCTAATCTTAAATGAGGTTTGCCTAATTCGAGGGTAAGGGGGGAAGAAAGTTCGGTTGAAAGAGTAAATTTTATCCAAACCGCCTTATCGGAATTTCCAAAATTGAGGATGGGGTGATTCAACGGAACAAATGTTTCATTTTCTACTTCCTCAATGCTCATTTCTACCTTCTTTTCCACAAAATACTGGCAGCCCGGCGAGAGGTTAATCTCCAGGGTATCCTGTGAAATATGCACCAACTGTCCCCAACTCGAAGAGCAGGGTATCATTAGGACCAATAACACGTAAAAACATGCACGGGAGAGACGAGTGACTCTCCGAGAAAAAATCATATCCCTGTTTTGTTCATAAATATTCAAAAGCAATTTATAATTCCTGTTTTAATAAACCAGCAATAACCATAAGAATACAACGATTACCTTTTTTAATACAATATAGAGTCTTTTATTTCTATTATAAATTAATGACTATAGGTGTTCGTGGAATTATTTACACCTGGTTTTAGTTATTAGAAAGTACCTGCTTTGGTCTTTTCGAACAAGGTAGTATCTTGGTATACAGAATATTTACTATGAAATACAGAATACTGCTATTGTTTTTACTGGTCTGGTACCAGGCTTTCCCGCAAGACAATACTTCGGCATGGCAGGTGCAATGGTCTAAGTCAGAAGTAAAACAAGGGGAAACACTAGACTTACTTATTCGCTGCTCCATTGCAGATAACTGGTATATGTACGGTTCGGATTTCGATCCCAATCTTGGTCCTACGGTAACCACCTTGGAACTGGCATCGCATCCTTCATACAAAAAAGTTGGCAACCTGATTTCTGTCCATAGAAAGGAAAAGTTTGATTCCTTGTGGATGGGGAAAATTACTTATTTCACCGGCAAAGCGGAATTTAAAGTAACCATTAAAATAAATAGCAACCCTGTCATCAAAGGATTGCTGCGCTATCAGGTTTGTTCCGACCTGGAAGGGCGCTGCATTCCGGGTTTCTACGATCTGCAAATTCCTCCGCTGAAAGTAATTCCATCAGCGAATTCAATAGATGTAAATCAACTTGAAAGAAAAAATAGCCCTGTCACGAATCAAGTAAATTGGGATAGAGTGAAACATTTAGAATCTATTAAAAAGACTACGGATTCTTCTATTCCGTATTTGAAAGTGTTTATTTCAAAATATAGGACTAAATGAAAATAGTAATTAAAGTATTGATATTTATCGCTGTTTTTTTAGTGTCCTGTAAAGAGGATACAACAGTTGAAATTCCGAAAGAAGAATTGGATCAAGTTACCAGTCACCTAGAAGACTTGATTAAAAGGGACAGTATTAATCAATTAATTATCGAAGAATTAAAGGGTCAGCAAACTCAATCGGATTCAATCTGGGTTGCTCCTGATACCACAACGAAATCGAAAGTCAGTCCTTCTGCTCTCCCTGATCTTGCCAAGGAAGTTCCACAGGAAGAATCTTCCTTATGGTTATTTATTCTGGAAGGGATATTGCTCGGATTCCTGGCCTTGCTGATGCCTTGTGTGTATCCTATGATTCCCATGACAGTTAGTTTTTTTACCAAAGGTTCATCCAGCAAATCAGAAGGCCTACGAAAAGCGCTTTTGTACGGACTAAGCATCGTACTCATTTATACCTCCATCACCATTATTCCTGCGTTGATAGCCGGTGCGGGCTTCGCCCACACGGTGAGCACTCATTGGTTACCCAATTTTATTTTCTTTTTTATTTTCATGGCCTTTGGATTTTCTTTCCTGGGTATGTATGAAATTGTGCTCCCTTCGTCCTGGGTGAACAGTGTGGATCGTAAAGCCGACCGAGGCGGAAACCTGGGGCTGTTTTTTATGGCATTCACATTGGTGCTTGTTTCATTTTCCTGCACGGCACCTTTTGTATCGCATGTAATGTCGCAGGTTACAGAAGGTAAACTCATTTATCCGGTGGTTGGTATGTTGGCCTATTCCATAACCTTTGCTCTTCCATTTGTTATTTTTGCTTTGTTCCCTTCTCTCCTGAAATCCATGCCGAAATCCGGGACGTGGATGAATACCATGAAAACCTTTCTGGGATTTCTGGAGATTGGATTGGCTTTGAAATTTTTATCCAATATCGATTTAGTATATGGTCTGCGTATTTTAGATCGAGATGTTTTTATCGGTATCTGGATCGCCTTGTCCTTGGTACTTGGTGTGTATCTGCTGGGCTTATTCCGGTTGCCCCACGATGAAGAACCTGCCGGAAAAATTTCTATTCCTCGCTTATTCTCAGCAGTCCTGACATTCTGGTTTGCCATTTATTTATGGCCGGGTTTGTTTGGTGCTCCATTAAATGCCTTGAGTGGAGTTCTACCTCCCATGGATCATCATGATTTTGATTTGCCAACCATGTTGCAGCAGCAGGGCCTTTCAATGCCGAATAAAGGAATTGCCCATGGAGAAGAAGAGCCCCGATATGCGGACCATTACAAACTACCTTCGCCATTCCAGGGGTATTTCGAATACGAACAAGCCTTGCGTGTGGCCAAGGCTCGCAAGCAACCCTTGTTCATCGACTTCACAGGAAAGGGCTGCGCCAATTGCCGGAAGATGGAGCAAAACGTTTGGGCAAAAGAATCCGTAAAAAACATCTTGATGGAAAAGTATACCATGGTGGCGCTTTATACAGACGATCGAATAGTTAAACTTCCGCCAGAACAAGTTTATACCAATAAAAAGGGTGAACGCATTGAATACCTGGCGGATAAAAATAAAGAACTAGAAGCTTCTTTCGGAGATATAGCGCAACCCTATTACGTTTTACTGGATCCATTTACAGAAAAGCCACTTGTTAAACCGGTTGGTTACACTCCCGATGTCAATCAATATGTTTCCTTTTTGCAATCGGGATTAACCGCCTTTAACACCTTACATCCATAAGCCTTATGAAACGAATTATCCTGATTGCTGCCTTAGTTGCCCTTGCAACCGCTTGTAAAAGACAATACAAATGTGTGTGCGTGAATAATGGTATTGAAGCCCCGAATGTTTACCTGGAACGCTTCAGTAAAACCGAAGCAGATGCTGAAAAAGTGAAGTGTGAAACGGATTCTACCTGCACGTTCAAACAGGGGAATTAATCATTCATGCAACTTACCATACAACGTCGCACTGCGCTTGATAACATCAGCGCACTCTCTGGAGTGGTTTGCTGGCAAGGGCTTATTTATCTTATTGGAGACGACAGTACTACATTATATAAGCTGAAAGATAATTTGGACATACATACCCGTGTGGTATTGTATGGCGAAGCCGATCAAACGTTAGTGAAAAAGGAAAAAGCAGATCTGGAATGCATGAGTTTCCTTTCAATTAATAGTTACCCGCACTTGTTGGTGCAGGGTTCCGGGTCCAAATCTCCGAAACGTGATGTGGGTTTTCTGGTAAAATTACCAACGGCCTATAATCGGAATCATCTTGTGTGGAAACTCGATTTGCAATCCTTTTATAGTTTCTTGCGAAGCAACGACGAAATTACTACCAACGAGTTGAATATAGAAGGGCTTTCCATTGGGCCCAAGTATACTTTTCTGGCCAACCGTGGTAATAAAAGCGGGGCGGTTAATGCGGTTCTTTCTTTTAGTACCCCTGAATACATAGAGTTTATTCAAGGTCATACCGAAGGCGTGCCTTTTCCTGCAGTCCATCCGGTGGCACTTCCGGATGTAAAGGGAGTGCAGGCATGCTTCACCGGATTGGATGAATGTGAAGGGCAACTTTTTTTTACGGCTTCCGCCGAAAATTCTTCCAATGCCTACGATGATGGCGCCGTTACAGGAAGTTTGATAGGTACCCTGAAGGTGCATGAAACACAACAGCGTGGCACTAAACTTTCGGTTACACTCGATCAAGTCAGTGCTTTGCCCGAGCCTGGTTTGAAAATAGAATCCCTTTCCGTATTCGAAAAAAACGATCGCACGTACAGGGCCCTTGCTGTTACCGACAGCGATGGAGGAGCCTCTGAATTATTGTTGCTGGAAATACAAGTCTAAATGCAGAACTTGTAATCGATTTCTCATGCATGAGTATTATTCCATATTTGCGGAAGAACTAAAAAAGCTCAACGAGGAGCAGCGAAAGGCTGCATTGGAATACCTGGATGGTCCTGTGATGGTGATTGCCGGACCAGGAACCGGGAAAACACAGATCCTGACAGCGCGCATCGGTGTGCTCCTCAGTTCGCCAGACCTGCAGGTGAGCCCGCACAACATTTTGTGCTTAACCTATACCGAAGCCGGGGCCATTGCCATGAAACAGCGCCTCCTGCGTTTTATCGGTCCGGAGGCACACCGTGTAACTATTACTACCTTTCATTCTTTTTGCAATCAAATCATACAGGAACATCCTGAAGTATTTGGTAGCAAAGTTCAACAAGTGCTTTCCGATCTGGAACGAGTACAGTTGTTTGAAGAACTTATTGATTCCTTTCAGGAAGGCAATCCACTCAAACGCTACAAAGGAGATACCTACTTTGAAATGACGCGTCTGCACAACATGTTTGAGGCGATGCGAAAGGAATCCTGGACTGTAAAACAAATCGAAGAAGCCTGTACCGAATTCGCCAAAGCCGCCAAGCGAAGTGAAGAGTTTTATTATAAGAATGGTCCGCAAAAAGGAAAATTCAAAGAAGGGAAATTTGAGGAACTAAAAAGTCGCTTGTTAAAAACGGTATATGCCGCCAGGCAACTGGAGCATTACGAGAATTTAAAAGTGGAGAAGGGGCGCTACGATTTTTCAGATATGATTTATTGGGTGCTCGAAGCGCTTCGCAATCAACCTCATCTTCTGCTCGATTATCAGGAACGCTTTCAATATATACTAGTTGACGAATATCAGGATACCAGCGGGGCACAAAATGAATTGTTATTCTTATTGGCTAATTATTGGGACAACCCCAATCTTTTTGTGGTGGGCGATGAGGATCAATCCATTTATCGTTTTCAGGGGGCTAACATTTACAATATTCTTCATTTCCAGGAAAAATTCAGAGAGCATGTTCGCACGGTTGTGCTGAAAAAAAATTATCGTTCGGTGCAGTCTATACTGGACGGTGCCGCTGCCGTAGTAAAGAACAACCGGGAACGGTTGTCTGAAAAATTTCCTGAAATCGATAAAAATTTACACGCAGCCAATCCGGCTTTAACAGGGCTAAGCGTTAAACCGCAGGTAGCGTATTTCATTAACGAAACCCACGAAGAGCTTTTTCTGATCAACGAATTAGTGCGCATGCACCAGGCCGGTGAGGATTTGAGCGAAGTGGCTGTTTTGTATGGGAAGCACCGGCATGCTGAAAATATAATCCGAGTGCTGCAAAAACGCGGGGTGCCTTTAAATATACGCCGTAAGCTGGATATATTAGAGCTGCCTCTGATTCGCAATATTATAACATTGCTTCAGTATTTGTGGAGTGAATACAAACGACCCGATAGCGCAGAAGAAAAGTTATATGAATTATTTCATTTTGATTTTTTTCAAATACATCCGCAAGACATTCATGTGCTGCTTCGACAGTTGATGAAGCCTCCTTCCTTAATCACCCAGGAAGATCTGGAACTTGAGCAAGCGCCCGAAATGTTTGCTGCAGCCACTTCTGCCCGTACAACCTGGCGCATGCTTATGCAAGACGCCGCACGTTTAGATGCTTTGCCTTTGCAAAACCGGGATGCCATTGTTCGATTAGAGCAACTGCTGGAATCCTGGCAGCAAGATATACCGAACCTGACCTTGCAGGTGTTGTTTGAACGCATCCTTACACAAGGAGGTATTTTTTCCAGAATCATGAGTGGTGAGGAAAGCGCCTGGGAAATGCAGGTGGTCTCTACGTTCTTTGATTATCTGAAAGAAGAATCAGCCAGACAGCCAGAAATGCAGTTGGGAGATTTTCTGCATCAGTTGAGAATGTTGCGCAAATATGATATTGTAATTCCTGCCAGGCAATACATACAAGCCGCCAACGGCGTTCATTTTGTAACCGCGCATTCGTCGAAGGGGCTGGAGTATAAAAAAGTATTTGTGATGCGTTGCACCGCCAGAGAGTGGGAAGATTCCAAGGATCTTAGCGGTGTAACCCAATACCTGATTCCTCCTACCTTGCTTAAACAAACGTTGCCGGAGCACCTTATGAAGCTGGAAGAACAACGGCGTTTGTTTTATGTAGCGCTCACAAGGGCCAAAGAAAGTTTATGGTTGAGTTTGCCACAATACGATTCGAAGGATAAGCCCTTGGCAGAAAGTATGTATGTGACAGAATTGTTGAGTTCCGGACATGCAGAGAAGAAAACCATTCATCTGCCCGACGCCGAAGTGTTGAAGTATCGGCTGGAGCTAATGCACGACGATCAACGTCCGGTCATAGCGTTGGCGGAAGAAAGTTTTATGCGGGAGCGACTTCAGAATTTTGCCATGACGGTGACACATCTCAATAAATACTTGCGTTGCCCGATCAGTTTTTATTTTGAAAACGTATTGAAAGTGCCGGCATCCAGAACGGAGAGCAGTGGCTTTGGAAATGCGATACACAGGGCCTTGCAGCATCTTTTCTCGGAGATGAATCGGAATCAGAAAACGTTTCCGGATAAAGTCCGTTTCCTGAAACTTTACCAGGAAGCACTGGGATATTATCAGTCGCACTTTACCCGCAAAGAATTTGCCTTACGCCTGGAATATGGGTCTCAGCTTCTTGCTGATTATTATGATTTTTATGTTGCGAAGTGGAATACACAGGTAAGCCTGGAGTATGAAATAAGGAATGTGGAAGTAGATGGCATACCGGTGAAAGGGAAACTGGATAAAGTGGAATATCTCGGCAACGAAGCGGTAGCGGTTATTGATTACAAAACCGGGAAAGTTTCGGCCTCTAAAATTAAAGAGCAACTTTCTCCACCCAGCGAACAATTTCCACTGGGTGGTGATTATTGGCGTCAGATTGTTTTTTATAAATTACTGCTCGATCATCAGCATCGTAGAAAAATGAAAATGCTCTACGGCGAAATTGATTTCATAGAAAAGGATAAAGACAGCCAATTTCAAAAGAGAATGGTAGAGGTAAGTGAATCGGATCTTAGCATTGTGAAAGGCCAATTAAAAGATAGCTATACCCGAATCATGAATTTGGAGTTTTCGCAAGGCTGCGGAAAGCCACATTGTACCTGGTGCAATTTTGTGAAGAATAATTACCGGTCGGAGAATATTCAGTTTGTAAGAGATTTGGAAGAAGATGCTTCTACGGAATTAGAAACTAGTTTGCCGGAATGGTAAATTCACATTTCTTTTCTTTTGGGAAGCGAGGCAAACGTTGCGGGAAGATTCCTGATTTGATTGTAATGGCTGTTTCTTGATAGAATAATTTCTGGGTAGAAATTTTTTCTAATATATGGTTGGTGTTTGCGTGAGGGATAGGAGCGGTACCCCACAGTGGTGGCGCTCTTAGCGCCACCGCGAGGAGTACAAGCGTATAGCCCGACCCCAAGCGGCCTGCAGGGCCGCAGGGGACACGCCCAATATTTTATAATGTAGGTTCATTGCCTTATTTTGGTGTATCAAAGTGAAAAGTATTTATTACATTGGAATCTGGCTTTTTGAAAAAACATATAGTCAGCGCTGTTTTATTCCTGATTTCAGGAGCGTGCAGATAATGGATTTGATATTCAACAGAACAATAATTAGTCGTAATAACCCATGACGAAAGAAGAGTTTGAACATTCGGCTGAACGCCAACGCGTAGCTGCTGCATCGGAAAATAATCCTTGGAAACGTTGGGGGCCTTACCTTACGGAGCGGCAGTGGGGGACGGTGCGCGAAGATTATAGCAAGGAGGGTGCTTCCTGGGAATATGTAACACACGATATGGCGCGCAGCAAGGCCTATCGCTGGGGAGAAGAAGGGATTGGAGGGATCTCCGATAATAAATCTATTTTATGTTTTAGTTGGGCATTCTGGAATACCAAAGACAGTATACTGAAGGAACGCTTGTTTGGACTGAGTGGCAATGAAGGCAATCATGGCGAAGATGTAAAGGAACTCTACTATTACCTCGATAGTACTCCTTCGCACTCGTATATGAAAATGCTGTATAAATACCCGCAAGCAGAATTTCCTTATACTGCACTGGCGGAGGAAAATAGGAAACGCAGTAAGCACGATCCCGAATATGAGCTGATTGATACAGGTGTGTTTGATGACCAGCGCTATTTCGATTTGTTTATTGAATATGCGAAGGGAGATGCTGACGATATACTTATAAAACTAACCATTGTTAACCGAGGGCCCGAGGAAGCTCCCTTACATGTATTGCCCACTCTGTGGTTTAGAAATACCTGGGCACCGGGGCTTACCGACCACAAGCCCGATTTGCAGCGCCAAGATGATTACACCGTATTTGTATCGAACGGAGAAAAGGGCTCGGGTTTTTGGTATGCGGAGGAAAATGCCCAGTGGTTGTTTTGCGATAATGAAACAAATTACAAGCGTCTCATTGGTTTTGATAATGCTCATCCATATTCCAAAGATGGTATTCATGAATTTGTAGTCAACGGATTAGAGGACTGTGTTAATCCGGCAGGGCATGGCACCAAGGCTTCTGCCTGGTATCAGCTGCTGTTGAAGCCTGGCGAGGAGCGCTGCTTGAAAATGCGCCTGAGCAGCAAACACACGACACAGCCATTTTTTGATTTTGAATCCATCTGGAATCAGCGTGTTGAAGAAGCCAATGAGTTTTATGGATACATTCAGCAAGACGTAACGAACAAACATTTACGTGAGTTGCAGCGTCAGTCTTATGCAGGCATGATGTGGAGCAAACAGTTTTATTATTTCAATATTGAGCAGTGGCTCGACGGAGATCCAGGGAATTATCCACCTCCAAGTGAACGGAAACAGGGCCGCAATGCGGAGTGGCGACACTTGAGTAATTCCAATGTGATTTCCATGCCGGATAAATGGGAGTACCCCTGGTATGCCGCCTGGGACTTGGCTTTCCACACCATTCCCATTGCACGCATAGATCCTGATTTTGCCAAACGCCAACTGGTTATAATGGTGCGTGAATATTATATGCACCCTAATGGACAGATTCCCGCCTATGAGTGGAATTTTGGCGATGTGAATCCTCCTGTGCATGCCTGGGCTACCTGGCGTGTCTATGAAATCGATAAAGAAATGAATGGAGTTTCCGATCTCGATTTCCTTGAGCGGGTATTTCATAAGCTCTTGCTCAATTTTACCTGGTGGGTAAATAGAAAAGACGCCGAAGGAAATAATATTTTTCAGGGAGGCTTTTTAGGGTTAGATAATATCGGAGTGTTTGACAGGAGCAGACCTTTGCCAACAGGAGGTACGATACAGCAAGCCGATGGCACCAGCTGGATGGCTATGTATGCGCTGAACATGCTGCGCATCGCCACCGAACTTTCTACCAAGAGCAGTACCTATCAAGACCTGGCTTCCAAATTTTTTGAGCATTTCCTCTATATTGCCGGAGCCATGTCGAATTTTAGTGAAGATGGAATTAGTTTGTGGAATGAGGAGGATGAATTTTTTTACGATGTACTGCAATTGCCCAACGGCGAGAAAAAGCCATTGAAAATTCGTTCTATGGTTGGCTTGATTCCTTTGTTTGCCGTGGAAGTACTTACGCCGGATTTGTTGGAGAAATTGCCAGACTTTAAACGCCGGGTGGAATGGGTGCTTTCCAATAAACCAAAATTGGCAAACCTGATTTCGCGCTGGTATGAAAGTGGATACGGGGAAACGCGTTTGCTCTCCTTGTTGCGCGGACATCGCATGAAAAAACTGTTGTCGCGCATGCTCGACGAAGCTGAATTCCTTTCTACCTATGGCATACGCGCACTATCCAAATATCACAAAGACAATCCGTATTTATTTAAGCATGGCAACGATGTGTTTTCTGTACGCTACCAGCCGGCCGAATCTGACACTTCGTTGTTTGGAGGAAACTCCAATTGGCGCGGTCCTATTTGGTTTCCGGTGAATTATATGATCATTGAATCGCTGGTAAAGTTTCATCATTATTATGGTGACTCTTTTAAAGTTGAATACCCGACCGGATCCGGAAAAGAATTTACCTTAAAACAGATTGCCGGGGAATTGAGTAAGCGACTGATGCGCATTTTTATTCGTAATAAAGATGGCAAACGACCTGTATTTGGCGATTCACCGCTCCTGCAGCAGGATCAGAATTTTAGGGATTATATTCTCTTCTATGAATATTTCCATGGCGATACCGGTCGAGGCGTTGGGGCTTCGCATCAAACGGGTTGGACTGGCTTGATTGCCGATCTGATCCATGATTTCTGTGATAAAAATTAGTCGGGCTTTTCTCAAAAGAGCGGTTGCATGGTGGGGATACGTTCATGGAAAGCATGTCCAAGGTGGGCAATGGTTATATAGGAAATCATAGGCTTCGAGAGGAATTTCTTGTTGCAAAAATACTTCTCAAGCCTTGTTTGTATTTGTCATTTCTTTGGAGAAGATTTTCTGTTGAGACTTTTGTTTTCATAGAATGGCCTCGCACTAATGCACGTTGAAGTAGTGCAACCGTTTTTAATTTTTTAGATATAAGCATTTAAAAGTAAGAAGTGTATGTTTCAATCCTGGATTCAGTTCAAACTTTTTTTGTTCACGCAGCTACCGAGTGCGTGGTTTGCAGGCTTGAGCGTTAGCGAATTTAATCCTGAACGTTGCAAGATAACTATTGCTTATTCCTGGAGAACTAAAAATCCATTTCGTTCCATATACTTTGCCTGTCTGTCGATGGCGGCAGAACTGGCTTCCGGAGCCTTGGCTTATTGGCATAGCCAGAAATCGCCTGTGAAAATATCCATGCTGGTAACGCACATGGAAGCTCAGTTTGTGAAAAAAGCAACAGGCCGGATTTATTTTCAGTGCCAGGATGGTAATCGCATCAAAGAGGCTATTGATCGAAGCATTCGTGAGAATCAACCCCAAGAATGCCGCACAGAATCGGTAGGTATTAATGAGCAAGGTGAGGAGGTAGCACGCTTTTTTATTACCTGGTCTTTTAAAGCAAAATCGAATCCATCCTCGGAGGGTATTCAATAAGAATATTCGTGAGGTAGAAGTCGAATACGTTCGACTGTACTTTTTTGCATTCCGTCATTTTAGGGAATTTTCTATTCGGAGCCATTGCTGCCAAACAGGTATATCTGCTGCCAGCCAATCCATGCTTGGAAGGTCTCCGGGTGCAAGCCATTGAAAGGCCTGGTGCTCCGAGAGCGCAGGAGTGTCGTCGGAAGTGCCCACAAACGGATGCAGCAGAATACTGCGTTCAGGATATTGAAAAGCGACCGGCTCTAAGGTCTGCTCTACGGAGAAGTTCATGCCTAGTTCTTCTTGAATCTCTCGAACGATGCAGTCTTTGAGCGATTCATCCGGCTCCGCTTTACCTCCCGGAAATTCCCACAGGCCTGCATGCGTCATCTGTTGGCTGCGCTGCACCGCAAGTACGCATCCCTGCTTCACAATCAGTGCACAACAAACAATAAGCATCGTCAAAAGATTTTAATGGAGGAGTTTTACCAGGTCAAGCCCTATGTCGCTGCGGTAATAGCGGTCTTTCCATTGAATTTGAGCCGCACCCTTTTTAGATTTTTCTAAGGCTTCTACAATGTCTTTGCCAAATGCAGTAACCGTAATTACGCGTCCACCATTCGATACAATTTCGCCGGAGGCAGTAGTTTTTGTTCCCGCATGAAATACGAGGGCATCTTTTACTTCTTCCAATCCATGAATAGGATTTCCTTTTTCATATTCATCGGGATATCCGCCCGCCACGAGCATTACGGTAGTTGCAGCTTCCGGTAAGAACTCTACTTGGATGGATCCTAAATTGCCAGTAGCAGCAGCGTCCAGTAATTCTACCAGATCAGAAGCAATTCTCGGCATTACTACTTCCGTTTCAGGATCACCCATGCGGGCATTGTATTCGATTACCCAAGGGTCGTTGCCAACTTTAATCAAACCAAAGAAAATAAATCCAACGTAGGGAATTCCTTCCTGGTGTAATCCTTGAATCGTAGGTTGAATAATTCTTTCTTCAACCTTCTTCATGAAAGAAGCATCAGCAAAGGGTACCGGGGAAACAGCGCCCATGCCTCCTGTATTGGGGCCTGTATCGCCTTCTCCGATTCGTTTGTAATCTTTGGCTTCAGGCAGCAATACGTAGTTTTTGCCATCGGTGAGTGCAAAAACAGAAAGTTCAATACCCTCCAGGAACTGCTCTACCAAAACGCTTGCAGACGCATCTCCAAATCGTTTTTGTTCGATCATGTCACGCAGTACTTCTTTGGCTTCGGCTCGAGTAGGGCTAATAATTACGCCTTTCCCGGCAGCCAGCCCATCTGCTTTTAATACAATGGGCTCACTATGCTGATCCAAATAATCCAGGCCTTCCTGTAAGTTGGCGCTGGTAAATGTGCGCGCTGCGGCCGTGGGTATGCCGTGGCGATTCATAAAGTTTTTGCTGAAATCTTTGCTGCCTTCCAGTTGTGCCCCAAGTTTTCCGGGCCCAATGAGTTTGATAGACCGAAGTGCTTCGCTGGCTTCGAAGTAATCACGGATTCCTTCTACCAGCGGTACTTCTGGGCCTACCAGCACCAAATCTATCTTTTCCTGTATGCATAAATTGCCGAGGTTTTCGAAGTCGGTTACGGCTATGTTTTTGTTGATGCCCACGGTAGCAGTACCTGCATTGCCGGGAGCTATAAACAACTGCTGGCATTTTTTACTTTGTTTCAACTTCCAGGCGATCGCATGTTCGCGTCCACCTGAACCTACTAACAATATATTCATAAACGATAGGGTGCCACCCGCTAAGTGCAAGGGCCTTGCAAAAGTACATTATGTGCAGGAATTTACGGCGAATCGCCCGGACTTTTTTGAGAGTATAAATGCCCGTAGAGATAAACTATTTTTTCTTGTGGAATGGATCTGCCATAAAAAAAGATGTACCTGAGGATTTGTAACAAAAATCCAGCATAGAAAGAATGGGTTCCTCAAGGAATTTCTACCAAGAAAGGTTGCAGTATGGTATTTCCTTAAGGAAAGGTTGGGTCAACATGGGCAAATAAAAAAGTCCGCCATCTATTTGATCGCGGACTAAGATTGTGTGATGGTAGAAAAAATTAATTTCCGAATTCAGAAAGAAATTTAATTCGCATGAGCCTTAATTCTTCTTCCGTATAGTCGTCGTCGGCAAGCGCTTCCCTGGCAACAGCGATACTGTCGGTTTCAGTACTCATAAAATATTCTTTGAGCTCCTCCTGGCGGTCATCGTCCAGTATATTGTCGATGTAATAATCCAGATTAAGTTTGGTGCCAGAATAACAAATATGTTCAATTTCCGAAATCAGGTCACTCATGCTGATGTTCTTCAGCTTGGAAATATCTTCGAGGTCTACCTTTTTGTCTATTTGCTGAATTACAAAAATTTTGATGTTGGATTTGTCTACGGAAGATTTAACCACCACCTCGGATGAAGTTTGGATGTCGTTTTCGGCTACATATTTGGAAATAAGATCCAGAAAGGGCTTCCCGAACTTTACTGCTTTTCCCATGCCTACGCCGTTGATTTGGCAAAGCTGTTCACGCGTAGTAGGGTACAGGGTTGCCATTTCTTCCAAAGAAGGGTCCTGGAAAATGACATACGGAGGGAGATTTTTTTCTCGTGCAACTTTACGTCTGAGGTCTTTCAGCAATACTACCAACTGAGGATCAAAAGAACGTACCGGAGCGGCATCGGTGCTTACTTCATCATCGACGCCGCCTTCCGGAAATTCATGGTCCAGGCAAATCGTAAAGGAACTCGGCCTATCGAGGAACGCAAATCCTTTTTTCGTAATTTTTAAGACTCCGTAATCGTCTAGGTCTTTTTCAATAAATTCTGCTATCAGCACCTGACGGAGCAAAGAGCTCCAGAACTCAG
Organism: Cytophagaceae bacterium; assembly: GCA_025454925.1. Lineage (GTDB taxonomy): Bacteria > Bacteroidota > Bacteroidia > Cytophagales > Cytophagaceae > JALONM01. The sequence goes on from JALONM010000002.1 coordinate 139,200, forward strand.
GAGTGCGATCGGATCCTTTTCCATAGATCGCTACCTGATTATGCTTATAACTTCGAATGGTATCGTTTTCAATGCCTGCCAATACATGAGCAACATGGGTAATGCCAAACCGCTGTTCAGTTTGTTCAACGGCTTGAAGGGCGGCAGTAACAAGGTCCTTGCCTTCTATTTTTTCTTTCGGATTCCTGCAATTGTCGCAAAATCCGCAATCCTGCTCCAGATGCTCACCGAAATAATGCAGTAATTGTTTACGCCGGCAAATGGCCGACTCGGCAAAGGCTGTTATCTCAAAAAGCAACTGACGAGCGTTTTCACGCTCACTAACATTTTTATCCTTATTGAATTTTTCAAGTTTAAGAATGTCTTTGTAACTATAAAACATGACACAGTTACCTTCCAGTCCATCTCTTCCGGCTCTTCCAGTTTCCTGATAGTATCCTTCAAGAGATTTGGGGGCGTCGTAGTGAATGACATAGCGGACATCGGGTTTGTCGATTCCCATTCCAAAAGCAATTGTCGCTACTACTACATCCGCCTCTTCATTTAAAAAGGCATCCTGGTTTTTAATACGCACGTCTGCATCCAGCCCAGCATGGTAAGGCAAGGCCTTAACGTCGTTTACACGGAGCAATTCTGCGATTTCCTCTACTTTTTTCCGGCTTAAACAATACACAATGCCCGATTTGCCTTTGTGTTGTTTGATGTATTTGATGATTTGCTTTTTGGCGTCTTTCTTGGGCCGGATTTCGTAATATAAATTTTTTCTATTGAAGGAGGATTTAAATACGTGAGCTTCCTCCATCTGCAAGTTCTTCTGGATGTCAATCTGTACCTTAGGAGTGGCAGTGGCCGTTAGTGCGATGATGGGAAGGTTTCCGAGTTGTTCCAGAATTACTTTGATACGTCTGTATTCCGGCCTGAAGTCATGTCCCCATTCAGAAATGCAATGTGCCTCATCAATTGCAACAAACGATACCTGTGCTTTTCTTAAAAAGGTGATGGTTTCCTCTTTGGTGAGTGACTCAGGCGCAACGTACAACAGTTTTACTTCTCCGCTCATCACTTCCTTTTTTACCTTTTGCATTTCTGCTTTGGTAAGCGTGGAGTTATAGACCTGCGCATTAATACCCAGGGCGTTCAATTGATCGACCTGGTTTTTCATCAATGCAATCAGCGGAGAGATAACGATCGCGGTGCCATCCATCATAATGGCAGGCAGCTGATAGCAAATAGACTTGCCGGCCCCCGTAGGCATGATGACAAATGTATTGTTACCGGCCAGTAAATTTTGAATGATCGCTTCCTGGTTTCCTCTGAATTGGGAATATCCAAAAAACTCTTTTAGTTTGGCCAAAAGGTCAGTATCCTGATCCAGCAGTGTACTTGCCATAAAAAGTAAATAAGAGTAATAAACAAAATAAAGGATTACTAACTGAACTGTTATATTTGCGGTTAGTTACAGCGTTAAAGTTCCTGCATTGAAATTAACAAAAAATATAATTCAGATAGCAAAAAAGGTTTTGCAAAATGAAGCAGAAGCGGTCAAAAACTTACTTCCTTTTGTAGATGAAGAGTTTGAGCGCTGTGTATTAGCGATTTCTGGAATTAAAGGACGGGTAGTAGTGACGGGCATTGGCAAAAGTGCCTTAATTGCCTCAAAAATGGTGGCTACCTTTAATTCCACGGGAACACCCGCTGTGTTTATGCACGCCGCAGATGCTATTCACGGCGATTTGGGCATGATTCAAGACCAGGATATAGTAATATGTCTGTCAAAAAGTGGATTAACACCGGAAATAAAAGTACTGGTGCCACTTTTGAAACGTCGTGGAGTGCCCATTGTAGCATTAGTAGGCAACATTCACTCCTATCTTGCAGAACAGGCAGATTACGTGTTGAATGCTACGATAGCCGAAGAAGCGTGTCCGCATAATTTAGCTCCAACGACCAGCACAACCGCCGCATTAGCCCTCGGAGACGCATTAGCCATTTGTTTGCTTGAACTGAAAGAATTTTCGAAGGAAAATTTTGCAGAGTTTCATCCGGGAGGCACTTTAGGTAAGCGCATGTATTTGCGCGTGCAGGATATTTTTCCACGCAATACGTTACCTAAAGTTGGCGTAGAGGCTAGTATACGGGAAGTGATCATAGAAATTTCAGGAAAGAGATTGGGAGCTACCTGTGTAGTGGAAGGGGAAAAGCTGGCCGGTATTATTACCGATGGGGATTTGCGTAGAATGCTCAATACCTATGATTCTATCAATGGATTGAAAGCGGCAGATATCATGACCAAAAGTCCCCGAACCATAGAGCCTGATGCTTATGCAGTGGAGGCGCTGCGCATCATGCAGGAGAATAACATAACACAATTAGTCGTTATTCAGAATGAACTCCCCTTAGGTTTTATACATGTTCACGATTTACTTAAAGAAGGAATATTTTAACAACACGAACGATGAGCAATTCAAATAATTTTGTGGTCATTATGGCTGGAGGAATTGGTTCAAGATTTTGGCCATTCAGCAGAACCACTTTCCCCAAACAGTTTCACGATGTGTTGGGAATCGGGAAAACAATGATTCAGCAAACAGTAGAGCGATTTGCTACCATTGCTCCCAAAGAAAATGTTTTCATTGTTACGAATTCCGATTACAAAGAATTGGTTAAACAACAACTACCATATTTGAGTGACGAGCAGATTCTTTGCGAACCTGTAGGGAAAAATACAGCTCCCTGTGCAGCATATGCTTGCAGTAAAATTTATAGCAAAAATTTTTCCGCCAATATAATTGTGGCACCGGCTGATCACTACATCAATGATGTGGCTGAATTTACCTCTATCGTGTCGCTTGCTTTACAAAAAGTGAGTACAGAGGATGTATTGGTTACCTTGGGAATTAAGCCTAATCGCCCAGATACAGGGTATGGTTACATTCAGTTTATGGAAAAGTCGGGAGAGCAGATTTTGAAGGTAAAAACATTTACCGAAAAACCTCCCTTGGCCATGGCTATTCAGTTTTTGGAAAGTGGTGATTTTTTATGGAACTCCGGAATTTTTGTATGGAGCGCACAAAGCTTTTTAAAGGCTCTCGAAAAACATTTACCGGATATGTATAGTCTTTTCAGAGAAGGCAAAAACGAATACTGGACGCCCGATGAGGCGAAATTTATTCAGATGGCATATCCTCAATGCAAAAACGAAAGCATCGATAAAGGTATCATGGAAAAGGCATCGAATGTGTTTGTGATCCCCGCTGATTTTGGGTGGTCGGACGTGGGAACCTGGAAGTCGGTGTATGAATTGTCTAAAAAGGACGTAGAAGAAAATGCGGCAGATGGAAATATTCTCTTGTACGATACCTCTAACTGCATTATCAAAACGCCTAAAGATAAATTAGTAGTTGTGGAAGGCTTAGAAAATTATATCGTTGCAGAACATGGCAATGTGTTAATGATCTGCAAATTGGAAAATGAACAACGAGTGAAAGAATTTGTGTCAGATGTGAAAAGTCAGAAGGGCGATAAGTTTATATAATCGTCAGGATATTTAAGATGGATCCCATGAGATACAGAATGAGAAGTCTGGATTTCATGGGATTTTTTTTACATATCAATTGGATTTGCATTTTTCATAGAAGCGAGGCGTACGATGGATACCGGCCATGGATCTACGATCCATGGCCGGTATCCCGATAAAGAAAATCATGGCATTCGAAAAGAATTTCAATTGAAAAACCAGGGTTGAAATATAGTTTACGAATTTTCTTCAGCTCAGCACTTCTTTGAGAATTTCTAAAGAATTTAATGGGTAAAAATTATCAATATGTTTGTCGTAGAAAAATAGTAATGTTTCTAAAAATTTCCGTCGGCTTTCGTTTGGAATAGGTTGTTGAAATTGACAGCCTTCTTCAAGTAAATCTGAAAATAGTTTTAATTCGGAATCGCTGAATACATGATTTCCACAGCGAATGATTTCCTCCGGACCGGAAGGACGGAATCCAAGGTTGCCTGATAATTCGATCAGGATGCCCAAGTGCAAGGATTCAAATCCTGCGGACATTTGATCCAATTGAATAATGTTTTGGCGTATAGTTTGAAATAGCTCTGGATCGGAGAAATCTATGCGTAGGCATTTTCCTAAAACTTCTGTAAGAAAGATGGCCATGCAAATTTTCTTTTGCTGAAAAGGAATGCTAGCAAAAGGATACGAGAGCTTAATTTCGGAAATTCTTTTCAGATCACTGGATTCTTTATGGTATACTACCAGGTCTACCAGGGAGAGCGATTGAAACAGAGCTACTTTGTTTTTGCTTTTACTGCTGCGAACTCCATTCACGATATACGATTGAAGTCCAAAAGCTTCTGTGTAGATTTTTGTAACAATGGAAGAATCACCGTATTTAATATACCCTAAAACAAGTCCTTCGGTTTTTTTTAGCATTACTCAACCACAGAAATTTTTCCTACCATTCCGTCTGTTCCGTCGGCATTAGAACTGAAGATTAAATATACGCCTGTTTTCGCCCGAACGCCATTATAGTCTTTTACATTCCAGGAAGCCGTGCCGCCTTGTGCTTTGCATTGAAATACAAGATTTCCATATACATCGGTGATTTTTACTTCGGCGTCTGTGGTAAGTCCTTGAATGCCTACCAAACCATTGAATCCCGGTTTTACAGGATTAGGGAATACGAGAATGGATTCATGCTTT
>JALONM010000071.1 GCA_025454925.1 Cytophagaceae bacterium
TATACGAAAAAGTTTCTTTTCTGTGCAGTAAAACCGTTACCAAACAATACAGCACTTCCTTTTCTGCGGGCATAGGATTGCTTTCCAAAGAATTTCGCGACCCCGTATATGCCATTTACGGCTTCGTTCGCTTCGCCGACGAAATCGTGGATACCTTCCACGATTACAACAAAGCCGATTTGCTCGAACGCTTTAAATCCGATACTTACCGGGCGCTCGACGAACGCATTTCGTTAAATCCCATTCTGCACTGTTTTCAAAAAACAGTCAATCAATACAACATCGACAGAGGGCTGATCGATACTTTCCTGAAAAGTATGACCATGGACCTCGATAAAAAAGCCTACAACGAAGACGGCTATAAAGAATACATTCTCGGTTCGGCAGAAGTCGTAGGACTCATGTGTTTGAAAATATTCTGTCGCGGCGACGAGCAAGTATACCAGGCTTTAAAGGCAGATGCCATGAAACTGGGATCTGCGTTTCAGAAAATTAATTTTCTTCGTGACTTGCGCGCCGACTACCAGGTGATGGGACGTACGTATTTTCCAGGGCTCGACTTCAGTCATTTTAATGAAAATGAAAAAATAAAAATCGAATCGGATATACAACAAGATTTTGATGCGGGGTACCGCGGTATAAAAATGCTCCCGAAAGATTCACGCCTAGGCGTATACATCTCTTATTCGTATTACCTGTCCCTCTTCAAAAAAGTAAAACACACCCCGGCAGATGTGATCATGCACCAACGCATCCGTATTTCCGATGCCCACAAATATTTGATTTTGATTAAATGCTATCTCAGAAATCAACTGAACCTGGTGTAACAGTTAACCAGGATAAAAAATTTTATCTGCTGTCGGCGGTAGTTGTTATTTTTCACCTCGTCGGCTTAGTAGGACTGATAAGCCCCTGGAAAGACCTGTTTCTGCTGACCACGCCCTTGCATTTATTGCTGCTGGCAGGGTTGCTCGTGTATCAGCATACCGAAAAAAACGGAAAGTATTTTTTTTTCATGGGCTTCACTGCCATTATAGGCTTTAGTCTCGAAGTAATTGGTGTGCACAGCGGACTTATCTTCGGACCTTATCACTACGGACAAGGCTTAGGATGGAAATTGGCAGGCGTGCCAGTGGTAATTGGCGTCAATTGGTTTCTGCTTACTACGTGTTTTCTTTCCTTTACACATTCAACGAAAGAGCCCATCAACCGCTCCCTCGCAGTAGCGCTGTTTATGACCTTGTTCGACGTGATCCTCGAGCCGGTAGCCATCGCCATGGATTTCTGGAAGTGGGATACACTGGCCATACCCCTGCAAAATTACCTCTCCTGGTTTTTAATTTCGTTCGGAATGGCTTACCTCGGCACTCAACTTCAACTATCGTTTCACAACCGACTGGCGGCTGTGATTATGGCTTGTCTGCTGGTCTTTTTTCTATCGCTGAATCTAATCCTGTATGTATGATGGGAAAGTACACCTACGCCGGAATCATGTTTTTCACCATCGTGTTTCCGTTTCTGTTAAGCTTTGACAAAAAAGTAAATTTCCGACAATACTGGAAACCCTTGTTCCAGGCCATAGCCCCCGTGGCTGCCTTTTTCATCCTCTGGGATGCCTGGTTTACCTCCATGCATGTATGGTGGTTTTCGGAAGAATACCTGGTAGGCATTTTTTTATACAACCTTCCGCTGGAAGAATGTTTGTTTTTTATTTTGGTGCCTTATGCCTGCTTATTTATTTACGAAGTGCTGCAGGCGTACTTTCGCTATTCCTTCTCCCTCGCATTTACCAAAGGTCTTACCTATGCGTTGTTGGGCGGTTCCATCCTGTTAGCACTTTGGTACTACGATAGAGCGTACACATGTTCTGTATTTGTATTATTAAGTTTCCTGCTGATTTTTTTTATGGTAAAAAAAGAATGGGCAATACTCGGAAAATTTTATCCCGCTTACGGAATTTCGCTGATTCCCTTTTTACTGGTAAACGGATTACTCACCGCCATACCCGTCGTTAATTACGATCCCAGCGAACAAGTATACTTGCTTATATATACCATACCTTTCGAAGATGCATTTTATGGAATGCTGCTGCTACTGGGCGTTACCTGGATTTTTGAACAGAGAAAAAAAACAACCTTGCGTTTGAATTAATGAGCCGAGTAGGAACGATGCGTTTTCTTACGGGAATGAATATCGGGGTCGATTCTTCTAGGAATAACTTTTATGGAGATATTAAATTCAAACGCAATCCTCAAACTCAAGGCTAAATTATGGGCGTGCCCCTGCGCTGCGCTTGGGTCGGGCTATCGCTTGTCGCCTGCGGCGCCATCCGCTCTATCCCTCACGCAAGCACCACACCGGCAGTACATCGATTTTTTGTTTCACAATGCGCTGAGGATGCTGCACGCATGCGCCACATTACAAGCCAACACACCTATTCCATCTACTTCGCAGAAAACGGCCCTGAGCCAAGGGCTTCTAAAAACAAAAACGGTCCACTACATTTACGTTCCATTCAACCTTCGATGCGCTCGATGGAGAACGCTCATTTTTAAATGCACCAAGGATAGTTCGGTTTTTATATCATGCACAGTTCTGTAAATGCTTGGTGTTTTTGTATCTCTTAGTTTTTAGTAATACCTTTAACCGTTGTCCTACCTAACCCACCCGAACACAAATTCATAAACCGTTCTATGCCATTAGAAAAAAATGACAAATCCGTTAATAGAATATATATCCCAATTCATTCAACTTAACAAAGAAGAAACTAAAGCCATTTCTTCACAAATCCAGATAAGAAATTTTAAAACAGGAGATGTTCTGTTAAAAGAGGGAAGCATTTCCAAAGTATCTTATTTTAATTTAAAAGGGTGTGTGAGACTATACTACATCGTAAACGGAGAAGAAAAAACAACATTCTTTTACACAGAAGAAAAATTTATTACCTCACTAAGAAGCTTAACGGAAGGGATCCCTTCCAATCACTACCTGGAATGCATTGAGGATTGTACGCTAGCGTTGATTCCCTATGAAACAGAAAAACAGCTCTTGAGAAAATTTCTAAAGTTAGAAGCGTTTGCACGGATCCACTCGGAACAAGAATTAGCAAATTATCAAGAGATGCTATCATCATATATTTTGTCAAATCCGGAGCAACGATATCTTAACTTATTACAGAATTCTCCCTCCCTACTACAAAGGGTTCCATTATATCAATTGGCAAGTTATATTGGTGTTAAAGCTGAAAGTTTGAGTAGAATAAGAAATCGAATTACTAAAAAAACTTCTTAACGAAAGTCAATTTTTTTGATTTACCTATTATTTTATTTTGTTCTATAATCAACGTAAAAAATGATGCGAACAATGAAATATCAGAAATTTAGTTTAGTATTTGGTTTCTCTGTATGGCTGATGGGGACTTTAATCGTCAGATATTGGGGCGACTCCATTTTTCAGCTTGAAAACAATTTACTCCTTTTATCTTTGTTCTTAGGTGCCGTTCCTGTTTTATACCTACTTGCAAAGTGGGTATTTATGAGGTACCAATTGTCTGGTGATGCCAAGCTTCGGAGTACCGCTTTGATGGCCGCTCCGGGAATGGTTTGTGATGTAATTTGTATAAATTGGCATTCCGTTGTTTTTCCTGCTTTATCCTTAGAGCAAACAGTGATTATGGCATCTTGGGTGATATGGGTATATACGGTTGTGTTGCTGGTGGGATTTATAAAGAGTATGTCTAAATCAGCATAGAACAAGCAGTTTGGTAAACTTCCGTTTCCAAACAAAATTCCTATCTTGACAAGTAATACTTGCATTGACTAACTACTATGAATGAAGAGTACGATATCGCTATTCTGGGAGGAGGCATCTCTGGATTTACTGCCGCATTAAGACTCCAACGTAAAGGATTTAAGACAATTGTATAGGAAGCTCACGGACAGTTAGGGGGTTGTGCTGGATTTTTTACCAAAAAGAATTTCGCTTTTGATGTTGGTGCCACAACATTGGTTGACTTTGTAAAAAATGGAGTAGGCGGAAATTTCTTTAAAGACATTGGTTTAGAACTACCTAAAGGCGAATACATAGAATACGTAGCCTGGTTACCCGACCGGCAAATTATTTTATACCGCGATGTTGAAAAATGGAAAAAAGAGCGTTTGGAGAAATTAGGATCCACCAATAAGCATAAAGCCTTTTGGAATCTAATGGATAAGGTAACCAATGTATTTTGGAATGCCAGTAGAAATAATTTAAAACTACCAATTCAAAGTCCAAGGGATTTATATACCGCCCTAAAATCTATTGGAATTCAAAATCTATATTTGATCAAATATTTGAATGTAACGATGCTGGATGTTTTAAAAAAATTCGATTTAGAACATGACAAACCTCTCGCAGGTTTCATTTCAATGTTGATTGAGGATACTGTGCATAGTACTATAGACAAAGCCCCCTTTATAAATGCTGCTTTAGGAACCACCATTAGGGGCGCTGGTCTTATGAGAGCAGAGGGTGGAATGAAAGGATTCTGGACGTTTGTATCAAGTCACTATTTTGAAATGGGGGGTACCATAAAGAAGGGACACAAAGTCTTAGCATTAAAACAGGAAAAGGAGAATTGGCTAGTAGAAACAAGTAAAGGAAATTTCAAATCAAAAAAAATTATTAGTTCATTACCCATTGATGCTACTGATAACATTTTTCCCACTTCAATAAATACTAAAATTGAGAAATATCGAATTAAAAATGAAAAGGATAGAGGAGGAGCAATCGTTGTTTTTTTAGGGATTCCTGAATCGGAAGTTTCTGATCAACTATATTGTCATCATCAAATACTCAAAGAGTATGAAAAAAAACTAGGCAATGGAAATAATATGTTCATATCGATTTCTGCTAAAGACGATATTGCTTCTGCACCGATAGGTTTTCGTTCTGTAATGCTGTCGACTCATTGTGAACTTTATGAATGGCAAAATGTAACGGAGGAGGAATATCAAATAAAAAAGAAAAAAATAGGAGATGAATTAATTAAAATAGCGCGAAGGGTATATCCAAAACTTGGGGAAAACGCAGTAGTATACGAAATCGGAACCCCTATGACGTATAAAAAATTCACGAATAGAAACTATGGTAGTGTAGGTGGTTTTAAACAAACACTTGAAAATTCTAATTTCAATGCTATTCCCCAGAACATCGGAATAGAAAATTTTTGGCTTACAGGCGATACTACCTGGCCTGGACTTGGGACTGTTGCCGGATTAATTTCAGGACGAATTGCAAGTGAATACGCAGAAAGATAAAATCTCATATTCTCCCCTTTGGCAGGGGAGAAGTTGAATTGTTTTTTCGATAAAAGAATTCAACTAGTTACACCTCGTTTTCAATAGAAAATACCAATCTGAATTCTTCTATGCACCCTTTTGTGCAATGGAAAACCGGACTTCCTGAAGGTGTTAATACTACTCTAAATATATGAAAATCGAGATACACCGAATACAGAATACAACCATGGCTGAAGTTGTATCTGAGGAAATTATTATAAACAACATCGACGATGGAGTAAATCTATTGGGCGAACTGTACTATCAAAACGTTGATGCCATCATTATGTATGAGAAAAATGTGATTCCCGATTTCTTTGATCTCAAAACAGGAATGGCAGGGGAAATACTACAAAAATTTTCCAACTATCGTCTTCAACTGGCTATTGTGGGTGATTTTTCAAAAATTTCAAGTAAAAGCCTGCAAAACTTTATTTATGAGTGCAACAGAGGCAAACAAACTTTCTTTGCAAATTCGTTAGAAGAAGCCATGCAAGCATTAACGCATTAGTAAAGATTAAGTGGATACCGCCTAATGGATACAAGTAAACACTGGGGAGGCATGCAACAAAGTGGTAATTCCAATCTTTATGCATGGTCGGTTTAAAATACGATATCCAATTGGGAAAATGAATAATTTAGTCCACTCTTATTCATTCAAAAATCAACAGCAGATTCATCATGAATAAACGAAAATCGCTATGGCTAAGTGTTTCATGCTTACTTCTGGGTTTGTTAGTGTATTATGTTTGCCCGGATGATAAACTTCCGGCAGACATAAGCATAGACAAACTGGTTGTTTATAAATCCAAGAGACAATTATTGGCATATTCCAATGGAAAACTGATCAAAATATATTCCATAGCATTAGGCGGACAACCTATTGGTGATAAAGAATTGGAAGGAGACAAAAAAACTCCAGAAGGTGTTTATTTCATTCATGACAAAAATCCAACCAGTGGTTACCATAAAAACTTAGGCATTTCTTATCCCAATAAAGAAGATAAAGCAAATGCAAAACGACTAGGAAAGCCAGCAGGCGGAGAAGTAAAGATTCATGGACTTAGAAATAGGATGGGAAGTATAGGTAAGTTTCATCGTTGGTTTGATTGGACGCTAGGCTGTATAGCAGTCACCAACAATGAAATGGATGAACTTTATAGATCTGTAAAAATCGGAACTCCAATTGAAATCAAGCCTTGAACAATCGCTTTTCAAATTATTCCATGAAAGAAATTTTATCAGAGAAATGGGCAGATGAGGAAATGAGGCTGATATAACTCAAAACCTTTTGTTTTCAAACATTCAGGAATAAGGCACTCCGTTATTTAAAGAAAGCTTGTAAATTGATACCATGAAATATTATAAACTCTTCTTTTCCATACTGATTTTAATTGGTACCCAATCGTTTTGTCAGGAGGCTCGATTTAGTGCCAAACAATTTTCTAATGGAACAGGCGATACATTAAACTACCGGTTTCTTTTTCCTGATTTTAATCCTGCCAGAAAATATCCGCTGGTAATATTTTTGCACGGCTCCGGAGAACGAGGCGATGACAATATATCGCAACTACAATGGGGAGTCATGAATTTTGCTACAGACTATAATTTGAAGATGTATAAATCTTTTGTGATCGCGCCTCAATGTCCAAAGGATCAAACATGGGATAATTTTAAAGAAGAAAATTTTAAATGGAAATTTAATGACACTGCATCCACGGTATGTGAATTGTTGTTGAGTTTAATTGACTCGACGGTAAAAAATTATGCCATAGATGTCAATCGTATTTATATTACAGGTATGTCTATGGGCGGCATCGGAACTTATGATTTAATAATGAGACGGCCTACTTTATTTGCCGCGGCAGTGCCGGTTTGTGGGGCAGGAGACACCTCTAAGGCTTCAACCATTAAGGATATCTCTTTATGGATTTTTCACGGAGCTGAAGATGATATCATAAACTCCCAAAATTCCTTAGACATGGTTGTTGCCTTGACCAGGGCTGGTGCGCATCCTGGTTTTACACTCTATCCATCCGTAGGGCATTTCTCCTGGACTGCAGCGTATAGCGATCCAATGCTTATGGAATGGCTCTTCAGACAAAAAAAAGCCAACACAGAATAAATGCGTTATAGTTTCCATTCAAGATAATTTTTACTTACTTTAAAGGCTTTAAATAGTTGGCAGAAACAAACGCTTTCTCCATTATTTTTTTCGTTTTCGTTATCATTTCATTACCTCAGATTTATTTCTGCGATGAACTTCAATGAGGTTAACCGCATTAGAGATCCATTCATTGAGAACGAAACAATGCAATTGGTAAATTCAACAATCATTACATCATGCACATAGGCAAAGGGTATTCATTTAAACAAGTAATCCTGTGGACTCGAAGAGATATTCTATCACTTTTAATTTTGTCTGCGATTCCCACATTTTTATTTCAATTATTTCATTGGAAGTGGCTCATGTTGCCCTGGTTGCCGGTAGCACTTTTGGGTACGGCCGTTTCTTTTGTAATTGGATTTAAAAACAATGCCTCGTATGATCGACTCTGGGAGGCACGACGTGTCTGGGGTTCCATCATCAACATAAGCCGAAGTTGGGGTATTATGGTAAAAGATTATATAACTTCCCAACATGCCAAAAACAACTATACCGCTGAGGAGCTGCAAGCGATTCATCTTGAATTATACCAACGCCATTTTGCCTGGATCACAGCCCTGCGTTATCAGCTTCGTGAATCTAAAACATGGGAAGCCATTAATCTGAAGCACAACCGCGAGTATCGCAATCGATGGTTTAGGGTAGAAGAACAAGATACAAAAATGAGCGACGCGTTGAAGCCATACCTTTCCGCTTCGGAATATGAGAAAATCATGCTTAGCTCCAATAAGGCAGCACAGATTTTGGCCCTTCAATCAGAACACCTTAAAAAGTTACTCATGGAAGGCTTGATTGAAGATTTCCGACACATGGAATTAGAAAAGCTACTCGTTGAATTATATAACCAGCAAGGAGCGAGTGAGCGAATAAAAAACTTCCCATTCCCCAGACAATATGCAAGTTTGAACCTGTGGTTCATTAAAATATTTGTTTTTCTGATTCCTTTTGGCATGATCCAGGAGTTTGCTAAAATGGGGGATGTATACGTATGGATGACCATTCCCTTTGCCGCACTTTCGGGCTGGATATTTACAACAATGGAACGTATAGGTGAAACATCCGAAAATCCTTTCGAAGGCAGCGCTAACGACGTTCCCATTACCTCTATTAGCAGAAATATTGAAATTGATTTATTGGAAATGCTACAGATTAAACATCCGTTAAAACCTATTGCCAGTCAAAATAATATTTTAACCTAATCGAATTAAAGAAATGGATTTTAAAAAGATATCAGAGAAAAATGAAAAATGGATCGCTGAAAAATTAAGCATAGATCCTGATTATTTTAATAAACTATCGCAAGGCCAGGCCCCGGAATTTCTTTATATAGGATGCAGCGATAGTCGTGTTACCGCGGAAGATTTGATGGGTGCAAATCCGGGAGAGGTATTTATTCACCGTAATATTGCCAATCAGGTAATACCAACGGATAATAATATCAATGCGGTTATTCAATATGCCGTCGAACACCTCAAAGTTAAACATATTATTATTTGTGGGCACTACGAATGTGGTGGTGTAAAGGCTGCCTTGCATCCAAGCGACATGGGGCAATTAAACAGTTGGTTGCAGACACTCCGTGATGTGCGCAGGCTGCATAAAGATGAATTGGATAGTATCAAAGATGAACATCAACTTTTTGATAGATTAGTAGAACTCAATGTAAAAGAACAATGTATGAACGTGATTAAAATTGATCATGTTCAACGTAGTTGGTATAAAACAGGCTATCCGCAAATTCATGGTTGGGTATTTGACGTGCGCACAGGTAAATTGATTGACTTGGGATTAAAAATGGAAAAAGAATTCATGGAGATTAGAGAAATTTATGATTTAAAACCATTGGAAAATAAATTATAAATTTCAAAACCAGAATTGAATGCAGCATTACAGCTACCGATCAGAGGCCGGCATACCACGCATTATTTTCGATGTATCCCATGAAAGGATATGTAAGGAGAAAAGTCATTAAAAAATAATGTGTTTGTTCACAAGGTATCCAAACCAGTCTTGCCTTTGTTAGTCACCTAAAATCAAGACTTGAAACAAAATGCTATGCCTAGCAGGATAGAAAATACACCCATGGCCACGACCAAGGCAAACAGACCTATTCCTTCGCAGTACATCACGGATGCTTCCGGATTTTTCGGATTTACATATACCATTACTTCTTCTGGAATTGAAGCTAACTTTTTTTCCGCAGCCTTTTGGGAATAATTCTCCTGGCCTCTCATCAATTCTACCAAAAACACATGGTTGCCTTCCATTGGTTGGTGTTCAATAAAATATTGGTAACGCACTTTTATCCCATAGGGAGCCCGAGAACTAGTAACGGTGGGATGCAAATACACCGATTTTTCTAATACCTTGGCTGGTACCCTTGTCCAGTTTTTTACACTCCAATAATACCAAACATATTTTACACCAAACCACAAGGCTAGGATACCAATCAGAAAAGCAAAAGCAATTTTTATATAATGCATGCGACGGCAGAGGATGCAAAAAAATAAAGAGGTTTTAGTCGGGCAATAAGTTCTGCCCGACTAAAACATAAATGAAAATTATTTTTTCATATTCTGTTCCGTAAACACACGCTTCAACAAATCGGTAACGCGGGCCGCAGGATTTTGACGAATATTGGCTTCTTCTTGCTTTACCAAAACAAACAAGCCATCAATAGCCTTGTTGGTAACATAGTCATCCAGATTAGGATTCACTTTTTCAACCAAGGGAATTTTGTTATACGTAGTGATGATGTCGGTATAATACTTAGTGGCATTCACTCTTTGCAAAGAAGCCTGAATTTTAGGTTTGAAGGCATTGTACAGAGCAGATCCTGTGGTGCGACGCAAAAAGGAAGTGGCGGCATCCGGTTCTCCTTTCAAAATATTCCAGGCATCTTGAATGGTAAGGCTGGTAATAGCGTTTACAAAGATCGGCTTGGCCTCTTTGGCAGCGTCTTCTGCGCCGCGGTTCAGGCTCAGCTCAAAATCGTCCATCAATTTATTGAATCCTAAGCTCCGCAGCTTCTGATCTACCTTTTGCATTTCAGGAGGCATCAGAATTTTCAACAAAGCATTTTTAAAATACCCGTCGGTTTGTGAAGCCTGATTGGTTCCTTTGGAAGTACCTTGAACCAATGCTTCTTTGAGTCCTTTGGCCACATCCTCGGTGGATAGACTACCTTCTGTTAAGACTTTATTGGCCGTATTCAAGGCCGAATTCACCTGGGCTGTTGTGCAACCCAGCACCAACAAGGCCAAGAGGGCAAGCGAAGAAAAGAAATAGATCCGTTTCATATTCAAGAATGGTTACATAGTAGGATCAGCCCATGCGCAGGCCGATGTAAAAACAATAGTACATATTTTTTTATTCAATAACACATGCCTGTTGACTTCCCATTGCACTCTTTCCTATTCAATGAGCCCAGTCAAAAATGATTTTGGTTGGCGTATAAATTGCAGCATGCTCTTTTTATTTTTAAATGAATATTACGTATCTTTCGGTCCTATTGATTTTCTGTGGATCAGGCACTTACATATTTCAAAGACATAGGAACAGGAATCAGAACCCTTTGGTCAGGATTCCGTTTGATTCTTTATCATATCTGGAAGGCAAGGCACACCAAACAATCGCAGGATGTGCGTTCTCCCGAATACTTTGCCCAATCGGATGGAATCGTTACCACACGTTATCCGTATGAGGCCATTCCTATTCCTGACAATGGTCGCTATCGCTTACACAATGAAATCGACGATTGTATTGTATGTGATTTGTGTGCGAAAGTGTGTCCGGTCAACTGCATTGATATTCAGGTAATCAAATCTCCGGTAGAAATCGGAAAAACTTCCGACGGCAGCAGCAAGCGTCTGTATGCCGCGACCTTCGATATCGATATGGCCAAATGCTGTTATTGTGGCCTCTGCACGACGGTGTGCCCTACCGAGTGCCTCACCATGACCAAAACTTTTGATTACAGCGAATTTGATATCCGGAACATGAATTATCATTTCACCAATTTAAGTCCGGAAGAAGCAGAAGAAAAAAGGAAAATATACGAGGAAGCTGAAAAAGAAAAACTACGCATCAAGGAACAATTAAAAAAAGAGAAAGAGCCAAGCGAAAAAAGTAGTGAAAGTAAACCTGGCGTAAAACCTGTCTTTAAGCCTTCCATTCCCAAAAAGTCGGCAAACGAATCTATTGAAAAAAAGGAAGTCGACTTGAATGTGTCGCAGGAAAAAACAACCCCAGGCGCTGAACCAACAAACGATGTTCCAAAAGAAACTACCATCACTACCGATATTAAACCTTCTGAATCAGAACCTCAAAACCAAGTTCCCACGAAGGATGTAAGCGAGGATCCTAAGCCGAAACCCAAAGTAGTCTTCAAACCTGTTATTCCGAAACCAAAGCCCAAAAGCCAAGACGATAAACCGTCAGAAGAATGAGTATTTACACCATCATATTTTATTTTTTCGCGTTGCTTTCCGTTTCTTCGGCTTTGTTTGCCTTGTTTTCCAACAACATGGTACATGCGGTAATGGCTTTATTAGGTGTATTCCTGGGTGTATCGGGATTATTTGTTTTTGCTGGAGCTGATTTTTTGGCACTGGCACAATTGGTTATTTATGTGGGAGGTGTATTAGTGTTGATGCTTTTTGGAATTATGTTTACGCAACGTGGCTCTGGTGCCACGGCCCCCGAAGGCAGGAGACAAGTGTGGAATGCTTTATTTTTATCCTCACTCATGCTGGCTCTTTTGGCCTGGTTGTTTTTGAGTTTACCCATACCATACCATCAATTGAAATTAAGTTCAGAAAGCAGTATCCGGCCATTAGGGCAGTCGTTGCTTTCCGAATTTCTGCTGCCATTTGAATTGGCAGGCTTGTTATTGTTGATAGCCCTTATTGGAGCCGTGCACATAGCCGGAAGGAAAAACGGATGATACCTTTTGAACATTTTTTTTACGTCAGCGCGATCTTGTTTGTCACAGGCATGGCTATGATTTTGACAAGAAAAAATATCGTATTGGTATTGGTAGGGGTGGAGCTTATGCTGAATGCTGCTAATTTAAATTTTGTGGCCTTCAACCGCTTGCATAGCGAACGCATGGATGGCCAGATCATGACTATTTTTGTAATGATTGTAGCGGCGGCAGAAGCTGCCATAGCCCTGGCTCTGTTGTGGCAAATTTATCGCCACTTCCAGACTGCTGATTTAAATAAAGTGAATTCCATTAAAGAAGAAGAGGCATGATGGAAGTCCTGGTACCCATAATACTTTTTTCTCCTTTACTTACTTTCCTGGTATTGTATTTCGGAAGTCAGTTGTTTCCCCGTAAAGGCGATTGGCTGGCTTGTTTAATGATGGGTATTACCTTTGCAGCAAGCCTGTTGCTGCCCATTCAATATTGGCAGCAGCTTCCCTGGGAATTACACCTCACCTGGTTTTCCTTCCCCGGATTGGAAAATACTTTCGAGGCTGGTATACATCTTTACATTGACCAAACCGCTGCGCTCATGCTGGCCTTGGTTTCAGGAATTTCGTTCCTGGTGCATCTGTATTCATTGGAATACATGTTTGAAAAACTTCACTATTCTCGTTATTTCCCATACCTGGGCTTATTCACCAGCAGCATGCACCTTATTGTGGTTTCGCACCACTTGCTGCTCACCTTTGTAGCCTGGGAACTGGTTGGTTTCTCTTCGTTTTTGCTTATCGGTTTTTGGTATGAAAAAAACGCCTCGGTCAAAGCATCTAGAAAAGCACTACTGCTGAATAAAGTCGGTGACATTGGATTCCTAATTGCTTTGTTGGTTTTGTATGCACATTTCCATACCCTCGACCTCACTGTGTTATCTTCGGCCGATGTAACCACGCTACCGGACTGGATGATGCAGTTGGCAGGAGCAGGATTATTGCTGGGATGCTTAGGAAAATCGGCACAGTTTCCATTTCAGTTGTGGTTGCCGGAAGCCATGGAAGGACCTACGCCTGCATCGGCCTTGATACATGCTGCCACGATGGTAGCAGCTGGCGTTTACTTGCTTTTCCGGATCGACTTTTTACTTTCAGATGAATTATTAATGGTATTGGCTGCCGGAGGTGCTCTTACGGCCTTTGCCGGAGCATTGCCAGCACTGGTGCAACAGGATATAAAAAAGGTATTGGCATATTCCACCATCTCACAGCTTGGATATATGTTTATGGCGGTAGGCACCGGAAACAAAAACGCGGCCCTTTTTCATTTATTCACCCACGCTTTTTTTAAAGCCTGTTTATTTTTATCGGCAGGAGCAGTGATACATGAAATGCATCATCTGAAGCGTGCCATGTTTCTCCGAGGGTATTTTCATAATTTCGACACCTTGAACATGTCGCTCATGGGTGGGCTTCGGAAAATTATGCCACTCACGTTTCTTGCTTATCTTCTGGCCTCTCTGGCACTGATTGGCTTGCCATTTTTCTCCGGCTATTTATCCAAAGAAGCAATGATCGGTGGGAGTATTGAGTGGGCCTTGCATCAGCACACCGTGTTTATGTTCGTTCCGGCTTTAGCCCTGGCCACTGCTGGACTGACAGCATTTTACATGACACGTCAATTGTGGCTGGTATTCGGCGGTTCCTTCCGGTTGGTGCGCCTGTATCCGGAAACGGAAAAATCCATTTCACACGTGCACGATCCAAGTCTGCTCATGCTGATCCCCATGCTGGTGCTGGCCATGCTGTCCTTGTTCCCGGTGTTTTCCTGGCATCCATTTTCCACCCAACATTCCTGGTTGCTCGAAGTGTTGCAAACGCTGCCAGACGAACATGCCTGGGTAGCTATATTGGTTACAGGTGTTTCCCTCGGCGGTGTTTTCCTGGCTTTGGGTGTTCGGAACCGTCTATCATTTCTTCATGCTCCCAAGGTATTGCTGGAACATTGGTACCTCGAAAAAATATGGAAGTCTGTGGCATTTGTTCCAGCACAAATCACCGGAAAACTTTTTCATATTCTGGACACAAAAGCGATAGATGGGGGAATTCATGGTGCCTCCATGGGAAGCGTGGTATTAGCGCATATAAGCCACTATGCTGATCGCTGGGGTGTAGATGGGGTGGTGACCGGTTTATCGCGGTTTTTTACCTGGATAGGACGTCAAATGAAAGCGATTTCACAAGGACAAGTTCAATCCTATATTCGTGCCATCATCACGTTATTGCTTTTACTGTGGGCTTTTTATACATGGCTCTGGTAAACAAATGTATACCCCAAAATAACAGCCTAAAACCTTTTCTGCGAACAGCTCTTTCAGACTTACTTGTTAAATATCTTTCCATTCCTGCTGGATTTGTTGGAAGGTAATTTATAATCCTTTTTCCTCCCAACAGATCGCCGACCTTCATTTCGAAAATAAAAATACAACCGCCTGAATTTACACACCTTTCCAATATTTGTTTGGTAATTACACCAAGTGACCATTCTACTTTAATAAAGAATGTGAGAATTTCTCAAGGAAAGCGACTTGTTTCAGGGAAGTCACCAACTATATAAAGAATTTTTCAATAAAAACTTTTCGTCTAGCAACCGTTAATGGATTTATTACGTCCTCATAAAAAGATTACATACTACGCTGAACATTAATTTCTACTAAAATTCTATGAAACGTCTGATCATTTTTGTTTTCACTATGGTAGGGATTCAGTCCTTCATGCTGAAAGCCTATTCTGACCTTACCATTGACTCCTTGCGTAGTTCAAGTTCAACGGCCGAACTTGGAAATTCAATACTGATCCATTTTAATCTAAAAAATATAGGATTTGTATCTTCCGGAGAATCGTATACTGGATTTTACCTTTCAACAGACAGTGTGTTGAGCAGCGGAGATGTCTATATCTCCAGCCTGTTTTCATCTGGCGTGCAGTATGAATCGAAAGTAGCAGTCAGCAATCAATGTTTGGCAATCCCTACTACCATACAGCCTGGTGCCTACTACCTCATATTAAAAGCCGATTACGACGGAGACGCCCAGGAATCCAATGAACAGAATAATACCAAAGCAATTCCTCTTCAGATACAAAGCGGCTTGCCCAAGGACTTATCAATTAGTATTAGCGCCTCTTCTAACCAGGTGGAACTGGGAAATACTATTTCATTTCAATTTAATTTAAACAACCAGGGCTTGGGCAACAGTGGAGCCCATTATACGGGCGTATTCTTATCATTGAATGCACAATATGAATATAATGACATTGAACTATCCAGAAATATTTTTACTCCAGCTATTCCAGGCGGATTATCCATCTCGCAGCAGGTAAGTGTAGCCATTCCGACCCAACTGCCCACGGGAGTTTATCATCTTTTGGTTATTTCAGACATTAACAATCAAATTACTGAAACGAACGAATCAAACAATCTGGCCAGTATTACCATTACAGTCTTACCCAATTCAGGTACTATAGATCTAAGTATTTTGAATACTTCCATTCCCAATAATTTTGAAAGAAGTCAGCTAACTTCGATACAGCTAACCATCCGTAATAATAATGTTTCTGCTTCACCAATGCATGAATTAGGGTATTATATTTCCCTGGATGGAATATTAGACGACCAGGATGTTTTGATTCATAACCATCTCGCCCCTAGCGCACCCGCTAATTCCAACAGTCCCATGAATACAAATATTACCATACCTAATACATTCCTGGCTGGCAATTATTTCCTGATAGTCAAAGCAGATTATAAGAATAAAGTCACAGAATCTAATGAGAATAACAATGTATTTTCACAAGCGATTACCTTGAAGAATGCGAACTATGATCTATGGATAAAAAACAGTCAATTAAAAGATACGATAAGAGAGGTTGGAAACAGAATTTCTTTTGATTTTAATGTAAGAAACAGCGGCTTGCAATTAATTACCCAACTTAACCTATATAGCTATTTATCTGAAGATACGATTTTAGATTCAAGGGATTATTCACTTGGTCATAATGGAATTAGCATTTTCTATAGCAATCAGGATTATTTAATACAAGCCAATCACCTTATTTCACCTACTATTACACCCGGCAAGTATTATGTACTTATTCATGTAGACTACCCGAATTACATCAATGAATTCAATGAGAATAACAACCATCATAATGCTGGCCGTGTAACAATAAAACCCACAAGCAATAGCATTGATATTGTGCCTATGCCCGTAGATTTCAATTCACCCAACATGGAATTGGGAGGATTGTTCCAATGCTTTGTTACGATTGTCAACCAAGGGAGTTCAGCATTATTAGTGACCAACACTTACGCACTTTACCTTTCCAAAGACACCTTACTTAGCGCACAAGACATTTTGCTTGACACGATAGAATATTACATTGATCCATTTTCACAAAACTCTATACGTGAACAAATACTCAGAATTCCCAAGGGAATTTTTCCTGGAAGCTATTACCTGTTGGTTGTTGCGGATAATAAACAACGCATACCTGAACTAATTGAAACGAACAACCTATCTAAACGCGCTGTTCAACTCGTAGTACCGCCACACCGGGACTTGCGCATCATTGCGGCGAATTCATCAGAAGCACAGCTTTCTGTTGACCAATCAGAAACATATGTAAGTACCGTCATTCAAAATATCGGAGCCACTGCATTGGGTCAATTTATCGTTAGTTATTTTCTTTCTGAAGATACCCTTGTAAATGATGAAGTTGATGAATACTTATATTCAACCTATGTGAGTGCGCTGGAGATAAACGAATCAATAACACTGGAGGAAATAGTTGGTGGTTTCATCTCAAAACCAACAGGAAATTATTACCTAATAGTCGTTGCAGACCTTTATAACTCGTTGAATGAAGTGAATTCGGCAAATAATATAAAATATATTCCTATTCATATTGAAGGAACATCCATTGATCTGACTATATCAAGTATGTCAGTTGATAAAGCATCCATGTTGGTAGAAGAAAGCAATCATATTGATTTTACAGTCAATAATTCAGGTTCTTCCGAAGCAGAAATAAGTGCCTGCCGTATGTACTTATCCAGTGACCCTATTTTACAAGCTTCAGATATACTTTTGAATGATTATATAAATGCCCCAGAAATATTAGGAGGAAGTTCTTACACGTTCAATAATATTGAATTTTCAGTACCGGTGGAAACCCAACCAGGCAACTACTATTTACTGATCGTAGCGGATGCGTATTATTTTAATCAGGAAACGAATGAGAACAACAATGTAAACTTCTTGCCTATTACCATCATTACTAAACCCAAATCTGACTGGATAGTGTATAGTGCCCAAATCAATACTGGAAATGATTTAATGAATGATACGATACAATTTCAATATACCTGCCTGAACCAGGGGAATCAAAGCAGCAATGGATATACCTATGCCTACGTATACTTGAGTCAGGATACGGGTACCGCTAATTTATTAGAAGATTTATTTTTGCATTGGGAAGGTAGCTCCACTTCGGCAGGGAATAGTATATCATTTACAGAGAATTTTACCCTCGCCAGTTTTGGTTACGACACCGGAGACTATTACCTCCATATATTTGTGAATCCGGATAAGTTTGAAGAAGAGCAGGATTATACTAACAATCATTTGGTAATCAAAATTGCACCGGGAGAAATGGTACTGGATACCAAATCTGAAATTACAGAAGCTGAAGCATGGCAAGCCTTTCCTAATCCTTGCAGCGATTGGATACAATTAAGTGCTTTAAACAAAGTGAGTAAAGGGAATATTCAGATTGTAAATACGACGGGGCAGTTGATCGAAGAAATCGAATGGAATGGCATGGAAAAAATCTCTGTTGCACATTTACCCAATGGGGTGTATCGGTTCCAACAAAAAGAAAATCCTGCGTATTCCTGCACTGTACTGGTGCAAGGTCACTAACGCATACCGAATTTCCTCTGAGCGCTGCATCCTGCCTTGATCGTTGCTACAAGAGCTGATCGAGGCGGGCAGGGGAGTAGTTGAGCGGCTTTAAGGTTTTATGATCGCTGCTTCGGTAAATTAAAAAGTAACCTTCTTTTTCTTTGGTATAACACTTAATATATCAACTAAATGCTGCGCATAATAATAAATGTCGATCAATGACCGAGCATACTTCAAGTGACAGTTAAACAAACAACTATGAAGCCTTTCAACATCACTTTATGCAGTTTTGTAATTGATTTGGTTGATCTGAGATTGGT
>JALONM010000072.1 GCA_025454925.1 Cytophagaceae bacterium
AAGCTCACTACGAAACTCCTTACATCAAGCCAACGGAAAACTCAGTACCAATAGAACCGGTAAGCTTAAAGGAACTCAGGCGTTTGAAGCCAGAAAAAGCCTCTTCTACTGAACTTGCATCTTATTTTCAAAATGAACTTTGGACATTGGGTGTTTCAGCTTCTTATAACACGATCAAAGATTTATTTACATGGAATCAAGTTTCTTTTCGCACCATCAATGCCGGTAAATACAATTTCGTAAACGCTGAATGGGAAATTAGATATTCTCAGCACGCGTTTACTTTGGGTGCGAATCATGTTATTTCACAGTTGGTGAATACTGAGAAGAATAACGAAGGCTTTGATTCTGTCAGGCAAATAGTATTGTATCCGGTGCGCGATGCTATTTCTGTGGATGGTAAAAATTTTCTGAATTTGTCTTCGCACATAACCAAAATATTTGTCGATATACGATTGTCGCCATTGTTTTCCATTCATTCCAATGCCCGGTTATTTTGGGGCTTAAAGGGTAGAGAGCCGATACACCGGTTTCATGAAAAACAAAATGCCAACTTGCAGCATTACGAGGCTGATTTTTTTCAAAACCAGAAATATCCCTATCTCAACACCGAGCGCGCCTTACAAGCCAAATGGAATGCGGGCATTAAGTTTGAATTTAAAAACACAACTGTTCAATTTTTAATTTACGATATTTTAGCTCCGCAGTACAGAAGTAAAAACCTCCATTCCTTGCGCTATCAGCAAATGGCCTTCTCGCGTATTCAAACCGATATTTTCGCATACGATTTCAGGTCCTATTCCGTTAGACTGACCTTGAAATTATAAAAATGTTTTACTGCCTTGCAGCTACAATTACAAATCGTATGGGTGACTTGGATCCTTTTTTTATCAATTTCTTCTGAAGTCGTAGATACAAATAAACATTTCTTAATGGAGGTATTTCTGTTGCAAAAACAGGACTTGAAATACACGTTAAAATTCAGTGGACTTAGAACCCACTGACCTTGTTTGTGAATGCACTCAATTTCTCTTGGTGGGAATCAGAATAGCTTAAGTTGTGGGTCTCCAATAGAAAAGGTTTTACGGTGTAGCGGGCAAAAGCCATGTTTGCGAATAGCATTACGATGCTCCAAGGTTCCATAGCCCATATTCCTTTCCCATCCATAACAAGGATAATTTTGGGCTTCTTGTTTCATAAAAGCATCGCGATACGTTTTGGCAAGAATCGATGCGGCTGCTATGCTTTGATAGTTGCCATCACCCTTAATGAGGCATTGATGAGGAATAGACTCGAAAGGTTTGAAGCGGTTACCGTCGACAATAATAAAAGCAGGTTTAAATTTCAGTTGGGCCAATGCCTGGTGCATGGCTTTGTAGGTAGCTTGCAGGATATTGATTTCATCAATTTCATCGTTGGAGATAATACCAATGCCATAGCTAAGCGCATCGTTTTTAATAATTTCGGCGAGTTCTTCCCGTTTGGCTGGATGTAGCTTTTTGGAATCGTTGAGGGCTGTGTTTTCGTATTGACTGGGAAATATTACCGCAGCAGCCACCACCGGACCCGCCAGGCAACCGCGACCTGCTTCGTCAACTCCGGCCTCGGGTAAATAATCACTAAAATGTGAGCGTAAGGGCATGAACCTGGGAAAATCAATTGGTTCTGCAAGATAAAGAAAATATGCCGCATTTTTGTCCTACTAACTTTCCAAGATCAGTGAGCAGCATTTAACACTACCACCACCTTTGATGTATTGAGACATGGGAACTTCAATCAACATAAAACCAGCCTGGTGTAAACTGCTTTTCAGTTTTTCACTAAAGCCTTTTCCGCTAATGATTATTTTGTCATGGCAGATCAGGTTGCAAGCCATGATTTGGTTGTCTTCGGGTTGTGTAAGTAAAATAGTTTTAAAATATTTTCGTATTGTTTTTAATCCCGATTCAGTAAAAGACCCAGGGTTGATCAGGACAGTATCTTCGTTGAGCGGGGCGAAGCAGGTATCGAGGTGGTAAAAGTAAGGGTCTACCAATTCCAAGGGAATAACTTCCTTGTTTAATATCGCACTCAGCAAAGGCCCCGCTTCCTGCATGGAACGTTTGCCGTATCCCAAAAACCAACGATTCCCACTTCGCAGAAAATCTCCTTCTCCTTCAAAAAAAATTTCTTCAGGCAGTCGCTGCACCTGATAGCCTTGTTGTTTAAAATAGTTTTCTGCTAGTTCAGATTCTCCTTGGCGTTGTGGAAATTTAAAGTTTGCAATCACCGCCAGTTTATCCTGAATGACTGCATAATTCGCAGTGTAAACCATGTCGGGATAGCGCTGATCTGCTTTAAATTCTTCCAGTTGAATACCACTTTCAAGAAAAGTTTTGGTAAGCGTTTGATATTGCTCCTCTACTTTGGCCGAGTCTGCTTTGTTGGCAATACTCATCCAAGGATTTATTTCATATTCTATTCTGAAATAAGTAGGGGGGCATACTAACAGTTTCATAAAAAAAAGTTTTACTGTTTTACTACGTTACTACGTATTAGATTAAACAAAGGTTGAGCCCTCTCAAGAGTTAAAAATACTATTGAGGGGAATTACACCGGACAATATTATCCAGTATAATAGCACCGGCCATGGCTACATTGAGTGATTCGGCAGATCCGATGCGTGGTATCGTAATGCGCTGCGTGATGTAAGGCTGAAGGTTTGGATGAACACCATTGGCTTCATTGCCTAGTAATAAAATTCCGGAGGAAGGAAATGTGGTTCGGTGTACGTGCTCACCATGCATATCGGCGGCGTATACAGGCATCGCCAGCGAAGGGAGTTTACTGGCCAGCGATGCATATTCCAGGCGAATCCGGAGAAAGGAACCCATCGAAGACGCGATCACTTTGGGATTGTATACTTCTGCCGTTTCGTGGCTGCATATGATTTCTGAAATACCGTACCAATCGGCCATACGGATGATTGTACCCAGATTTCCCGGATCGCGGACGTCGTCTAATGCCAATATCCAGGACTTGGAAGTCTGAACGGTAGTTTGTGCAGGCATTGCCACCACAGCCAGGGCTGTAGTATTGTTGGCCAGGGTGCTGGCCTGGGTTAGGACCTCTTCGTTTACCTCCTGACATGCTGTTCCGATGCGGTGTGGCAAGGCCGGTAGGCTCCTTAGGAAAGAGGCTGTTCCCAGCAATAATTCAATCTGCCAGCGAGAAGACCATAATTCCTGCACAGATTTCGCCCCTTCTACTAAAAACTGCTGATATTCATGTCTGAATTTCTTAATTTGCAGTGATTTTATAAACTTTAATTGATTCTTACTTAGCATTCATATTGCACTTGAGACCCCTAGTTTACATTATATTTTTAATAGTAACAACGCTGAGTTTTTTCAGGTGCTCCTCCACACGATTTCTCAAGCCTAATGAATATATACTTTATAGAAACTCTTTAAAGGATGCCCCTAAAGAACATCAAGAGACTTTGGAAGAGCAATATAAACAGCGCAGCAATAGAAGGATTTTTGGGTACATGTTATATGTTAAAATTTATAACCTTGGAAAAGTAATCTACGATACCACCGAAATTCAGAAAGAAATAGTTGCGCTCAATCAGCATTACGATAAAAAGGCAGACAGTACTCGTTTGGCTGTTAAGTTCGACAGCACTCGAAAGGATGAGAAGCGAAAGAAAAAGTACCTGGAAAAAATCGAAGCAAAGCGAACGAATAAAATTGGTATTCGCAAGCGTTCATTGGAGGAAGGTAATTTTTTAATGCGCAGCGCCGGAGAACCACCTGTTATCTACGATAGCACTTTATCGGAAAAGACAAGGCTGAATTTCCACAAATACCTTCAAAGTAAAGGCTATTTCGAGTCTCAGGTAACTATTCAACCCGATACTAACTATAGGAAAAAACGGATTCAAGCTACATATGTAGTTCAGCCCGGAATACTTTCAGTCTTGGATTCCATTCAGTATGTAATTGAAGATTCATTGGTCAGGGACCTTATTCTTTCCGATCAAGCCAACAGCAAAATTGCGAGCGGAGATCCTTTTGACCAGGATAAAATTACAGAAGAACGGGAGCGCATTTACAACCTGATGAAAAATTATGGATATTTTGATTTTGTGAGGCAAGAAATGTTTTGTGAGGCCGATACGCTGTCGAAGACAGGGAAAGTGAAGCTTACGATGGTGATGCCCGGCAAACACTCTATATATCAATTAAAGAGGTTGTATTTTAATCAAGATGTGAGTTATCAATCCAGTGGGCTGAAGCGAGACACTGCCTTGTATAAAAATGTGTATTATACTTTCCTTAAAAAAACCTACCTGAGGAAATTATTAGACCATAAAATTGCAACACGGCCACCCGATGTTTACAGCTATGGTCAAATTCAACGTACCCAGCAGCAACTGGGATCGCTGGACTTGTATAAATTTGTGAATATAAATTTTGAAAAGGAACTTACCGATTCCTTGCATCCGGGGTTGGTTTGTTATGTCAATACCAGTCCTATGCCAAAGTTTCAGTTAAGTCAGGAATATGGTGTGAGTGTAGGGCAAGCATATGTACCAGGGCCGTTTTTTCAATTGTCGCTGAAAACCCGAAACATCTTCAGGTCGTTGGAAGTTTGGGAAACATCCATTCGGTATTCTCTGGATGCTCAGGCCAGTGTTACCAATCAGGATAATGACAGAGCCTATCGAACACAAGAGTTTAGTATTTTTACCTCACTCGGATTACCCCAATTATTAGTTCAAAATAAATTGCGCGATATATTCCGCAATTACAATCCTCGAATCAAGTTCCAATTGGGATATACCAACATCATCAGACCTGAATACAGTCGGGAAAATTTCAGGGCAGGCTTGGTGTATTCATTTCAGAAAAATATCAACCTCCATTGGACGTTTACGCCGATTGAAATTAACATCATTGGCTCAAAAGTTTCAGATGAATTTGAAAAACAATTGGGTATCCTAAGGGGGCTTGGGAGTAACCTGTATTTGTCCTTTCGACCTTCGATAGTAACCGGGGCATCCCTTAGTATGGTTTACAACAATCACGACGCCACTCAAAACAAAAAATCGAAGTATTTCAGGCCCAGTTTAGAGGTGGGAGGCGTGGTGCCGTCCATCTTGTCTCAATCGTTCTCTTCTTCGGCGCAATCGGATAGTAACCGATTATTTAATAAACAATATTTTGAGTTTTTCAGACTTTCGGCTGATGCGCGTTATTATTTTCCTATCGGTAAGAAAAATACTTTTGCCATTCGCTTAAACATGGGATTTGCGCAGCCCTTTGGTAGTTCAGTAAAATCCGGATTTTTTGCATTACCCTACGAAAAGTATTTTTTTGCCGGTGGAAATTCCAGTATTCGAGCCTGGAGGCCCCGCCGACTTGGCCCAGGAACGTATTTGGATAGCAGTGGATATGTATATGAACAACCCGGTGAAATATTGCTGGAGACCAATTATGAATACCGTTTTAACATTGTAAGTTTTATTGATGGCGCTTTGTTTGTTGACGCAGGAAATGTTTGGACCATAAAAGATGAAACGAGAGAGGGCTCTACGTTTAAGTTTTTTAATTCCATCAACGAAATTGCTGTCGGTGCCGGAGCTGGCATTCGACTGGATTTTTCTTTTTTAATTCTACGCTTCGACGTGTCAAACAAAATGTATGATCCCGGACAGCCCACTCAGGACAGAGTGATCAAAGAGCTGGATATTCGTGAATCCGCATTCAACATTGGGATAGGTTATCCATTTTAAGCATGGGTTCTACGTGGTTTTATAAAATAGTTGAGCATCCGGTATTTTGGATCATTCATGCTGTTATTGCTGTGTTATACATAGTGGCTCCTCATGGAATTGGTCTTACTCATGATTCTTCCATGTACGTTTTCGCGGCTCAGGGAATTTATGAACAGGGGGCATATCTGGATCCTTCAGCACAACCCATGGTGTTGTATCCACCCTTATATTCACTGTTGTTGTCATGGTCGTATGGGCTGCATATTCCCGTGCAAGCCTGGGCTCTATTGATTAATGTGTTATCTCATGCAATCCTAGTGATATGTTGTAAATCTGAAAGTGAAACGTTTCGGAATAAAACCTGGCAATATGCTTTGTTACTCTGCATATCCTATGGCTTGCCGATGGTGCAGAATGCGGTATTTTTATGGTCCGATAGCCTGTTTATAGCACTGCTCATGCTTTCCGGAATATGCCTCAGGCACGCTCAATCTTCGGATCGAAATGTCTGGAAATGGCTGTTGGCATCTGCTTGCCTGGCTTCTGCCTCCATATACGTTCGCTACATAGGAGTGGCTTGGGTACTGGCAGCGGTACTTTATTGGATTGTACCAAGGGAACACCACTCCTTTAAGAAACAATTTTGGCAGGCCACTGTATACGGGTTAGTTTGCCTTGTTAGTTTTTTATGTTGGGAATATAGGAATTATCAGCTAGCAGGAATAGCCAATCACCCATACGACGACGGAATCTATACCTTTATTCAAAATTTGCTTTCCATGTTGTCGTGGATTGGTACCTATATCATTCCGGGCAATGTTTGGGAAACGGGGAGAATTATGTCAGGAATATTCCTCATGTTGATTGTACTTTTCAGCCGATTTTATAAGCGCACCGATTCTGTTGTGCGGGAAGATTTATACCTGTACATGGTGTTGTCTTATGTAGTTTTGTTTGCAGGGCTGAATACGCGATATGAAATATGTGACTGGGACGACCGCTATCTTTCTCCCGTGTATCCATTTATTTTTTTGTTGATATTTTCATTTCTCGATCGTTTGATTAAGCCTGGTATGGCTGCCATTATTGCGTTGTTGCTATGTTTGTATCCGATGGTTCGCTATTTTAAAAATGCTTCTGATTGGCGAAAATCAGGAATGGGTTTCAATAGCATAGAATGGAAAAGTAACTCGTTGCTCCGTTGGGTCAGGTCAAGCCCTTACCGATATTGTATTTCTAATAATCCGATGCCACTTCTTGTGCCAGGTGCTAAAACCGCTTACTATCGTCCTGTGTCCCTCGATCCTCGCCATACCATTGTAGTGTGGTGGAATCAACCATTGCAATTGAATTACCACGACTGGCCATTGGAAAAACTTTCAGAGACTTACATCCTTATCCCAGGTCCTGAATTTTTAGAAGGGAAAATCGTATTTTTGAAATCCAAATAGAATCCGTGAACGCATGACCGTACCCGATAAAGTGGCCATAGAAAGTTGGTTTAAAGAATTACAAGATCAGATTTGTGCTTCCATTTCCGCCTTGGATGGTACGCCTTTTATGGAAGACGCCTGGACTCGCCAGGAAGGAGGGGGAGGAAGAAGTAGAATCCTTGCTGGGGGTGCTATGCTGGCCAAAGCAGGGGTGAATTTTTCTGCGGTTTATGGAAAAACACCGGAGAAAATTCTGCAAGCGCTAAAGTTGGAACAGTCTGATTTTTATGCTACAGGAATTTCTATTGTCATGCATCCTGTCAATCCATGGTGCCCGATTATACATATGAATACCCGTTACTTTCAAATGAGTAATGGTATTGCCTGGTTTGGTGGTGGCATTGATCTTACGCCACATTACATTATTCCGGAGCAGGCTGCATTCTTCCACTCACAAATAAAAAAAGTTTGTGATCAACACCACCCAGCTTACTACAATGAATTTAAGCGCTGGGCAGATGAATATTTTTACATCTCACATCGTCAGGAAACCAGAGGAATTGGAGGAATTTTCTTCGACCATTTAAAAGGGGACAAGGACTTAAGCATGCTTCAGACCTTTGAATTCGTTAAAGACGTTGGTGCTAGTTTCGCTCCCATTTATACCCATTTGCTCAAAGAGAATCATTCCAAGCCTTATGGAGAGAATGAGCAGGCTTGGCAAATGCTCAGACGAGGACGTTATGTTGAATTTAATCTGGTATACGATAAAGGTACCAAGTTTGGATTGGATACCAACGGTCGAACCGAGTCTATTCTTATGAGTTTGCCTCCAATAGCCCATTGGGAATATAACAAAAAAGTAGAAGAGGGAAGCATGGAAATGTTTACCTTGAATCATTTAAAGAAAGAAATCAATTGGATCTCTTGAATTTACTGAATCAGGCCGATACCTGGTTATTGATGAAGCTTCAATCTATGCATACTCCCTGGTTGGATGCTTGCATGAAATGGGCTACTCTTCGCTGGACCTGGATTCCTTTGTATATTGTAGTATTGGGACTCCTTGTTAAGAAATTTGGAAAGTCTTCCTGGAAATCAATTGCAATGATCGCCCTCGCTGTAATATTATCCGACATTACAGCTTCCTGGGTTTTTAAACCTATGGTAAAGCGATTGCGTCCTAGCCATGAACCGGCTTTGGAATCCAAGGTTCGCATACTTGACGGTTACAAAGGGGGCACGTATGGTTTTTTTTCTTCGCATGCCTCTACCAGTTCTGCACTCGCCACTTGTATAATTTTGCTCTGGAACGCCCATTGGTGCAGTTGGGGTATGGCGTTGTGGGCATTTCTGGTAAGTATGAGTAGAATTTATCTGGGAGTACATTATCCCGGAGATGTTTTGGCAGGCTGGTTATGTGGAATAGTGTTGGGCTATGTTTTATTCAAAGCTACCTACAAAGATTCATTGCCTCATTCTT
Source organism: Cytophagaceae bacterium (assembly GCA_025454925.1). GTDB lineage: Bacteria > Bacteroidota > Bacteroidia > Cytophagales > Cytophagaceae > JALONM01. Next base: position 8,678 of record JALONM010000072.1, read on the forward strand.
TCGCTTGAATCGAGCCCTTAGGTGTTTCCAACTCAGTCTTTAGATTTCTGGCTAATAGCGTTTAACAACAATAAAATGTTTACATTTGAATAAATTAAACCTTGTGGATATGAGGCTTGAAGACGAAATCAAGCAAAAAAACTTTCGGTCTGACTATCAGAAGGGGGTAGTCAATATTATTTTCACCTTCAACTGGTTGGATCAGAAGCAGAGAGATTTGCTTAAACCATTCGATATTACTTCTCAGCAATATAATATTTTAAGAATTCTGAGAGGTCAATTTCCTAATCCTGCTACCATCAATTTGCTTAAAGAGCGGATGCTGGATAAGATGTGTGATGCATCCAGATTGGTAGATCGATTGCTGAAGAAGAAGTTAGTAGAGCGTAAAACCTGCGAAAATGATCGTAGGGCAGTCGACATTATTATCACGCAGGAGGGGTTGGATTTGCTCCAAAATCTTGAAGGCGTTATTAAAGAGCATGAAAAATTTATGCACCGCCTTTCAGAGATTGAAATCAAAACCTTAAATGAATTACTCGATAAATTGAGAGGATAAATTTGAATAATGTAAGTTTTTACATATTTTTCCCTTAATTTTTTTAAAACACTTAGTAATCAGGCTAATAAAATAGTATCTAAAGGGTTACTTCCAAAGGTCGGTTAGTATATATCCCATGAATGACGAAGAGGTCATAGCTAGAATAAGGAAGGGTGATGAAAGAGCCCTTGATTTTCTGTACAAGAAAAATTATAAAATGATGGTCAACATGATCATGAAAAATAATGGTACAGAAGATGAAGCTAAAGACGTTTACCAGGAAGCCTTGATTGTGGTTTGGCAAAAGGCACAAAATCCTGAGTTTATATTGTCATCAAAACTGAGTACTTTTTTGTACAGTGTTTGTCAGAATCTCTGGCGTAAGGAACTTGAGAGAAAGAGCAGGCACACCAGCGAAGATGAGTCCAATAAATCGGAAATCATTGAACTGGACAAAAAAGAGCGCATTGAAGTAATAAATCAATGTATTAGTGAATTGGGCGAAACATGCCGGAATATTTTGACGTATTACTACTTCGACGATATGTCGATGGCGGAAATAGCTGAGAAATTAGGCTTTGCCAACTCTGATACAGCCAAAACCAAGAAGTATAAGTGCAAGCAGGAATTAGACAGGTTGATTAAATTAAAGTACAAGGCAAGTGATTTTCAAGACTAATTATGCTGGATCCAACTCAAAAAATTGAAGCGTATTTAACAGGCGACCTGTCTGAAGTTGAAACGCTTTCTTTCGAAAAAGCCATGTCGAGTGACCCTTCGCTAAAGGCTGAAGTAGATTTCCAACGCGATGTCATCGACAGTTTAAAAGACTACAGAAAAGCGCAATTAAAAGCTCGTCTCAATAACCTAGATGTTTCTGCCGCAAGTTCTTCGGGTTCCAAATTGATGACCTACGCTGCTTCTGTGCTGGCCGTGGCAGGAATTGGAGCAGCAGCGTTATACTTTACCAGTAGCAACGATCAGCCCACCCAAAAGGAAAATATATCGCAAGTAACTGTTGAATCGGAAAATTCGGAGGTTCAATACAGCGAGCAAAATACTCAGCCAGCGGTTCAGTCTGATAATTCTGATTCTGATAATACCGACGCTTCCGCTGATAAGAAAGAAAAGGATCGCAAGAAAAAGTCGAATGCGGCCGACAATAGCACCAAACCTACCAATACTCCCTCCAATGAATTGACCAAGCCGGTGGAGCCCGACTTTAACATGCCAGGAGATAAGTTCGCCAAAGCCGATGATTTTACGGGCAACACTGCTGATGTGCCAAGCGGTGAGATTTCCAAAGGTGCAGTTAAATCCTTGAAAGGCGTGGAAGAGGTAACGATTGTAGATAGCAATCCTAAAGACCTGAGCTACCAATATGTAAATAACGAGTTATACCTATACGGAGACTTCAACTCCAGACCATATGAGTTGATTGAGTACAACAGTAATAAAAGCCCTAGATTGTTTATTAAATTTGATGGGGTTATTTATGAACTGAAAAATAATACATCCAAGCCTACACCAATGACCCCTGTTAGCGACAATAAGTTGTTGGAACAAATTAAGGTTAGTCAAAAATAGTAGCTTAAAAAATATCACAAAGTCCTTGATAAGGAGCAAATTTGAGTAAATTTGCTCCTTATCTTTTATATAGTGTCTGGTGGCGGGATTTCGCAATAAAAAAATATTAGGCAGTTATCCGGTTTTTACCGTAATGATGAGCTTTACCCTGGCCATGTTTGCTATGGGGTTATTTGCGCTCCTCATGTGGCATGCCCAGCTGTTAACGCAGAATGTGCGGGAAACTATAGAAATGGAGGTCTTTCTAAAGAAAGAAACCACAGACAGTATTCAGGATGGAATTCTCGATATCATTACCGCCCGCAATTTTGTTTTGAAGAAAAATGGGGATGCACAAATCCGTTACATTTCGAGAGAAGAAGCCAAACAAAATTTTATTAAAACGTACGGAGAGGATTTTACAACCGTACTTGAAGAAAACCCTTTGTATGCTTCCTTTAAAGTGAAGATCAAACCGGAATTCAGCGATTCAATCAGTCTTAGGTCCATATCTCAACAACTTTCGCGTATAGAAGGGGTGAAAGAAGTATATTATCAGGAAGCTTTGATCAATAAAGTAAATCGCAACATAAAAAAGATAAGCGTAATCATAGCCGTAGGAGCTATAATTTTACTTTTTGCGTCGATGCTGCTTATCAATAATACCATTCGCTTGGCTATTTACTCGCAGCGATTTTTAGTGCGCAGTATGCAATTGGTAGGTGCTACTTCCTGGTTTATACAAAAGCCATTTCTGATAAGAGCATTGCTCCAAGGATTCATGTCTGGCGTAATTGCCGTATTGCTTTTGGCGGCTATTCTGAAAGTAGCGTACACGGAACTACCGCAGCTGGCCCAACTCGCCAATCATAAAGTAAATATTCTTATTTTTGTATCCTTATTGTTAGTAGGGTCCATACTCGGATTTTTAAGTTCATACAGAGCGATACGTAAATATCTGAATATGTCTCTGGATGAATTATATTGATGATTTTAAATACACCATTTCTATGTCGAACAAAGAAAATCAACCTTCAGGATTAGTTTTTACTAAAGTAAATTATTGGATCATGTTGGCCGGAATCGCGGTACTGATTCTTGGATTTACCATCATGAGCATGGAAACTGCTGAATATGGACAGGGATTTCTGGGCATGACCCTAGGTCCAATCATTGTATTCTTAGGTTTTGCTATTGAATTTATTGCCATCCTGTATAAGCCTAAGAAATCCTAATGTCCATTCTCGAAGCAATTATTCTGGCCATTGTAGAAGGGCTCACAGAGTTTTTACCGGTTTCTTCCACCGGACATATGATCATCACTTCTGCCCTCATGGGAATCAAAGACGATGATTTTACCAAAGTGTTTGAAATAGCCATTCAACTTGGGGCCATCTTGTCGGTGGTAGTATTGTACTTCAAACGCTTTTTTAAATCCTGGACTTTCTATACCAAGCTATTCGTGGCATTTCTTCCTACGGCAGTGTTGGGCTTGTTGCTCAAAGATTCTGTCGAAGCCTTGATGGGAAATGTTTATGTAGTTGCTTCAACCTTACTGGCGGGCGGAATTTTTTTACTTTGGGTGGATTCAATATTCGCTGAAAATGAAAAACTGCCCGATGCAGAACCTGATTACAAATCAGGATTGTTAATTGGGTTTTTTCAGGCCTTGGCTATGGTGCCAGGAGTTTCGCGCTCGGCAAGTACTATAGTGGGAGGTTTGATTGGCAAACTCAATAGGAAATCAGCCGCTGAATTTTCTTTTTTTCTGGCAGTGCCTACCATGTTCGCCGCAACGGCCAAAAGCATCTGGGATGAACGTGAATTGCTCATCCAATCCAGCGATAAAATACATCTGCTGCTTATCGGAAATGTAGTAGCATTCATCGTAGCTATGATGGCCATTAAATTATTTATTGGCTTACTTACCAAGCATGGGTTTAAAGTGTTTGGTTGGTACCGCATTATACTGGGCTCCTTGCTTCTGATTTTGCTTTTCAGCGGAGTAGACTTAGCATTTGTATAAAGTATTTCTTTTTATTTTCTTATTGAAAACAATGCACGCCAGCCTGAAATAGAATGGAGAAGATTTTTGATTTTGCAGAAGGAGAAGTATTACTGATTGACAAACCTCTGGAATGGACGTCCTTTGATGTGGTGAAAAAAATCAGAAATGCCATTCGACTGAAAAAAATTGGTCATGCAGGTACCCTCGATCCATTGGCTACCGGATTGTTAATTTTGTGCACCGGAAAAAAGACCAAAAAAATTGATGAATACCAAGCTCAGGAAAAAGAATATACGGGTACACTGGTGCTTGGGAAAACAACCGCTTCTTTTGATTTAGAAACGGAAATTCAAGAATCCGGAGATCCTTCAGCCTTAACTACTGAACAACTTTTGCAAGCGGCGAAGGATTTAACGGGACCTCAAATGCAAATTCCTCCGATGTATTCAGCAATTCGTGTCAATGGTAAACGACTGTACCAATTGGCGCGTAAAGGCAAAACGGAAGAGGAAGTTGAAATAAAACCAAGAGCCGTTGAAATAACATTGTTTGAAATCGAAACCTCTGAATTTCCACAAATTCATTTTCGCATAGTTTGTTCGAAGGGCACCTACATCCGAAGCCTGGTAAGAGATTTTGGTGATAGTTTAGGTTGTGGAGCTTATATGAGTGCTCTGAGAAGAACACGTATCGGCGAGTTTTCCGTTGACCGTGCCCATACGCTGGATGCCTTTATTCAATTGGTAAAATCTCAGCAGATAAATCCCTGATTGTAGTTTCCTGCAACCCTACTTTTTCAATAGAAATTCTTCTATTTAAAAACGACTACTAAAATCAAGGGCTTCAGAAGGAATCGAATAAACGAAATTCTTTTCTAAGCCCATGATTTTTTAAGTCGGGATTACCGGCCATGGATCTACGATCCATGAGCTTTTTCCATAGTGCGCTTCGCTTCTATGGAGAAAAGCAGGTTTAATTTTTTTCAATGGCTTCCTGCCGCTTCTATGGCTTGGTATAGCAATCATTTTGGTATGAATTTGAACCATTCAAAAATCTTAATTTGAATATTTTACCGAAAAGATGTACTTTTAAAGGATAAATAAATCCAAAACTCTAGTTGACTTAAGATAAGTATGAAACTTTTCCCAAAGCTACTTGGTGTATGTCTGTCGTTTACCCTTTTGGGACAGATTAATACTCCTTCAGGTGCCACTATGCCTTTCGGCGCAAACCCTTCCTACGGGAATGGAATATTACCCACCAACCTTCCAACGGGTGGTACTTATGGAAAATCTCAGGATGCTGCCGATGCCTATATCGAATGGAAAAACTTCTATGTCGATCAATCCTGCAACGGCGGAACACAAGCCAGAGTAAAATTTGATGATGTTTCTAAAACAGTATCCGAAGGTATTGCCTATGGTATGTTACTTTCGGTGTATGCGGCCGATAAGCCTTTGTTTGATAAGCTTTGGGCTTATTACAAAGCTAATTCCAACGGCAATGGCATCATGAATTGGAAAATAAACGGTTGCAGTGGTGTGAATGGTCCGAACGGTGCTACAGACGCAGAGTTGGACGCTGCCATGGCTCTTATTATTGCCGAAAGTCAGTGGCCCAATTTAAATTCTCCGTACGATTATGGAACAGAGGCCAATACCCTGATTTCAAAAATCAAGCAATTTGAAATGGAAAGTGGTTCCTACCAGGCCATCAATGGCGATGGCTGGGGCTTTGGAAACAGTTGCCGTAATCCATCGTACCAGTCTCCTGCATACTATACCGCTTTTGCCAATCATGTTTCTTCAGATGCCACCTTCTGGAATAATGCGGTATCGGGAGCATATACACTTATAACAGCAAATGCTCATGGTACTACCGGTTTGGTTTCGGACTGGAGCGATAATAACGGGAACAAGAATCAGTGTAATGGTGGATACGACGGGTATGGATTTGATGCCTGCCGCAATCCATGGCGCATGGCTACTGATGTAATTTGGTGGAATCGTGCACAAGGAGCCACTCAGTGTAATAAATATGCCAGCTACATCAATAGTCAAGGAGCTGGCAATGTACGTGGGCCTCGTAACCTGGATGGTTCTGGCGGTGGAAATCACAATGCAACGTTTGTTTCTACCTACGCAATGGCCTTGGTGGGCGCTGCTTCTACTCATCAGTCCTTATTAAACTCCATGTACACCGAAACCAAAAATGTAAAGGATGCACTACAGAATAACTATCCATCCGGATATTTTGGAAATACCTTGCGTTGCTTAGCGCTCTTTGTAATGTCGGGGAACTTCTGGAAGCCAGGCAGCCAGGCTACTCAAGAGATCGATATCCAGGCTTCTTCGGCATCTATTCCTAACGGTGGTACTTTTGATTTTCAGAACGTTCAGAATTCTTCCAATAAATCAGTCACCTTTACGATTGAAAACAAAGGTTCCCTTGCCTTGAGTTTAACGGGATCACCGATTGTTAATGTAACTTCGGGTGCCACTAATTTCAGTGTAACCACTCAACCTTCCACTACGACTATTTCAGGCGGTAATTCTACAACCTTTGTGGTTCGTTTTACTCCCGGAAGCAACGGCGTTAAAAACGGAGCCATCAGCATCTCCAACAACGATGCCAATGAAAACCCTTATATCATAAACCTTACAGGGACAGGAACAGCAACGGCTACTTCTCCAGAAATTGCAGTGAGCTACAATGCAGCCAATGTAACTACTGGCGGTACTGTCAATTTAGGCGCTTTAACACAAAACGCCATTGCCTATTATACCTTTACCATCACTAACTCGGGTGATGCTCCTTTGAATATCAGCAATGCAGCTATTACAGGCACCGGTTATTCTATTGATGCGCTGCCTCCTGCTTCAATTGCTATTGGTGGCAGTGGTACATTTAGAATTAAGTTAAATCCTACCAGCACGGGCACCAAAACGGGAAGCATTTCATTTAATACCGATGATCCGGATGAAAATCCTTTCACCATTTCCCTTACAGCCAATGCAACATCGTGTGCTACTTCCATTACGAATACGAGTGTCATTCAGGATTACGAAGCCAACAACAATGTGGCTTTGGCATATACTCCGGTAGGAGCCATCAATCAGGCTTTTGTGAATCCAAACAAAAATACCCGCAATCCTAGCCATATTGTGGCCCAGTACGTGCGCTCTACCACCAACGACTACGATGGTATTGCCTATACTTCCTGTGGCACTAATTTTACATTGACTACTGCCAAACCGATCATCAGTATTTTGGTGTATTCCCCTCAGATTGGAGTGGAGATCGTTTGCTCTCCTAAAAAGACAGGAGCACTGCCTATCAATGCGGATTATTCCAGTGATAAAAAATTGTATACTACCAAAGCCAATCAGTGGGAACGTTTGTACTTTGACCTCAGCAATGTAGTCGTGAATACCTCTCAATTTGTGCGTCTTGATTTTATGATCGATCCCCTTCGCCAAAAATTGGGCGCCAGTGCGGCAGATCGTACATTCTTGTTAGATGACATTCGCTTTGACGCCAATCCTTGCTTAACGGATCTTCCGGCCTCGGAAGTGTTCAATGATTTTGAAGACCATAAAAATATTTCCTTGGTTTATGGTCCTGCCAGCCCAAGCGCCTACACTGAAGTATTCAACAATCCTTCTGTAGGAGGAATGAATACCAGTGCCTTGGTAGCCAAGTTTGACCGTGGCGCTACAGGAGCCTATGCCGTTGCTCACTACAGTGCTTGCGGCGGTTCGCTCAACCTGAGTGGAAAAACGGTAATCAGTATGCTGGTTTATTCATCCGCAGTGGGTGCCGACATTACCATGGCCCTAAAAAATGCTAGCTCTGTCGATGTGCTGGCCTCTACCCGCAAAACAACGGTTGCCAATCAATGGCAGCGTTTGTATTTTGATTTTTCCGGCATTGCAGGAAATACTTCGGTAGCATTCCTGGATATTTTCCCGGACCCAACCATTGCGAAAGGTGCAGCAACGTATTACTTCGATGATATTCGTTACGATGTAAACCCTTGTTTTACCGGAATTGCTACTACGGGTGTTATGATGGATTATGATAATAATCGTTATCTGATACAGTCCAACTCCAATGCCGCATTTAACGACATCATCGTGAATCCATCGGCAACAGGTATAAATACTTCGGCTACCGTAGCACGTTTGGTAAGGCCTGCCACTGGCCCTTATAACCTGATTCGCTACGCATCCTGCGGGACTAATTTTGATCTTTCACCGGGAAAAACAGTGTACGCATTGGATGTTTACAGCCCGGTGGCCAATACACGGGTTACCATGATGTTGAAGAAAGCCAATCAAACTACTACGCTGGTCGCAGACAGTGCTTTGGTAACGGCTGCTAACACCTGGCAAACCATTACCTTTGACTTTTCCGCAGCAGTCTCCGATAATTCAGGTGCGTTTTTGGATATTTACCTGGATCCAAACATTGCTAACGGAGCACAAACTTATTACATCGATAATCTGCGCTTTGCTCCTCCAGCTCCGGAAATCAATGTGAAAGTAGGGTCGGCCACGATCTTAACAGATGGTTCCTATAACATGGGTAGCGTGCAGGCAGGCTCTTCTTCAAGCCCCGTAATTTTCACCATTCAAAACAACGGTACCAGTGATTTGAACCTGACATCCAATCCAAAGATTAGCATATCCGGTGCGAATAGTGCTGAATTTACCATCGATGAAGCGCTTACTATTTCTCCAATTGGTGCGGTTAGTACCACTACGTTTTATGTAACATTCTCTCCGGTTTCTGCAGGAAGTAAAACGGCACTCATTACCATCAATAATAACGATGCGAACGAGTCGCAATATAAAATTACCCTGAATGGAACGGCTACGGCTCTTCCTGCCCCGGACATCAATGCCAAGGTAGGCACGGTTACGTATCTGACAGGCTCTACGTATGACTTCGGAACTATTACAGAAGCTACCACCAGCCAGGTGCAGTTTACGCTCGAGAACTTGGGCAATGCGCCACTTACGATTACAAATGCCACGGTCAATAGTACCGAATACCAGGTACAATTATTAACTCCTAATCCGGACGCTGCTATTTTGGTAACGTTTTCACCAACTTCTACAGGGACTAAAAATGCCATCTTGACCATTACTTCCAATGACCCAGATGAAAATCCTTATGTGATTAACCTGGCGGGTATTGCTTCCGTGAACAATTCCCTATTGGAGACCTTGGAAACTTCCGTACAAATCGCACCGAATCCTGTGCAAGATGTGTTGAATGTAACTGCTTCTTCTGCACTTCCAGGAGAGACAAGCTTGCGCTTATATAATTACCAGGGACAATTGGTGTTTCAAGGCACTCTTGCTTCTTCAAGCAGCGTTACTATTCCAATGACACAGTTGACCAGTGGAATTTATTCGCTTGAATTAGCAAACGGTAAAACCATGTTGGTGAAGAAAATTATGAAGCCATAATAATTTTTCGTTGCGACTTTATTGGAGGCGCGAACAAGATCATTTGAGTTTTAAAAAATCCGGGTTCTATGAATCCGGATTTTTTTTGTTCCTCATCTCAGCGCTGAGTTTCCTTACTTTAACCGCAATTTTTCAATAGAAATTCTTCTATTGAAAAACGACTACTAAAATCAAGGGCTTTTGAAGGAATAGATTAGAAGAAATTCTTTTCTAAGCCCCTGATTTTCTAAGTCGGGATTAGCGGCCATGGATCTACGATCCATGAGCTTTCTCCATAGTGCGCTTCGCTTCTATGGAGAAATGCTGATTGAACCTGTGATCTTAGATATTGCTAATGCTGGGTTATGCCGTTGCATCTCTAACCGCTGCGTTTC
>JALONM010000119.1 GCA_025454925.1 Cytophagaceae bacterium
CCGCAATAAATCGTTGCTGCGCTGGGCCTTTTGTACTTCAATGATAACCAAACATTGATTCCCCTGGGCGGTTTGCACCAAGGCTTTAAAATCCATTTTCAAAATTCCCGAAAAAGAATCGGAAAGGCCCTCGGTGACGATCTCATTATGCAAGAGCTCACAATGCAAAATATTCATTCGTAAGAGTTCTCCTAAAAAGGTTCTGGCACATTCAGGGTCCTCTACCAAATATTTGAAAGAGGCATCGTACATAGGATTTACAATTTCCATAAAAGATGATTATAGCTTCTACAGGAAGACTCGATAAATGAGAATAGTTTCAATCCAGAATCCCAAAAGTTGCTGACTGGAGGTTATCAAACTAACTTCCACCGAGGGCAGTGCTTTTATTGAGAAAAGTCGATTGAAACGGCCACTCCATAAAAGCGCAGCTCAACTGGGAGAATGATCATGTAGGAACTCAACTTAACTCACTGAGATACAGCGCCTAAATAATTTTGCTTTTTTTTAGTGCTCCAGGCAACGGTTTGGCCAAAAAGTCCTGTCTTCCTTAGGAACTACTTTTTATACTTATGAAACAACTACTTAACAATTGGCTAATGGTGGTATTTCTGATGGTTATGAGCCATCAAGGATACAGTCAGTGCTGCAACGCCAACTTTTCCGCAAATCCGGAATCTGGCTTGACCTGGAAATTCTATCCTGAAGACCCGAACTCACTCGGAATTACATTATGGAAATGGGAATTTGGCGATGGAAGTAAATCGATGGCCAAATCTCCCGTACACAAGTACAAAAAACAAGGAACCTACTGGGTTACATTAACTAAAGTGAGCAGAGTAAAAGACAGTCTGATCAGTACGTGCTCCATCAAAAAACGAATTTACGTTTACAAAAATATCATCGTTCCCTGCCAGGCTAAATTCAGCGCCACTAATGCAGGAGCTGTATTTAACTTTAAAAATGAAAGTTCCAGCAATGCCAGCAACAGAAGAGCTTACTGGAGTTTTGGGGACGGAACATCTGCAAGCACATGGGATGCCAGTCACCGATATACCAAATCAGGCTCTTACACTGTAACCTTGTTTGTATCAGTATCAAACCAATACCAATCCGATTCCTGCTTTGCACAAAAGCAAATCCAGGTACAAGTCCCTTGCCAGGCGGAATTTACGTTTATGCAGAACAAAAACGTATTTTCATTCTACTATGACAATCAAGAAGGTATTCCTAATTCTTATTGGACATTTGGTGATGGGACCTACGGGTATGGCTCCCAAGTAAGCCACGAATACAAGGCAGTTGGCATGTACAACGTTTGTCATTTTGTATACGATAGTCTTAATTTAAGACGATGTGAATCGTGCCAGCAAGTATCCGTATTTTCAATTCCGAACGACACCTGTGATGCAAGTTTCCAATATCAATTGAATGGCAATACAGTATCTATGATTCCCAATAATCACAATGCGTATTCATACTGGACCTTTGGTGCAAGCGGATATTCCGGAGATTCGGCAGCCAGCTTTACCTTTACCCAACCAGGCGTGTACGAAATTTGCCATGTTGCCATTTCCAATGGATTTACAGATACTTGCCGCACTTGTCAACTGGTAAACATTGCCATTCCCACAGATACTTGCACCAATACCTTTCAATATAGTACCCAAGGATTGTCGTTCCAGGGTTATGGTTCTCCGGCAGACAGCATTAACAATTATGCCTCCTGGTCGTTTGGAGATGGCCAGTATGGCAATGGTACTCAAACTCAGCATACGTTTGCCGCTCCGGGCAGCTATCAAGTGTGTTACACGGTTTACAACCTTCTGCGCAACGATACCTGTTCCTATTGTCAGGTGGTAAATGTAAGTTCGCCTGCTGATTCGTGTCAACTATCTATTTATACTCAACAGTCGGATCGCACCATCTGGGGAAGCGGAACAGCGCCAGGGCCCAATCAATATGCTTCCTGGAGCTTTGGTGATGGCAATCATTCCAGCGGTGCTAACTTCCAGCATTACTACCAACAATATGGAACCTACCGCTTATGTTATACGCTGTTAGATCCAACTTCTATGGACACCTGCACAACTTGTCGTGAAATTCGGATTGAAAAGCCAGCAGATACATGCATCATAAATGCCAGCTATCAACAAGAAGGTTATGTGATCAACTTCTATGGAAATATTCCATCTTCGCATCAAACGGCTCGCTGGCATTTTGGCGATGGACAATATGGATTCGATTCAACTGCCACACATCAATATACTCAGCCTGGCATTTACGAGGTATGTTATTACTTATTCAATAACCTGAATGGGGATACATGCACCAAATGTTTCCAGGTCCGTATCGATAGTTTACCTTGCCAGGCTGACTTTACATACCAAATCATCAACGACACCATTCGTTTAAGAGCCGCTAACCTGCAAGGCATTCACCAGTGGAGCACCAGCAATGGCATGACGTCTTTCAGTGGAATGGTTAATTTTCCGGTTTCCAATCAGCAAGGGTATACCCTGTCTGTTTGCTATCAAACACGGACTGCGTTTGATAGCTGCCGCGTGTGCAAAGACATCGATTTGCAAAAGCCAAGTGTCAATCCGAATCCGGCAAGCGATTACATTACCGTTGAATCACCCTTCCAGGCCTTGAAAAGCTTGCATCTGTTTGACATGAATGGGTATTTAAAACTTCAGAAACAAAACCTCCAGGCTACTACCGAACAACTTAATGTAACGACATTAAGCTCGGGCACATACACCCTCAGAGTAGTTTATGGAAATCAAAACCAGGCTACTTATACAATTATCATACAACGTTAAACGCTGCATTCCTTAGCGATTATTGGTATGTACTTTCAAACCACCGGCCACTTTGTGGAGCCGGTGGTTTATTTTTTTGATGCCTTTGTATTCATGAATCATGGTATCAACCCCAAATCCAGGATATAGATACTAGTTGGTTTTGCTGTTTAATCACCATCCACTGCATAGACTTTACCTGGCATTCAAACTTTATATTTTATTTTGGGCGTGTCCCTTCGTGGTGGCGCCATAGGCGCCACGCCGCTCGGGCCGGGCTATCGCTTCAAGCCCTTGGTGTCGTGATGGCGCTACAGGCGCCATCCCGCCACCAGGCGTTACACACTATCCCTCACGCAAAAACAGCCTTGTTTTAAATGGAATTTTTTCATAGAAATTCTTCAATGGAAAAACGACAACTAAAATCAAGGGCTTCAGTAAGAATCAAATAGAAGAAATTCTTTTCGAAGCCCATGATTTTTCAGGTCGGGATTAGCGGCCATGGATATGCGATCCATGAGCTTTCTTCATCCTGCTCTTCGCTTCTATGGAGAAAAGCCAGTTTAATATTTCCATTAGAGGATGCTTTTTTTGTACCTTAGGTGGGAGATTAAAACGACTATGAATTATATTTTCATCCTGGGTTTATTTGCCTGCCACTTTTTGGGCGATTTCGTGCTGAGTTCCAAACGCATGCTGGAGGCTAAAAAATACGGCAGACCGGTGTTACCGATTGCAGGACATGCCGGTATTCATGCTTTGCTGATGTATGTGTGGATGTATAATTTCGTATTGTTTGAAACCTTGTTGTATTTGACTATGATCCAGTTTGTTTCGCATTTGATTATTGATGTGGCAAAAGGTCGACTGCAGCAAGCGCTGCCATCCTGCCGGGAAGCTACTCAGAAAGGATATTGGATTTTATTTGGTGCAGACCAATTGCTGCATGCCAGCGTTATCCTGTACATGGCCAACTACCAATGGAATCGATAAATCCTTTGGCAGGAATTTTGAAAAAGAAGCTAAAACCGTAGTGTGTATGAAATTATTGACTTTCGTTTTTTTACTTCTAGGAGGGGCTTTGATGGCTCAAACGGCTGCGGACAGCGCTGACCTGGAATTTAAGAAACCCATGCAAGACTTCGGAGATCTTTACCAGCAGGACAGTGTGCGCCTGGAATATGTATTTGCCAATACCGGAAAGGCAGGATTGATCCTGAGCGGAGTATATTCTACTTGTGGCTGTACCATTCCTTCCTGGCCTAAAGATACTATATTGCCCGGGCAGGAAGCCAGCATTTGGGTAACCTTTCGGTCTGAAGAAAAAATAGGCAGACAAAATAAAGCCATCACCATTTATTCCAATGCAAAGGGAAAAGCCCGCAGAATTTTGCTTACCGGGAATGTTTTACCCGGTAAAAAGAAATAATAAGATTTTTCTTTGCGTTTGCCTGTGTAAATAGGCGGATTAGATGCTATATGGGTCCATATCTCATCACATTCAGGGCCTTTCTAGAATTTACTTGTCAAAATGATGAATACCATACCTTCCTCGCTAAATTCTAGCGACAAGTCTTGATTTTATTGGGCGTTGATCTCTCGCTACGCTTCCTATTTCATAATTCTATTTAACACCTTATTAAACGCCAAATATCTAAATTGTTTGACATTAATACCGCCGTCGGTAGAGCAAACACTGCTCACGACGAACGTTAGACTTGACAACCCTCCAGTCAGCCACTTTATAAATTTCCCGGTTGAAACTATTTTCATTTATCGAGTCTTCCTGTAGAAGCTATAATCATCTCTTATGGAAATTGTAAATCCCATGTACGATGCCTCTTTCAAATATTTGGTAGAGGATCCAGAATGCGCCAGGACATTTTTAGGAGAACTCTTACGAATGAATATTTTGCATTGTGAGCTCCTGCATAATGAGATCGTTACCGAGGGCCTTTCAGATTCTTTTTCGGGAATTTTGAAAATGGATTTTAAAGCCTTGGTTCAAACTGCCCAGGGGAATCAATGGTTGGTTATCATTGAAGTACAAAAGGCCCAGCGCAGCAACGATTTATTGCGGTTCCGGCAATACTTAGGACATCAATACACGAATAAAAACAATACGTACGCGGGAGCCGAAGGCGTATCAATTCCACTTCCTATCGTAGCGGTATATTTATTGGGATATTCCATTGGTTTGAATAATCAGGTACCCATCATTCATGTATTGCCACAATGTTTTGATTATACCGATGGTACGTCACTACCAGGGAATAGCCTATTCGTAGAAAGCCTTAGTCATGAAATGATTATTGTGCAAACGAAAGCCCTGCGCCGAGGTCGTCGCAGCCAGCTGGAAGAATTTTTGTCTAATTTTGAGCCAGATAGTCAATTGAAACTAGAAGTGGATCCGGGCAATTTTGATGAAAAATTCTTACCTTTATTAAAACGGCTGGAAGAAGCAGGCATGAGAAAAGAGATCGAGTTGAAATTGGAGAAAGCACTGCAAGAGAAAGGGCTAGCGCAGCTGGAGAAAGAAAAGGAACGACAAGAAAAAGAACTAGCGCAGCAGGAGAAAGAAATAGCACAGCAGGAGAAAGAAAAGGCACAGCTGGAGAAAGAAAAGGAACGACAAGAGAGGGAGAAAATTCAAAAAATACTCATCACCCACCTTCTTTCTTCAGGAGTATCCATAAAAGACATTGCTACTCAACTCAACATTCCGGAATCTGAAATTGCCCGTTTGAGGCAATAGCTAAAAACAGATACCCTGTAATACCAGTATAGCTTCCTTTCAGATTCATTAATCCCATGCTCCAACTTCTATATAAAAATTCTTACGCAATCTCATTTGGCAAGGGGGTAATTATTAATTCCATTTAATTTTTCATGAACAGTCCTATTTTTCAGTAGTTTGAGATTAGTGCCGTCCTTGGCAGCGAAGGCGCAGCCAACAACCTCAGGTAGCCCCGATAACCCAATGTCAGCCACTTCTCCAGTTCAAGGGTGAATGAAAGGACTACTTTCATATCTGATGACGCTTACAGAAGTCCTTTGGTACTGGGCAAGGTATTGGCAGCGCGCGGATCGCGGGCCACGGCCATCTTGATCGATTTAGCCACGGCTTTGAAAATAGCCTCGATCTTATGATGTTCATTTTCCCCTTCCGCTTTGATGTTTAAATTGCAGGCAGAGGCATCGGAAAAGGATTTAAAAAAATGATAGAACATTTCGGTGGGCATATCTCCTACTTTTTCGCGTTTAAAGCTAGCCTCCCACAAGATCCAGGGACGACCGGAAAAATCTATGGCCGCCTGCGCCAAACAGTCGTCCATGGGCAGCAACCATCCATAGCGCTCTATTCCTCGTTTATCGCCCAAGGCCTTGCGATAGGCCTCTCCTATGGCAATGCCAGTGTCTTCGATGGTATGATGCTCATCAATGTGTAAATCGCCTTTTACTTCAACGGTGAGATCGCACATGGAATGCTTACCAAGCTGATCGAGCATGTGATCAAAAAAGCCCAATCCGGTATGACACTTGGTTTGGCCGGTTCCATCGAGGTTTACACGCACATAAATATCGGTTTCTTTAGTCGTTCGCTGTATTTCGGCAATGCGAGGAGGTTTTTCATCCAAAAACTCAAGAATTTCACCCCAATGCTGCACCGCCTTGGCCAAGGCTGGTCCGAGGGCTTTACCTTGTGGGTCTCCAATGAAAATACCCTTGCAGCCCAAGTTTTCCGCCAGTTTGATATCAGTAGCTCTGTCGCCGATTACAAAAGAGTTTTTAAGATCGTAGGGCTCCTTAAAATATTTGGTAAGCATGGCCGTACCAGGCTTGCGCGTAGGATGCTTTTCGTATTCAAAGCTTTTGTCAATATGGATGTCGGCAAAATGTATCCCTTCGCCTTCCAAGGTCTTCAGCATTTTCTGATGGGCAGGCCAGAAGGTATGCTCAGGAAAAGAGTTCGTTCCCAATCCATCCTGATTCGTTACCATCACCAATTCAAACTCTCCATCCAACGCAATTTTTCGCAACGAAGAAATTACCAGAGGCAAAAACTCCAGCTTCTCGAGCGAATCAATTTGAAAATCTACCGGAGGCTCTACGATTATTGTGCCATCGCGATCTATGAACAACACTTTACGTCCCATCAGAATAAGGCAATAAGAATTAAAACAAGATTGATAAATAAATAACTACTGAAAATGATGATGCCACCTTTTTTATTTACACGCAAGGCTTTATCATGTTCGTTTCTTCCCGCCCAAATTAATGATATCGCTGAAAATGCCACGGTAAAAAAAATAAACAGGAAGGTAATGGTATGCAGGGAGTCTACCAGGGTAAACTGAGATGATTCGGGCAACAGGGAATCGATGATGTACTTATTTCCTACCGCCGCAAACAAGCCACCCACGGGCAAGGCAAAACGAGGCTCTACCTCTTCCGGGTCTACCAGAAAACTTACCGATGAAATAAGAAAAGCGATGTACATACCCAGGAAAAGTTTAAAGAACAAACCCCAGGCATTGCGCTCCAATTCCATATTGATAGAAAAGTTGCTGTACACCGAATTCTTCTTATCCTTGGCAGTAGGATACCCAAACGCTGTTTTGTACAAGGTAGATCCGGTATCAACACTGAATTTGCGCACATGCCAGCCATCTACGGTAAGTCCTGGATCGAAATTACTTCCTTCGTGATCCGGAACAAAAACCAGGCTGCGGGCGTCGTGAATGGTATGCTCAATGCGGCAACTGAGGTATTGTTTGTCAAATGGATAATCGCTCACATTCCACGATTGTTTCATGTTGGCTTTCATCTTCATCAGGCAATAAAAATAACCTCCTGCCGAATCCAATTGTATGTCTGGCTTCTCCAGGGATTTGGCATTGGGAATTTCAATCTGACTGGAAAACTCAAACTCTTCGTTTTTATGCAATAACCATAGCCAAAATCGAAGTGTATATTCTTTGTCGTGAAAATTAACATCGTGCAAGCTGATGATGTAGGCCCCTACCTTAACCGTATCAGGCGGTGTACGCATAACGGGCTGCTGAACGGCCGTGCTGTCTTGTGCCAAAAGGCAGGCTTGTTGTGCGCCGAAAACAAAAAAGATAAGCAGGAAAAAGTATTTCATGACGTACCGGAAATCTGGTTCCGGGGCGAATATACTGATACTTCCCAACTTTTTTGCTATATGCCTGTGCTGATTTGAGTTACATTGACCCTTGGAACTTTTTTGACTATATTTACCGTTATGTTCCCACAAGGAGTAAAATAAATCCTAATGATGCATATGATGAAAAAATACTGGTGGATTCTGGCTGGAATAGTAATTCTGGGAATCGGCTTTTTTTCTATGACCTCTAAACCGGAAGTTAAAAAACAACCTGTTATGGAAGCAGGGAATGGAGATGGCATACACTGGCTTTCCTACGAAGAAGCGGTTAAAGCCAACAAAAAGAAAAAGAAAAAATACCTCGTAGATGTATACACCTCCTGGTGCGGTTGGTGCAAGGTGATGGACAAACAAACGTTTTCTGATCCTACTATTGCCAAGTACATCAACGAAAAATTCATTCCGGTGAAGCTGAATGCCGAACGTGATACGTTTACGGTGTATCAAGGAGAGAAAGTGAAAGAACCGTTTCTGGCAGGTCGAATCTTTAGGGCTTCCGGATACCCTACCACCGTTTTTCTGGGAGAAAATGAAAGCGTATTACACTCACAAGCCGGATTCCTGGATCCTTCGGCCATGGGTGCCTTGCTTCATTACTACGGCGACAATGCCTATAAAACGATGAGCTGGGATCAGTTTAAATCTACCTACGGAAAATAATCAATACCATATTTCAACTTTCCTGCGGTAAGCATCTCATTCTTCGAAATGATGTGCTTACCGCATTTTATTAAAAACGAACTTCTTCCATGAGCGTTAACTCCATAGACGATACCATTATTGCCCCGGCGACTGCTCCAGGCAAAGGAGCCATAGCGGTGCTAAGGCTTTCCGGTAAAAAAGCCATCGAACTGGTGGCCTCCGTATTCCATGGCAAAAACCTGCTTCAGCAAAATACTCATACCCTGCATTTCGGCACCTTGCGCGACGAACAAGGGATGGTACTGGACGAAGTAGTGGTGAGTCTTTTCATCGCTCCCCAATCGTTTACCAAAGAAAATGTGGTGGAAATTTCCTGTCACGGTTCCGATTACATCGTACGGAAAATCATGGAGCTTTTTATCCGCAAAGGCGCACGCACAGCAAAGCCTGGTGAGTTTACCCTAAGGGCTTTTCTTAACGGACGATTTGATTTATCGCAAGCGGAAGCGGTAGCCGACCTGATCGCCGCCGACTCGGAAGCTTCCCACAAAACCGCCATGAAACAAATGCGTGGCGGTGTGTCGGAAGAAATAAAAAAGCTACGCGAAGAGCTTATTAATTTTGCTTCGCTGATAGAACTGGAATTGGATTTCAGTGAAGAAGATGTGGAGTTTGCCGATCGCAGTCAACTCGAAGCCCTGGTGCAACGCATCCGTCAATATGTGTATACACTGAGCAATTCCTTTCACCTGGGCAATGCCATCAAAACGGGCGTAAATACCGTTATTGCCGGCCGCCCAAATGCGGGCAAATCTACCTTGCTCAATGCCTTGCTCAACGAAGAGCGTGCCATTGTATCGGAAATAGCGGGCACCACGCGCGACACCATAGAAGAGTCTAGCGATGCCATTGAAGCCATCGGTGTGCAAAAAACCTATGAGAAAATAAAAACCTCTTCGATTCTTGTCTACGTGTTTGACGTGGAACAAACCAGCAGCGACGAAGCCCAAGCCGACATCCTCAAGCTGATGCAGCAAGGAATGAGTTTGGTCGTAGTAGCCAACAAACTCGATCTGAAACCAGATTACCGCGATCAGGTATTGCCGCACTTTATGAACGACCCGGTCTTGTATCTTTCGGCAAAAAACAAAGAGCACCTGGAAGAACTTAAAAACACCTTGTACCAATGCGCGGTAGGGCAGCAGAACATGGAAGACAATACCGTTATTACCAACACCCGACACTTTGAAGCCCTGGAACAATGCTATCAGGCCCTGGATCGCATACTCAGTGGACTTGCACAACGTATCCCCGGCGACCTGCTCGCGCAAGACATCCGCCTGGCCCTCTACCACCTGGGATTAATCACAGGCGAAGTAACGACAGACGATTTGTTAGGAAATATTTTTAGCAAGTTCTGTATCGGAAAGTAAGGAGGTCTTTTTTTATAATAACATCTATATTAGATTCTGGCAACCAAACACAAGATTTCACTTAATTACTCCTTTATAATTTTTTTACTATAAACACCTTGTGCTGTAATTATCTTCAACACGTATGAACCTGGAGTCAAAAAATCAATATCTAATTCAGACTCAAGTTGGTCTGTACTACCCACCATTAGTTTTTGA
>JALONM010000073.1 GCA_025454925.1 Cytophagaceae bacterium
CGTCGTGCAGGAATATGACTGACACTTCTTTATTCAATTGCAGATCCAAGCTTCCTTTAAAAGGATTAGGACCTACCGAAGCCAAGTCTTGTGCAGCCAAATTCATGTCTTCGGAATCACCTTCGCGGGCGGTACAGGCCGACACATCTTTACAATAGGATCTATAATAGGGATCCTGACTGATGCTGGTACCCACGCAGATTTTTCCGGCGGCAAAGTAATTCCCAAAGGTTACCGAAATTTTATACTGTGATCCAGGCAAGGAGCTGATGGTGGCGTCAGATCCTGAGTACCACCAAGTATAACTGCCGACATCGCTGCGCATGTTGGTATTGAATTCAAATTCTAGCGTTTTACCATTAGCACCGCAACCATTGCCCACAATAGGATCGGAGGAAACGATCACACTTCTTACTTGTACGGAAAGAACTGCGGTGGAAGTAGCAGCGCCTCTATTGTCAACGGCGCGGGCTGTAATGGAATAGGTGCCTGCAGCTACATTGTTCCAGGCAAAGGAATACGGACTGCTTGCATCGGTGGATAACAGGGTAGCACCGTTGTAGAACTCCACGCGACTGATGGTACCATCGGCATCGCTGGCGGAAGCACTCAGGGTGATGGCTGCCGGAGCGGTGAAGCTAGCACCGGATGCTGGCGCTGTAAGGCTTACCACAGGAGCGGCGTTGCCGGTATTGGCGTTCACACGAATCTGCACGGCGGCAGAGCGTTCACACGAATCTGCACGGCGGCAGAAGTAGTAACCAATCCTTTGTCGTCGGTGGCTCTGGCCGTAATGGTGTAATTGCCTACCGCTACATTATTCCATGTGAAGGTGTACGGAGCGCTAAGGTCTGTACCTAACACAGTATTGCCGTTCAGGAATTCTACGCGAGCTACCGATCCGTCGGCATCGCTGGCATTGGCACTTAATTGCACCGTAGCAGGTGCGATGAACCCGGCTCCATTCGCTGGCGCTGTAAGAGCCACCTGAGGTGCCTGATTGATGGCATTGGCTGTTTTCAACGTAAACCAATCCAAGGCAAAATTCCCAGAAACTGCTTCCAGACGAATCACCTGCACCCCTCTGCGGAGGCTTATTTTACCCAAGGAGGCGGTGCGGTAGGTGGTATTTCTTTGAGTAGTAGGAATGGTAAAGTTACCGAGGTTGGTAGTGCCCGAAAACACACTCACCTGACTGGCACCGGCGCTTGCTGCCATCATTTCCAGTTCGTATTCACCATCGGCAGGTACATTCACCGTGTATTTCCACCACTCTCCGGCTTCGATGCCGTGTATGGCAAAATTAGAAGCGCCCAGGTCTTTGATGTCAATCATTTCTCCCCAACGGTGCGAGCGGTGATCGTCTCCTACATACGATTCGCCATTTAAATACGACCTGTTGATGTTTTCCCAATAGGCTACACCTCTACCACCCAAATCATAATTTTCAAATTGAATGGTAGCATTTACACCATGTGCTGTACCTCGGTAGGGGCGGCTATCCGGATAGGTGACAGCGCCGTTTGCATTGTTGGTGGTTGTAAGAACTATAGTTGTGCTGATTTTTGTGGTATTTGTTGGCAACACCATTTTGATGTGCATTTCATTGTTTACAAAACAGTATGCATTTACGTTGGAAGCGCGCACCTGCGCTGGGTTGGATTGATTGTCAGCTCCGCTCACATTTAACCGGGCAGACAACCCTTGCAGAATAAAATAGGTTTGATCGTTTTCGTTGCCTTGTGCAAACGTAATTTCAGTCCTTTTCGGCACAAATTCTGTGAAGCGGAATTTGTACGTTCTGTTACCATTAATCATTACAGGCATGTCATAATATGGTCCAACGGGCTTGCTGTGCGCCACATGTGCATCGGCAAATTCGTGGAACATGATTTGTTTTTCGCTTTTATCATCCCCCATATCAAATCGAATTCTAGCGAAGCGTTTGCTGGTTTTCATACCAGGATTACCAGCCTGAATCGGTGTAAAATTCGTATTGTCAATAATGAAAGGGTGATTGGTAGTAGCCCAGGTATTGGCTGCTCCCAGTAAGCTGCCATCCTCGTCTTTCACAAAAGAAACGTAAGGGCTGAATTCATCCGACTGTTCGTGGTTATAAATCCTGCAATTTTTCATGGTAATGCCAGAAGTCACCAATGGCATGTGCTTTTGAGCTCCACCGAAAATGGTAAACAAACTTTGATTGGGTTTATCAAAGTTTTCGAAGTGCGTATTGCGAATGGTTTCATTTCCATCGTAAATGGAAGTCGCAAACGAGGCTTGATCTGCCGTAAGTGCTGCATTAGCAGAATGCCCAACAATTACTCCATTTTGAAACAAAGCGTTAAAAGTTGCCACAAACTGGCCCCTGCCCATATTATCCGCCAATTTACAAGCGTTAAATTCAGCATTATCGCCTCTATACCAAATGGCCCGGTAATTTTTATATCCTGTAAAATTTTCGAATCGAGTAACTTCGCTAATTGCTTTGGTATGATAATGTTCTGCATCAATATAGGGTAGCATAACTTTTATTCTTGCACCTGCGGCATTTCTCACTTCTGTTTCTTTCAGAGCAGGCTTTCCGTTTGCATCCATGACATCCACAAAGTCAACATCAAAACCCACATAACAGGCGTGTGCAGTGTTATTATTGAAAGTCCCTAAAGGAGTTCTGTTTGGAGCTTTAATACCAGGAAATAAATTTAACTTGAAGGAAGGGCCACTCACTGTTTCCGCCAACGCGTACCAAAACCCTGTACCAGCGCTGGATGCCGCGTTGTTAATTACCGTATTATTAGGATTTGAAATCCAGAAGGCCGCTGGACCTTCTATTCGATTTCCAATCAAGGCAGTATCGGAAGCCAGCAAAGGAATGATGTTAGCCCGATTAGTAATGGAACGAATGGGTTTCTTTACCCAGGAAACCAGGTTACCTTCGATGGTGTTTCCTGTTTCTACACGGTCTTCCAGGAAGATCGCATGGCCCAATATATCGTAGCAAACATTTCCTTTCACCAAGGCATTTTGTGTACCATGTACGGTAATGGCCCGGTTGTAAGATTCATGAACGGAGCAGTTCTGTATGTATTGGCCACGCACATCGCGCGCCAAATGCCAGTGGAAAGGATAGTGACCCAATTGCACCAATTGACCCATACGATACAATTCAACACCCGACATTCTGGTGGAGGCAGTTTGCATAGACATCATATGTCCTCCGTAGAGATCTTTGGATGAATTCGCATCTCCCTGAACTTTTAAGTTACGCGAAAGCAAACCGACCTCTGCACGCTCGTCAACAGTCCAGGTGCGGGACCCGTTAGAGAAATTTTGTAATTCTCCAAAGTGGTCGAATTTTAACACAGAATCCAATACAATAGTACGTCTGTCTGCCGCAATGGAACGGATAGTTCGTTTCTCTGTCTCTGTTTTGTCAATTTTACCACTCCCCGTAGTTTCTAATTCAGTAGTAGTAATGATGATTTGATCATTGACCGCCCAGTTTACAGGCTTATCCAGGTAAATTGTTTTATCGGCAGCGTTTGCTTTTGCCGTTCTACCTAGTTTCACCCAAGAATCTTTTCTTCTACCGTGCATTTCCAATCTTCCGCCCGACATTACCATGATCACTTTGGAATTAAAGCTATGCATGGGATCATCGCCCATCTTAGGGTCACCCGGATTTCCAGTCAGTGTAAGCACACCAATTCGATCGTAAGGAATACTTTCTGTACCCCATTCCATGTAGGAACCTGTTCCCATGATCATAATGTAGTTGGCCGTTAAAGAAATATTTCTCCTAGGTTCTACAATCAGTTTACCTTGTATGTCAAGACTCCTGATGTTTATATTCTGATCCAGCACAATGGTAGAATTAGAAGGAATAATCACCCTCTCTCCAGCGCCCGGAACTTTGTTTCCTTCCCAACTGGAAGGGCTTGACCATTTTTGAATATTCTGGGTATTTAATCCTACAGGAATGGCTACCGAGGCAGAAGCCTTTGACCTGATTTGTGCCATCGAAACATTCCAGGCGGAAAGCGATAACACCAGAAGGCAAAGTAAACGTGAATTCATAAGCGAAGATGGGTTAATAGGTTTATGCACTATTTTTTATTCATAAAACACAATGCAAAGAAACGAAAACACAATCCGCGCGCAAGCTTTTAAAGTCTGGCAAAAAAGTCAATTATTTAACTTTACCAATACATAAAATAAATTTTACCATTAAAAATAGATCCAAAAGTAATATTATAAATTAAAACGAATTGAAATAATACTAAAATGAAAAAATAATAAAAGAATCAAAATCTGGTTATAATCCTAAAAAAACATACTATACCAACAAGAATAAGTATAGCTTTAAAATTCTATTTTTTAGAGCAATAATCATACTAAATTTTCACCTCTCTTGAACCCAAATTTTGCAATAGAAATTAATTGGGATTCAGGAGAGGTGAAAAAATCTTCGCATACACGAATGATTACCTGTATTTTTTATTGATAAGAGTAAAGAATAAAATTCCGTCGGCAAGTCCGGCAATGGTGGTTTCCATGCACTGAAAATCGCTTTCGTGATCGTAGAACACCACTTGGTCGGTATTAAATTCCTCGAATTTATTATTCACTGGAATTTTGAAATATTTCGCTAACTCATCGTGTGTTTTTCGGTCACCGGGCCCTTCGGCAATGGCTCCGGTAGCATCAAGCTCGCTGGGAAATAATTTATACATCTGCGAATAAATTTTCTTTACACTCCCCGGTATTTGTCGTGTAATCAGCATGGGTGCTCCCCAGTTATTCATGCCAAGCGTATAATCCAATACATCGGCAGGCATTGCATCAAAGCCCGTATCGGTGCTGGCAGCAGCATACAACAGCGCACCGTTGGCAACTCCGAAAAAGCTGTACAAGGTAGCCCAGGTGTAGGTATGCGGCATTCTCCAAACATTTCCGGGAGACTGCGCTATATTCTGGAAATTTTGCAAGTCTTGTTTGATGTACATTTCTGTTTGTTCGGGAGCGTGCGGGTACAAGCGCGCGTGTGCCATGAGGTTGAGATTGGCCCAGGAGCTCCAATAGCCAGCGCCCGCTTTCATGGCCCATTCGCGGGCCTCTTCCAAATATTTTTCTTCCTTATTTATCAAATACAATTCGGTCGCCGCCAACAGCATGTTGTCGTTCGCATTGTTGTCTGCGTAAAACTTTTCCCATCCTTCGGCAAACCAGGCTACCGGTTCCGGGTTGCGTTGTGCCCTTCTGTAAATCTGCTGGGCCTTGGTTCTGTAGGGCTCCGGCTTTGCCTTCAGCGCTGTTTGTGCAGACAGCAAGCGCGCACCGAGCGCCAATGCAGCCGATGTCAATCCCATTTGAGTGGGACTAATGGCCGAATACGCATGTCGTTGTCCATTCAATTGATCGTTGTAAGGCATTCGATCCCCTTGCTTATGATCGTCGGCATTGCCCACTTGTATAATGAAGGTGTTTTCATCGGGCATGGTCTTCATCAAAAAATCCATTCCCCACACAGCCTCTTCCAGTAGCAAAGCTTTGTCTGTTTTGCTGGTTTCTCCGGCCGGATATTCTTCATACGCCCGCAACAAAAAATACGTAGTATAGGCGGTAGTGAGCGTAAACTTGAGATAGTCGCCAGCATCGTACCAGCCTCCCATCATATCTACATACATGGGCACCGAAGTCTCTTTCCATTTATCATTCGCAGATTCCACACGTTTATAAACGCTGCATCGCACATCACCAGGATGCCCTATTTCATTGGCCGGCGGAACGGCTACCCCACTGCGTTGTTTTTTTAAAAACGATACAATTTCGCGCACAGCAAAATCATAGGGCGCTTGCTTTATTTCTATTTGAAACTCCGGATAGGCACCTACTTTTATTTTATACTTCCCTACCTGGCGAAGTTTTGAAAACTCGATTTCGTATTGAAATGGTTTGGGAGTATGTGCGGTTTTGCCGGCGATAGAATTTGCCAGAACGCCGGATAATACTTCTTCTCCATCTTTGTTTCGAATGGACCATTTCTGCTGATCCATGGATTCATCGGACATTAGGATACATCGCTTGGGCGCTTTAGTCGCATAACCAGCCTTGTTGTACCGGGGATACATGTCTGCCAGCAGAATGATGTTTGCCACTAACAATACTGTTACTAATACTTTTTGGTGTTTCATAAATTTGGGGAACGAGGGATTTACACGTATAACATCGACTTCTGTATTGAATTAATTTTTCGTCTTCTGAAAAAAGCATGCCAGACATACATTTGTTGCATGCTTTGCCAATCTTCCATTTCTGCCTTAACCATTTGTTTCAAAGCGCTGGAGTTCCGACGCCGTGATGCATGGTAGGCGGCTACATGTTCCCTCCCGATTGTACCATTCTACGGAGTAGAACAAATGGTTTTGGGCGTGCCCCTTGTGGCGTGGCGCTACGCGCGCCACCACTGCGGGTCGGGCTATACGCTTGTACTCCTCGTGTTGGCGCTTTTAGCGCCAACGCTGCGGGGTACCGCTGCTATCCCTCACGCAATTACCGGTTAAAAATAACAACATTGCTTTTCCCTTTCTACTTCTTCAAAAGAAAAAATGGAATGTATTCTCTATTTATCTTATTCTAAGAAACCCTGGTAATTTTATGACTGAATTTAACCCTGCTTTCTGCATAGAAATTTTTCTACGCAAAAACGTCAACTACAATCAAGGAATTCAGAAGGAACCGAACACAAAAATCTTTTCGTAGCCCATGATTTTTCAGTTCGCGATTACCGCCATGGATCTACGATTCATGTGCTTTCTCCATACTTCGCTTCGCTTCTATGGAGAAAAGCCGGTTTAACCCTAATTTTTCAATAGAAATTCTTCTATTGAAAAACGACTAATAAAATCAAGGGCTTCACAAGGAATCGAATAAAAGAAATTCTTTTCGTAGTCCATGATTTTCTAAGTCGGAATTACCGGCCATGGATCTACGATTCATGTGCTTTCTCCATACTGCGCTTCGCTTCTATGGAGAAAAGCCGGTTTAAACTAAAATTCTTTGGTGGTAAAACATTCCCTAAAATCAAGATGCAGCCGTGGTGATAGAGTTAAAAAAATACCACCAATCGACAATGGAGGGATCCAAGCAAAATCTCCGGCACATGATCAGGAACGCACCTGAATAATATTGACGGGGCAAGCTTTTGCTGCCAGCCGGTTGGCTTCTTCTTCTTCCGGTTTGATATATGTGGTATGAAATCCTTTTTTATCGACACTGTTAAGCAATACGCTTTTACCATCTTTTTTAGACATCCGCCAGTTGTCGGGAGCAAGCTCTACGCAATAATTGCAGCCGATGCATTTATCGCGCTGATGTGTTACAACAATTTTGGCCATCAGGAAACTAATTCTTCTGCATTTACCACTTTGTAAAGACGATCGGAGGCACGAATCTGCTTGTCTAATTTCAAACACACTTTCTGACCTTTCACGGCTTTATCCATTTTGCCCAAATCATCTACATGCATTTCTTCGATGTGCGCTTCAATGAGTCCGGTGGTAGGTCCCGTCACCAATATTTTATCTCCTACCGAGATGGATTGTGCTTCGACCAAAAATTCTCCAACGCCAATTTTAGAATAATAATGCAAGCCTTTACCAATGTAAATTTTGCGCGTAGTGGCTTTGGATCCTGCGGTATCCGTCCATTCGCCTAACTGCTGGCCCATGTAATAGCCATTCCAGAAGCCTCGATTGAATACGGTTTCCAACTCCTGCATCCAGTTCTTTACTTTTTCTTTGGAATACGTTCCTTCGAAATAACTGTCGATGGCTTCGCGGTAGCATTTGGTTACAGTATATACATACTCCGGACCTTTGGCACGGCCTTCAATTTTAAGTACCCGCACGCCTGCATCAATCACTTGATCCAGGATATCGATGGTGCAAAGATCTTTGGGCGACATGATGTATTCGTTGTCGATTTCCAGTTCATGGCCAGCCTCAATGTCTACTACTTTATAGGTGCGACGACAATTTTGAACGCAAGCCCCGCGATTGGCCGAAGCATTTTCGGTATGCAAACTCAAGTAGCACTTACCAGACACCGCCATGCACAAAGCCCCGTGTCCGAAAATTTCCAACTCTACCGCTTTGCCATCAGGGCCCACAATGTGCTCCTTCTCGATCGAGTCGTAGATGGCCCGCACCTGGCGCAGGCTAAGCTCTCTCGAGAGTACCATGGTTTCGGCGTAGGGAGCAAAAAACTTCACGCTGTCGACGTTGGTAATATTTAACTGCGTAGAAATATGTACCGGCAATCCAATACTTTTGGCGTGCATCAGCACCGCCAGATCAGAGGCAATCACTGCAGTGATGCCGTTTTCTTTCGCTGCATTACAAATACGTTTTACCAACGATATATCATGATCGTACATGATGGTATTGAGGGTAATGTAGGTGCGAATGTTATGTTCGCGTGCCAGTCGGCCTACTTCAGGCAAATCTTCCAACGTGAAATTCATGGTTTGGCGGGCCCGCATATTCAGCTGCTCCACCCCAAAATAAATAGAATCTGCACCTGCCTGAATGGCTGCCATAAAACATTCCATGTTGCCCGCAGGAGCCATCAATTCAAATTTCTTCGCCGTCATATTCCTGAACTATTTTAACACCGTGTTTTATTAAACTGAAATCCTATTTGTATCCCTTTGCTGATTTTTGTCTTCCTCCAAATTACACAAAGGAAAACAAAAAAGAACCTGCCTATCCTCCTAAGGAAATCTGAGGAACGTTCGGATGAACTTATCCAGAGTATTCCTGCATGGATACGCCCTTTCAAAAATACGAAATTTCAGGCAATTATAGGGGCACTTATTCTACTTTCTGTACCCGGATGGCTTGCAGGAGGTTAAGCCTGAGTTGGTCTGCTTCTGGCCCCCCATGCACGATGGCTTGAGGAATGGATGAAAAACGAACATGAGAGAGATCCTGATTTTTCCAAAGCTCCAGCAGGTTCAATTCCATGTAAATGCGGCATTTTTTACCCGGACGTACCTGGAGAAGCGGCTCCCGGTCAAACAGGTTACCAAGTCGTAAGGGCATCATCCGGGAATCGCCGCCTATGGCCTGATGCAACATATTATCCGCATTGGCAGAGGTATTTCCATCCAACAAAAAAAAGATATATCCGCTGTTCCATTCCCAAAACATATTATCCACTTCCCCATTTAATGGGTAGCGGGCAGTGCTGGGATCGGCATGGTTCAAGGCCCTGGGAACCCCCATAACCATGCGCAAATCCTGGTACGCACCTACCGGAAATGTAAGGCGGATACAAGCGGTATCCGGACTTAAAAAGTCTACCAAATGGACACCATTTCCCGCTTGATCGTAGCGAGGCGAAACCTCTCCTCTGGCAGAATTAGCCAAAGCAATTTCCGAAATAAATGCCTGGCATTGCTTCAGGGAAAAGGATTCTCCCAGAGCATTCCGGTAAACGGTATCTCGTTTCAATGCTTGATTGCCAACCCTGGCTACCCAATATATTTCCACCTGACCAAGCTCCGAAACAGAAGCTGCGGAAGCTGTACCGCGGACAGCAGGCCGCTTGCAGCCGTAAACGAGGCAGCACATCATGACTAATAGCACCAGCAAGGTTTTATTCCGGACGATGCTCCCTTTTATAAATAAAATCACGATCGGTTAGCGTTTTAAGAAAATTTACCAGATCAACCTTGTCTTGTTCTGTCAATTGGTAGGCCTGGTGTATGTGTACGTGCGGCGATTTATTCGGATGATTTTTTCCTCCGGAAGCATAATGCTCCACTACTTCTTCGAGGGTTTTCAAACTCCCATCGTGCATATAAGGAGCGGTAAGCTCGACGTTCCGCAAGGACGGCACTTTAAATTTCCCTTTATCTCTTTCAAGATTCGTGATCAGGTAACGTCCTTGGTCTGCATAGGATTCGTACAATCCATTATTCTGGAACGATTGGTTGGTAAAATTAAATCCACCATGACAGGATGCACAGTGGAGTTTATAATTTCCATCGAAAAATAATTTATATCCACGCTCTTCGGATTCGCTGAATACAGGCTGCTTGTAGTAAAAGTAAAAATCGAAACGTGAATTACCACTTACTAAGGTACGTTCAAAACAAGCGATCGCTTTGTACAGATTTTCTTCATTGAGCGAACCATAAGCTTTTTTAAACAAGGATTTATATTCCGCATCGGCCTGCAAGTCGCGCATCAAAGCCGCTACATCCCTGTTCATTTCAACGTGACTGGTCAAGGGCTTGCGAATCTGCATTTCAAGCGTTGGCACTCCTCCATCCCAAAAGAAAGAACTGGCCCAGGCCAGGTTAACCAGGGGCATGGAATTGCGGGTACCCGATTTATTATCTACACCCATGCTAACGCGGGCGGTATCGGTAAAGGAATGGATAGGATTATGACAACTGGCGCAGGACAGTTTACCATTGGACGAAAGCCGGGTATCGTAGAATAATTTTTTTCCCAAGGCCACCCGCTCTTGGGTAAATTCATTTCCTGCCGGAATCACCGGTTCCGGAAATCCAGGAGGCAAATTCAAATAGTAGGGTGTATCGCTTGGAGCCCACACGGATGCAATGCTCAGCAGCATCACCATCATTCCAAGCCCGGTAATAATCCATTGAGATCGTTCCAATCTTTTCCTCACTCGTTCACCATGATCCATTCAGAATACCAATTTTGCTTGTATAGAAAACACAGTCTGTAACATCCGGATGTCAGGGTGTGTAAAGTAAACGAGTTCTGACGAGGACTGCAAGTGCCTTCCCAAACTGCTACGCCAAGTGCGTTGTAACAAACCATGGGAATGGTTTCGTCTAGCCAATCTAAAATCACTTTTTCACCCTTCTGCAAAGGATTGGTTAAGCTAATGGTAATTCCGGAAGCGTCGTTCGAAATGACTGGTTGAAAATCTTGTACAGACAATACCTGATCTGATTTTATGGCTCCCATAGGATATTGACCATTTAAGGGTTGACCTAAAAAATCATGCGTTGGTAATGCTCCCCATGCGGAAGGAATGGAAATTCCAGCGTTGTTGGCAGGCGAGGCCGGGTTGGGTAGGTAATTTCTGAAAAGTGTATTCAGCGTACGTGTATTGCCCCAGGTGCCCGCAGTGGCAGGATTGGAAAATTGAGGGTCGGCCACTATTCCCAGGTTGTT
This sequence comes from Cytophagaceae bacterium, assembly GCA_025454925.1. Taxonomy (GTDB): domain Bacteria; phylum Bacteroidota; class Bacteroidia; order Cytophagales; family Cytophagaceae; genus JALONM01. The sequence continues at coordinate 11,223 of JALONM010000073.1, forward strand.
GCCAGCGAGCATTTCCTGACCGCTGCTCCGAAAAGCAGACAGGGATGTATAGTTGGCAGCTCCGTAAGACCAGCGATATTGGTCGAGGTTTGAGAAATACAAATTGTTTTCAAATTTCACGTCGTTGGAGCTGAATTGCACCGTATTGAGCGTAGTACCCTGCAGGCTAAGAATGAGATTATTTCTGAAATGCACATTTACGTGTGGTGATTCCCACACACGCATTCCACCGCCGCCAGGCACTAGGTTGAGATCTGCCACCAGGGTATTGTTGTAGATATAACAATCTTGATTGCCGCCATTGGCATTGGTATTACTTACCCATAGTACTACTCCTCCATACTGATTTTCTCTGCCATCGTTTTCCGAAATATTAAACCGAATGGTATTATTTTTCATGGGTCGTGCCCCGCCAAATTGGGCAATCAGAAAGCCCGCACCGTCGTTGTCGTGCGAATAATTGTACTGCATGATGGAATTTGTCATGCCTCCATCCAAATCAAATCCCCCTCCGTCGCATCCTGTACCGTTGCGTATGCCGTAGGCTTCGCAAAACTGTATAATCAAACTATCCCCATCCCATGCCCATATCCCAACGGGACCGCCGCAATGAATGTTGGCGCTTCCGCAGTCGTACACTTTACAATATTGAATGAGTCCGCCTTGAAAATCAGCAACTACAATTCCACTGCCTGAATGAGAATTGGGATTTGAAATTCCAGGCACATTAAAAACTTCACAATCCGAAATGCGAAGATCTCTGCTGGCGTAACCCGTTTTCAAGACATCGAATTTACCATACACTTGTATGCCCGCTTCTTTCACATCATGCACTTTGCAGTTCGAGATATGGATAAACGAAAATCCGAACTGGGGATTGTTGGTACCTACATAAATTCCGCCAACCCCAAATCCTTCTACTTCCAGATTCGAAAGCCGAATTCCAGGCAAACGCGATGTAATGGCCAGATCGTGATAAAAGGAAACCCCTATGGAAGTATTGGTATTCATTCCACTGCCCATGAGGTGGAGGTTGTGGACTTCCACGGCTCCCAGATTGTAGGCATTGATGGCTGCCGCCGACAGGCTCTGAATGATGGCGCGCTGTTGGCCACCGTAAGTAGAAATCACCAGCGGATTTGATTCGCTGCCTGCGTCGGATTCGGCAAGTTGAATACTCCCTTCGAAGATTGACCCAGCCTCCAGGAGAATTGAATCTCCCGGAGTAAATTCCTGGCTGTTTATCCTTGCAATAGAGCGCCAGGCCTGGGCAATACTGGTTCCGGTTAGGGCATCATTACCATCAGGTTTCACATAATAACTTCGAGCGGTTAGCGAACATACTGATAGCCACAAAAAACAAGCTACTTTTAGCATCTTTATTCTAATACCACTTTATGAGTTTCCTGAATTCCCTGTTCATTTTGTATCAACAACATGTATACTCCATTGGGAAGTTCAGACAAATCCAAGCTACCCGATTGTATGGACGTTTGCATCACTGAGCGCCCTGTGATGTCCAGCACTTCTACCGGTAAAGAAGCATCATAACCATCGGCAAATACCCATCCGGTGCTTGGATTGGGATATAGGTTGGCTGTACTTTTTTTGCTCAGGCGAACTACCTGACTAAAAGTGAAGGATCCATCCAGATCTACCTGACGAATACGGTAGAAATAAGCAGCATTGGGATTTTCTAATTTATCCTGAACCTGGTACGACTGAATGGAATTGGAATTACCTTTTGCAGGCAAGGATTTTCTCCATTCCCACGTTTGTCCATCGGTACTGCGCTCTAATTCAAAATGAGACACGTTGGATTCAGAAGCAGTTTTCCAGGAAACAGAAGCCAAATTTTCATTCAGATATTCTGCTGTTACAGACAACCATTCTACCGGTAACGAGGTAGCGCAAACTTTGTAAACAATGACGGTATCGTTGGGCACCAAAAATGATTGTCCATCAGAGAAATTTACCGTTCTCGGCCCCTTGCCAGGCGGCATATACACCATGTAATGCTTGCAAGTTCCTTTGGTAAACACGGAGAATCCGGTGATGTCGGCTTGCACCGTATTGTCATATACCCCAACACTATCGAAAGTATTGATCCATTGGTACAGTACAGGAATATCGCCGTTAACATGGGGGAAGGTAGGATTGATCCATTGCTCAGAAACAGCATAGGTACTAAATGCAGTTTTGGCAGCCGTTGCATTGAAAGCAGCCTGCACGAAATTAAAGTGATAACCAAACTCATCCCAGTTGGTATATCCGGTTGGGGCAGGCAAATGGTTGTAAATGGTTTGAGCCTGTGCCGGATCCCAGGCAAACCACAGCGATCCTGCCGATTGAGGCAACAACACAATGGCATGCTTCCAACGATCGTCCGCGGAAAAATATGTGGCATAACTGCTGCCACGGCTTCTCACAATGGTTACATGATGCTGCGGATACGTCGTTCCTCCCCAGTTGTAGTTTACATCTTCATCCACATCAAACCAATATAATTTGGCTGCTTCGGCTTCGGTAATATACAGCAGGGCTCCCAAATCACGGAGGTTGTTATTGCCTACGGTTTCGCCCCACAAGAACGTTCCTTGGGCAAATAGCAGCGATTCGGAAACCGATTCCTGATCCGAAGCATCCGGTCCGGCCCAGCTGTGTCCTTCGTAAGGATCAAAGAAACGCAGGTATGGAAACCATCCGATGTTGCCAGGGTTGGTATTATCTTTCCGATAATCGTTGATTTGACGAATCATGGTTTCTACCATTCCACCGTATTGCGCCGCCCAGGCAGGCCTGTATCGAGCCAGAATAGCGGCACCATAAACCAGGTAAGCCATGTGAAAGTGCATGTCGATGAATGTTCCGGAAGAACCAAATCCGTTCGGATAATGCGCCATCCAGTTGAAATCGCTGCTGTAAATAAATAAGGCCCAATCCTCGCCCATAGGGGCTGTAAACCAATTGGTAAGACGTTGTTGCAAGGCATCGAGGCAGCGGTTGCGGGCCGTGATATATCCTATCTGACTGGCTATTTGTGCCACGTTAGCCAAATCTACCATTCCATCCTTGTTGTACCCATCAGCCGGAATTTGTGGGATGTTGATGGTAGGAAGATAATTATCAATGTACGCGCGCATTTGCGCCACACTATACCGGTGAGCCCAACCAAGGTTTGGAAGGATACCGTAATGGGTCATTTCGGTAGTAAAGGTGTTGGTGGCCAACACCTGCATATCGCCGCGTGGACAACGATATATCAAACCGGTATTCGCAGCTGTGGCGGCTTGTGGCGAATGCAAGTACTGGTGCTTCATGAGGGCCTGCAAGGTACCAATGTTGGCTCCGCCATAAACAGGAGTAGTGGTTGTTACAAAAGAGGTGGTAAGCGTGCTGGTAGCTTCGTTAAAGGTATACGTATGCGTGGTTTCTGTAACGAAATTGAAAGCCCGAGCTTCATACAAATCCAAGGTAGCCTGAGAAATATCGCGCATAACAGCCACAGAAAAATAATTATTACCCGCTGGCAAGCCAAACACCATGTCGGACCAGCCTCCTCCATACCCTCCAGTGCCAAGGGCGGTGATCGGTGTAACAGGTGCCGCTGCATTGCCGATGAGCGTTCCCGCAGGGAAAAACACTCCGAAATAAACAGGCCTTCCTTCCGGCGCTACCTGAAAAATAAACGAATTGCCCGAGGTAGATTTTCTTACTACCACTTTATTCAACCCATAAATAACAGGATTAATAGTACCTGTGCGCTGAAAGAATGCAAAGGGATTTCCTTTGGCAGCCGTCATGCGAAGGGTATTTCCCCCTCCATAATTCTGATAAAAAACAGCATGCCAGTCACCATAATCGTCTACAGAAGTAACCGTAGCAGATTGACCTTGTAATCCCACCCGGGCATCAATTACGGCAGAATGGATTTCTACCTCATCGTTAAGGCCATTGATGTCCGTTTCACCATACCGAAGGATGTAGCCATTATCACTGGCCTGTAAAAACAAGGGATACGGATACATCGGACCCGAATGCTCATCATGCCCCAAATCGGTGAGGGTTTTGGCACCATCGTTTACCACGATGTTTCCATGATCCCACAGGGCCGAGGTCCACCATTGGTGCGTTTGAAGAGGACCTGTATAATTCGGCCCTTTATGAATATGAGATTGTGTGTTATCCCCAATAGGAGCATAAATATGATGGGCATAATTCCAACCCGGATAATTCGTCCGGTAACTACCCAAACCACCACCAGGGAAAATTTGCTGAGCCATCAAATTCCAGCTGAGAATCGAAAACAGTGCTAATCTCAAACAAACCTTTTTCATAATTCTTCCATTTGGTAAAGGATAGGTACTGCAAAAAAATCATTTAAGTAAATTTTATAAACAAATAATCCTAAAAATGAAGATTAAAAGAATATTCAACGGCCGTCGATATTACACATCAATCACAAAATATATACTTGATTTTCATAATAATAACTTAAAAAAGCCAAATGATTTTAGGCGAAGTAAACAGTACTTTTATTCGATTTGAAAAGGTGAAACAGCCCGATTCTCCTCCATTTTGTTCTTGGGAATCATAAATCCCGCTTCGTAGCATTAACTTTTAAACCAAATGATTTTCGTTTTTTTTAGTATACTTGAAGGGATGTCTGGATTTATTCCTTTAAATCTGCCCGAGGCTAAGCTTCAAATTGAGAATCAACAAGGATTGGTAAAAGTACTTGATCTGATTCGGAAAAAATACGTGGCACTCACCCCCGAAGAATGGGTGCGCCAGCATTTGATTCACTTTTTGTTGTCCGCCAAAAAGTACCCTAAAAGCCTGTTCCAGGTGGAAAAAGGACTCAGCTATAATCGCATGACCAAACGCACCGACATTGTTGTGTATGACCGGCAAGGCAAACCTTTCCTGCTGGTTGAATGCAAAAGTCCGATGGTAAAAATAAGCGAAGCTACTTTCAGGCAGGCAGCCATGTACAACAACACACTACAAGCACCCTACTTTATGCTGAGTAACGGCCTGGTGCATTACTGTTGTTCCATCAATCACCATAACCAATCAAGCCAGATGCTGAAGGAACTCCCAGAATTCCCCGACCTTGATTGATCTGTACTCTGAATAATTATTACATTACTCATTATTAGATATTTAATTTCCCATCGGAGAGGTTTCTAAACAGCAACCAATTAAACTATTTTTTTTCAAGAATTCGTGAAACGTTTTTGTGTTTGGGAGTCTATTGATGTAGTAGCTACCATCATATCCCAGCATGCTTCCATTTTTTCGAATACTTCAGAATTGTGTTCTGATATTAGCAAGCGCATCCCTTCTACTTTTTTCCTGTCGCAAAAAGGAAGATTCCACATCCGGCTTGTATCCCAATCCGGTTCCACCCATGAATACTGCCATCGTGGATGCCTTTCTGGTAAAACGGAGCGAAGCCGCCAGGTATCTGAACCCCATCTGCTATGAGTTTGTATTCAAGGATTATAAAGACCGGACCTACTTGATGCAAGCCATACTTCCAAATTCAGCGCCCAACGAAGGAAATTACCAATTGCGGGCGTTTCAGAGTATTCGAGAACATCCCGGATCGAATGGCATTTCCCTTTTCTGTAAAGCTCCCTTTGCCAGCTACTTCAGTATCGCCGACAGCAGCTCTGTGTTGCAGGTTTATTCCGATGGAGATTCTACCGTTTTATTTTTCCATAACGTTCCCATGCGCAGCTCTCCGGCTTCGGAAACCATGCTTTTCTCCGGACGCCTGCGCTGGAAGCCAGAGCCCCTAAAACCCGTTTATAATGGAAAGGCCTCATTTAATGGAACCGACAGCACGTCGCATGTATTTTATGAAGAAAAAAACGGACTACATGAATTTATTTTTTTTAATAGAAAAAACGTAAGCCCCAGTGAACTAAAACTTACATTTTTAGAAATGCCCTCGCATAGTTTTAACTACTCCATTTCGACGGGATACACCCCAAAAAATGAAAATGAAGTAGCCATATTGATGTATGATGCTCTGAACAACACTTTCATACCAGATACTACTCAAGAAAAATTATGGACAGAAAAGCTGGAACAGGGAACAATTCGATTTCATTTACCAAAAATTCCGGCCTACCGGTTCAGCATCGAATCGTTTTTTAAGGATACCACCTTTGCAGAGGCCTACGTGGAACCCTTGCAGTAAAAACGCCTCCAAGGACAGGGCAAAACCTAATGTCGAAAACACCGATGCCGATGGATAAATGGAGCTTACAATGAAGGCAAAAAATTGTATATTGAGATGCCTGCCCTTTACAAAATAGTAGGGTTAGGTAGTACATGGAAGATGAAATTATAAAATACATTTCCAACTATACGGAAGTAAGCCCAGAACTGGAAACTGCCATACGCCAAAGTGGAATGATACGGCAGTACCCCAAAGGACATTTTTTATTGGAAGCGGGCCAAATTAGTATCGAATGTTTTTTTGTACTGAAAGGATGCGTCCGTCGGTTTTACATCAAAGATACCGAAGAACGTACTACGGATTTTTACACGGAGATGCAGGCGATACCAGGCATTTCAAAAGGAACGCCCAATGAGTATTACCTCGAGTGCCTGGAAGATATTATAGCCGCGGTAGGCAACCCCGAGTTGGAATCCGACATGTTTCAAAAATTTCCCATACTGGAATCTTTTAGCCGGGTTATTGGCGAATCCATGATGACCACGTATGTTGAAGAATTTTCAGAATTCAAAATGGCTTCGCCGGAAGAACGGTATTTAAAACTTCTGGAATCACGTCCTGATTTATTTCAGCGCGTTCCATTGAATCAAATCGCCAGCTACCTGGGTATTAAACCCGAATCGCTAAGCCGCATCCGGAAACGGATTATGAAATAACCACCATGCTTCTTTCTTGACTAAAGTCAAGGGTTGCTTTCAACACAGTTCTGTTCCTTTGTAGTACAAACAAGTACAACGGAAAGAACGATGAAAACAACGCACACGCTATCGGCCTTGCTTTTACTTATAAGCATGATGGCCCATTCTCAGAGCATTGAAAAAAAAGAAAAAGACCGGAATTTTAAGTATTCCATCAATACCACCTGGCTTTCGCTCGCTAACTGGGGTCCGGAAAAAACCAACACCCAACACTACGAACTTCATTTCAAATATAAATGCACCGAAAAAAGCCGTTGGGGCATCAAGCTCGCTACCTGGAAACTCTTTGCCCCCATGGGCATTCCGCTCTGGGATCCGCTCTTTTTAAAAGAAAGTGAATTCTATCCCGGACGCTTGCATGAAAAAGGAATTGGTATTACCTATCAGCATTTTATCTGGAAACGATTGTTTACCACCATCGAGGTTATGCCTCAGTGGAAAACCTATCGCGATACCAATAAAAAAGTAGTTGGCCGAGGATTCAAATTATATACATCCTACCACATTGGCTACCATATACCCATGTTTAAAAACCGTTTCTTTATAGAACCGCAGTTGCACGGCCAGTACTGGCCTATAGACACGCCCGCACCGGATGCGTTCAGGGAAAAAGACAAATCCAAAAACAATTTCTTTTTATTCGAACCCAATATTTATCTGGGCGTAAAATTTTAACCGGCTTTTCTCCATAGAAGCGAAGCAAACGATGGAGAAAGTTCATGGATCGTAGATCCAGGACCGGTAATCCCGACTTAGAAAATCATGGGCTTAGAAAAGAATTTCTTTTATTCGATTCCTTCTCAAGCCCTTGATTTTAGTAGTCGTTTCTCCATAGAAGAATTTCTATGGAGAAATTAGTGTTAAACCTAAATCCATGAAATGATGACGTTTGAGTATGCATCTAAGTCTCCAACTAATATGTTGCCAATATTGCGTATTCAAACTCATGATTTTATATTGGGCGTGTCCCTGCGCGGTGGCGCCTTAGGCGCCACGCCACTTGGGCCGGGCTATCGCTGCAAGCCACGGCGCCAAAGGCGCCATGGCTTTACGCTCTATCCCTCACGCAAATACCAGCCATGTTTTTAGATGAAAATTCTATATAGAATTTCTTCCAAGGAGAAACGAACCTAAAAGCAGGAGCTTCAGAAGGATTCCAAAACAATACATTCGCTTCAAAAGTCCTTGATTTCCCCTGGTCGTTTTCCGGCAGAATCGTTTCTAAGTAGAAGCAGCATTGCACGATACCACATGCGCACAAATGATTTACACAACTTATTTCTGGGCATGTCTCTTCCTTTCTTTTCCTTCTCCGGCACGCTGTTGGGAAGGCTTGCAGACAAATCCACACGCATGCCTGCGATCATTTTATTCCTTCCTTCAAACTTTTTTCTATCTTAGGGTTTTGAATATTGAACAGTTTTGAAAAAAATACTCATCACAGGCTCCAATGGCCTCTTAGGACAAAAACTCATTGAGTTGTTAAGCACACTGGAAGGTGTACACTGCATCGCCACAGGCCGGGGTGCCAACCGTTTTGGCAACTCGGATGCATCCTATGCCTACTATCCCATGGACATCACCTCGCGGGAAGATGTGATGCGGGTAGTAGAAGCCTGCCGTCCGGATGTAATTATTCATGGGGCTGCCATGACCAATGTAGACCAATGTGAAACAGAACGCGAAGCTTGTACGGCGCAAAATATACATGCTGTTCAATATCTGGTAGATGCTTGTGAAGCGTATGATTGCTTTCTGCTTCACCTGAGTACCGATTTTATTTTTGATGGCACCAAAGGTCCATTGCTCGAGACAGACCTTCCCAACCCCATCAGTTTTTATGGATGGAGTAAGCTGGAGGCTGAAAAAATAGTACAGGCCAGCCGCATTCGATGGGCCATTGCGCGCACCGTGCTGGTCTATGGCGTGGTGCGGAATATGAGTCGCAGCAATATTATATTATGGGTAAAGTCATCCCTTGAAAATAAAAAACAAATACAAGTGGTAGACGATCAGTGGCGGACGCCTACGCTGGCCGAAGATTTGGCCATGGGTTGCTGGCTGATTGCCCAGAAAGAAGCGAAAGGAATTTTTAACCTGGCCGGAAACGAAATGCTTACGCCTTACGAAATGGCCATGCAAACCGCTTCCTTCTTCAAGCTCGACGCCTCCTTCATTACCAAAACAGATTCCACCCAATTCACCCAGCCTGCCAAACGCCCGCCGCGTACAGGCCTGGTCATCGATAAAGCACGCCATGCATTAGGATACGCGCCTCGTTCGTTCATGGAAGGTATTGCGCTCATGGCTTCACAACTAAACTAATCCTGCCTGTTTTTATGAATCAACTTTTTAGAACCAAATCCATTCAAGACATCCTAAAAGCAGGAGAGGAAAAACCCTTGCACAAAACCCTCACCACACGCAGCCTGATAGCCTTGGGCATTGGAGCCATCATCGGTACTGGCATCTTTGTGCTCACAGGAACGGCGGCCGCGAACCATGCCGGGCCCGCCCTCGTATTGTCCTTCATCTTATCGGCCTTAGGCTGTGCTTTTGCAGGACTTTGTTACGCTGAATTTGCCTCCATGATTCCGATCTCCGGCTCGGCCTATACCTATGCCTACGCCACCATGGGAGAGTTTATCGCCTGGATCATTGGCTGGGACCTTATTCTGGAATATTTATTTGCCTCCTCTACCGTGGCCGTAGGCTGGTCGGGATACATGGTGAGCTTCCTTCGCGATACCTTAGGCATGCGCATTCCCGAAGTCATCGCCTCCGCCCCCTTGCAATACGACATCCAGACGGGTAGCTGGAGCACCACGGGTTCCATGATCAACCTACCCGCCTTCCTCATCGTGCTGGCAACCACTATTATTTTGGTAAAAGGAATAAAAGAATCGGCATTCTTCAACAATGTCATTGTAGTGGTTAAGTTGGCCGTAGTCCTTCTGGTTATTGGCTTCGGTGCCTTTTATGTAAATACCGAAAACTGGGTTCCCTTCATTCCTGAGAACACAGGGAAGAGCGGACAATTCGGATTCTCGGGCATCCTCACCGGTGCCGGGGTAATCTTCTTCGCCTACATCGGCTTCGACGCCGTATCCACCGCAGCGCAGGAAACCATAGATCCCAAGAAAAGTATGCCTTGGGGTATTCTCGGCTCTTTACTTCTTTGTACCATATTATACATCGCAGTATCCTTGGTCATGACCGGCATTGTGCATTATTCAAAGCTCAATGTTCCCGCCCCCATAGCACTGGCCATCGACGCTACAGGAGCTTCCCTTGCCTGGCTGAGTCCTTTGGTAAAAATTGGCGCCATCGCCGGACTGAGTTCCGTTATTTTAGTGATGCTGATGGGCCAGCCGCGCATTTTTATGGCCATGGCCAACGATGGGCTGCTGCCTGCGGTATTCGCACGCGTGCATCCTACCTTTAAAACACCTCACTATAGCACGATTCTTACCGGTCTTGCTGCCGCGGTGATCGCCTCTCTGTTCCCGGTAACTTTTCTGGGAGAACTGGTTTCCATCGGAACACTGCTGGCTTTCGTCATCGTATGCGCAGGAGTCATTTACCTTCGCAAAACCAAACCCGATGCACCTCGTCCGTTCCGCACGCCGCTGGTGCCCTGGATTCCTGGATTGGGAATCTTAATCTGTGGCGCACAAATGATGGGACTCGGAGTACAAAACTGGATGCGACTTGGAATATGGCTTGCCATTGGACTCGTCATTTATTTTACCTATAGCATCCGTCATTCCAAATTAAGAAAAGCATAAAGATTTCAGGCGTACCTTACCACGCCTGAAATCTTCTTTTATAAACCCAACTATTTTTTTTATGACCCTAAACATTATTGCCGTGCTCATGCCGGTCGCCCTGGCCATTATTATGTTTGGCCTTGGCTTGTCGCTCACCATCGACGATTTCAAACGGATATTCCAACATCCCAAATCCATATTGATCGGAGCCAGTACCCAATTGATTGTACTTCCCATCCTTGGCTTCCTCGTGGCTAAAGGAATGCTCAGCGACCAACCCGAACTTGCCGTAGGATTGATTATTCTGGCAATGTGTCCGGGCGGACCAACCTCCAACTTACTCACCCACCTGGGCAATGGCGATACCGCGCTCTGTATTTCCCTAACGGCCATTTCCAGTATTGTAAAAACCTTTACCATTCCGGTTATGGTAAACCTGGCCATTGAACTTTATCTTGGCGAAAGCAACTCCTTGCAATTAGAAATATTTCCATCGATTGCAAAAATATTTGCCATCACGCTGGTACCCGCTTCCATTGGCATGTTTGTGCGAACCCGTTCCGCCGCATTTGCGCAGTCTGCAGAAAAACCTGTCAAACTTCTTTCGGCCTTATTTCTTGTCCTCATCATTGTAGGGGCCATACTAAAAGAAAAAGATAGCATCGGAACATACTTTGCTGCCGCCGGCTTATCGGCCCTGGTACTTAACCTCAGCGGTATGGCGGTAGGCTACCTGTTGCCGCAACTGTTTAACCTTTCTGCCAAACAACGCTTTACCATCAGTATTGAAACCAGTATTCAAAACGGCACCCTGGCCATTACCATTGCCACACTGATGCTGCACAACAATACCATGGCCATACCCGCTGCGGTGTACAGCATTATCATGTTCATCACCGCCGGAATTTTTATTTCCCTGTTAAAAAAACAAGAGACTAAAGCCTGAGGAAATTGGCGAGGTGCCAATGAAAAATAATTCTACAGGAGAATAGATTTGAACCGGCTTTTCTCCATAGAAGCGAAGCAAACGATGGAGAAAGCTCATGGATCGCAGATCCAGGACCGGCAATCCCGACTTAGAAAATCATGGGCTTAGAAAAGAATTTCTTTTATTCGATTCCTTCTCAAGCCCTTGATTTTAGTAGTCGTTTGTCAATAGAAGAATTTCTATGGAGAAATTAGATTTGAACCTGCTTTTCTCCGCAGCGAAGCGCACACGGTAAAAAGCGCCTAGAACGCAGAGCCATGGCCGCTAACCCAATGTGCTCGAATTGTTTCAAACTCCATACCCAAACTCAATACTCCTCGTTGGGCGTGCCCCTTCGCGGTGGCGCCTGTAGCGCCACGCCACTGCGGGCTTGTAGCGATGGCCCTCACGCAACACCAACACCTCCCACCTAAACAGACCCATCTGTACAAGGAATCACCCATCCCACCATCTGTTTTATTGACAATTGTCAATACTTTTGAAAATATTTTTCTTCCATACGATTTTATACCTAACCTATTTATCACAAAACTTCTAAATTTAAATGTTTAGTAACACCACGTTGGAAAAAGCTTGCCATCCTACCGAACAAGCGCCATGGAAACATAAAGCGAGTTGGTACTAAAAAAATAGGTACACCATGGAACGTACGTCGCGTTGAAAGTTTTAGGAGGCATAAGCAAAGCCCTATGGATTTTTGAATTTAAAATCAAGTTGGGTACATTCCAGTAGTAAATGATATATATAAGTAGGAGCGTATAGCAGGTAGCTAGGTTTAAATGTATTAAGACAGCGACACGACAAACAAACTAGTGACAGAAACAAAAAAAGAAAACCATTTTGAAAGGTGACCAAAGATATAGAAACGACATTAAAAGAGGACAGCATCTAAACCGACACGCTGACCGACCCTATGTTTTTTTTCACCACACATTTTTTAAAAATAATTTTAAGCCCACCCACAAATGGCACATTTAGTTTTGCCGCACCCAAAGCCAACCCTTCCGCACAACCAAAAGAGCTAAATTTTAGCCCATACACCGATAAGAGTACAACTTATTATTCTTACATTTGCCAAAATTTGACAAGTCAAATATTGAACGATGGAAAGCAAATTTGGTGAGAGAATAAGAACGCTTAGAGAAAGTCAAAATCTCTATTTGCGACAGGTAGCTCCATTGCTTGAAATGGACACTGCCCAGTTGAGCAAGATTGAAAAGGGTTTTCGACAATTAAAAAAAGAACAAATTCCAATTTTAGCCAAAGTGCTGAAAGCCGACCAAAAAGAATTGCAAACCCTTTGGCTTGCCGACCAAGTATTAGATTTGATAAAAGACCAACCCAATGCCGATGAAGCATTAAAATCAGTTTCTAAATCGATTAAGAAAAAGTAATTATGGCATTAGAACTTCAAATAAATGGTAATAGAATATTTGCTCCTTTAAAGGGAAAAGAGTTAATCAAAACTCCTGAAGAAGAAGTTAGGCAGAAGTATATAATGAAGTTGGTAAATACCTATGGCTACGAATTAGAACAAATGGCACAAGAAGTAAAACTTACAGGTGCTAAGCGAGGTACAGGAAGAGCCAGTGCAGATATAGTGATTTGGAGAAGTAAGGCAGATAAAAAGAACAGCAAGAACCCAATTATAGTTGTTGAATGTAAGGCTGAATATATTGATATTAAAAGTGAAGATTATTATCAAGGTCAAAACTATGCTCGTTTTGCAAATGCACCTTTTTTTGTTACAACAAATGAAAAAGAAACCAAAATTTTTAAAGTAAATCTTGATATAACACCCAAAACATTAAGTGATGAAATTTTAGATATTCCTTTTGCTAAAGATGCCAATAATGATGATAAAATCAAAAAGTTGTTGGAGCAGACCAAAGCATTTGAAAGGGATGAATTTTCTAAACTACTTTTTCAATGCCATAATGTAATCAGAAACAACGATAAACTATCTCCAGAGGCAGCGTTTGATGAAATCAGTAAAATTCTGTTTATGAAAATCAGGTACGAAAGAAATCCTGATGAAGAAAACATTTTCACCTTAAAGCAATTTGAAAAACAAGAAAGCAATTACGAAAAAAATATAAGACCTGTTAATATCAAACGTAATGGTCCTAAAGATGATATTCCATATATGGATTATTGGTTTGAATTAACCAAAGATGAATTTGAAGAAGATGAACTTTTTGATAAAAACGAAAAAATTAAAATTAAGGAAGCATCTTTTAAGGAAATCGTTAAGAAATTGCAGAAATACAATTTATCTACCACCAGCGATGATGTAAAGGGAATAGCTTTTGAGCAGTTCTTAGGAGGCACTTTCAGGGGCGAGTTAGGTCAGTTTTTTACACCAAGAACTATAGTTGATTTTATTGTGGAAGTGTTAGACCCACAAGAAGATGAAGTTATTTGTGACCCTTGTTGCGGTTCAGGTGGTTTTTTAATTAAGGCATTTGAATATGTAAGAGATAAGATAGAGCAGGATATAAAAAAGGAAAAGGAAAAAGTAAATAAAGCCTTTGATGAATTGGCCGAAAAAGCAACTGAGAAAGATCAAGAAAAATTAAAGGAAGTTTCAAACGATATTATACATAAGTTAGGTTACGAAACTCAAATTCGTAAAAGTGCTGAACAGGAACAGGCAAGAGAGAATAACAAATTCATTTCACGTCTTGAAAAACTATCTGCTACTTGCATTTTTGGTACTGATGCTAATCCTCGTATGGCAAGAACAGCTAAAATGAATATGATCATGCACGGTGATGGGCACGGTGGTGTTCATCATAGAGATGGCCTGTTAAACATCAACGGCATATTTGAAAACCGTTTTGATGTAATTCTTACCAATCCTCCTTTTGGTGCAAGGGTAGAAAAGTCATTATTGATAACCAAAGCCGACCAAATTACAGATACCAATCGCATAGCTAAGTATAAAAAAATGTATGGAGATGATGTTTATACAAAAGCTATGCAGCAGTTAGAATTTGATGAAGAAGAATCCAAAGGTAAACCAGTTTTAGATACTTTGCACATAGGCAAAGAGGGTATGAGTGGTTTAACGGAAGTATTGTTTATAGAACGATGTATCAACCTATTGAAGCCAGGTGGAAGATTAGGCATTGTATTACCCGAAGGCGTATTGAATACGCAGAATTTAGGTAAAGTAAGACAGTACTTTGAAAGCAACGCCAGAATCATACTCATTACTTCAATACCTCAAGATGTATTTATGAAAAGTGGGGCTACAGTAAAATCAAGCTTGGTTTTTCTTAAAAAATTTACAACTGATGAAGTTGACCAATGGAATAAAATTACCAAAGAAGCTACCAAAAAAGTAAACGCAAAATATCAGAGTGAATTAAACGAAATAGAAAACCAGTTGGCATTAAGAGGCAATGATGCACCGGATGCTGAAGCTAAAAAAGAACTGAGAGCTAAAAAGAAAAAAATAGAAGAGGCAATGGAAATAGAAATACGAGCCATTGTAAAAGAAAAGTTTGATTATGATATACCTATTGCTGCAGTAGAAAAGGCAGGTATAAGCAGCACAGGAGCAGCTATCGATAATGAATTAACAGATATATTGAAACAATACACACCTTACCGAACCACAAACCAGCTTTGGAAAGAGGTAAAACCTGTATTTGAGTATAAATGGAGCAGTAAAACAGGCAAAGTAGAACGTATTAAGAACCAAAATGAAACCACAACAATTGAATGGTAATGACAGCTACAATGCCCAATATTGAATTTGTAAGATTCTCCAAATTATATAATTGGAGTGTGCAATATTTATTAGAAGATACCTTTTCCTATAACCAAGCTTTTCCATTAGTTACAATTGGTACTTTTTTGAAACGAAATAAAACAAGCCTTGAAGTAAAGAATGGAATTAAGTATAAACGTGTTACCATTAAAACTAATAATGGTGGTGTATTTCTTAGGGACATTGAAGTAGGTGAAAAAATAGGCACAAAAAATCAATTTGTAATTAAAGAAGGTCAGTTTTTAGTTTCTAAAATTGATGCAAGAAATGGTGCATTTGGTGTAGTTACAAATGAAGTAGATGGCGCAATAATAACAGGTAACTTTTGGGCTTTTGATGTAGACTATTCCGTAATCAACCCTCACTATCTTGCTCTAATTACAACTACTCCTGAATTTATTAAGTTTTGCGAAAATAGTAGTACAGGAACTACTAATAGACATTATTTGCAGGAAGATTTGTTTTTGGCTGTAGAAATTCCATTGCCACCATTAGACGAGGAGGATGCAATAAAAAGAAACTTACCCAATACTGTAACACAGGAAACGTTAGTAGATGCTTATAATCAAAAAATTTCAGAAGCAGAAACAGCAAAAACCAAAGCGCAACTGAAAGAAGCAGAGATAGAGAAATATATGTTGTCCAAGTTGGGTATATCAAATAGCGAAGAAGATTCCCTAAAAGGAGGCTTAAAATTTGTAAAGTTTAAAGATTTGAATGAATGGGGTGTTACAAAATTAGATTCCAATTCCATTTTATTCTCTACTATTTATCCCAATCAACCACTTTCACAAATTGCAGAAATAAATCCCACTACAAGTTTTAACAAGCTACCTGCTTCAATGAAAGTTGCTTTCCTGCCAATGGCAAACATTTCAGACATTGAAGGAGAAGTGATATTTTACAGTGAAGGCAAAGTTGCTAATGCCAAAGGCTATACTAAATTTAAAGATGGCGATTTACTTTGGGCAAGAATAACACCCTGTATGGAAAATGGAAAATCAGCTATAGTAAAGAACATGGAAAATGGTTATGGATATGGGTCAACGGAATACCACATTATTAGAACCGAAGATGAAACATTAAGCAAATACATTCATTTGTTACTTAGGTATGAAAAAATTCTACAAGCTGCAAAAACACACTTTACAGGGTCAGCAGGTCAGCAAAGAGTTCCAAAGTCATTTTTGGAGAATTTAGAAGTACCTGTACCAGACAGGATTGTTCAAGAAGAAATAGTTGGAAGGGTATCAGAATTAAAAAGTGAAATTAAAGAAATGTACAATCAAGCCATTTTGTCTAAAAAACAAGCCTTAATTGATTTTGAAAATCAAATTTTTAAACGTAATTGATGAAGATACTTAGTTTACAAATACAGGGTTATAAAAACCTACAAGATAGAAACAAAGCCAGTTTTGATTTTTCAAAATGCTCTAATTACGTAGCTCTTATTGGCTTAAACGGTAGTGGAAAAAGTAATGTATTAGAAGCTATAAGTATTATTTTTTCATGCCTTTATCACGACAAGCAAGCAGAGTTTAACTATCAAATCAAGTATATACTTGATAATGATGAAATAACTATTACTGATGGGAATATGGTAGTAAAGGGGAAAGGAAGAATTGCTAAAGCAAATCAATTTAGTTATCTCCCAGCAAATGTAATTGCATCCTATAGTGGCGAGGAATTAAGAATGTGGGAAAACATTTATTTGGATAGCTATGCGGATTTTTTTCAGGATATTAAAAAGCAATCTTCATTTGTTCCAAAGCTTTTATATATAAACAAATACTGTTGGGATTTTGCTTTGATTGCTCTTTTGTGTTCGGAAAATCTTAATATCAAAAAATTCATAAATGACGTTTTAAGAATTGGGGATGATGTAGAAATCAGTTTTACCATAGAAAAAGCAAACTATGGTTTGTATGAGGCTAACGATGCCCTTTCATTGATAAAGCGATTAGTAGATTTACAAAACGATTCAGCTACTAATTCGTTACATATAAGGGAAGTTAGCACATTAGATATTGGTCAAAAGGACAACTCCGATTTCACAAAACGCCTGTTTTATTATCTGTTTATTACAGGAATGCCTGTAAAAGGTGATAGAATTAAGGCCGATAAAATTATCAGAAAAACGGAATTACGTTTCAATGGAATTGATGTACAGAAACTAAGTGAGGGTGAAAAAAAGCTAATTCTAATTAATTGTATAACACACCTGCTCTCAGATGAGAAAACTTTGGTTTTATTAGACGAGCCAGATGCACATATTCATATTGATAGAAAGAAGGAAATAATTGATATAGTCAATCAAAATGAACGTTTCACAATATTTACTACTCATTCGCCTAAAATATTACACTATATTAAAGATGAAAATGTACGTATTGTGAGAAATGTAAGTGGCTCACTTGAAGTTATAGAACAGAATAAAATTAATTCGCTTACTGAGATAACTAATGGCGAATATTCATTAATAGATGCAACTTTAGCTTTAAGTACTTCCAAAGACATTTTGTTAGTAGAAGGCACAAACGATTATAACTACATCACGACTGCAATAAAAAAATTATCCCCTGCTTATGACGATTATAATTTCCACATTATAAACTGTGGTGGAGCTGGCAATGTAGCAGCAGTTTTTGAACAATCTTTCCAGAAGTTCATTGGAAAAAATATTGTGAAGAGCTTTACGCAGACACGGCAGGAGACCAAGCCAAACACATTTATCGGGACTCGTCATCAGTAATCAAAGAAAGAGAAGAGGAACCACCTCATTCAAGGGTGGAAGTAGAGACAGCTGTAAATAAGATGAACTTCGGGAAATGCACCTGATCAAGATGAA
>JALONM010000074.1 GCA_025454925.1 Cytophagaceae bacterium
TACCCCGGAATCCAATACCTTTCCCGATTGATCTTTGCCCGTCCAATCGTTGCGGTAATCCGAAACCTGGAATACCTCATGGCCATTGCGATCGTAAACTACCAGCGAATTATCGATGGTATTGTCTAGAAACGCGATCACAAACGTATCGTTCAAACCGTCCCCGTTCGGGGTAAATACTTCTTTCGTTTCCAGGGAAGGAATTTCCTCCTTGCTTTTAAATTCATATACAATTTTTAATTGACTTACTTCGGAAGTAATTCCTCTTCGATCCGAAACCACAAAATCCAAAAAGGCTTCCCCTGTAAATCCATAGTTAGGCAGAAACGATAACATACCTGTTGTATCGACACGGAAGATGCCATACTCTGGAATTTTGATGTATGATTGAATCCCCGGAGTACTGGGATCGAGGTCTATGGTTTTAATTTCCACAGGAGCGCTTTTCCCTACCACAATCTGATTGAGATCAAACGCTGTTGTATCGCCGATGGAATTAGTAATCACCACTGGATTAATTTCCGGCGGAATTGGAGTCAGGTAAATGGTCACTAAAGCACTGGCCGATACAGACAAATAATTCGTGGTAGTTGGAATCGTGATGGTTACTGTTGAACTTCCTGCCGCCTGAGGGGTAATAGTTCCTTCATTCGTATCGAGGATAAATGAAGATGAAGTACCTCCTGCGGATGAAAATAATGCCAGAGATGTATCCGAATTACTGGTAAACGCTAACTTGAAGAGGGCATCCCCCACCACAGCTCCCTGGTTGTTGAACACCAGGAAGGGTGTAGCTTTGGCGATGGTAACGGTAGCCGTAGCCTGATCTGCACTGAATATAGAAGTGGCAGCCTGACTTGCTGTTACTGTAACCGTACCCGCGCAGTTAATCACAAAATTACTATCCCTGTCAAAAGACAAGCAAGGACCTTGAATAGTATAGGTAATAGGAGCCGGATTAAGCGAAGTCGCCTTCATGGGAAATGGCTTATCACCAAACACTTTATTTACATCAGGAAGTGAAATGGATGGATCAATTAATGTTGAAGTATTGATTTCTGTTAAGAACTTAGTTATCTGCACATCGTCATCATTGCTAGGAGACTGCCAACCATTACCGATAAAAAGCGCCCCATTTCCTGCTACCGAAGTATAAAAAATTTCTTCGTTCATGATGACTTGAAAAACAAACTTACCATCCAAGTCAAAGTTTGTATCTAAATTCCCATTCAAATCTGATTTTATAATGGTAGCATTTAATCCCTCCTGAGCCACCCCGTATAAATTATTTCCAATGACATGAATAATAGATAAATAATTACTAGTGGATGGTTGTGTGATGTTCAAAATTCCCGAATTTCCAAAACCAGATACCGGTCGGCCTGTATTGTCTAATTTAGCAATTGCATAGCTATACGATGTTGTCTCGGCAGCCAGTGGAATATATAAGTTTCCCGACGCATCCATGGAAGAAAAACCCATGATATTATCAGTACCATTGGAGAGTTGCTGAACTCCTCCGGTGCCATAGGCAGTCTCCACCACTCCCAATTGATTTAAGCGAATAACCTTTACAATTCGAGAACCCTGAAGGCCATCAGGCATAATACAAATGATCTTATTAGGATCTACATCTTGCACGATGTCAATTAATTCAAATTGATTGATTACAAAATCGGATAAAAAGATACCTCCCGTACCAAATGTGTTTACAAGATTCCCTCCTGAGTCAAACATTACAAGGCACATATATCTTGATCCATTACTACTGTCACGGCTGCACGAAACCACAAAATTGCCATTGTTCAACGGTAAGATTTTATATACGTCACTAATTTTATTCTGATAGTTAAACATTACATAGCCACCATCTCCAAAGGTCGTAATCAAATCACCATTAGCATTCAATTTTGACAACAGTATTTCTGTAACCGGAGACATTTGTACAGT
The DNA here is from genome assembly GCA_025454925.1 of Cytophagaceae bacterium. GTDB lineage: Bacteria > Bacteroidota > Bacteroidia > Cytophagales > Cytophagaceae > JALONM01. The sequence goes on from JALONM010000074.1 coordinate 1,951, forward strand.
GATTCCAGCCAATATCAATTCTCCTGTTGAGAGTAATCCAAACGATTTAACATCATCTCCCGGATTCAATTTAGGCCAGATAGAAATTCCATCTGAAGAAAAATCTGTTGCTAAATTCCCTTGATTATCGAGCTTACAAAATTTGTATTTACTACCAGAAATAATAAATTCCTTATATCCAAAATATACAGCATTGTTGGTTGCAGCAACACCAAAGATCGCATCTTGTGAATTCGTAAAATACGAAGTGATATAACCATTGGGAGCATACTGGCTGTTATCAAGGTTAGCATTAACATCCATCTTTGTAATAAGAATGTCAAAAGATCCATTGGCATCTTTATTACTTCCTACCGTATGAAAACCAGTTGTTAAAGGATTATAAAGCAAGTTCTCAGTATATTCGCTGGTACCCGTAGGAAGATTTAATTCACTAAATACAAATTGTCCGGTACCATTATTATTATAAGCTGTAATAATTAAATTCTGATCGGTAGGTAAAGCCACAAATCCAGTGACAAAAAATCTATTGTAGGCAGTAACAAAATTCAGGTCCGTAATTTTTAAATCTCCTGCTAGAGGCTGGATATTTAAAACCCCTGCAAAAGCGAAGGTGTTATCCAGTGTAGCATCCTTATTGAACCGGATCACTTTGCCTGAATGAGCGCCGTTCGCTCCAACGGAAGAAGCTATAATTACCTTATCGTCTGGCAAGACCGCTATTCCACCTGGCTCTGCATCCCCTAATACTCCATGATAATGCGTAACCATACTTCCTCCATTATAAGAGGAATCGATACCTTGGTCTACTCCTTCTACCAAAAATTTTCTAAGGAATAAAGTGTCTTGTACCGTTTGGTCGATAAATCCGGATACATATAACGAGTCACCGTATAGAACCGAAACTGTGGCATTATGCGGCGTACTGCGATTTTCCACAAAATATCCAAGAGTTTCGAACGATAGATCAAGCGCAAAACTATTATTGCATTTGGCAGTAAACATTCTGCGTACACCAGATACATCGGCATATCCAGCACCAACATAATTTCCAGCACTAGTGATATGTACCGTATTAAAAACGGCATGATCAGTTGGATTAATAGTACCAAATGTAGTTTCCCCAGACCAGGCGCCTGCAGTAAATACGGACATAAAGGGTAACTTAATCGTTCCATTATCAAAATAGCCGCCTACCAATACATCATCGCCTAAACTAACATCAATAGCATTAATGTTCACAGCAGGATTTGAAAATCTATAGTGGCCATTATTAAATGCGGTATTGAGCGTTCCATTCGGTAGATAAGAGGCTACAAATGCATAATCAATACCTTCTATTTCCTCAATACCCGCCACATAAATAGTACCATTACTTGGGTTAATTTTACCACAAGTAACGATCTCATTTGCCGCATTTTTAAAACCAGGAAATGTTACAATACCTCCTCCATTGAACTGAGGATCCAGAATATCCTGTGCATAGCTAAATGGTATTGCAAAAAACCAAATCAATATCTGGAAAATAAGATTACTTTTAGTCCGCTTTTTCATAACGTTATCTGAATTAATTAACACCCATCATTATAAATGACCCCCAAAACTTGGGCGATGGATATTTTTTCATTATTTCCTTTTTGGCATTGGCAAATGCGTCTCGTTTCGATTCACCACTTTGCCAACGTTTATAAAATTCCAGCATGAGAGCCTTTGTTACTTCATCGTTTACTTTGAACAAACTCATTACTATACTTTGAGCTCCTGCAACTAAGAAGGATCGTTGTAAACCATAAACCCCTTCTCCGATTTTAACTTCACCAAGCCCTGTTTCACAAGCACTCAACACTACCAATTTGGTATTATCGAAGTTTAAGTTCATGGCTTCGTAAGCGGTAAGCACACCATCTTCTTTATTGATCGCATACATATTCTCCTGTTGCAATAATTGACCACCATTTTTAAGCAGTAATCCAGAACGCAATAATGGATTCTGCACCTCCTGATCCATCCCATCTTCTGGTTCGTCTACATCACTCATGAAAAAGCCGTGTGTAGAAATATGAAATACTTCCGGATATTGCAATTCCTTGACACGCGCTTCTGAGGCTTCTCCCAACAGCATTACTTGAGTGGTTTTATTCATAGCAGACAATTCCTGTGCGATGGCTTTTACTTCGGCTTCGGCCCCCTCCAATTGTGCTACGTTTTTATTCTTTTCAAAATTGGCGCTGTAGTAAAGTGGGTTGCCAATTAAAACATAGGGGGCGCTAACAATATTTTTATCTGTCGTCTTTTTCGAAGAATTTACTTCCAAAATATCACGGGCAGTTCCAATCAAAGCGATGGTATATTTATCCAAAAGATAATTCCCCTCTGGAGTTTTGAATGTTTCTACATTGAGCTGATTGTATACACCATCTGAATCAAACAATATTGTTTTGGTGCCGGCAGGTATTTTTTCCTGAATAGGTTCCCAATACTTTTTGTAGGAATAATCATCATTCATCTCAAAGCGCACACAGTTGCGGTAATATTTCAAGTAGCGATTGGCGAGTAAGTGACCATCTTTTATTACGGTATAATTAATTTTACTTTTACCGTTCTCCAGGAATAAAAAGGCATACCAGGTAGTATCGGTAAACTTTTTCTCGAAATACCTGAAAGGAATCACTTCGATTAGCAACTCTCCCGGTACGAGCGCCTTGCGAAGAGCATCGGTAGAATAGTTTTTCTGTTCAAAGCTTTTGGCAAACAACTCACTGGAAGCGCTCAATTTTTTCTCCAGCGATTCAATTTGGTTCTGCAAATCTTCTACCTCAATACCGGCCTCCTTTCGTTGCTCACTGCTCATGGAAAGTGCTGTGGCCAAATTCTCCCTGTTGGCCTGCCAATTAAGATAAGTTGAAATAAGTAAAGAATCTCCACTGGCCAATATTCTCTTCTTCACCTTAATCGAAGAGTTTAGAAGAATTGCCTTGGTCTTGATTTGAAGATCCATCAGCTTTACCAGTAATTCTGGTTTTGCTTCCGCATTGATGACGGCTATAGTTTTAAAGAAATCAAAATTGTGCTGCACTTTTTCCCAGTAGGCAGTCTTTCCGCGTTCGCTTAAGCCAGGAAAAATTTTATCAATATATACCAATGATTTGTCGATGGTTTGAAGCGATAATTCTATTGCCTCTTTTTGATTGCCGGAGATGTATTGAAGTTGGGCGCATTTCCCGGTGGCTGCTACATAATCAGGATGATTTTCATCAAAGATTTTTGCGAATAAGGATCTTGCCTGTTGCATAATCTTCAATGCTTCGGCGTAAGCACCTTTACTTTGAAGTACTCCCCCTTTGAGCACCAGAAGGCGGGCTGACCGCAAATTACTTTCCCCTAACCTTGTATTCCAAATGCGAAGAGCCGCTTCGATGGACTCCAACGCTGGATTGTATTGTTTGTTATACAGGTGATAGTTGGCTGCACTTTCAAGTGCCTCTGCCAACATCGGATTATTATCACCCAAACTATTTTTAATTGTTGTAATGGATAGTCCAATCAAGGGTTCTGGCTCATGAGGTAACTCTGTATTTTGTTTAGGAACAACTTTCTTTTTTTCTTCCTTCTTCTTTTTCTCTTTATCCTTCAACCCTCTTGTTTTATCGTTTCCTCCATCCTCCGACTGCACAACGATTGTATTTTTAGCCTGAAAGCCAGAATTCATATACCTGGATAATGCCAATTCATGCAACAGGACGCCGGTTCGGACATGCTCGCGTCCGAATTTAGCGATTGAAATCTCCACAGCATCCTCTATAGCCTTTTGGGCTTTGGCGTAATCACCGGCGAAGGTGTACAATTGCTTTTGAAGCAGAAACGTTTCTGATAATTTTACAGATTTTTCACCGTAAGTGCGTCTCGCAATGGATAACGATCGTCCCAACAAATCCTCTGCTTCCGCAAAAGCACCCGTAATGATTTTGAGATAAGCCAACTGATTTAATGGAGACAATAAAATCCGATGTTCCTTTCCGAATTTTTTTTCTCGAAGCGCAATGGCTTCTATTAACGTGGCCTCGGTTTTATTGAATTTTCCAAAATAAATATTTAAGCGTGTAAGTTCATCGAACCCAGCACCCGACGCATCCCCTTCTGTACGTTTCAGTAATTTCCCCGCTCTGATCACTTGCTTGTTAGCGCCTAAAAAATCACCCTGAATAATTGACAATCTGGCTGAAGCTTCCAGACAATGAACCAGGTCTTTTTTAAATCGCTCTGCATTTGTTTTCTCCAACATGGCAGTAGCGTTTTTAATTCGTGTATCCGCTTGTGCATATCGTCCCAGGAATATATCCAAACCAATTTGATGCGATAATGTTATGGCATAAGGTAAACTTGAATCGCCAGGGTATTTGGTGAGCTCTTGAATTAATGCATTCCAGGCGGTTTCAGCTTTTTCGTACTCCTCAATTTCAAGATACAGTTCTGCTTCGTGATTTAAAAAATTCACCAATTCAGGATGACAGGGAGCAAAACTTTTTCTTAAACTCGTAATGGAAGATTCAAACAAATCTACCGCTTGCTTCAATTGTTCGGTATAGGTCGCCAAATAATGCGCTTTCTCCAATTGGATCAATTGATATCGTGGAGATTCTTCTCCGAATTTTGTGGAGGCTAATACCAATAAGGAGTCTAATACCTTTTCGGCTTCTGTTAACTTATTATTCTTCAATAAAATTCTGCAAAGATCTAAATCTGATTTTAAGCGAAAGGCATGTGTTAGCGGATAAGTAGACTTTACTTTTGAGAAGTCAGACAATTCAGATTCTGCCCTCTTCCAGGCATGATTCATGAGCAAATGCTCAATATCTATATAATTATTTCTCTTATACCAAAAGCCTGATTTACCATAATAGCCCAGCACTTTTACATCCAGGTCATTATTATAAACCTCTGCCTCTGTAAACTTTTCATCGGCCAGCAGAGAATTAATCAGCAATTCCTGTATTTCGATTCGAATGGGAGCGTGCTGCAAATAATACTTGAGCGAAGCACCACTCGCTTTGCGAGCAAAATCCAGTGTACGATCCCGATTATCAAGTTGTTCGAAGGATAAGGCCATCAAAAAATAGATATTGGCCAAGGCACCTTCTTGAAAATGAAGATTCTTTTTCACCCAGCGTTCATGCTCTGTAAGAATGCTAATGCACGAATCGTAATACCCATTTTTGGCAAATGCGGCGGCTCTCAGTTGCACCAACTCTGAATACCTGGCTCTTCTCGCTCTTACATCGTATGCAGGCAGCTTTACCAATTTCATTTTGCTTCTGACCTGCACGCTGTCTTTAAGCATAATGGAAGCCTGGGCTTGCTTTATATAATCCGGTAGATGTTGTTGCAACGCCAAGTAATCCCCATTGGCAAACTCCAAGGTAGCGTTTGACAATTGAACTATATCCAGTGCCTTTTTTTCGAATCGAATGCTTGCCCATTTCGATTTCCATTCCAAAGCTTCTTTCACTCGTTCATCCGCCAGCAGTGCTTGTATGAATGCCTGATAGGCATACGCATTTAAGTCATTCGCTTGCTGAATGGTAAAATTTTCTTTTGCCTTGGATAATGAGGTTAAATAATCTTGTTCTTTGGAAAGTTGTTTTGCAAAACTAGCCTTGAATGCATACAGCAACAAGAGTTGCTGAGACCTGGAGGAGTCTTTACTCCGCTCTGCATTTCGAATCTGATCCTTTATAAGAATTAATCCTGCCTTATAATTAGCAGTTCTATAATACTTATGTAATTGAAGTATATCTGCCTCCGATAATTTTGCGAAAGCATTTCCAATGCTCCATACGAATACAAAAATTAAGTATAAGGTTTTCATTCAATGCTACCTGTTATCGTCGTTTCTAAAATTTCTTGCCACGTAGAACGTCTTATGCTAATTAAAATACGCTTCATACATAAGGTACATTGCCTGCAACATTACTTAGGGGCCTAACGTCGCATGCTTTCAGCATATCTACATTCGATTAAAGATACATAAAGTAAACTTTTATAGAAAGTTTTTTAATTCACAAGGGTCATTCTACCTAATGAATCCTACATAAATCACCCCTTTAATAGGAAAATCCTGAAGGATATTTTCCTTCAGGATCAAAGTTTTTACGAAACATCCATTTCCTCACTATGTAGATGAAATCCTTTATTTCAATACCGTGAATAGCAACACCAGGAAAATTGCTAACATCACTAATCCAATGGCAGGTCCTGCTTGAGCGAAAGCAAAGATTACCACCAATACAGAAAGTACAGTACTGATAATTTTTCCGGTACTCCAGGGTCTATCCCCTTTTGTTTCGCCTGTTCTTCCGTTTACCAAAAACTTATAGGCCTTACCGTTGTATTTGTAAGCACTTATCCAGATAGGAAGATGTATCCGCTGATCGTCTCCTCCGATATCGCTTCGAATAGTAGATTCAATGGTGGATTGCATCTTTTCTTTGGCATGTTCAAATCCATCTTTCAATCCAATCTGATAGCTTTCGGTCTGAAAACCTGTCAGGTATTGCTCGTTGAATGGTTGCAAATTTTCAAGATCCCAAGGTTCGAGTGCGTCTGCGTATTCGCGTGGCAGGGAATTACTGGCGTTTACTAAAACATCATCAAACGAATTGTGTACATGACCCGAAACGGAATACCAATCGGTAACGGTGCGGGTACGGGTACGTTGTTGTCCATTTTCAGAATAATACTCCACTTCCTGACGGTGAATTCCTCGCTGTCCGGAATAATGTGTCCCCACCTCTGAATCATAGGTCCAGTAAGGAATGTACATTCCATGCAGTTTGCTATCGGTGGAGGCATATTTTTTTAATCCGATGGGGGCAAACCACAAGGATTTTATCCATTGATGAAAAGACTCTTTCGCTTTCTTCTGATCTATCTTAAAGGGTAAAACTGATTTGGGCTTTAGGGTAGTGGTAATTTCGGCTTTGGTAAGCACCAAGGCTGTACCACAAAAGGCGCACTCATCGGAGGTAACATTGGGCCTCAAGGAAGTAACAGCGCCACAACCGGTACACTTCACGGTGCTTACTTGTTGTGTTGATTGCTGATTAGAGCTATCATGATTCAAATGACTATGAAAATCTAATTCCTGTATGGGTTCCGCATCTGCTTGAGCGCTGATTTCATTTTCAGCGCCACAATAATCGCATTTGAGATGTTGGGTACCAGGTGCGAACTTCAAAATTGCACCGCAACTTTTACAACCTACTGAATTAAGAGTGGAACTAATTCTTTCGTCCATACGAATGCATCCTTTTTATTTTCCCTTAGGGAGTATTTTTAAAAAACATATGAGAAAAATGGGCCCTTCCCAAGAAGAGGAAGAGCCCGGTTTATTAGCCAATAGGAGGAGGAAGTGGCGGAGGTACATTCATGAATAGCTCTGCCAATTCAGGCACGGTGCCGGCTTGTGCCCAGGCCGCCATACCATTTTTCCAAACCAAACTTTCTTTTTTCAGCGAACCTGCCTGCACCTGCTGCGATAGTGCAGCCATATCGAACGGTCCAGTCTGCTGTCCGTTTACCGCCACGTAAAACGACACCAACGGAGGTGGTGGTGGCATATTGGTTTGTTTATTTTGATTGTTCTGATTGTTCATCATCTGATTGGCCATATTCATGCCCATCATCATGCCCATCATATCACTTGCATTACCGCTTCCACCGCCATTTTCCAAACTTTTAGCAAATTTCATTTTTGCCAATTTATCCAAATCCACTTTATCCAGGCGACTCAATTCCATAATCTCCTTTTTCACTTCGTCCGGCATCGAAAGATTTTCGATGTAGAACTTAGTTAACGTGAGACCATAATCCTTTTCGAAAACCGGATTTAATACCTGCAACAACAATTCTGAAAGCTCGCTCATATTGGCAGCAAGTTTTTCCACAGGAATGGCTGCTTCTCCCAGTTTGTCCGACATCTGCATGACCACCAAACTTCTTAATTGATCTTTGATCTGGTCGGTGGTAAACTCGTTGTCCGCAGAATTGAATTTTAGAAAAAATTGTTTGGGATCGGCAAATTTGAATGCATAGGTTCCAAATCCTCTGAGCTCTATCATTCCAAAACGATCGTCGTTTACTATGATGGGATTCTTTAAGCCCCAAGGCATATTTGTAAACTCAATCATGTTAAAGAAAAAGACATCGGCTTTGAAAGGGCTATTAAAACCATGCTTCCAACTATTCAAGGTAGTCATAATGGGCATGTTCTGAGTGGTAAGAACATGGCGTCCTTCCTCGTACAAATCTGCAGGTGTACCTTCGTTTACAAACAATGCCTTTTGCGCGGGACGCACGGTAAGTTGTGCTCCGTTTTTAATTTCGTTGTTGTATCTCGGAAACTTGTAAATCATGACATCGGGTTCTGATTTCGGCCAGTCAATGACGTCAATAAATTCACCTTTCAGTTTATCAAAAAGTCCCATTACATTTTATTTTAAAAAGTTAAACATTAAACCCAGGCTGCATTTTCAAAAATTACACCAAAAACTGGAAGACCCTACATGATATCCAACCTTTGGTACTGGAAACAAGAAACAATAAAAAAGCTGAAAATTCTATCATGGTAGATAAATTTTCAGCTAATTATTACATTCTAGAATCTGTTACTTAAAACAAGAATTCAATATGGGAGCGTGGCTATCCGAAAATTGTTCGTAACACCATTTTTTAAGCTCCAGAATGTCTTCTCGAAGCAATTCCTTTAGATTTTTCCGTAACTCTTTCTCAAAAAGGTTTTCATCGAAGCTCACCTTTTGAAGGATAAGTTTTACATAGTCCAGCATTACCATAGGTTAAATTGGGTTAAATGTTGGTAAAATATTACATCAAAAGTTACTACGTTTCAATTAAGCACTTCTTTCCGTTTTTTACAAACATCTTATTGAAAATCTTTAATATTCACGGATATTTACGATTGAACTAGGAAAAGGTTGGATTGAAAACCATTTTTTACATAATTATTACATTGATTTTTCTTCCTCTTTGTGCGCAGGAAATAAAATTCTTACCTATTCCAAATGAAATAAGGTTGCATGAAAAAATTGTAATAAGCCTCGAAATACCCAAAAAGTTTAAAAGAGAATATAAACTACTCCAGCAATACAGGTTCCCTGACATCCCTGACCTTATAAAGGAGAATACAGACTTTATAGAATCCGATCAATTCTACGTTATTAGTCAATATTACAGAGCCTTAGAGCCTGGGAATTATACCTTAAGTGTGTTTCGTATCCCCCTTAAAAGCCAGGAATTGGTTTTTAACGAAAAGATAGTCCGGGTGAAATCAGGAAAACTGAACATTCGACCAACACCTAAGTCTTTAGAATTGCAGCTGGCGGCACCCGACCTTCAGTTTAAAATCCAGGCAAGCCAACAACAGGTGCTGCAAGGTCAGGCCTTGCAGATACAAGCCGCATTGTGGATACCTTACGAAAACACCAAAGAATTTTCAGTAATAAAAATAAACCAGCAAAAAGTAGCGCTGCTTCAGAAAATCAAATCACAACCTTGCCTAGTGGCGGAATCCGCGGCAGAGGACCTTCAAGTTGATTCTCTTAAACTCAATGGGCAATCTTACCGGCGTTGGACACTTCTTAATTTGGTGGTTTTCCCTCTGGACAGTAATCGCTTTTCAATCCCCTCCTTTCCTTTCGAAATAGTCTGCTATGAAGCCGCCAAAACGGAAACAGGCATCGAACGAAAAGCAATTCGACGTGTGTATGAAGCCAATGGCAGCACCATCAAAATCAACAAAAACACACATGGCTTGGCCGTGGGATCGTTTATTCTTCAAGAAAACCTTAGCACCACAAAACTTAAAACCGGAAAAAGTTTCGCATTGACCCTGACATTCCAAGGCGAAGGGAATTTCATATCATTGCCGGCACCCACCCTTTCTGGCAGCGAGATTCTAGACATTTATCCTCCATCCGTATCGAATGGTTGGCAACAAAACGGTTCTACTCTGAAGGGCTATAAACGCTTTACCTACCAGATAACTCCAAAAGAACCGGGGGAATACAAGGGGCAAGACTTTTTTACTTTGGTTTATTTCAATCAAAAGACTCGCTCTATTGACACCTTGAGTCCGAAGATAGTATTTAAAATAAAAGGGGAAAGCCTAAAAAACACGTATATTTCGACCAATCATCCGGATGATTTTTATAGTGGCGTTCACTCTGCATCCAATGCGCTTGAACCCTTGAAAAAAAAGGATCCCTTGGCCATTTACGCCAACATTCTGATCTTGTTGATGTTGTTAATTAGTGCAGTGATCGTAATAAAAAAATGAGTAGTAGTTTTGGTAAACTTTTCCGAATCACCACGTTCGGAGAATCACATGGTAAGGCTGTAGGGCTTATTTTGGAAGGTTGTCCGGCAGGCTTGGAAATTGATGAAGATTTCATTCAATACGAATTGGATCGCCGCAAACCAGGTCAATCCAAGATAACCACACAACGGAAAGAAGAAGACAAAATGCAAATTCTTTCCGGAGTATTTGAAGGTAAAGCTACAGGAACTCCCCTGGCCATGATGGTTTGGAACGAAGACCAACGCAGCAAAGACTATTCGCATATTGCCGACAAATTCCGCCCCTCGCATGCAGATTTTACCTATCATGTAAAATATGGACTTCGCGATTATCGAGGAGGAGGAAGAAGCTCTGCCAGGGAAACCATTGCCCGGGTGGCTGCGGGAGCTGTGGCCAAGCTATTCTTAAAAAAACTAGGCATTACCGTTCAAAGTTATGTAAGTCAGGTGGGTCCTATGAAACTGGGTAAAAGCTACCAGGATCTCGATTTATCTACGATTGATGATAACATCCTGCGCTGCCCAGATCAATCCATGGCTGCAACGATGATCGAATTCATCGACCAGATTCGCAAAGACCAGGATACCGTTGGTGGAATCATTTCATGTGTCATAAAGGGATGTCCGGCAGGACTTGGTGAGCCCGTTTTTGATAAATTGCATGCAGAACTCGGCAAAGCCATGCTTAGCATAAATGCTGTGAAAGGGTTTGAATACGGAAGTGGTTTCGAAGGAATTGCCTTGAGAGGATCCGAGCATAACGACGAATTTTTTGTCGAAAATGGTTCCGTTAAAACCAAAACCAACCATTCCGGTGGCGTCCAGGGAGGCATCAGTAACGGACAGGATATCTTTTTTAACGTCGCTTTCAAACCCGTGGCCACAATTATGAAGGACCAGGCCAGCATTAATGAAAGTGGCGATACAGTAACCGTCAGTGGCAAAGGTCGCCATGACCCTTGTGTTGTGCCTCGTGCGGTGCCTATCGTTGATGCCATGGCAGCCTTGGTAGTAGCTGACTTTCTGCTGCGCAACAAGTCCATACGCCTCGATTCTTTAATATAGTCAAAGCGACACATAAACTTCGATTTAAACATTAGATTGAAGTTTACTTTTCTGGTAGAGCAACCATTCCTCTAAAGGGCGCATCATGTTAACAGAATACTGATAGATATCCATATCGGAAGCTATTGGTGTTCTGGTTTGGTCTTTATATACCAATCATTGCATGGGAATCTTTGTGCACAATCACAAAGACTTATTACAAGAGGTTACCATTAACAACTTGTTTGTATTTATCCCCAAAGAGCAATGGTCAAGGCTGTAGCAAAGACCGGGCACTATATTCACAGATTGTTAAACTTAAAAAGCACACGTATGGAACTTCTGAGAAACTTTTTTAACGACGGCCAAAGCTCTTATCTTTCCTTTACTTTGTTCATGCTGGTCTTTATTGTGTTTATACTGGGCACTGTATCACTCATGGATTTCATGATTAGCAAGTTTTTTAACAGACAGCAGGAATAAGGCCTGGATTTGGGGCCTCTTTTAGAGATAATAATTGCTTATTCAGTGTAATATTCTATATTTGCGTTATGTTTTCGGCAATTCATCCATACTTTTTCTTTTATCATGGCAGCGCCAGGTAGGGACTTAGTATGTAAATAAGTGACGGTCCCTGGTAGGGACTTTTTTTTTGCCAGAAAATATAGAATATCACCTTATGAAAGTAGCCATACAAGGAGGTCCAGCCTCGTTTCACCATATTGCCGCCAATCTGTTCTTCCAGCAAGAACCAGCATTACTGTGTTGCAATTCTTTCAAAGAACTATGTGAATCATTGAAGGATGGACAAGTGGATTATGCCGCCATGGCAATTGAAAATTCCATCGCTGGCAGCATTCTGAATAACTATCACTTACTATTGCAATACGATTTAAAGATTATCGGGGAAATACAATTGCGCATCGAACAAAACCTGATGGCTTTGCCTGGTACGCAGTTGCAGGATGTAAAAATTGTGCGATCGCACTATATGGCCTTGGCCCAATGCGATGAATTCTTTTCTCAGCATTCCTTTACCCTCGAAGAATATCATGACACCGCGGATAGCGCGCGCGATTTAAAAAGAGATTGCGAATCGCGCAACAAGGTAATTGCCGCAGTAGCCAGCAGAAAAGCAGCCTCCCTATATGAATTGGAGATTCTAGCAGAAAGCATTGAAACCGTGAAAGAAAACTATACCCGTTTCTTTATCCTTTCCAACGACAAAAAAATCAAAATAGAAAACTCCAATAAAGCCACCTTATGCTTTAATCTTCCCAATAAAGTGGGAGCCCTGGCTGAGGTGTTGGCCATCATTGTTGAAAATAAAATTAACCTTACTAAAATTCAGTCACTGCCACTGTTGGGCAAGCCCAATCAATACACATTCTATGTTGATTGTGAGTGGAATGACTACGAAGACTTTAAAAGAAGCATTCGCATCAACTCAATTGTAGAAAATCTTAAAATCCTTGGTGAATACAAGAAAGGAGAAATGATTCATGATTATTCCAGCCGCTAACAGACTTCAAAATGTTAAAGAATATTATTTCGTTAAGAAGCTAGAAGAAATTGCGCGTCTCAATAAAGAAGGTAAAAATGTTATCAGCTTTGGAATTGGGAGTCCGGATTTAGCTCCATCCGCTGCTACGCTTAAAGCACTCAGCGAAACTGCCTCCATGCCTCATGTGCACGGATATCAGCCGTACCGTGGTATTCCTGAATTACGCGAAGCCATTGCCCGTTGGTACAGTCAAACCTATGATGTTAGCCTAAATCCTGCCTCTGAAGTTCTGCCGTTGATGGGATCCAAAGAAGGGATTTTGCATTTGTCAATGGCATTTCTGAATCCTGGCGAAAAAGCATTGGTGCCTAATCCTGGATATCCGACCTATACCTCGCTTACTACATTAATAGGAGCCCAGGTGCAGCATTACGATCTTACCGACGAACACCATTGGTACCCTGACTTTGAAAAGCTGGCCGATAGCGATTTACAAGGAGTGAAACTTATGTGGGTAAACTACCCTCACATGCCTACGGGCACGCCTGCACGTAAAGATGTCTTCGAAAAGTTAGTCCGGTTTGCACACGACAAAAAAATATTAGTTTGTCATGACAATCCGTATAGTTTAGTGCTGCAACAAGCCAAGCCTCTTAGCTTGTTATCGATAGATGGCGCAAAAGAAGTAGCCGTGGAATTAAACTCCATGAGTAAGTCGCATAACATGGCAGGCTGGAGAATTGGCATGCTGCTGGGCGAAGCTTCGTACTTAAACCTCGCCCTTACGGTAAAAAGTAATATCGATTCCGGTATGTTCCATGGCTTGCAAAAAGCAGCCATTGAGGCATTTCAAAATGGCGAGCCATGGCACAACGAACGCAATGACATTTACCGCCGCAGACGGGAATGGGTGTATAAAATTCTTGATCTCCTCGATTTTGAATATTCACGCGAACAAGTCGGTATGTTTGTTTGGGCAAAACCTAAAAAACAGATAGGAGATATTCCATCGTTGGTGGATAAAATATTATATACCACGTATGTTTTCTTCACACCTGGAGAAATATTCGGCTCCAATGGAGCTCAGTTTATGAGAGCCTCCTTGTGTGTGCCGGAAGAAAAAATGGAAGAGGCCTACCATCGATTAGTGAACGCTAAAAAAGAAGGCCTGATCTAAGCATTCACCAATTCATCCGCACAACCAAGCCACCTATTTCTTATGGGTGGCTTTTCCTTTAACCGTAATTCCCTCATGGGTTTATGCTTCTCTGTTTTTACACCTTAGAAGTGCAAAATTGATACGTACATTTTCCTGTTGGGCGTGCCCCAAGCGGCCTGTCGGCCGCTCTGGGTCGGGCTATACGCTCCGGCGCCTTCGGCGCCACGCTTCTATCCCTCACGCATGCCGGCGCTACGCGCCAGCACCTCTCAAGGTGATTTTTATCCATAAAAAGCTACACAACCATGAATTCAGTTTGAACGAGATCTACAGGCATTCTAACACAGTCTTCGTATTCAATATGCAATAAACCTCCCATCACATACATTCCGAATTCTACATGAATTAATGAATTTAAGCGTATATTCATTCTTCTAAATGACAACCCAACAAGATTGACATTTCAACGTTTATTCTCTATACTTAGGCTACGATTAATAGTGTTTATGCAAAAATCTTTCTATTTATTTTTTACGCTCTTATCCTTGGCAGCAGCCAAGGCTCAATTGAATCCCCTGGATAGCTTGCGAAAATTGTATCCCGATAAAAAAGCTGTCTATCTAAAACAAGAAGTCACCTTGCGCTACGTGTTCAAAAACGATTCACTCAGGTTGCTTACAGATCATCATTTCGACAAATGCATCATGAATGAAAACGCAAGCCTATACTCCGAAAAAAGTGTGTATCACTCCGGATTGATCAAATTGAACACACTTGCCGGAAAAACTATTGTAAGCCAAGGCAAAAAAGAAAAAGTATATAAGAACATTGAAACAGAAGTAAAAGACGCCTTGGAACCCGGCATCTTTTACGATGATTTAAAAACCACCAAAATTCAATTCCCCAATGTGGTACCAGGCGCTCGCATGGTACTCGATTATCAATCGGAATACCTGGAACCAACCATGTTTCCACCCGTTATGCTAGCCGCTGAATATCCTATTTTGGAATCCACCTATACAGTGATTGTTCCTGCTGGCGTAGCCATCGATTATTCTTTATTGGGCATCAGCGAAAAGGAGTTGCGATTTCAAAAAACAAATTCAGCCAAAGAAACTACTTATCAATGGAAGTGTTCCCGCATGAAGGATTATGAATATTATTCCAACGGCCCTAATCCTAAAAAATACATCCCACAGTTGGTTATTCTCTTAAGAGAATATTCTGCTAAAAACATTCGTAAGACTATAAAGCCTGGGACCAAAGGTTTGTACGAATGGTGCTATTCTTTCTCCAGCAAAGCCAAGCAAAACGAAACAAACCTATTAAAACCTTTGGTAGATAGCTTGACTGCATCCGCTCAAAATGAAAAACAAAAATCGAAAAATATTTTTTACTGGGTGCAAGATAACATACGCTACCTGGCATTTGAAGATGGATACGGCGGATATATTCCCAGGCATGCCGAGGATATTTACCGTAAAAAATATGGCGATTGTAAAGACATGGCCAACCTGATCACCACCATGCACCAATTAGCAGGATTGAAAGCGTATCTGGTATGGATCGGAACAAGAGAAATTCCTTATTCGCTACAACAAGTACCTTTGCCTTGCGCCTTTAACCATATGATTTCGGTAGTAAACCTGGGCAACGAATGGATCTACCTGGATGCCACTGGAAAATATACCCATTTCGGTTTTCCTACAGATATGATACAAGGAAAGGAAACATTGATTTCAATATCGAAAGACAGCTCACTCACCTTGCAGGTACCCATAATTGAAGCAGACCGAAACGTGAACCGCCACCAATTGCAACTAAGCATACAAGACAATTTTTTAATAGGGCAAGGAAAAAGAAGCATTACCGGATTACCTAAAGCCAACTTTCTAGCTTCGTATCATTTCACACAAACTTCCGATCAAAATACATTCTGGAGTAACAATCTCCGTTATGGGAATAACAAGTGTGAAACATCTCAATACAAATTATTGAATCCAGATTATAAGGAAGAAGAAATGGCGGTGGAATTTTCCATTAAACTTCCCGATTACATTCTTAAAGTAAACGATGAAACCTTCGTCAACATGAATTTGCGGAAGGATTATTACGATTCCAAAATCGAAGATCCTAATCGCACAGTTCCTTTAGAGTTTGAACTAAAATCCACCTCCATTCAGCAATTCAACCTTCGCATTCCTGCCGGATACAGCATATCGTACATGCCTGAAAAAGCTAGTTTTGAACATCCTGATTTTTCATTTTCTATTTGGTATGAAAAAAAGAATAATGAAATAATATACAATAAAAAAATAACCCTAAACACTTTAGAAATCAAGCCCAGTCAGTTTGCTGAATGGAATGCCATGATTTCGGCATTAAACAAAGCATATAAAGAATCGATCACTTTAAAAAAATAAAATTTTATACACTTTTTATCATGCAACGAGTTTTCAATTGGGGATGGATCATCCTGCTTTCAACGATCGTATTTACCAGCTATAGCCAGGTATTGCCATCCGATTCTCTTCGTCCATTTGGATCAAATTTAAAAGCGTATTCCTGGGATAAAAATCCCAGCTTGAGCATACTTAGTAAAGACGATCAGAAAGAAGATGCCGTCGTTATTAAAGAAGTCCGAATACTTGATTTCGAGCAAAACAATAATCAATTACTATTGAATTATACATTACACAAACGGGTTCGTGTAAGCAATGAAAAAGCCATTGCTGAATTCAGCAGGGTGTACATTCCTATCAGCAACATTCAAGGCGAAATTGATCTGTCGGTGCGCACCATACAAGCCAATGGAAAAGTAATTCTTTTGGATAAAAGTAAAATCAAAGAATTGAAAAACGTAGAAGAGGCAGGTGATTTTACCATTTTTGCCTTCGAAGGGGTAGAGCCAGGTTGCGAAGTGGAATACCTACTTAAATATACAAAACCAGCCACCGTGGTGGGCCGTGAGATGCTACAGACCGAATACAAAAAACTGAACAGCATGATTTATGTAGAAATTCCGGAAACATTTTTCTTTCAGCCCGTATTTTATAATTGTAATTATTCTTTTTATAGGAAAGAAATTGAGTTCAAGAACTGCTTTTTCACGGGCAGTTTGAGTGTTCCCAAATTGAAAGAAGAAACTATGGCGTATTATACCAGTCATTTGGCACGATTCGATTATTCTATTAAATCAAAATACGCATCGAAAGATATGAGCTGGAAAGAAATGAGCAAAACAGTGATGAACCGATTGCTTCCAGCATACAACAGCAAAATTGAAAAATTATCGAAATCGCTGGGGATATTTGAAAAAACCGGAACCGCAGATAAAATCCAAGCCATAGAAAATTATATTAAAAATAATATCGCGCTTACAGGCAATGTTGCAGAAGAATCGGTTTCCAGTATTTTAAAAAATAAATTCGCCAGCGAATCTGGTTTGATCCAGTTGTATATGGCATTTTTTAAGCATGCGGAAATTGACTATCAATTGGTTTATACTACCGACCGCACCCGTTCTAACTTTGACGGCGAACATCCTTCCTGGTTTTTTCTGGAGCAAACGTTGTTTTATTTCCCTTCTACCAAACACTATTTATCCCCTACGTCCATCTACCTGCGTTATCCCATGTTCCCAACCAGTTGGGCGCTTAACCAGGGACTTTTCATCAATGTGATTCAAAAAAAGAAAACGCCGAAAGACCAAATCGTTATGGAAGAACGCTTAGATACTATTGCTCCGCTTTCTTACGATTATAACTTCAGTAAGCTGGATATAAAAACTAGTTTTGATTTAGAAAAAGAATCGGTTCGTTTAGAATTAATGGAATCCTTTGGTGGGGAACCAGCCATTTACTATCAACCGTATTTTGGATTAGTAGAGGAAAGCAAGCAGAAAGAAATTATTAATTCGATTCTAAAAAAACCATCTGAAGAAGGTACTCCAGAAAAGGGCGAAGTACTGGGCTATGACAGAAACATTAGTCCAGCCATAAAACCTTTTGATGTAAAAGGCATCCTGAATTCAACCCAATTACTTCAACGCGCCGGAGGAAAATTCATATTTAATATAGGGGATGTTATCGGACCACAAAGCGAATGGTATGCTGACACCATGAAACGAGTATTGCCTATTACTCCACGCTATGGTCACTTCTACATTCGCAGCATAAGCATAGAAATTCCCGAAGGATACCAGGTGAAAAATCTTGAAAAACTAATCATGGATGTAAACATGGCGTACAAGGACGATCCTAAATCCTGCTACTTCAGTTCTAAGTATGTGCTGGAAGGAAGTAAACTTAAGATACGCGTAGAAGAATACTATAAATTGCCGGAGTATCCTGCGTCCACCTACGAAGCATTCAGAAAGGTGATCAATGCGGCGGCGGATTTTAATAAGATAACGCTACTCTTAGAAAAAAAATAGAGCTACCGTTTTGGTTAAAAACAAAAACAACACCCTTGAATAATGATGCCTCAAGGGTGTTGTTTTTTATTACTGTTTCAGTATGACGTGTCGAAAAACACGATCACCTAGTTGAACTTCGAGGTGATACATGCCCGGCTCCCATTGCTCACCCATCCATCCTTCAGAGGAATTAAAAACACCGGTTTCTTGCAATTGCCCCAAGGCATTACTTACCCGATAGCGCGCACCTTCCAAACGATCCGCACTAACATAAAACCCATGGGCTGCAGGATTTGGATACACCCTTATCGCGTTGACATTGATCAAACTTAGCAGGCCAGAATAATGAATACTTCCATCCTGATCTCTTTGAGCAAGGCGGTAATACGAAATTCCAGCCAGCGGTTCCTTGTCTGTGAAGGCATAAGTCCTTGCCTCATTGGAATGAAAAGCCCCTTCTACTCTTCCGATCGTGTAAAATTCAATTCCATCAGCAGAACGTTGCACTTCAAAATAAAGGTTCTGATGTTCCTGAGCAGTTGTCCATTGCAGGTGCACCCGATCTGATTCTTTCGAAAGTGAAAAATCAAGGTATTGCACTGGTGCCGGTACAGAACATCCACCCACTTGTGCAAGTACACCCAATCGAGCGCAGGCCGAGCTACCTCCTATTTTCCAATTATAAGCAAAGGGCCAGGAGGCAACACCAAACATGGAAGTAATGGAAACATCGTTCACCGAGTATGGGAATGTTCCACCAACTCCATGTTTTAAATTTCCCGTGGAGCGCACCACCAATCGGTATGTTCCGGGTGCCAGGCTTGCACCAACCGGAACAATTACTTTGGTCACTGCATTCGTTTGATTGCTGTAGGAAAGGGAAGGTCCAGTAAATAACGTGGTACTTCCGGAAGCATTTAAAATTTCGACAAACACATTGGTTACATCCGTCCAGATAGGAACATAAACATCAACCTCCACCAGCGTAATGGTATTGGTTGATACCGTAAAATTTAAACCTTCTGTAATCGATCCAGGACCATCCCAGCCCGATGGAGTTCCCGTAGGGCCTACATAATAGCTGGCGCCGGTTCCTTCCTGCACCCAAAACGTATCGGTGGAACTAACCGTTGGGGCGTAGGAAACTCCTGATGCTAGGGCTGTACCTCCTGTGGCATTGGCATACCAGGCATACGGACCGGCACCAGTATTAGCAATGGATAACGAGACTGGTCCAGGAACACTAATGCAGGCATCCACAGGGATCGGCTGGGTGGATGTTATTATAACTTCGTCAAAAGTGCTGGAACAGCCACTGATGTTTGCAGTAAGTCGATAAGTGCCACTGCTGCGTACAAACGAAATCTGGCTGTTTAATATTCCCAGGCTTGTTCCATCCTTAGACCAGGACCAAAGGGTAGAAGGAGGAAACGAAGCCAGGTTAGAGGGAATTAATGTGAAATGAGAAGGGGAACACAATGCTTTGTCGGGTCCCAGATTGGGTGTGGGCAAGGTGGCCGTAATGATGATCACATCCGATTTGCTGCACGTACCTTCTGTTACTATTACCTCATAGGTACCGGCACTGTTAGCCACGTACGTATTGGCGCTGGTCGAAGCATTTACCACCGTGCTACCATCTTTCTTCCAGGTAAATGTTCTCGAAGGGGCGTTGGTAGCAATACCCGGTGAAAGCGTTATACTTCCTGCCGTTCCGCACAACGATTGATCTGCCCCAAGGGAAGGATCTGAAAAAGGGCATGCACATGCCATGACAGCGTCGTACATGGCTGACGTAAGATTGAGTGCATTAGAGCCTGGTAAATCTTGCGACAGTTCCCAGGTCATGATGCCGGGAGCTCCCATGGTACACATGGCCCAATTCGTTTTTGCCTGAATAGTAGGTTTGGAATCAAAATGCAAGCCTCCATCGATTCCGTCCGCATCATTGAATCGTGTAGTCGATGCAAAATTCTTCCACATCTCTACCATAGTTCCCCTGGAATAAAATGCCATGCCCGGAATCATTTTAGAGTATGGACACCCCAATGCATTCCATCCCATCATTGCCCGCTGCATGAAATCCAGAGAGGTGTGATTGGAAAAACATACAGGAGCATCGTAGGACATGATGTTAAAAAAATCAAGGTGCGTGAATGCTGCAGCCTCCACTCCTACCGCATGACCCGAAGATACACAACTGTAATTAAACGATTCCCCACCCAATGCCGCCGATAATTTATAGGTAGTTCCTAACTGGCCCTTTATGGCTGCTAACATCGCTGTAAAATTTGTTTTGTCTGAAGCTAAAGGAAACTCCCAGTCAATATCAATGCCGGCTAACCCATGGGCTATGCACAAATTGCGACAAGCATTGGCTAGGGTAGTTCGTTTGACCGGATCGGCAGCCACTCCAGGGAAATTGCCCGATAAGCCCCAACCTCCTATTGCAATCCACAAGCGAACACCATTGGAACTACAATTGGCTTTCAGCGGATTAAACAACGATAAATCGTTGGCTCCGCCCGGACCTGTAATGGTAAGATTACCATTGGCGTCTAAAGCGGCAAACGCATATATAACATCCGTTAATTTGGTATACTGAACGGCACTCACATCTGCCAGCGACCGGTAGTAAGGAAAGTAGCCTTTTATCATTTGAGAAGAGGCCGCCATTGAACAACACAGTAAGAGTAAATAAAGTCGTTGCTTCATATCAACTTGGTATTAATCGGAGTAATTTTAATCTTCAAAGAATATATTACTCGTGCTCCAAGAGTAAGCATCCGAGCCTGTTTTTCTGTCTAAACCAAGCTTAAAGAACCAAGGATCTGGTTTAGAAAATGGCGTTTTACTTTCTAAAGAATTCCTGTAAACCAAATCATTACAAAAAAATCATCGCTTTTAATTTTCTTTCTTTTCTTTCATTCAAATCTTGGCGATAAATCGTACTGGGTCATCAACCCAACCAGCAGGTGCAGGCATTTTCCACATCACAGTACACGGGAATCCGGAATGATTTGTACAATTTTATAATCCGCTAATTATCTAGTAAGTTCGTACGCTGGGAGGATAACTAAGGCAGGATGAAAAATGGGTTATGTCTGATACGCCTTCCTTAATTAAAATTTTCCAACGACTTAGGGTACTATACCTTGAACCAAAGCATACATGAACGATTTTTTTTACCGACATCTAACCTCTAAACAAAAAACATTCTTTTGGTTGGTCTTTTTTATCTCCTACACTTGGATTGCCGGAAGAGTGATACTAGTAAGTATGTATGAGGATGGGAAAATTCGTGATTCAATACATGGAGATGCCTATAGCGATGTGAATACGCATTCTGCGGTTCGGTACTTTTATGATTTTGGTTTTAGTAAATCCTCCTTCTTGCCCGTTCATCAATACGGTGGTAATCTTAGCACCAAGGATGTAAAAGCTTATACACACTACCCGGCATTGCCGGATATTTTAGCCGGCTGCTATGCTTATCTATTTCAATCAACCGACGAAGTACTTCTCCGTATCATCCCGGTACTTTTATCCATGGGGTTCTTCTTTCTTATCTTTCAAACCTTATGGACGGTTTTAAAAAACATAGAAATGGTACTTTGGGGCGGAATGATCCTGGTGTGTTCTAATTATTTTCTGTTTTGGGCGGATAATTTACATAAGCATTTATATGAAGAATTATTGAAGTGGCTCTATTTCCTGATGTTATGGAATTATTATCACACAAGTTCCTCCAAACGATACGGTTGGTTCGCCATGGCATTCATAATTTTTCTGATCATTGCAAACATAAGTTTTGAGCCGATCACTTACCTGGCGGTATTGACCGTTGGATTAAGTTGGATCTTTACGCGCAGAATCATTTGCATGGAAACTATCGTTCTGGCAATAAGTCCCATCCTTGGATTTGGCCTGCATCTTTGGCAAAATGCTATTCACCTAGGATCAATGGAATTGGCATTGTTGGATCTAAAAGACTCAGCCTCTATGAGAACTTCTGGCGGCAACTTTGCAGCCAACGAATTGCATCGCAGTTTAAACTGGGAAGATTATTTAAGTATTCCCTGGCTTTGGTTGATTCGCATAGAACGTTTTTTCCTGATTCCGGGGATTGCGATCCTGGTATTCGGCTTCTATTACGTCAACTATTGGAAGCAACAATCATTTAAAATCGCGATTCCGTTATTAAGTGTACTGATCGTATCTACCTTGAGTTGGAGTATTTTCATGAGCCAACATGCGTTGGTGCATATTTTCACTACCAAACATGCAGGCATTTGTATAGGAATGATTTGCGGAACGGGCATTTATCATTACAGAAGAAATTTAATTTCTGACTGGCAAAAGGGGCCCTTGCTTAAAAAACTTTTTCATGTTGCATTACTAACGTATATACTGGTAATGGCCTTAAGCCAACAGTTATGGGATTATATACGATATAGCGGATGGTAGTAAAAATCTGTTGGATCAGGGTCTAAACGCCGCTACCTCAATCCGATTATTATAACTGCATAACTGCAAGCCTTGCTCAGAAAATACAGCGTATGTATCGTAATGCACCCATTCTCCTAAATTAATATAGCGGCTATCTTCACCTAGTGAGATATCCAGAGGCAAGTGGCGATGCCCGAAAATATAATAATGGTGATGCGATTTTTTTTGTTGCTCCAGTGCATAGAGATACAACCATTCTTTATCTCCCAGGTATTTTTCTTTTTTTAATCCAGAAATGCGACTTTTTCTAGACCATGCATTGGCGATACCAATTCCTATAGAGGCGGGCGTTACCCGGAACCATTCCTGAAAAAAGCGATTCGCAAAAACATGTTTTAGTGCTTTGTAAACCCGATCGCCAGGTCCAAGTCCATCGCCATGACCTAGGTAAAATTTCTTACCATTAAACACACAGGATTGTGGTGTGCGAATCATTTTAACTCCTAATTCCTTTTCGAAGTACGAGAAAATCCACATGTCGTGGTTGCCAGTAAACCAATACACAGGAATACCTGCGTCGGTAAAGGATGCGATTTCAGCTTGCAATCTTACAAAACCTTTATGCGGCATCGACTTTGATCTCACGCATCCATGCTATGACGCGGAGTTCACGTTCTTGGCTGGTGGAATAATCCGGTACTCCCAAATGAAAATCGGAAGCAAAATAAATCTTCTTACCGCTTTCGAGATTAATATTGGGTATCATTCCAGAGAAATAAATAAAGTTCTTTGGGGCCATGGGCACCGAGTACCAAGGTTTTTTCGATGTCTGCTGTGCGACTGGGACCAGTAGTTAAGGACAACATTGAAGGGATACGCTTGTATTTACGTTTTACCAGTTGCAATGCATCTTCGATATCGTCTACCACTTGTGAATAGGAAGCTACCACTACATGAATGTGAGCAAAAGCACTTATGGCTCTACCGGAGGCCGTAGCAGAACTTATGAGCATACTTCCGGTTCTTGCCACCAGGGATTCACAGGAAGTTATTCCGACTTCAATTTCTTCTAAGTTTTCCCTTCCTTCTGTTTTCTTTTGAGTGGAAGGAAGAGGCAAGGTTTCTTCCATAACTACATGCGCAAAGCCTTGGCTGCTGATCCATTCGGAAAGGGCCAGGTCCAATTTTTCAAGAGTCTCAAACTTGAATACAACGCCTTTTGTTTTGGTGAAATTCTCACAAAAAAAATCTAACGCATGGTACTCTTCAGGTTTAAAATAAATTGGAGAAACCATATCTGGCATTGCCTGAGGTTGAACATCGTCTCCTAGTGCCTTGCGAATTTTCCCCAATATTGTTTCTCTTCCTCTATCGCTCATAATTAAGTTGATTTGTGATAAAACAGGAATGGCCATTGAAATTCAACGGCCATATGCTGCATAAGTTAAATATTCTTACTTGATATCTTGAGGAGGCGTATCCGCAGGTATTTCAGGTTGAGGCACGGTCTCTTCGGCTTTCTTCTCGGAACTTCCGCTAGTAAATGCCTGATATGTTGTTTGCTTCTCAAATGGTCTCTTGCCGATCAACGTCTCCAAATCACTTTGGAAAATAATTTCTCTTTTCAATAATTCCTGCGCTACAATCTCCAGTTCGTTGCGTTTGTCACTCAACAACTTTTTGCTCCTTTCATAACAAAACTCAATCAGCTTGCGAACTTCTTCATCAATGGTTTGAGAAGTGGATTCAGAATATGGCTTAGTGAAAGAATATTCAGATTGTTTGGAATCATAGAAAGAAATATTTCCAATTTTATCGTTCATTCCATAAACGGTAACGATGCTGTAAGCCATTTTGGTAATGCGCTCCAGATCACTTAAGGCACCTGTTGAAACCTTACCGAATACGATATCTTCGGCCGCACGTCCACCCAAAGTCATGCACATTTCGTCCATCAATTGTTCTTTGGTATACAAGAACTGCTCTTTAGGTAAGTATTGAGCATAACCCAATGCCGCTACTCCACGTGGCACTATACTTACTTTTACGAGTGGGTCTGCATGCTCCAGGAACCAGCCCGAAACGGCGTGCCCTGCTTCATGGTAAGCGACAATTTTCTTTTCTTCCGGAGAAATAATTTTATTCTTTTTCTCCAGTCCACCAATGACGCGATCTACCGCGTCCTGAAAGTCAGACATATCAATCTGCTCCTTATTTTTTCTGGCTGCAATTAGAGCTGCTTCATTACAAACGTTTGCAATTTCGGCGCCTGCAAATCCTGGTGTTTGTGCTGCCAGTTTTTTAGCATCTACGTCTGTTGACAGTTTCAACGGCTTCAAATGCACTTTGAATATTGCTTCCCGGCCTACAATGTCTGGTTTGTCGACCGAAATCATTCGGTCAAAACGGCCAGGTCTGAGTAAAGCAGAATCTAAAATATCAGGACGGTTGGTAGCAGCAAGGATGATGACACCGGAATCAGTGGCGAAACCATCCATTTCCACGAGTAGGGAGTTTAATGTATTTTCACGTTCATCGTTGGCTCCTGGCATGCTGCCCTTTCCTCTCATACGACCGATGGCATCTACCTCGTCGATGAATATGATGCATGGTGCTTTTTCTTTGGCTTGTTTAAACAAATCGCGAACGCGAGCAGCTCCTACACCTACAAACATTTCCACGAAATCAGAACCCGAAAGTGAAAAGAAAGGAACATTTGCCTCTCCTGCCACCGCTTTAGCAAGCAAGGTTTTACCTGTACCTGGAGGACCTACCAACAATGCTCCTTTGGGAATTTTACCTCCCAGCTTGGTAAACTTAGTAGGGTTCTTTAAGAAATCTACGATTTCACGAACTTCTTCTTTCCCTTCTTCCAAACCTGCAACGTCAGCGAAAGTGATCTTCACTTTATTTTCAGCATCAAACAAAGCCGCTTTTGATTTGCCGATATTGAAAATTTGACCTCCCGGACCCGCATTGGTCATGCGACGCATTAAGTAAAAGAATCCAACAAATAACAACACCACGAAGGCAATGTTGAAGAATTGATAGGAGCTATCCCGATTATTCTCGATTACCAGTGGCAACCTGTCGGATGAAGGAACTCGTTTTTCTTCGTTTAGTTTATCCAACCACTCTTCAAACTTATCGCTATTACCAATATTGAAATGATAATGAGGGCCTCTTTCTAAGGCGAATGGACTTGGGTCGATATTCAGGTTTTTATTTTCAGAGTAGAATTTATTTTTCTGAAACCCTTTCTTCATGTACACTTCTACCGTCCGGTCGCTTACTACCATGATCTTTTGAACGTCATGCCTCAGATAAATTTCCTCGAAATCTTTTTTCGTGATTTCTTTGGTAGAGCCTGATCTTCCAAAATAAATAATAGCAAATATGACAGTCAGCAGGGTCACAATGATCCATACCTGATAATTCGGACGATCGCCTTTGGGTTGTTTGCGTTTCCGGTCTTGGTCTTTGGTTAAATCTTCCATACGATTACCCTACTATAGGTGGTATTACAATCCTGTTCAACAATTATTTCTTCTTACTTGTTTTTGAAGCTGTTTTTTTCTTCGCCGTAGCGGAAGATTTTTTCACAACTTTCACAGCTTTTTTGGGAGTACTGCTTGTCTTCTTCGTTGCCGAAGCCTTTTTGGTGGCTTTGACTGAGGAAGCAGACTTTTTCGCTTTGGCAGTTCCAGTCTTGGAAGATGCTTTCGTTGATTTTGTCACCTTAGCCTTGCTTACCTTAGAGGCTTTTGTTTTGCCTGCAGCCACGGTAGTTTTTTTCTTCGCTACAGTTGCCGATTTCTTGGTAGACGAAGTTCCTGAAGCAACTTTCTTCTTAGCTTTGGCTGTGCTTTTGGCTTTTGGCTTAGACACAGAGCTCGACTTCGTTTTCGTTTTAGCAGGAGCCGTTTTCTTTTTAGTCGAAGAAACTTTTACCGAGGATTTCCTGGTGCTCTTAGAAGCAGTAGCGGAGGCTTTCTTGGTAACTTTCTTCTTGGCATCCGGATTTTCAGCCAATTTAATCACTTTAATTTCCTCTACAGATTTCTTAATTTCTTCGGGCTCTCCCGCCAATCTGCGATACAGGGCTTTCTCGAACTCTTCGTCGGCTTCTACCACGATGGCATCGCCCCATAGTTCCTCAAGTGCATAAAACTCACGGCGATCTCTTCTGAAGATATGCGCTACCACATCGCCGAAGTCAAGTAATATCCATTCTTTCTGCTGAAACCCTTCCTTTCCGTAAGGATGTATGCGTTTAGCTTTCCAGATTTCCTCCTGAACCGCGTGACTGATGGCATCCACCTGTGTATCTGAATTAGCGGAACAAATCACAAAGTAATCTGTCACTGCTGTAGAAATGTTGCTTAGGTCTAGAATTACAACATCTTCCGCTTTTTTTTCTAACATTCCCTTTACCACTAGATCAAGGGTCGTTAATTCTACTTGTATTTCTTTAAACACTCTTAACTTAAAACTTGAAGATTCTTAAATTTGCCTAAAATTATAAAATTAATTGTACAATATATCAGCCAATTCCCTTTTTGAGCAGGCAAAAGTACTATTTCTGCCAAGCTGTCATTCAACGAGTGCGGTAGCTATGCAACTAGCTCATCAGCAAGCTCTTGAAGGTACCGTTGTCATTACCGATTGTCAAACCGCCGGCCAGGGGCAGCGCGGAAATCAATGGGAAGCGGAGCCAGGTAAGAATCTTACCTTTTCATTCCTGTTAAAGCCCGCTTTCTTATCGATAAATGAACAATTTCTGCTTTCAAAGCTATGTTCTCTGGCTATAGTCAGCACATTAAAGTCGATGAATGTGCAAAATACTACGATAAAGTGGCCCAACGACGTCTATATCGGATATAAAAAAACGGCGGGCATCCTCATTCAAAACATTTTGTCAGGTACGCAATGGCAGTATTCCGTAGTTGGAATCGGATTGAATGTAAACCAGCACCTCTTTGCCACTGCTAAAGCCACGTCGGCAGGGTTGGCCACTCAGCGCGATTTTGTTCTTTCAGAAGTATTAAACTCATTGTTGCAACAAATCGAGTATTTCTACCGGCTTATTCAAAAAGATAAAACAGCACTTAATCAAGCGTATTGGCTTCAGTTGTTTTTACTTGAAGAAACGCATACGTATACTCATGTGCTCAACGGAGATTTTACAGGTAAAATACTCGGCACCCACGATGATGGACGGTTGCAAATGCTTACTGATACCGGCATTGAATTCTTTGACATTAAGGAAATAATTTTTCCTTCGTTCAGTTAACGCAAGGAAGGAACTTCTACAAGAATAAATCCCGACGAAATGTCTGCCGAAGCAGTATTTACGAAGGGTTGAGCAGCCATATTTTCCGGATCAGGTTCTATTTCACTTTCAAAAAAAGTCAATCTGACAGCATTTAAAGAGTGGTTTTGGATTTGAATAAACCAATGCACAGCAAAGTCATTTACTTATGAACTTTAACAATTATACCATCAAGGCGAAAGAGGTGATCCAAAAAGCCTCTGAACTGGCAGCAGCCAACGATCAGCAAGCCATTGAGACTGGTCATATTTTGAAAGCATTATTATTAACCGACGAAAACGTATTGAGTTTTGTTTTCAAAAAGCTCAGTGTAAATAAAAAAGTCATAGAAGAAAAAGTCGCTTCGTTGGTACAATCATATCCAAAGGTAAGTGGTGGTAGTCCGTATTTTTCGAACGATGCAGCAGCGGCATTGGCCAAGGCTACCAACTTCTTAAAGGACTTTAACGATGAATTTATTTCTGTAGAACATATTGTGCTGGGACTGATATCGGTGAAGGACCGTACCTCGCAACTACTAAGAGATTCAGGTATACAGGAAGCAGGATTAAAATCTGCATTAAAAGATTTACGAGGTAATTCGAGGGTAACTGACGACAATGCTGAGGCAAAGTACCGTTCGTTAGAAAAGTATTCTAAAAATCTGAATGAATTAGCGCGCTCCGGAAAAATTGACCCGGTAATCGGCAGGGATGAAGAAATTAGAAGGGTCCTACAAATTCTTTCTCGTCGTACCAAAAACAATCCCATTTTGTTGGGTGAACCTGGAGTGGGAAAAACAGCCATCATTGAAGGCTTGGCGCAGCGCATTGTGCAGGGGGATGTGCCTGAAAATTTAAAAACCAAAACGCTTATTTCGCTCGACATGGGTTTGCTGGTAGCTGGGGCGAAGTACAAAGGGGAGTTTGAAGAACGCCTGAAAGCTGTTATAAAAGAAGTGACAGACTCCGATGGAGAGATCATTTTATTTATTGATGAAATTCATACCCTAATAGGAGCCGGAGGCGGTGGAGAAGGAGCCATGGATGCGGCGAATCTCTTAAAACCAGCCTTGGCTCGCGGCGAACTGCACGCGATCGGTGCTACTACCCTGAAAGAGTACCAGAAGTATATAGAAAAGGACAAAGCCCTGGAGCGAAGATTCCAATCGGTATTGGTAGAAGAGCCGGATGTGCAAGATGCTATTTCCATTTTGAGAGGAATTAAAGATAAATATGAATTACATCACGGAGTGCGCATTAAAGACGATGCTATTATTGCATCGGTAGAATTATCGCACCGATACATCAGCGACCGTTTTCTTCCGGACAAGGCCATAGACCTTATGGACGAGGCCGCTTCTAAACTGCGCATGGAAATAGACTCTTTGCCTGAAGAGCTGGATGAAATTCAACGAAAAATAATGCAGTTGGAAATTGAGCGGGAAGCCATACGCAGAGAAAACGACAAGGAAAAGGAAAATATACTAAGCAAAGAACTTAGTGAACTGAATGAAATCAGAAATCAACTGAAAGCCAAATGGCAATCGGAGAAAGGCCTGATTGAGGGTATTCAGAAGGAGAAAGAAAATCTGGAGCGCTTGAAACTGGAAGCCGAAAAAGCCGAGCGTTCGGGCGACTACGGAAAAGTGGCCGAACTTCGCTATGGCAGAATCAAAGAGAGTGAGGAGAAACTGAAATCCCTTCAAACGCAAATTTCAGAGCAAGGCAATAGCATGTTGAAAGAAGAAGTAACCTCTGAAAACATTGCTGAAATTGTAGCCAAGTGGACGGGCATTCCTGTATCGAAAATGCTGCAGGGAGAGCGTGAAAAGTTGTTGCATTTGGAAGAGGAACTTGGCAGACGCGTAGCGGGTCAGCAGGAGGCCATACAAGCCTTATCGGATGCGGTTCGCCGAAGCAGGGCTGGTTTGCAGGATCCGAAGCGCCCCATTGGTTCGTTTATTTTCCTGGGAACTACCGGGGTGGGAAAAACGGAACTTGCCAAAGCGCTGGCTGATTTTCTGTTTAACGATGAAAATGCTCTGGTGCGCATTGATATGTCGGAATACCAGGAGCGCCATGCCGTAAGTCGATTGATTGGCGCACCTCCAGGATATGTTGGCTACGATGAAGGCGGACAACTGACTGAAGCCGTCCGGAGAAAACCGTATTCGGTTATTTTGCTTGACGAAATAGAAAAAGCGCATCCGGATGTGTTTAATATTTTGCTTCAGGTATTGGATGATGGAAGACTTACCGATAATAAAGGCAGGGTTGCGAATTTTAAAAATACCATCATCATCATGACTTCCAACACGGGTGCTCCGCTCATACAGCAGAATTTTGATGAGATGAATGAACGCATTGCCACCTTGGGAGAAAATACACGCGAACAGTTTGAGTTTGAATATGCTGAAAAAGCCAAGAAACAAGTACTGGAACTTTTGAAAGCCACTATCCGTCCGGAATTCCTGAATCGTATCGACGAACTTATTATGTTCAGACCTTTAGGAAAAAATGAGTTAAGAAAAATCGTGGATATTCAATTCAAGATTATTCAGAAACGGATGAATGAAAACGGAATCAAGATTGAGGCTACGAACGAAGTGCTGGATAAACTGGGAACGCTGGGATACGAGCCACAATTTGGCGCACGCCCTTTAAAGCGCGTCATGCAACGGCTTATCCTGAATGAACTTTCCAAGGACATTTTATCCGGGAAAGTAAAAAAGGATTCGGTGATATTAATCACGCTGGATGCCCAGGATCAAATTAGTTTTGAGAATGTGGCATCTGTAGAAATCTAATTGCTCAAAAAATATCGTTGGACTAGAAAACTCATGAAGTCATTGATTGTAATCGTTGACTGACGATACACGGATTTGTAATTATTTAGAAAAGGAAAGTCGGCGCGTAGCGCCGGTGCGTGAGGGATAGCAGCGTGGCGCCGAAGGCGACAGCGTATAGCCCGACCCAGTGCGGCCGACAGGCCGCGCGGGACACGCCCAAGGAGTTTTTTCCATTGAACCCGGAACTATACCTCTTCTTCGGATTCGGAAAAATGTATACCGTAGGATTCCAGTGCCTTGAGGATGGGTTCGAACAACAGGGAATGCAAAGGGCGATGTAACCCTGTTAAGCTCAATTGACCTTCTGCGAGGAGGCGCGCCGCTATAAACATGGGTAAGCCCACGGTTTGTGCCATAGCGGTTTGGTGCTGATTTTTTCCTTTGACGAGTAAGGTGGATTTAATTTTTTTGCGTCCATCCGAAAACTGCACGATCCACTCGTGCTGCATGGCAATTAAATCGCGGTCCTGAGAACTGAGTTTCCATTTGTCTTCGAGCAACGCTTGCAAGGCCATCGCCGGAGTGATGGATCCGGGCGGCAAAGGCCTATCGGAGGTGAGGTCAAGCCAATGCAATTTTTCCAGCAATGTTGGATCTGACGAACAATGTTTAGACAAAAACGCGGATAAACGCTGTGATACTGTGGCTCCCGGAATATGTGGCAAAAGTGCGTGCAATAATTCGGACCAGGTTTTAATACCTTCCGGAATGAGTACCTGATCATCGGTAAGGCCCAGTTGCAGCAAGGCATTCCAGCCTGCGCAATACCCGGGATAGCGCAAGGTACCTCGGATAAACGTACTTACCTCTTCCATTCCATACAAGGGCATGTAGGACACGGAATCGCGGTTAGGGTATCCTTCCATAGTCCCCAAGCCAGGAACTTCCATGGAAAATGTTCTGCTAAATAATTGATGATAGGGAAGTAAGCGCGGGCTTCCCTCCTGTTTGAAACGAGCGGTTCCCTGGCCTGCCAATACTACATTTCTGGGGTTCCAACTGATTTTGTAATGCCAGGGATTTGTATCGGATTCAGGTGCAATCAATCCGCCGGTAAAGGAGGTAAAGGATTGTATAACGCCTTGCTTTTCTTTAATCGATTTGGTTACTGCCAACGCAGACATGTGATCAATACCAGGATCTAGGCCGCATTCGGTAAGGAATAATTTTCCGGTGGCTTCTATCTGCGGCCTTAGTGCTTCTATTTCCGGACTAAGGTAGGAGGCGTTGATGAAATGTTTTCGGAATTGAATACAATCGTGAATGATGGAAAGATGTAAGGCCGGAGGCATTAAGGATAGCACGATATCCGACCATTCGATCCATTTTTTTCGTGAGGATTCATGATCCAGCAAAAAAATCTGATGTTGAATACCATTTTCTTCTAGCCATGATGGAATATGCGCATCGCATACGACCAGTACATGTCCGTGCTTTCTGCAATATGCAGATAATTCCAACAATAGACTTCCGGCAGAACGACCGGCGCCAAACACAAGAACATTGGCCATAGGCATTTTATTAAAAAGGTAGGCGAAGTGATGCCTCCGCCTACACAGTTATTTTACGGTAATTTTGCCTGCTCCGTTATAGGAATGATATTCTCCGTTATACATGGCATCGGAAGATGCAGGGCCTTGAATAAAAGTTCCTTTTGTAACTGCGCGTACCTGGTAATAATATGTTTTGGATTCGCTATTGCAGGAAGTAAAGAAATGAATGCGGTCGTCGCGTACATCAAAATGTTCCGGATAGCCTTGATTTCTCAACCAATCGATGTCGCTGGTATTGGAAAGTCTTGGGTTTTCAATTTCAAATCCGGCAGGGAGCATATCGGTAATTACTACATTCTCTACATACGAATTATCAGTAGAAACCAATTCCAATCCGATCACCAAAAGGTCATTTTGTTCGATGGCATTTTTATTGACCGGAGCACCATTGCGATCGTAAATGGTGCGTCGGATGCGGATGTAGCTGTCTTCTTCCTGAACTTTTCCATCGGCACTAAGTCCATTGGCTTGCCAGAAATAATAAAGTTCTCCGCTGCCTGTTGTTGATATTTCAACGGCATTTCCGGTAAGATCTTTGGTGATTTGCAAGGTGCCGTCGTTGTAGGTTCCGATGGTTTTACCGGCACTTTTAACAGTTGCCTTGATGTTGGACGCATTGGCGCGTTTTGCCAATTTACCTAGGGCCACATAGGTGAATGCGGCTTCCTGGGTATTGTAATAACGCGTTTTCTTCATTCCTTCGGAAAGATGTTTGGCCAATACCGGAATTTGAGGATTGGAAGGATCCGCATCCAACAAGCTGTTCAGGGAAATGGCTAAATCGCGGTGGTATGAATAGAATGAGCCACCCATGCTGCTTTGCGATTTTTCGGTAAAGCCAGAAGGCAACAGACTTCTGAAACTTCCCTGGTCGCCCAATAACAGATAGGTACAGGCCAGCATGTACTTAGAATCCATGGCTAAACTTCCTTTGTTGTTTTTATAATAATTCATTACCGAGAGGTCCTGACGGCCCGCCATGGCCAACACATACAAGCTGTAGAAAATTTCTTTGGCAGGAATTTGTTTTACCTGATACGCATTGCCTTCCCACACGTAATAATCGTATGTACGCTTGTTTTTCACTCTTCCGGAGAGGTAGCTGTAAATTTTATTGAGAATATCGGTATTTACATCATAGCCTGCCTTTTTGGCTTCGGTAAGGAAGTGTGCGGCGTAGGTAGTTCCCCACCAGTTCTCTTCGTATCCTCCGGGCCAATAGCTCAATCCGCCGTTATTCAATTGCATGGAATATAAACGATTGATGGCCAACTGCACATTGCGGGCAGGGTCTTGCATATCCTTGCGTTTTGCTTTTAGTAATTTTACCATTTCGGTAAAATAAAGTTGCGGAAATGCTGCTGAGGTGGTTTGCTCCACACAGCCATGCGGGTAGCCAAGCAAATAATCGAGCTGATCGGTGAATTGTACCAGGGGCGATTTACTTACGAGTAAAGTAGCATCTGTAGTAGCTGGAATCAGATTGGTTCCGATTACCAGAGAAGCAGCAGTATTGGCTTTGATGATACCGGAATTACTTTGCTTAATCAAAGAAGTAGCTGGACGAACGGTGATGTCATTCTTTTCAGTAAAAGATTCACCCAGGGCTTTCACGTTGGTAACGATGCTTGCTTCTCCAATGGCTTTGTCGGCAACTACAGTAAAGACAATCCTGTTTTCGGCATTTGCTTTTACGTTAGCACTCATGGTAGAGGATCCAACTACACGCAAAGGACCACTCACCTGAAGACTGGCCTGTGCATTTCCATCTTTGGCAGTGGTGTTAGACAAAGTAACGGGTACTAAAATAGAATCTCCCGGACTTAAAAATCTGGGCAAGGAGGTACTTACTACCAATGGGTCGGCTACTTTCATGTTTTTGGAAACGGAACCAAAACTGTTTGCCTGATAGGCTACTGCCATGATTCGTAAATCGCCTGAAAACTGAGGAACATTGAAATCGATGCACACTTCACCATCGGAATTGGTGCGTTTAATACCACTCCAATAAGAAATTAATTTAACACGTTTATTCGCCAGTGGATTGGCTCTTTTGTTCATGTCGTAACCATCACCACCAACAGAGCTGTTCTTGCGAACCGATAATTCGGGCAAGAGTCTTGGATAAATATCGTAAGCATCTACGAGTAAGGATTTTTTTCTATAGAAGAATCCGTAAGGGTCTGGTGTTTTTGTATTTTTAATTTGAAGAATTCCTTCGTCTACAATAGCCACGGTAACTTCCACATCTGAGTCTTTGCCTGCTTTGATGCAAATTTTCTGTGTGACTTTACTTCTTGATTTTTCAGGCGCTTGAATAGACATCTCGATTTTCCGATTTGCCTCTTCGACCTTCAGGGATGCATAACCATGCCCTACGGTAAGAGGAATGGAATTATCGGAATTCGGCTTGATTAGTGTTGCCGACACATAGACGTTTGGCAGATACTCGTCTTTCAAAGGCAAACTAAGTTCTGCCACTTTTTTATCTGTATCCAGGAAGAAATAATCATACACTTTATTCCGTTCTACTGTCACCAATAGTTTACCATTAAATGGTGCCTGGAACAATAATTTGGCAGACTCGCCGGGAGCATAAGTTTCCTTATCGCTTTTAATGACTACTTTACCTTCTGTGTCTACCTCAAAGGCCGCATTGCTTGTGCTGCCATAGCTATAGGCGTAGAAACTCCTGGAAACATAGGTGGTAGCACCCGGCAGGAATAAACGAATTTCATAGGAACCCGACTCCCTGGGAACAAATGTATACTGCGTATTGGAACCTGATAGCACCACCACTTTATCCTCCAGCAAAATTTCTTTCCGCTGCGAAACATAACGATAACCATTGTACGTTTTTTCCATTACGGTAGGCCATTCAATCCGGATCACCTGAACTTTAGCATTACTTCCGTTCAAAGCTTTTCCTTCTTTGTTGACTGCCACCATTGGAATCTTTAACGGGCTTTGTAATCCTACGTAATAGTCAAAATACCCTATACCTAAAAACTGTTCCTGTGTTTTCACTTCAAATCGTTTGACCTGATGCACCGGTCTCCCGGATTCGTCGAACACAGTGGTGTAGATTGTGCCGTCAAGCAATCCGTAATTTTTGTATTGCTCTGAAAACGTAAATACTTCTTTGGCTTTCCCTTGTTCATCGGTGGTGCCTTCTCTCAAAACCCGTTCAAAATTGGTGGGACCGGTAGTAATGTCGAACGAATATGAATCAAAATCTGCGGGACTGAAATACGATTTCTCCAGCACCATTTCCATTTCATAGTTTCTATTGGAAGCCGGTGGTCCGAATAAATTGGTGGCGGTGGCTGTAGCAACGAGGTTCTGGTTTAATTTTATTTCATCCTTTTCAAAGGCCAGCTGCACTTTGATACGATCTGGAATAAATTCTTCGACACTAATAGCAGTTGCACTCATCAGCAAGTCGTTGGCAGAATAGACTTCCGCCTGATAGCTGCCGGTTACCGAATTTACAGGGAATGCTACTTGGGAGCTAAATGCTCCTTCGTTGTTGAGCTTGCCCTTTTGAGAAGAGAATTCTTTTCCGTTCGGCAATAATATTTTGACTTTCACCGGCACATCTTTCACTGGCTCCCATTGCTGATTCCGGAAAATAACATTATAGTGCATGGTATCTCCAGGTCTGTAAATTTCTCTTTCAGAATAGAAAAATGCATCATAGCCTGCACTGTTTTCTGTAGCACCGCCAACATCATAGCGAGAGCTTTCTACGCGGCTTTCATCAAAATGAAGGTAGTTGAAATCTCCATCTTTTATTGTCGTAATCATCTTGACTGAAAAGTTGGGCGCCTTTTTACTCATCTCTGTAAATTTGGCCACTCCTTTATCATCTGTGGTAAGTTTATACACGTTCTGATTATTATGACTGATTAAACTCACCTCTACTCCGGACAAGGGATCTGCTGTAAGTACCGAATTGGCAAATACCATCACCTCATCTGATGACCTTCGCACGGTAAGTCCGATGTCTGAGATGGAAACAATTTTCGTGGCTTTCACCCAGGACTTTTCTTCTGAACTAACAGTTACCACATACAAACCTTTGTATGCATTCGGATCATCAAAATTTAATTTCAACAAACTTATTCCCCCTGATTTTGGTAAATCGCGGGTAGATACTTTCTTATTATAAATCTCATCTCCCAATTCATCCATATTCCTGTAGGAACTGTTATACCCGTAATCGCTGTATTCATCATAATAATCGTCGTAGTAATAGTTATTATTCCCTTTTAAAAATTGAATAATGTTATTTTCATAAATCTTATGAATCTGAACATTTACCGTGGGAACGTTGATCAGCTTTAAGCCAACATTCTTCTCCCCTTTCGAAGACAAATAAACTCCCTTCTTGGAAACAAAACTGATGTATGGTTCCTGCACCCCAAATACAACATCCTGTGAAAAATTTTCTTTTAGCATTCCACCGAAAACACCTTTAAGAGCCTTCTGGATAATAACTTTATACGTAGTCCCTTCTTTAAAATCACCTTTGATAATAAAGCCAGAACCATGCTTTTCTGTTTCTACTGATACATTGGGGCTAATAGTTAATAGAGCTTCAATATTTTGTTCCGCCAATTCCTGATTGGTAGAAACATTTATCAATCCTTTATCATCGTCAAAGCTCGAAACCATCTCTAAGATTTTGAAATCAGATTTATCCGACACTTGTGTTTCGTATACTAAATCTTCTTTCGTTACATAAGCACTTTCTTCGCATTTCAAGCCTGGCTTAATTGTTATTTTCAATTTCTGGTTATCGAACTTTTGACTAGTTTCTACCACCACTACCTGTACTTCTGTATTCACACCGCTTCCATTGATTTGAACCGCTTGTGGTTTCCCGTCTATTTCGATCTGAATTAAATTTTTCAGTTGGGCAATATTGATTTTGGAATTGAACAACAGTTGAGTTCTAAGTTCTACAACTGATTTATTATTCTCGTTAAGCGTCCAGTAACTGCTTCCGTTTTCAATGGCCAACCATGGAGTATGAATGGTAAGATCTTCAATTCCTATGCTATATTTCTTTACAGCATGCAGTAAGAGTTGGTCGGTAAATTCCAGCTTGTATTCTGTGCTTGGTGCGAAACCAATGGATGGAGAAAATACCAATTCATCGTTGGATGACCAACGAAAGCGTCCTTTAACCTCAGGGGTAAATTTTATATAGCCTGTGTCGAGCCAGGAATTTAATAAGGAATCACCAACCAGATCTTGGTTAAAATTGAAAATTAAATTTTGCTGGAGATCAATTTCTTCTTCAAAATTTTTATTATCCAGTTTTAATTTTCCGCTGTTACAAGCAGTAACAAAAAGGAGCAGAATCATCGTCCAGGAGAGATTCTTCACACCAACTAAATTCATAGGATATAATCAGATTTTTGGGTTTACAACTTTATCTTGGATGCTACCATCCTACTAATTCCATAATTAGTTTGACTAAAAATTAGTACTGGTTAGTTACTCATTTACTTTATGTCTTGCAATGAGTTCGGTTAAATTATTTAATCTCATACATCTTGATGCCTGCAATCCCTTCGAAATCGAATTCCATTTCAAATAGCAGTTCTGTCGCAGCGAAACAAGCCCGGAAGAAACGAACAAATCAAATCGATCTATTCATAAATAAGCATAAAGAGACAATGGTTTATTGGAAAAATACAGCATTATATTACTATTTTCAAATTTCCATTGTCTTAGCGATCGCTTTTTAATACTTTTGGTAAACGCGTAATCCAATTCATCGTCTGAATTAAGTTATTAAGGAATGGAAAAACCTGGAAGAATTCTTTCGGTAGATTTATTGAGGGGAATCACGGTGATGGCCATGATTTTGGTAAACAATCCCGGGGATTATTCTAATACCTTTGCTGTTTTATTGCATGCCGAATGGCATGGTTGCACCCCTACGGATTTAGTCTTCCCATTCTTTCTTTTCATAGTAGGCATTTCTGTTTCTTTTTCCTTGCGGTCCTATCAACAGCAACCAACGAAGGTATATGGAAAAATTATCAAACGCTCTCTGTTACTGATAGCCTTAGGTTTGTTCCTCAATCTATTTCCAACTTTTGACTTATCAACATTACGAATCCCTGGAGTACTGCAACGAATCGGGATCGTTTTTTTCTTTTCATCATTAGCCTTTCTTCATTTAAATAGTAAACAGAGAAATGGGCTGACAGCAATTTTATTGCTCGGGTATTGGGTCGTTATGTGCTTTATTCCAACTTCGATATCCGAAATAGGACAATTGGATCCAGGAAAAAATGTGGCAGCCTGGGTCGATGATCTATTGCTGCATGGACACATGTGGGAATATTCCCAAACCTGGGATCCGGAAGGCATTTTATCCACCATTCCTGCCATAGCCACCGGATTGCTGGGGCTGAAGGCAGGAGAAATGCTAGGAAACACATTACTTTCTCCTTCGGAAAAAATAATTTCGATTTTTGTGAGTGGCATTTCCCTGGCAACTGCTGGATGGCTCTGGGGCATGACTTTCCCAATAAATAAAAGTTTATGGACCAGCAGCTATACTATATATTCTGCAGGTTTGGCTTTTATTGCATTAGGCATGGTGTATTGGTATTTTGACTGGCGTCAAAATCGTTTTTATACTACACCGATACTCGCCTTTGGATCAAACGCCATCACCGCCTACATGGTATCGGAAATTTTGGTCGATGTATGCAGCCATTTAGAATGGGCACAAAGATCTCTGCGCCAATATGGTTATGAATTTATACGCCTGGGATTTCTTCCTGAAAAAATTAATTCATTGCTGTTCGCATTATGCTGGCTCAGCATTATTTATCTTGTTGTTTATTTCATGTATCGAAAAAAAATATTTTTGAAAGTATAACCCTTGAACCCAACTCGTATTTCTATGTCCAATCGAATCAGAACTTTCGAAGAATATCAGAAAGAATATTCTTACAGCGTAGCCCAACCAGAGGAATTCTGGGCAGACAAAGCCAGTCAGTTTGTTTGGCAGAAAAAATGGGACCGCGTATTGGATTGGAATTTTGAAAAAGGCGATTCGAAATGGTTCTCCGGAGCACAATTAAATATCACTGAAAACTGTTTAGACAGGCACTTGCCCGAAAAAGCCAACCAGGTAGCCTTGTTGTGGGAAGGAAATGATCCGGGTGAGGCTTCCCAAAAAATTACGTATCAGGAACTTTTAAATAAAGTCTGTCAGGTAGCCAATGTGCTTCTGGAAAAAGGAGTACAAAAAGGAGATCGTGTTTGTTTGTATATGCCTATGGTTCCCGAATTGGCCATTGGTGTGCTGGCTTGTGCCCGCATTGGTGCTATTCACTCGGTAGTTTTTGCAGGGTTTTCGGCCAGCTCGTTGGCCGATCGCATAGAGGACGCTGGTTGTAAGGTAGTGCTTACTTCGGACGGTGCTTTTCGAGGCAACAAAAAAATTGCAGTGAAGGCGGTTGTCGACGAAGCGCTGCTAAGGTGCCCAGGAGTACAATCGGTTCTGGTATTGCAACGCACTGGTGAAAAAATTGCAATGAAAGAAGGTCGCGATTGCTGGTGGCACGAAACGGTACCGGCAGCCTCCGCCAATTGTGCACCCGTGCCGGTGGAAGCAGAGCATCCTCTGTTTATTTTATATACTTCCGGTTCTACCGGAAAACCGAAAGGCGTGCTGCACAGCACCGCAGGATACATGGTATATGCTCACTATTCATTCCTCAATGTTTTTCAATACGATGCGGGCGATATACATTGGTGTACCGCTGATATCGGCTGGATCACCGGTCACTCCTACATTGTGTATGGACCATTGTTGGAAGGCGCTACCTCTGTTATGTTTGAAGGAGTACCCACCTACCCCGATGCCGGAAGATGCTGGGAAATCATAGACAAACATTCTGTAACTCACTTTTACACCGCTCCTACCGCCATACGCTCGTTGATGGGATTTGGAACTGAATTGTTTTCCAAATACCAACTAAATTCTCTTAAAGTACTAGGCTCCGTAGGGGAACCAATCAACGAAGAAGCCTGGCATTGGTATAACGATCATGTTGGCAAAAAACGCTGCCCCATTGTTGATACTTGGTGGCAAACCGAAACCGGAGGAATTTTAATCTCTCCCCTGGCAGGCATTACCAAAACAAAACCGAGCTATGCTACGCTGCCTTTACCTGGAGTACAACCAATATTAGTGGACGCAGAAGGAAATGAATTGAAAGGCAATAATGTAGAAGGCAATCTCTGTATCAAATTCCCATGGCCATCCATTATACGTACCACGTACGGAGATCATGAACGTTGCATTCAAACTTACTTTTCAACCTACAAAGGATTATACTTTACTGGAGATGGCTGCAAACGGGATGAGGAGGGCTATTACCGGATTCTTGGTAGAGTGGATGATGTGATAAATGTATCCGGGCACCGTATGGGCACTGCAGAGGTAGAAAATGCCATCAACGAACACCCTCAGGTTATAGAATCGGCTGTGGTAGGATATCCGCACGACATCAAAGGGCAAGGAATTTATGCCTTTGTGATCTGTGAAAAATCAGATAAAAGTGCCGAAGCATTGCGCCAGGAAATCACTTCCGTTGTTTCGAAGATTATTGGTCCGATTGCAAAACCGGACAAAATCCAGATTGTGAGTGGACTTCCTAAAACTCGCTCCGGAAAAATAATGCGAAGAATATTAAGAAAAGTAGCCGAAGGAGATATTTCCAACTTAGGCGATACTTCTACACTGCTCGATCCTGCTATCGTAGACGAGATCAAAGCAGGAGCCTTGGTTCCATTGAAAGCATAACTGCTTATCCTTATAAAGAAAGAAGAGCATTTTATTCCTGAATCCAGGATATTGATAACGGTTGGTTATGCAGCTAAATCACCAATCAATAGGTTGCCTTGATTTTGTATTCAACCGTATGTTTATTTGGGGCGTGTCCCGCGTGGTGGCGCCTAAGGCGCCACGTCACTTGGGCCGGGCTATCGCTGCAAGCCTTTGTTGGTGTGTTGGGGGGGAAAGGAATTTATCTTTAGAATTTCTTTTATTCAAAAACGACTCAAATACCTATCGGCTTCAGTAGGAATAGAACGCATACACTTCCTTTCCATGCCTATCATTTTCTATGTCGGGATTACCGGCCATAGATCTAAGGTCCATGAGCTTCCTCCATCCTGCGCCTCGTTAATGCGGAGAAAAGCCAGTGGAACAGGAATCGCTCTTCTATGTTAAAAGCTAACTTCAATTCTTCATGGATAGCAGATCGTGAGTTCCCCTTAGGGTTCTGAACCATTGATTGTTCCTATGTCCCCACGGATGTTCCAAGTATCGCAAATCCACGAAAAAAATTCAGAGGGATATCTCTTTTTTATTCTGCCTGCTAAATGCTAACTTCACCATTAGCTGAAAGATTTTTTATGAAATTAGAACTCCCACGACGCCCCAGAAGAAACAGAAAGTCTGCTGTCATTAGAGATTTGGTGCGCGAACATGAAGTAACTGCATCGGATCTTATATTCCCCATGTTCCTCACCGCAGGACAATCCATACAACATCCGATTGCTTCCATGCCTGGCATCTTCAGGTTTTCAGAAGATCTTCTTTTGAATGAAATAGAAGCATGTATGAACCTGGGACTAAAGTCTTTTGCTTTATTCCCTCACCTCGAAGATTCCTTCAAGGACAGCATGGCCACCATCAGCTATAATAAAAATAATATCTATCTGAAAGCAATCCGAACAATTAAGAAACACTTTCCCGAATGTGTATTAATGACGGATGTAGCGCTGGATCCCTATAGCTCCGATGGACATGATGGCATTGTAAAAAATGGAAAAATAATCAACGACGAAACCATTGATGTGCTCTGTAAAATGTCACTTGCCCAAGCAGAGGCGGGCGCTGATATTCTTGGACCATCGGATATGATGGATGGTAGAATTGGCGAAATTCGCTCGGTGCTTGAAGAAGCCGGATTTAGTGAAACGTCTATAATGTCTTACTCTGCTAAATATGCCAGTGCCTTTTATGGTCCTTTTAGGGAGGCATTAGACTCTGCTCCCAAAAATGGCGATAAAAAAACCTACCAAATGGATCCAGCCAATCAAGCCGAAGCGCTGGTAGAAGCTGAACTGGACTATGATGAAGGTGCGGATTTCCTAATGGTTAAGCCTGCCCTTGCCTATTTGGATGTTATCAAACTATTGTACGACAACTTTGAAATTCCTATTGCAGCCTATCAGGTAAGTGGCGAATACGCTATGGTCAAAGCTGCGGCCGCCAACGGTTGGTTGGATGAAGTTAAGGTCAGAAATGAAATGCTCACCTGTATTAAACGATCTGGGGCCAAAATCATACTAAGCTACTTTGCTAAAGATTTTGCAGCATGGAAGAAAAACCAATAGGCTAAATTTTCTATCAAGTAAAAGTCAGCCTTAAGAATTATTCCCACAAAGGATAATGTTCCAAATTTACTTCTTCCTGGAAAAATATTTTCGTGGATTCAGCAAAGGAATGGGTATAGTCAGAAACATAAAACTTATGAATATTACCTCCTTCACTGTTTAGTAGATTCTCATTTGCTAAAAAATCCTTTAATGCCTCCGCAACTATATAAGAAGTGTCAATTACCTTGACACTTCCCTGGTAGTACTTTTCAATTTGATTTTTAATAAGAGGATAATGGGTGCATCCTAACACCAGCGATTCTATCTCCTGCAAAGAGGCATCAGAGAGGTAATTAATAATAATCTGTTCGGAGATGGTATTATTAAAATACCCTTCCTCAATCATAGGCGCCAGAAGCGGAGTTGCCAAGGATTTTAATTTGATATCGAGATTTAGTTTGTCGAGTTTTTTCTGGTAAACATTTGATTTTACAGTTCTTTTCGTGCCAATAAGTCCGATAGAACGATGAGCATAGTGAGCTCCCAAATACTGGATTACTGGATCAATAACATTAATAACCTTAGCCCTGCTACCAGCATATTCTTTAGCGAGTTGGTAAGCCGCCGAAGAGGCCGAGTTGCAGGCAATCAGAATTACTTTGCAGGAGTTCTTAATTAAAAGATCACAAATTTTAACAGTATACGATTGAATGGCAGCAGCAGATTTATCTCCATAAGGAAGATGGGCCGTATCGCCAAAGTAAATCAAGTTT
Organism: Cytophagaceae bacterium; assembly: GCA_025454925.1. Lineage (GTDB taxonomy): Bacteria > Bacteroidota > Bacteroidia > Cytophagales > Cytophagaceae > JALONM01. Next base: position 45,808 of record JALONM010000074.1, read on the forward strand.
TCATGAGGTAATAACTCTCTAACAGCTCGAGCCACGGTGAGTCCACCAATTCCACTATCAAAGATTCCTACCGGATTTAATGGATTCACTTTCATAGAATGATAAGGTTATTTGGGAGGGAAGTAA
>JALONM010000075.1 GCA_025454925.1 Cytophagaceae bacterium
ATCATAGAACAGATGCAACGCGAAAACCTGATCAAGGAAGAATGGGAAGCATTGAAGCGTGATAAAGAAACTGCTGAGTTGGAATTGAAGAAAGAACGAAAAGAGAAAGAACTGGCACTGGAGGAAAGAGAAAAAGAAAGACAAGAAAAAGAATTAGCACAGCAGGAGAAAGAAAGAGAACGACAAGAAAAAGAACTGGTGCAGCAGGAAAAAGAAAAGGAACGACTCGAAAAAGAGAAGGCTCATCAGGAAAAAGAGAAAATACTTCGGAATTTCATCTCGTATCTTTCTTCTTCAGGGGTTCCGATAGAAGATATTGCCGCTCAACTCAATATTCCTAAATCAGAAATACAACGATGGCTGGAATAAACTAGTCTTCATCGTTGAAAAAAGAATCCTATTCTGAGAATTAAGCAGGCATGAGAAATAGATCATAGAACAGAAGCAACGCAAAAACCTGATCAAGGAATAGTTATGCATTGAAGCGTGATAAAGAAACTGGTGAGTTGGAATTGAAGAATGTACTGCAAGAGAAAGGACTAGCGCAGCAGGAAAAAGAAAGAGAACGACTAGAAAAAGAATTAGCACGACAAGAGAAAAGTTCCGTAATGCCCAACAAAGCCTTCCCTCAGTTCCATGAATGCCAGTAGCCTTCTTCTCTTTCAAAATCCTTGCGAAGTCGCCATTCAGGAGGATAGTAATTATTGATCCGGTTCCCAATTTTTTTAAGAAATCCCAATGGAATACCTTCATATTCCAACAATTTCCAACCGGCTCGTTCTGGTGGAATATCGGATAATTCCCTTTTTAGAAACGCTATCGCTTCGGAAGTTGTGGCCGCATAGCATTCAAATGCATTTTTATTAAGATACTTTGAAAGCGCCAGTTCAGGCGATGGAATATGATCTTTGCCTTTGATGGTAGCTACCTCTATGCCTGCACGAACCAAGCGTATATGTTGTTGCAACAAATGCCAATGAACCAAATGTGATTCTGGAATTGCCAGGGTTCGCTCTTTCCAATCCAGCAAGGTCACTGGTCCTTGCACCCACTCATGCAACAAATCGGTTGGCCGAGGCTTGGGTAGCTGTTTAACTTTGTAAGAGAGGCTTGCTTGCTCAGAGGTCTTTCGAATCAGACAAGCAAAGAATCCTTCTCCTTTTGTTTTCCAAGGAAAAAATTTAAACGTGCCGGTTCCTGTCTTTTCAATTCCCCAATCCGCAGGCACAGGAATGTCTACCAATTCAGCTTCTCCTTTCTGAAGAAGCCAATCAATATTTTCTTCATCTTCCTTCGTATTGAAGGTGCAGGTTGAATAAAGTAAATAGCCTCCTTCTTTCAGTGATGGCCATACCTGTGACAGGATTCGTTGTTGACGTTCCACGCATAACTGTACATTATCTATGGACCATTCCTGCACACTTTCCGGTTCACGGCGAAACAAGCCTTCTCCTGAACAAGGTGCATCCACTAACAAAAGATCAAACATGCCATGCAAGGCGCCGAGGTGCTGCGGATCGGAATGTGACACCAAGGTAGCGCCCCCCCATTTGCAACAATTTTCAGTAAGTATTTGTACCCGGCTTTGAATCACTTCATTGCTTACCAGCAAAGCATCGGGTGGCAATACATCGGCAAGATGTGTGGTTTTGCCTCCTGGGGCAGCGCATACATCGAGCACTACCGCACTGGATGGTAATTGCAACTGGGATACCAACCAACCCGCAAACATAGAATTAGCTTCTTGCACATAATAGGCTCCGGCATGCCACCAGGGGTCGGCGGCAAATAATGGGCGTGCGGATAATGTAAAGGCCCAATTGCACCAGGGCACTTCCTGCGCCGGGGGAAATGCTTTGTTCCATTTCGATTTATTCAGCCGAACACTGGTTGGTGCGGGAAGCAGCAAACTCTCGCTGTACAATTGTTTGTTCCAACCCGGTGTTTGTTCTTGTAATTGCCAAAAGGAATCTGGAATGTGTTGCATGCCAAAGTGATTTTTACAAAGGTAATCAAGATTTTGATTTTACTTCAGCCCCAGGTCGGCTCTTACTTTACATGCAACCTTTGGTTCAGGTGGCGGCTTACGTGTGGTTCTTGATTGCCTTGTATCATGATTGCCAACCAACGCAATGGTGATAATACAATGGTTTGTTTTAGGAATGAACTAGCGCACGCAGCAAAGATATTTTCAGTGCGTGAGGGGCAGAACAAAAAGCCCGCAGTGGCGCTGAAGGCGCCACGAGGACTTGCCGTGATGGCCCGGCCCACGCATTGCGTGGGACACGCCCAAGCTTGCCGAAATAAACTCCATTGGATCAACCGACATCCGTTTGGAACTGTGCCACAAACCTTGTAATTTCGAAGCCTTGATAGTATGAGCAATGAATACCTGGCTGAGATTTATTTACCGCACTCCCGAAAAACCGCTTTCGCTCGGCACTGCCATTGCTGTATCTTTTTTCTTGGGAATTTTTGGTGTAGACCGATATCTGATGGGCTATAAGTGGTGGTGGCTTAAAACCATCACCTTGGGAGGTCTATGGGTTTGGTATGCGATTGATTTATATAAAATTGCCATCGGTAAACTGGTTATGGCAGATGGCCGAGAATTTCTCTAATTGATTTTATTGTTTGCAATCCCCTATTTTTAAAAATATTTATTTTCAGAATTGTAAGGTTACCTGAGCTTAGTTACGGAATCAACTATTGTAATCGGCGCCGAATAACAAGGGAGTACATGTACTCCGGAAAACTTTCTATCACTTAGTTTCTACGCACATGAAAAGAATTGTTATGCTGCAGGTATTCCCTGCCCTGGTATTGCTTTGCCTTTTGAATTCTTGTTCTTCTTACGAAAACCATGCCCTGACCGCCGATTCGGTAGCGCTGGCCTATCAACCCTCCTATGAACAACCGACCGACAGCATTCCGAAAGTTCTTCTTCGCAAAGCACACTTGCACCTGGAAGTTGAAAATTTAAAAAAATCATCTGCTCAACTTCATGCGTATTGCCGACAGTTGAACAGTGACATTGTGTCGTCGAAATGGACGCACGAAGAACAAGTGCTGGTAGAGAAAAGGAGAAGCGATGACAGCACCATTACGGTATCCAACTTATCGCAACAGCAGGAGTTGCACATTCGCGTGCCCAAAGCTCATTTCGACAGTCTACTCTCGCTGCTCCAACATGTATCGACTCGAATTATTGCTGCAGAAACTTCCACCGAAAATGTGGGACTTACGTACTTAGGCAATGAATTAAAAAATACCAACACGCTTCGCTTGCAGCGTTCTCTTCGTAAAGCAAAATCTACCTCTACGAAAGGCGCTGTGCTGGCATTTTCTGCGGAGCATGAATCAATAAACAATGTGGTAGACTTACAACTCGAAAACCTGAGAATGAAAGATGAAGAAGCCAATGCTTCCATACACGTTGTTTTATCGCAGCCGCACCATACATTCCAAACCGTTCATTACACACCCGACGCCGATCAGTTTGATAGTCCGCTGTATATGCTGCTGGCAGAAGCCTTCACCGATGGATTCTCGTTCTTCAAAGAAATTCTGATTGTATTGGTTCGTTGCTGGCCCTTACTCCTAATTGCCTTTTTCGTTTACAAAATAGGCCGTAAGAAAAAGTGGTTTCCGCGCGTATCCTCCCGATAGTTGCAACAGTACAATTCCGTTCCTGAGGTTTTCTCAGGAACGGAATTATTACCAGAAGGAGTAATTCCGTATCTTGCCGCATGCTTCTGGTATGCACTTGCTTGTTGGGCCTTGCCTCACTTTTACTCGTTGTAAAAGCCCCCACGTACACCCTCTGGAAAGTTTCGGTATTGGTAACAGAATGCTCGTGGTGGTGGAGCGTATTATGCGCCGCCTTAGCCTTCTTAGCCTATTACAGAAATGAAAGTGTATGGCCTGTCTTAATGCTGCTTTCGTTGGCATACAGTTACCCGAGCGTATTTGCCTGGTGGTACCTAAAAAAAATCCCTGGTGATCTGCAACAATCCTATAAGCGCGCAAGCGCAACGGTGCGCGAACATGGCACTGGATTATTTCCACTGCTGAAAATACCATCGCTTACCCCACGCAGCTATTGCTACGATGAAGCGCATGGGCTGTACCTGGATTTTTACCGCAATGATGCCCCATCGGAGCAAGCCTGCGTAGTGGTGGTGCATGGCGGAGGATGGGACAGCGGCGACCGGCGACAACTGCATGAATTAAACTCTGTATTGGCTTCTCAGGGAATTGCAGTGGCAGCTATTTCTTATCGCCTGGCACCAACGTATACATTTCCTGCTCCACTCGAAGATTTGCGCAAAGCAAAAGCCTTTTTGCAACAAGAGCATCGTTCCTTGGGAATTTTCTCTGATTGTTTTTTTTACCTTGGAAGATCCGCCGGCGGACAAATTGTATTGACCGAGGCCTACCGTTCGCCAGACAAGGACTTGCGCGGAGTGATTGCATTTTATGCCCCCGCCGATATGGCCTGGGGATATCAATTCCCATGCTGGAAGTATGTGATGGATTCGCGCCAGGTACAGCGGCAATACATGGGCGCCACTCCCAACGAAGCTCCAGGATTATACGAGTCGGCATCGGCCAATCTTCTCGTTGCCAACGCTCATCCACCGGCTCTCCTGCTCTGCGGTCGAAACGACGTGCTTACTTCCTTTCATCACAATACACGCCTCCTGGCTGCTTTTCAAAAAAATAGCGTCCCTCATTACCTGGTAGACATCCCCTACGGCGTACACGGTTTCGATTATTTTCCGGGCGGTCCTTCTGCTCAAATCAGTACCCTGGCTATTAAGCAATTTATACTAATGCATACCCAACAGTAGGCCGCATTATACGATGTAAGAAATTTGATGTTTTACATCCATCTGCACCCCTCTTCTATGATGACAAATACTGTATATTTGCACAAACACGTTATGACTATGAAAACATTATTTTTCCTCCCTGCGCTTTTCGTATTCTTTTTGAATAGTGCGCTTCAGGCTCAAACAGTAAACACAGAACTTGAGAAACTAGTGGCAGACAGCCTCAAGCTTTCTTCGGAAATTACAGGACTTAAAGCGGATATCGCTCAAAAAGAAATTGCACTCGGAAACCTTAAATCTGAACAAAAACTTTCGGAAGCACGTGTCAATGAATTAAAGAAAACCGCACAACAATCTGCCGCCAAAGTAAACAATACTCAATTGAGCGGCGAAAGTTCTAAAGAGGCCAAGCGCTTGGAAAAGCAGGCCAAGGCTGCAGAAAAAGATGCCCGCGAATTGGAGAAAGAAATTAAAAATCTGGATAAGCTAAACGCTAAAATTTCAGGAACGGAAAAGGCTATCAGTAAACAACAGGATAAATCTAAAAAGCTTTCTAAAAAATTAGATGCTCTCCGCAGCAAAATAAATACTACCAAATAACACAGGGCTGCTTCGCATTCCATGAATCTAAGCCCGGATCTGTTTCGATAGCAATACCGAAATGTATCCGGGCTTTTCATTTGCTCTGTTTCGATGCTGCTGCAAAACAATTCATTTTTAGGTATACGATCTTTCTCAATAGAAGTGGTTGCTCTTTGGCCAACTTCATGGATCCTAGAGCCATGGCCGCTAATCCGAAGCATCGAAATTTGTTGGCTCACCAACAAATTACTTCACTTCTGAAGTCCATGATTGAAGTAATCGATTTTCAACAGAAATTTTTTTATTAGAATTTAGTCCTCTAATTCAAGTCTTTAATGATGGCGTGTCCCTGCGTGGCGCCTAAGTCGCCACTTGGGTCGGGCCATCCCTGCAAGTCCTCGTGGCGCCTTCAGCGCCACTGCGGGCTTTCCGTTCTGTCCCTCACGCAGGCCGCTTAACAAAGATGTAAAAACAAGCAGCCCCATTTTATCCGGGAGATTCAACCGGTGTTCCTTCATAGTAGCGAAGCCTGGAGAAAGCTCATGAAACCTAGATCCATGGCCCTTATTGCCAACCTAGATCATCAGGGCCTTTGTACAATTTTTCTGCTCGATTCCCTATGAAGCCTTTGATTTTATGAGTCGTTTCTCCTTGGAAAAAATTTCTATGGAGAAATTCCTATCTAAGCATGGCTGGTTTTGCGTGAGGGATAGAGTGTAAAGCCATGGCGCTATAGGCGCCATGGCTTGCAGCGATAGCCCGGCCCGCTGTGGCGGTGGCGCTACAGGCGCCACCCCCACAATAGGGACACGCCCAACCTAAAGGAATGAGTTTGAATACTAAATAAAAGTAAGACTGTAGTGGGAGATTTAGAAGCATAACCACGGTTATGCACTTCTTGGGTTTCCGGTTAAAACAATCGCAAACCCGCTGTAAATCCCCAATGAATCATGTCTTGCTGGTTGCGTCCGGCGCTGCTAATTTTCCAAAATGCCGAATCATTAACCACGCTGCGACCTCTATCGCTAACGAAATAATCTATGTGCGGACCCGCAAACAATGCCACGTGTTTGCTGAACTTGAATCCTACAAGTGTCTGCAGGCGAATATTCACATGTCGGTCGTTGGTATATGCTTCATTTTCGTTGATGTGCATCACCAAGCCTTCGATGTCGGTATACCAATGTTTCCCCATATCAACCTCCGTGCCTACACCATAACTATAGGCCCAGCGGTAGCCATTGGGTTTTACCTGGTAGCCTGCGTGTAAAATATTGTAAAAGCGTTTTACACCGGTTTTAAAAGCAATATTAGCCTGAAACATTTCTGAGGTAAATAGTTCCAGCGAATGTTTTCCATTTCTTACAAAACTTAAAAAACCTATCGGCACTCCACGTTCCAAAGAATCTGTAATATTGATAACTCCAAGTTGTACACCTCTTAATTTGCGGCAAACATTTAGAAATCCACTCACCTGGGTTCCTTGAAACCGTCCACCAACGATGTTAGCAAAGCCTGCCCCTTGAAAACCGGTAATATGCTTCGCATTCACATTCATAAATCCTGAAAGTTGAATACCGTCCATATTTCCTCCTACCAGGTTCATAAATCCTGATGCCTGTATTCCACGGGTATGGCTGCCATTCACATTTATAAAACCGGAATATTGAATACCGTTGCATGTACCTTTATTGATGTTGGCAAATCCTGCACTTTGAATTCCCGAAGTCCGGGCACCATTAATGTTGGCAAATCCTGAAGCCTGGAATCCACTCACATCGCCACCCACCACATTGGTAAACCCTGCCAGTTGCACACCCAACACATGGGCTTTTATGACATTGGCAAAACCACTAAGCTCTAAACCTTCGACACCGCCGTTATAACCTGCCAATAGGTTAAGCGAAATCCTGTTGATGAAATAGGGAGATTCCGCTCCATTAGAACCTATCGGATACACAAAACTTCCCTGGAACTTTCGATGGGCGTATCCATTACTTGTACTATCAAGCTGAGTATGCTTGCGAAACATATCTTTACCTGGCCTTGATAAAAACTCGGAGCGTTGATTGCGAATACTATCGCGCAATCTGAAATAATCCTGGTGCAACTCCTCCTGAATATCCTGGAAAATGAGATCTAATTGACGTGTAGTCCACTTTCCACGAGCTTTTAAACTGTCTTTCATTTCGGACCAACGTTGCTTGAACTTGGATTTTTCCCTTTCAAATAAAGAGTCCAGTTTTTGTTCGCTGGTTGAATCCTGCGGAACGGACATCAGCTTGATCTCCGGATTGGGTAAGGTGGCAAATATTTTTTCCGATCCTAATTTTCCTGAGTCTGGAGAAAGTAAAGTCGGAGTTTCATCCGATTCTTCATCAGGAATCTTAACTGGCAAGACCGGCTTATTCTTAGTGCTTAAGCGACCTGTAGGTTTTGGCATTTGTATTCTGCGTAATACAATGTGTGAGCCAATTTGTTCGAAACCGATCTCGGTATCTAACAATATTACTTTTAGTGCAACCTCCAAGGTTACCTGCTTGAGGTATACCTGTATTTTTTTATTGGCCGGAATAACCGAACTGGAATAGGAAAATGGAATTCCATATTTCAGTTGCAACACCTTTAGCGCATCCTGAATGGAAATATCCCTTTGGTGTAAACTAACTTTGGTTTGTAATAAAGGTTGCTGTGCCCATACCAGGCTTGTCATGCAAAGCAGCACTATCAAAATCTTTTTCATACGCATATCTGTTTTTGTGTGCCCTCGGGCACAAGGCTATGGGTTGGATGAACAGCCTTTACCAGACAGAATAAACGTTCCATTGGATTCAGTAAATTGCAAGCCAGTAGAAATACAAAGTATTTGCAAGGTTTCTGCCAATGCTGGTTTTTCGAAATGAGCTGTAAACCTGCACGACAATAATTCAGGTCTCTCCACTTCAATGTTTACCTGAAAATACGATTCCAATTCGGGTAGTATATGCGCGAGATCCTGATCTTCAAACAACAAGGATTGCGTTTGCCATGCCCTGAAATTGGCACTTTCAATTTTTGATTTTTTTAATTGACCGGCGCGAAACTCTGCCTTTTCTCCTTTTTCCAAAATGACAGAAACTTCTTTCTTTTCTTCACTTTGTACGCGCACCTTTCCATGTGCCACTTCCACCGAAGTACAAGCGCTATCGAGGGTATTTACAGTAAATCCAGTTCCCAGCACTTGTACTTGAATATCCTGTGTTTTTACGGAGAACTCAGGTTGCGTGGTATTCTTTTTAACTTCAAAGTAAGCCTTCCCCGAAAGACGAAGATGACGTCCATGTGCAAAGTTTTTTTCAAATTCGAGTACCGCGCCTTTATCTAACCACACCTGACTGCTATCGGGCAACCAGAGCGGAATGTGAGCGGCAACCCCTTCCATTCGTTGCATCTCGGGTAGTTGCCATTGCTTCAGCCACCATCCTAGACCAAGGAGTAATAGCAAGCCTGCTGCCATGCCGATCCAACGCATCCCAATACCAAACATGGGGCGTTCTTTAGGTCTCACCTTCATCCAGGCTGCATCCTCATCAAACGTAACGGCTTCTTCAGGCACTTTCCACAAGTCATGCAATGATGCATTCATCGACTCATGCTCGGGTTTTTCCTGACGCCATTGATTCAACTCCAACTTTTCAGCAGAAGAAAGTTCTCCTGCCAAGTCTTTGGCAATTAGTTCATACCATCGGTTTATATCGTCTGGTGTTCTGTTCATCCAGTTGTATGACAAGTATTGGCTTCTTTACCCCTATTTATTTTTTATAATTTTAATAAAAAAAGCAATCCTATGGCGGTTTGCAAAAAGGATCCCAACTTTTCGCGCAGCACCCGCAAGGCTTTTCCCATTTGATTTTCAACTGTTTTGGGCGAAATCTCCAAGGTTTCTGCAATTTCTTTGTAAGACAATTGCTCGTACCGGCTTAGCATAAATATTTCCCTGCAACCTTCGGGAAGCTCTTGCAATGCTTTCTGAAATGCTGTTTGAAGATCATCGGCCTGACTTATTTCGTCCGGCAAGTGACCTCCTTGCAACTCAAAGGAAACATCGTCTATGGCTGCACGGGTTTTAACTTTTTTACTTTGTACATGGTTTAATGCCGCATTCATGGCCGAACGGTACAAATACGACTTTACAGAACCTTGTAGGTAAATGGAATTTCTCTTTTCCCAAACCCTCACAAACAAGTCCTGAACGATGTCCTCACACACGTCTTTATCTCGCAAAATCCTGTATACCATACGGCATAATGCAGCATAATGCAACTTAAAGGCTTGTCTGTAAGAAGCTTCGTCTTCGAATATGACTTGAGTTTGCACGGCACGAAGATGAGAATCAATTTATACTATGCCAAAAAAGGGATAAAAAAAATTATTTAGAATTAATCTAAATAATTTGCATTTGCAAAAGTAAAACTCCAATTTAGAATCATTATAAAGAAATCCGCCGTGAAACAACTTTTTATCCTTCTCTCCAGCCTATTGTTCCTCTCTGGTTGTTGCACTAAAACTCAAGAGGAGTGTTCCCTTCCCTTGGACACTCCGCCTTTTACTTTTCATTTTAAAAATTTCGGAAACCAAGTCATTCCTGTCACAATAAAATCATTTCGCATCACCGACAGCACATTGGCTAAAGAGGAAGTGATGAATATCGATCAAAATCAATCGAATGATCTCGTATTGCATATTGCTTACACAGCATCCATCGAAGATAAATTTATCGACCATTACTTTATTGTAATTGAAACTTCTGTTACTAGCGATACTCTTCATAATATACAATTGACCACCTCTACTTATGAAGAGACCTGCGGAGGAGGTTGTATTCTAACGAATAAGAAAAAGAAAAAAACCAGGAGAATCTCTTATACAAACATCTATTGCGAGCTTAACGATAGCACTCAAAACTGGAATGATATGTACATTTATCACCCATAATCAATCTCCAATTTTCACAACTTAACTTTTTAATCTTTATGAAAATTTTATCATTGAAATTAATTTCAATCTCCACCATCACAACCTTAGTATTTTTAAGTGCTTGTTGCGGTAGCTCTTCAGATTGCTATTTCCCGATAACCGAACCCGTGTTAAAAATTAACTTTGAAGGATTTAATAATTACAATGTAAACTATGAAGTTAAATGCTACCGAAACAATGACTCGGTGTTGGTAAAAAGTGAAAAGGAAACATCCTACGATAATATCGCAAGAATATCATTTAAATTTCCAACATCGGCAGAAGGAAAATTGCTGGACAGTTACTTTTTAGTGTTGGAGACGGAGCATGAAAATGGAATTATCCGAGATACTTTACGTGACTTCCAATTCAAAAGCGGAACATTCGAGTGGGGATGTGATGATACCCCTTGCTATTGGGGTCGCAACAAAAACAAGAAAACTAATACCTACGATTACTACTCCGATTTTTCATTTGTATACGACAGTACCCGAGAAACGGATTCTGAAATAACGATCAAAAAACCTTAAACCTAATTTTTCAATCATGCGCTTCGCCTCTATTGAGAAATTAAGATCAAAAACATTCTAATTTAATATCCGAGGCATTTTTTAAAACCATGCGTCGGATATTTTTTATAAGATTGCCTGGGGTCTATTTGCTATTGAGGTAAATAATTGGGGAAAATTTCATAATGCCTCATCTTTACCAAATCCATCAAGGCAGAGCGCAATTCATCGATATTTTCTTTTTGGGTGGCTGAAATAAAAACGGTACGGCTTATTTCGTTCATTTTGTAATTACGGCCAATGTCTTCCAGGCTTGGTCGTTCTTCCGATGTCAGGAATTGATCCAGCTTATTAAAAACAAGAAGAGTGGGTTTGTCTGCGGCACCAATTTCGGCCAGGGTGGTATTGACTACCTCGATGTGTTCTTCAAAAGAAGGATGCGAAACATCCACCACGTGTACCAAAATATCGGCCTCACGAACTTCGTCCAAGGTCGATTTAAAACTTTCAATCAACGCATGAGGCAGCTTGCGAATAAAGCCTACCGTATCGGAGAGCAGGAAGGGAATAGTCTCCAGTACCACCTTTCTAACGGTGGAATCGACGGTGGCAAATAACTTGTTCTCTGCAAATACATCCGACTTGGAAAGCAAATTCATCAGCGTGGATTTACCCACGTTGGTATATCCTACGAGCGAAACGCGCACCACGTCGTTCCTGGATTTACGCCGGGTGGCAGCCTGCTTTTCGATTGTTTTTAATTTTTCTTTAAGAAGAGTAATTTTATCTCGAATAACCCGTTTATCGGTTTCGATTTCCTTTTCTCCAGCCCCGCCCCGTGTGCCAGTACCACCACGCTGACGCTCTAAGTGCGTCCACATGCGCGTTAGGCGAGGCAATAGATATTGGTAACGAGCCAATTCTACTTGAGTAAGTGCTTGGGTGGTTTTAGCCCTTAACAAAAAAATCTCCAGGATTAACAGCGACCTGTCGTAGATTCTGCACTTTAATTCTTTTTCCAGATTTTTTAATTGAGAAGGCGATAAATCATCATCAAAACAAACTACCTCTACTCCTTCCGCCTCTACCTGCACCTTTATTTCTTCCAGCTTTCCTTTGCCGATAAACGTGCGTGGATCGGGCTTTTCAAGTCGTTGACTGTATCGACCCACCGACTCAATACCCGCAGTAGAAATTAAAAAAGCCAACTCGTCGAGATACTCGTTGGCCTTTTCAATACTTTGTCTCTTATTTACCAGTGCAACCAGGATTGCGCGCAGCGGCTTCGTTTTATTTTCCTGTGGGCTAGGCTTCATAGAATTTATTTCTTCATGCCGTCTACATAGGTAGCAACGGCTTCAATTTCGGCATCACTGAGTTGTCCTTTGAATGAATTCATTAGGCCTTTTCCCTTGGTAATGATGGCCACTTTCTCAGCATGACTGAGAGTAGAAGCGGTAAGATCTTTTGCATCGCCAACACCTAATTTTCCATCCAGACCATGGCAAGCAGTACAGGCCGCTTTGTAAATCACTTCTCCATTGGCCGCCACATTGGCTGAATTTTGATCCAGGATGCTGGCAGGAGTACTTACGCTATCTGGTTGTATCGCAGGAATCTCAATCTTAGGCTTTGAAAAAGTAAGACTTTTTGTTTCGGCAACTCCAAATACATAAATAAAAACTACCAGCAAACCAACAGCCATGGCTTTGTTACTTTTTTTGAAAGCAATGATTCCAACTGGAATGGAGGCAGCAGCCACCACGATCTTTACATAATGATAGGCCTTTATTTCAGGTATGTTCAGGAGCAATGCGATACCTGTGGCAAGCATCAAGGTGCCAAAAACCATGTCCAAAATTTTGGTCTTTGCACGCAACTTCTCAAGGGCTTCCGTTTTACCTAAAAGAAGGAGCACTGTTTTTACAGTAAACAATAACAAAAACAATACTACCGCTGTGGTGTGCAAATGTAAAAATCCTTTTACCATACCTTTAAAAATTATGAGTTAGGCAAAAGTACCCCAGTTTGCTGATAAATCCAAAAGTAAATGCATCCTGGCCAGGTGGGCTGTTGGTTTGCAATGAATTCAACAGCCAACTTGAAATTATAGCTACAACCTGATAGTGTCGCCTGCCTGACATTTACTATGAGTGAAAGTGATTTACTTTGGGTATTGATTTGAGAAGTATGATTTGTCCGAACTGTGAAACTCATTACGAAGGAAATTTTTGCCCAGAATGCGGTCAGAAAACGATTCACGGGCGCTTTACGCTTCGTAATTTAATGTCAGAGGCTTTTCTTTCAGCATTTCATATTGAAAAAAAAGGACTTCTATATACCGTCAAAGAATTGAGCTTACGCCCTGGGCATGCCATACGAAAGGTAATAGAAGGACAACGCCTGAGCTTATACCCACCCTTCAAATACCTCCTTTTGATGGGCGCCATCGTAGTATTGTTTTCCCTGCGTTATAAATTTTTTCATAACGAAGTTACTTCCTCGCACGCAGATAATCCGCTCTACGCACTTGAATTTGTAAGAATGAACAGCGGCTTTTTCGATGGCTTTTTCCAATTTGCCGAAGACAAAGCTACGATACTAAACCTCGTAGCCATTCCTATATTCACGTTGTTCTCCTGGCTCTTTTTTAAAGAGTATTCATTTAACCTGGCCGAAAATTTAATTCTTAATACGTTCATCACAGCCCACCAATTATTCTTTTTGCTTTGGTTATCTCCCCTGATTGAATATTCGCCTGCCTATAAATCGTTCCTTATTCCGCTTTATACACTGGCTACCATGGGATATAATGTATGGGTCTATGTACAATTCTTTCAGGGGCGCATCTGGCTTACTACCTACAAAGGAGTAATGGTAGTCCTTACCGCGTACCTATATCAATTACCGGCCAACATGTTGCTCTATTATGTTTATGTGCAATGGCTAGAACCTAACTTTCATTGGATCCCCAACAACCCAATTTAATAACACGATGCGCTACGATGTTCAACTCACTTACCGACAATTACTGATTTCCTGGATATGCCAGGTAGTGGCAGCCCTCATAATGGTTCAGACTTTATACTTTAAATTCAGCGGTGCCGAAGAATCGGTTGAAATTTTTACCCGATTGAATATGGAACCTGCCGGTCGCATAGGAATTGGAATACTTGAACTGGCAGCATCAATTCTCCTGTTTGTTCCTGCAACCATTTGGATGGGAGGCACCTTAACCTTAGGTCTCATGAGTGGCGCCATCTATTTTCATTGTTGTACACTTGGCATAAATGTACGTGGTGATGGCGGTCATTTATTCGCCCTCGCAGTGTCTGCTTTGTTAGCGTCATTGCTGGTACTTATTATCAGACGTAAGGAAATTCCAATAATCAATAAAATAGTATAACATACTTTATCCAAACCTATATGCTCAGAATCAATAATCAATCGCACGTATTCAGGATTAAAAATTTTCAGTTTTCTTATTGGATGCTGCTATTACTAATTTCTGTTTCCACTCTTGTACAAGCGCAAGAAGAAAAAGGCTATTCTTCTCCGCATATCTTTGGAGCCTGTGTGAGCGTGGGCGATAAAGATGCTGCAGTGGCTTTGGATTGGTCGCGGTTGCATGGTATTGGAAAAAAGAAGCAACGTTTCAATATAGGTTATGGTGTGCGCTACACCGGCTTTTTGGGTGCCAATAAACTGTATACCACTGCTCCTTCCAAGTTTACCAGCACTGTTCAAGGTCCTGGTACTATTTTCAGCGAAACCATAGAAAACAATATCGATACCTTAGCCATCACCAAAAGTTCACAAACCAACTCGATCAACGCGAGCATTCACCTGCAATATCGCTTAGGAAAAGCAGGGCGTGCAGAAATCGGTTTTAATATCGATGCAATAGGATTTAGCTTTGGCAGCAACAAAACCGGAACAATCGTTTCCTCGGTTTTAGATGCCAATAGCCCACCGGTGGTAGATGCCAAACCGACCGTACTAAATTTGCTCCTTACCAGCGATAATGATATAGGAAGTCTGAATTCAGAGTTTTACCTGCGCTATTGGCTCTCATCAAAAGTAGCACTGAAAACAGGTTTTACATTTTACTTTAGCGAATATCAAACCAAACAAAAATTATCGTTCGACCAGGGACGAATTTCCAACGATCGTTTTCGATATAAGTCCGGCATGTTTATGCTTGGCATATCGTGGTCACCATTAGTAAGTAAATAAATTCAATAGAACTAATTTAAAATATGCTTCGTTATGAAAAAGAACCTTTTATTCACGATTGTTATAAGCATGTTGCTAGCCGCTACTTCTTGCAAGAAAGAAGAAGAGCCCGCCAAAATGGTGGATGATTCTGTGCCAGCGGGCAATACACTGGCAAAAGGAAATTTCAGCGGATTTCAGCATAGCCTTGCGGGTTCGTCTTCCGTAGTAAAAGACAGCACAGGAAACATATTTCTAAGACTCGAAAATTTTACCATGACTTCAGGTCCGGATGTTTATGTCTATATGTCCAAATCGACGACCTATTCAGGAAGCCAAAGCATAGAAGTACGAAAATTAGAGGGAGGATTTACCGATTCCAATATTACTATTGACATCGATAATAATCTGGATTATCAAGAATACAAATATGTGCTGGTATATTGCTTTCAATTCAGTGCTTTATTTGGAAGATCAGAATTAAACTAATGCGTACCATGAACAAAGTAAATTTATTGGTTATACTCTTGATGGTATTGGGTCTTAACGCTTATGCTCAGGCATCGCTAAAGCCTATTCCAGATAAATCTACCGTGACATTTAAGATTAAAAATAGTGGAATTAATGTAGAAGGCAAGATAGGAGGACTGAATGGAAACATTCAATGGAATGCCGGCAATGCCAGTCTTTCCAAAATTGAATTACAAGCCTCCTCTTCCTCCATACAAACAGGTGTAAATGCACGCGATAATCATTTAAAAAAAGAAGACTATTTTGATGTGGTTAAATTTCCTGTCCTGGATTTTAAATCTACCGGTATTAGTGCGCAAGGCAAAGAGTATTCTGTTCAAGGCATCCTTACCATTAAAGGGAAATCCAAGCCCATTGCCGTGGTTGTACGCACGACCGAATACACGAATACAACTTTGTTTGAGGGTAATTTTGAAATAAACCGCTTGGATTTTGGGATAGGCAGTTCAAGTTGGATTTTGTCAGATTTGGTTAAAATAAATTTCAGTATCTTGGCTTCGAAATAATTATGCATATTCAACATACTACACAACGCCTGGTTAAGCAGTTGTCTGAAGTCATCCGCTCATTAAAACCAGCAGAGTATCAGCTCCCACTCGAAGTGCTCTCCGGCTCATCGGTTGGGCAGCATGTTCGTCATATTTTGGAATTTTACTTGCAATTAATTTCTGGCTCTATGGCTGGCGAAATCAACTATGATCTTCGCAAGCGCAATGCAGAGCTTGAAACTGACCCAGAGTCTGCACTTGATTGTCTCATGCAAATTGAACTATGGGTATTACAAACTTCAGCTCACACTCCTCTGATTCTGCATTTTTCTTACGATGCACAAGGCAATGCCGGCGGACAGGTTACGACGAATATAGGAAGAGAGTTGGTGTATAATATCGAACATACCGTTCACCACATGGCATTATTAAAAATTGGTATCCGTGTGATCAACCAGAATTTTATTTTCCCTGAAAATTTTGGCATCGCCACTTCCACCGTTCGACATTTGGATTATGTGCACCGTGAGTTTTCTTCCACTCGATAATGGCGATTTTATTCTCACCAGTAACCGGGACGAGCGAAGCAACAGGCCTTCAGAAATACCTTCCATCCATGAAGTGGGCAATCAGTACGTGTTGTTTCCGAGAGATCCTGAGGCTGGCGGTACTTGGATCGCCACCAATCCTTATCTGAGCGCTTGTTTGCTCAATGGTGCCTATATTGCCCACGAACGCAAAGGCCCGTACCGCAAAAGCCGGGGACTTGTGTTGCTGGACGCATTCAACTATCCGGATGCACAAGAATTTGCGCTGTCTTACGATTTCAAAGGGATAGAACCTTTTACCTTGATCTTAATTGAAGAAGAACAAATTACGGAACTACGTTGGGATGGACATTCCTTGTTTAACATTCCACTCCCCTGGCACGAGCCCAGATTGTGGGCTTCGTCTACTTTATACTCTCCAGAAGTTATAAGCAGGCGTTTGGCCTGGTTTGAAGAGTGGCAGCTTGAACATCCTAGCTATACCCTGGATGGAATACGTCAATTCCATCAATTCGGCGGTGATCAAGATCCTGAAAATGGATTGCAAATTCATAGAAAGGGGGATCTTATGACCACTAGCATCACCAGTGTTTATCGCATGCGCCGACGCACCAGCATGATCTATGAAGATTTACTAAAACAAGTAAAATCAACGATCCCCTACTAATCAGGGTAGGATGTTTTTGAATGTTTTGCAATCACCTTTAGAATCTCATAAATTAATAGTAATTTAAAGTTGAATTAAAACGCTGGCCATGCCAGCATCGATTGATAGCGTAACTTTTCTTCCAACTCTTAGGCGATTTATTATTGTTCTTGCAGCACTTACATACGTTCATCAGGACTTCTATTTTCTTAAACGTTGCATTGGCAGGGGCACTTGCATCTATTTCGAATTCCATGGTTGGGCAATCTATGCCCGTACCTTGCTACACTCCTGAAATAGTAAAAGACCTTAACCTCGATTCTATCAAACAAGCGTATTGCGCCCGCATGGTCCTACTTGCACTCATGCATTATCCTGAACTGAAAGGGGTACGAATCAAGTGTATTCAGCGCAGGCGCTTTGTGCCACTTACTACAATGCCATCCGTGCTATCAACTTTTTTTCATAAGAAAGCGAACAGGCGTTATAAAATACTGATCAGTACCAATTCGCGTCACGTTATTGACTCCATTCTATTGCAAAATTT
>JALONM010000076.1 GCA_025454925.1 Cytophagaceae bacterium
GGTTATGTTGAGGTATTATCCAAGCCGTCCTTTGTATTACTTGGTGAATGCCGGATTGGAGTTTAACCAAACAGTAACAGCGGGCTTGAGTTATGCCTCCCCGTCAACGATAGGGATTTATGGCTTGGTGGGTTTGTCTCCCAAGTTGAAGTTTGGCTATCGGTATGAATTAATCCGCGGAGGATTCCAGATAGGTAATTTTAGCTCCAACGAACTTACCATGGTTTACGGATTCTGATGCGCTGTAGAAAGATTCCGTTTTTCTGATTACGTAGCCGCTCCCCAAAGCCTTGGTTCAGAACAATCCCCCTGATATTCATGAGCCTATTAATGTAAAGCCATCAATCTATGGCGTGCCTGATTCATTTGTGCCTGATTCAATAAGGCATTAAACATCCAACATCTTACTTACGTATTTATTCATGAAGAACAAATGAACATTCTAACGTATAGGTACACTCATTCATTCAATCAATCAATCAATCAATCAATCAATCATTCAATCAACATCCCTATGAAACAATCCTTGCTCCTTTTTCATTATGATCTAAAGCATTTTGCATTAGTAAGTCTCCTTTGTTTGTTGAGCGCATGTGGTAACGCTTTTCAAAAGGAAAAAGATGGTTGGATGGAGCATGAGTTTCGGTGCAACAGGTCTTCTTTGTGCGAAGTCTTTTTAAATGATAAAGAAAGTATGGTATTGCTGAGAGACCAGGAAGCAAGACAGTTTTTTATCGATCGTTTGCACCCACGTTTTTTTGAAGAAAGAGAAAATATATCCGAAGAATTTCAAACCTTGGGATATTTATTTTTTATTTCAAGCCCCCGATTTGATGTAGATTCATTGCTAAACGTTCCTGGAGGCTATCGGGTAATGGCCTCTTTGTTATACAATGAAGTCATTCCGGTAAATCTTCGATTGGATTGCCGCGAACTTTTGTACGGTCCCAATGCCCCCCTTTCATCGTATCCGGAACTTGAAAATCCTATCATTCCACTTCCTAAGCATGATGTTTTCTCCTATGAGAAATTTAAATATGGCTTAGTGAATCAGGAGATGGCGGAAAAATATTCCCGCTATATAATGACTCACCTCCAAGAACTAGGTGCTCACGATTTAGATATTCATATTTTTCTACATGCGAACATTGGTTGGTCTATGAGTAACGAAGAGTTCGATCGTTTATCCGCTCGCTTGCAGCAATTAAAGCCTGAGCGCACTCAAATAATTTCTACCATTCAACGATTCCGCAATAAACTTAATACACATTGTGCGGGCCTTCCTGATAAAAAGCTTGTTTTAAAAAATTCGTTTTCGACCGATACATTTACGCAAGAACTTTTCCTGCGAAAAGTATTTAACCTATGCGGAGCTACTTACGAAGAGCGCTCAGAGGCTGCTATGCGTTTCGATTTTCGTGTTACCTCTTACGATATGTACAAGGCCAGTCTTTACGACACCAAACGCTTGGCAAAAAAGAAAATTACCAAAGTAAATGCACAAGGTAAATCCGAAACGGTTGAGGTTGTTGATGATAATATTAAATCAAATGGACGTGAAGTAATCAGCAATACCATTTTGTATATGCAATTTCTTGGAGATACGATGGTGCTTCCTTATAATCTTAACAAACCTATTACTGAAGATGCCCATGATTACGAAGTACGGTTCTTTGATGATGAATGCTGGTTGATGGGAGTCTCGCATCGAATGTTTGATTATTGGATCGATGAATCGAGAAAAGAGTATAACGAATAGTATTCAAGATGTCCAAGAGTTAGCAGCGCTACCAATTCTTGGACATCTTTTAACGGTCAAACATCATTAATTTAGAACATGGAATTAGGCCTTGGGTAAAGAACTCCATCCGCCACCATTAATAACCTGAATCTTTTCGTTTTTTAGTTGAGACGCTGCTGACGCGCTGCGCATCCCCGAGGCGCACACCACAATGACAGGTTTTTTCCAACTTTTTATTTCGGCAATCTTAGCCCCGAGCGTGTTCAGTGGAATGTTTTTGGATCCAGGAAAGTGCCCGCCACTGAATTCACCAGGCGTGCGAACATCCACCACTACAGCGCCTTCTTTAAGAGCGTTTACCACTTCTTCTGAAGGTCCGAATGAAAATAATTTTTTTAAAAGGCTCATATATAAAATTGTTTACGTGTTATACAATGGTAACTTGATCGCATGACTAAACATGCTGTGATAATAATTTTTCCATTTCTCCGAGCGACATGGCTCCTGCCTGCCGAGCCAGTACATTTCCCTGTCGAAACAACATAAGAGTTGGCACAGCTTGTATTTTCCACTGCTGTGCGGCTTCCGGGTTTTTATCAATGTCTATCTTTATCACTTTTATCTTTTCATTCCAACGACTGGCAATTTCTTCCAATGCCGGGGCCATGGCTTTGCAAGGGCCGCACCAGGTGGCATAGAAATCAACCAATAGGGGAGTTTCAGATTGAATTAATTCCTGAAAAGATTTTTTCATAGTGCTATTGAGTTTATTTTATTGAACAAGAAGACGCAGATGAAATTCCTAATTCGGATTGAATGGCAGTAAATCCACCGATTACATCACGCACATGAACAAACCCTCTCGATCGTAATATTGATGCTGCGATCATAGAGCGGTAACCTCCCGCACAATGAAGTATGTAGGTAGTTTCAGGTGAAAGTTCTGAACTCCATTCATTAATTTGATCCAGTGGTTTATGCAAGGCTTCTTCCATGTGTCCGTTCAGGTATTCTGATTCTTTCCGGACATCCAATACAACAACTCCCTGTTTTATTTGCTCACGCAACTGATTCGCCTGCAAACGATCCAGGCTGGCACAAGGCTTACCCGCCTCTTGCCAGGACTGTATACCATTTTTCAAAGTTCCCAGCAACGCATCATAGCCTACGCGCGCCAGACGAAGCAGCGATTCTTCTTCCTTGCCTTCCGCACTCACCAATAATATTTTAGTTTTTAAATCCGGAAGCAAGGCCCCAGCCCATGGAGCAAATTGCCCATCCAGGCCTATATTGATGGAGCCGGGAATATGAAGTTTAGCAAATTCATCGGCTGTTCGTGTATCTAGAATTACCTGGGCTTCTTCTTGAGCCAACCATTCAAAAGCCTCTACCTCTAATGCGCGCAAACCACTATCCATTAAGGAATCCAACGATTGATATCCTTTTTTATTCAGCATGGCATTCTGGGCAAAGTAGGCAGGTGCAGGCGGCATACCGGCCAGTACCTGCACAACGAATGCTTCTTTGCTCATGTCTTGCAAGGCATAGTTTATTTTTTTCTGATGGCCAAGTGTATCAAACGTTTCTTTTCCTATGTTTTTGCCGCAGGCGGAACCCGCTCCATGCCCTGGGTATACCAGGACCTCATCCGGTAGTGGCATGATTTTCAGACGCAGGGAATCGTACAACATCCCGGCCAGCGATTCCTTACTAATGGCTGAAGAAACGGCCAGGTCAGGTCTTCCTACTTCATTTATAAATAATGTATCTCCTGAAAATAAAGCATGTTCCTTACCCTCTTCGTCATACAAAAGAAAGCAACTCGATTCCATCGTATGACCAGGAGTATGCATTACTTTTATTTTTATTTTTCCGATTTCAAAAATTTGTCCATCCTTGGCCACTAAGCTTTCAAAATCAGTTTCCGCGTGTGGGCCGAACACGATTGTGGCTCCGGTTTTGGATGCCAGTTCCAGATGGCCCGAAACGAAATCGGCATGAAAGTGGGTTTCAAAAATGTATCGAATGGTGGCGCCACGTCGCTGTGCGCGCTGCAAATAAGGCCAAGGTTCGCGAAGCGGATCAATCACTACGGCTTCTCCTTCCGATTCAATGTAATAGGCTGCTTCAGCCAAACATCCTGTATAAATCTGTTCCAGTATCATAGTCCTGTTAAAATTAAAGTCATTATTTCTTTCATCAATATGATCAGTGAAAGGCTTATCATGCCCCATCCGAAATATTGTTTTAGTGTTTTTTCTCTGAATTTTCCATTCCATCTTCCTCCCAGCAGCATGCCTGCGAAAGCCGCAGCGCCAGCCATCAGCAAAAGTTTCCAATCCACTGAGGGCAACATTTGCCAATCGCCGACAAAGCCGATCATGGATTTGAGAGCAATAATCAGAAGCGAAGTTCCTACCGCCAGTCGCATTGGTATATTGGCATACATCACCAGGGCTGGCACTACTAAAAATCCTCCTCCTGCACCCACCAAGCCAGTAATGGATCCCACCAGCAACCCTTCCAGCAGAATAATACCGTAGGACGCGCGAGGCAAGGGTTTACGTTCCAATTGCTTATCGCAGTATTCACAACGACGTGTAATCATCATAATGCCCGATACAAGCATGAGAGCAGCGAACAAAAACATTAGCAGCGTCGATAATGGTAATTTTCCCAAATGCTCGGGTAGGGAGGGAAGTATCCATTTGCGCATCAGGTACACCGCCGGAATAGAAGGGATGGAGAAAATCATGGCGGCCTTCCAGTCGACTTGTTTTTTTATACTCTGAGTAATCGCGCCCACCGCAGCGGTGGAACCTACCAAGAAAAGTGAGTAAGCAGTAGCCGTTACCGTAGGGATTTCCATAATGTATACCAATACCGGCAATGCAAGCATCGATCCGCCTCCTCCGATCAATCCCAGCACTATGCCCATGCAGGCCAATAATGTATATCCTAGTAGTTCATTCATAAGATGAAAATATGATCATTTATTCATGTAATTACACGAAAGAAACATGTGTTTAGAAATTACAATCACATTTTTGAATACACGATAGAATTTTTAATAAGTTCTTTTCACGGAGACTGTAAAACACCTGTTGCCCTTCTTTTTCAGCCTTTAACAAGCCTTTTGCACGCATATTGGTAAGGTGGTGCGAAAGCAAGGACTGTTCGCATTCCAGGGCCTCACACAATTCCGTTACACTCCATTTGTTTCCTTTTTCAAGTAAGGCGATCACCGCCAAACGGGTAGGGTGGGCTATCGTTTTTAGAATATACGCTGCTTTTTCCAGCTTTTCTTTATTTTCTACAAGATCAAGAACAGACATTGTTACCAGTATTTATTCAAATATATGAACATGTATTCATATGTTAAAGTTCCCAACGAAAGCTTTTTTTTTCTTGGATCAGCAATGGAGGATGGATAACAATAAGGAGCCTGTAGGGGGATGCCCTGCTTCTCAAACGCAAACCTATTGACAACGAAGCATCTACGGCCATTGATGGCGCGCCTCAAGCCGGCATCCCTCTATTGAAGCAAAGGGCATTAGGGAGATCGTTCAAGGATCGCAGATCCATGAAAGGTAATCCTGACCCTGAAAGCCAAGGCCCCCTCAATATCTTTTTGAGCAGTAGCTTCCGATGTCCTTGATTGCAGGAGTCGTTTTTTCTTAGAAGAATTTCATATAAAGCATGACCAGTGTTGCGTGAGGGATAGAGTGGAAAGCCTTGCGGCGTGGTGGCGCGGCGCCTACGGCGCCACGCCACCACGCGGGACACGCCCAACAGAAAGTCTGAAGTTCAAATACTTAATAATGGCATTGTAGTGGTTCGAAATTTAGCCGTGTACCTTGGGTTCGGGTTGATAGCTGGGAGGCATCGACTGAATTGTCAAAAATGGAAATATGAAGGAATGGGCTTATATTGAGGCATGAAGATTTTTGACTCGTCTCTGTTACAAGCCCAGGCTGCCACCTTACAGGCCAGCCTCTTTCAGAATCAGGCCATTGGACTAGCTCCGGCTTTGTTTTTTTCTATGACAGTACCCTTAAAGCCAATACACTGGGACGGAAAACAGATACAGCCTTCATTAAGCCTGGCTTTTATGAGGCTTCCAATAAGATCCTTAAAGCAACTCGATCATCTCGATGTGACTTTTCCATTAAATCCCGAAGACGGATATATTGAAGCCAGTTTGCATTGGAATCAAAAAGAAATTCCTGCAGATATTTTCCGGATTGAATTCGGTGTTCAGGAAAATGGCAAATGGCCGCTTGTCATTCACTACGATCTTTTGTTTGAATTAGAAAAGACCGGAATCGAGAATAGTTTTTCCAACCACTTGGAAGTGTCACTCAGCCCAGGTATGCTTCATGTCGATTACGAAGTAGCCGAAGCATTTTCCAACGACGTCACTCAAGTTCATACCTTTCTTCAAGATTTTTTCGAGGTATCCGAACTATCTGCGCCGGTTCTGGAAAACGATGAAATTTATTATCACTTTACATAACTACGATCCTATTATTTTTAATCGGTTAGCGCACCACGAGTTTGGATGTCCATACACGTGAGGTGAATTGTGCCTGTACGGTGTACATGCCTTTGCTGAACGATTCCAGGGAAATGTTCAGTTCCTGGGACGGCACATTCGTGCAACGGTACACTTCTTTTCCAGTAATATCCATTACCGAAACAGATAGAGGTATTTCAGAATATTGACAAAGGACCTGCGTTTCTGCAGGATTAGGAAACAGAGCAATAGAATTCGCATCAGAACTTAATCGCACCGCGTTGGAGTAAAAGGTTACATCTCCTTCAATCTTAACGCGGTAGATGGCAGTACCCTCCATATCGTCTGTCCAACGGAATACAATATGTCCATTTCGTTCTTCTGTCTCCTGCCAGGTTCCCAAGTCTTCAAAGCCTTTACCGTGGCGGCTTACCTGCAAGGTATACCGTTCAAGTTCTCCAGTCTTGGCTGCATGAAACGTCAGGATATTTCTATTGGTTTTGCGCACACCTTCTAGCCAAACCGAATGAACGGGGAGAGGTATACTGCATACTTTGTAGGTGATGATGGTATCGGCAGGTACCATAAACGAACGGCCATCGCTGAAGTTTACCATGCGCGGTCCTTTGCCAGGCGGCATGTATACCATATAATGTTTGCAGTTATCTTTTCGGAATACCCCAAAGGAAGTAATGTCTGCCTGTACTGTTGCATCCACCACGCCTACACTATCAAAGGTGCTGATCCAATATAGACCATCGGCACGGTAATCATTGCCGCCCCAATTGCCCGGCACCGCTTCGTTGAGGAAGCGTGTTTTGGCATTGGCGGCATCATACGTAGCTTGCTGCATCAGCATCACCGTAGACCAGAATCCTGCAGAGCCATTGGTAGGCCCCCCCATGCTTTGAAAGTCGGCTTGCTGGTTGGCAGCACCCATCGAATCCACGCCCATCCACAAACTCGACCCTGTAATGGGCACATACGTAATACCATGCACGTAATGGCGATCGGCACCGAAAAACGTAGCGTATGCTCCACCGTCAGAACCTAAAATGGCGATATGATAATGGTTGAAATTAGGAGCGAAAGCACCCCGGTTGATACCGAGTCGTTCTCCGTCCCACCAGTAAAGGCGTGCCGCTTCCGTTTCTAACACATACATCATTACACCCATGTCTCGAATGGCTGTATTGCCGGTAGTTTCGCCCCACAAGGCACAACCTGCCGCAAAGTTAATGGACTCCGAAACAGACTCTTGGTTGGAAGCATCGTGGCCAGCCCAACTGTGGCCCGCATAAGGGTCGAAGTAACGCAGGTACGGAAACCAGGGGGCATTCACTCCGGGAGAATTCATGTTGCGCTGATAATCATTGATGTTCCGGATAACCAAATTAATCATAGGCCCCCATTGAGTTGCCCAGGTGTTTCCATTGCCTAGCACCGATTCAAAGCGCGCATAAATAGCTGCCGCATATACCAGATAGCCATGATGAAAGTGAGAATCCTGCAGCAGGCGGTCGGCATCAAACGCCGAAGGAAATGGAGTGAGCCAGTTAAAGGTTGGATCGTAATGATACATGCCGGCATATTCTCCATTGAGCGAGGTAAGCCATTGGTCCAAGCCATTGCGCACAATGGCCAGCAAGCGATTTCGCGCCGGATAGTTCCCTACTGCGTGTGCAATCTCTGCAATGCGGGCGGCCTCGTGTATAGAGCCCAGCGAGCCGTATACAGGCGTGCCGCAGGCAATATTAATAAAGCCGCGACCAAAGGCATAGTTTTGAACGAAGGTACTCAGTTGCGCTTTATTGGCTGTATTGGCATACCCGAGTGCCGGAAGAAAACCGTAGTTTTTCATTTCCACCGAAAATGTATTCCCCCGGCATACGCGCATAATACCGCGTGCAGTAATGTATTCACGCCCGGTGAAATTGGCCGGATGCTGGGGACTATGACGGTACTGATGTAAATATTGAGCCATCAGGGTTCCCGTATTGGTAGCACCAAGTACGTTGGTCGTAGTGCAGGCAAAGTCGGCACGCACCGTGGCAGTGGCTTCGTTGTATTGATACGTAAAGCGGCTGTCGGTAATTTTATTAAAGGCATATTGCTCATACAACTCCAGGGTAGCCCGCGACGTGTCGGGCAATACAGCAACTACAAAGTATTTCTGACCGGCAGGAAAATTCAAACGGAAGTAACGGTTGTTTCCGCCCCATTCTGCCATGCCATTATGAGGGATCGATGTAAAGGGGACATACGTAGCGCCATTATTGGCAGAGATCGTAGTGCCCGGAGGAAAGAACAATCCATATTGCCGCTGGTTGAAATCGGCATACGAGATACTGCGGTGAATGGTAATGGCATTGCCTGTCGACGATACAGCGGTGCATCGCATAAACCATAAAAAGAATGACATATTCGCGCTGCCGCTATTTTCAAAAAACACAAAAGGACAACCCGAACTGGCCGTAGTATTTAAAATATTTCCTCCGCCAAAATCCTGGCGCATGCGTACGTGCATGTCCCCATAATCATCCACATCCGTGCGAGAGCAGGTATAAAAATTGTTGGCAGCATTATTCAGCAGACCAACTATAATGTCTTGATCGGCAAATCCACTGCCTGTATTATTGGGGCCACCCTGGTTCAAGGCTTTTTCGCGATGACGTACTACCTGGCCTTGCTCGGTGGCCTCCAGGTGCATAGCAGGAAATGGACGTATAACACCCGAATGCATGGAGAAGGTAACATTGAGATCTCCTATACAAGGCGCCATTCCTGCATCCCATAAAGCCGAATTCCACCAATTGTGTGTTTGAAAGGGACCCTGATAATTAGGTCCTTTCGTCATGGCTCCCACGGCACCCCCACCAATCTGGTTGTATAAATCAAATAAGCAGCCTCCCGGATCCGCACAAGGCTCCGGCGGGTAAGTCAAATTATAGCTTCCCCCGACACCTGGAGTCCCACTCGGAAACTGAACTTGTGCCGAAACGTATACATTCGAAATAAATAGTAATGTTAGTAAAAATATATTTTTCATGAGATAAAGCATATTTTATGCATTATGTACATAAGCGCATAAAACGCCATAAAACAAGCCTACATTGATCTGATTTTCTACCTTTACGGCACAGGAAAACGAGCCCTGAATAGCGTTTAGAACAAGAGCATTGTTTCTGTAAATGAGATATTTAATTCTAATGAAAACATTTAAACAACATTCTTTATCCATGGGCCCTGTATGGCTCTTCTGGCCGCTTCTGGCATTTATAATATCTTGTTCACCCGCACGATTCGTCCAAACACTCGACAAAGGAGAACATGCAGCCAACCTTTCGCTGGGTGGCCCGCTTATTGGTTTTGCTGGTGCCACCATTCCCATTCCTTTTGTTACGGCAACTTACGGTTACGGACTCGACAGTGCCACCACCCTGTTTGCTGCCTTCAATCTTACATCTGCCTTATATCAAAATTTTCAAATCGAAGCCGGTGCCACACGCCGCTTGCTAAAGCCTAACCGCTGGCAACCCGGCATAAGCCTTACGCCCTCCATGCAACTCATTTACCACGACCGCCAGGCCCGCAAATTATATCCCATACTGGACATCAACCTGTACTGGAATTATGGAAAAAGAAAACATTATTGGTATGCCGGCCTCAACAACTGGTTTGAACTAAGCGGCCAACGGGTGCACGGCCAAAGCCAAACCCGTCACTGGACCTTGAGTCCACAACTGGGTCATGTGTTCAACATGAAGCGCCGCTGGGAGTGGATCACCGAATTCAAAGTCATAGCGCCCGGAAGATCCAATCAACAACTGGTCGTCGATTACAAAACCCCACTCGGCACACACGGCGCTTTGGGTATTTATATGGGCCTCAGCAAACGATTTTAACTCATGCTTCATCCGTCACAACATAGTATCAATAATCGATACAAGGGCAGCCCTGTGCCAAAGGCACAGGCCGGGCTATACGCTTGTACTCCTCGTGGCGCGGCGTGGCGACGCCACTGCGGGGTACCGCTGCTATCCCTGCTGCTTTCCGGCTTCGTTTCCAAACCTCTGCGCAAGCCTTGCACGGCAGTTTGGCTCCATGGCTTAGCCCTCTTCGTCCTCAGCATCGTTTCTAGTTCCTGCTTGCGCCTGGATGATAATTTGTTCAATCCCAATACCGTTAAAATCAGCGAATACAAACTCGATGCCTACGATGGACCTGTCGATTTTGTGCTCGACGCTTCTTATCACATTCCCGATTCATTACTTCATTTATTTACCCTGCAATCCGGCGGCAACACCCTTTATGCACTATACATCGGTAGCCGCGCAGGCATTGCCACCGACACGGTTATCATGTATTGCCACGGCAATAAAGACCACATGGATTTTTATTGGCAACGGGCAAAACTACTGGCACATACCGGAGGAAAAAACCGCTACGGAGTATTGATGATTGATTACCGGGGCTACGGACTGTCTGAAGGAGAACCTACCGAAGACGGACTCTACGAAGATGTAGACGCAGCTTTGCAATGGCTCAAAGGACAAGGCTTGCAAGACCAACGGTTAATCATGTATGGGTTTAGCCTGGGAAGTGCTCCAGCCACCAAGCTGAGTGCCGAGGTACGCAGCCTCCGCCCGGCCAAGCTGATACTCGAAGCGCCCTTCGCCTCTGCCGCTCAAATGGTACAAGATGGTTCGGGCTTATCCCTGCCCGCTACTTTTTTTACCGATCTACGCATCAACAACGCCGACCTGATCCAGTCCGTTGAGCAACCCTTCTGTTGGATACATGGCACCCAGGATGATTTCTTAAGCTATACTACCCATGGTAAATTGGTGTACGAACGATATCGGGGAACCTACAAAGAGGCGCACCCAGTCGAAGAAGCCGCTCACGACAATGTGCCGCTTCAATGGGGTTTTCAGCAGTATTCCAACACCTTGCAACAATTCTTGCAACGGTAGAAGGGAGCGCTAAATGAATATAAGCCATTCCATCCATCGCTGTTTTTTTGCCACTCGGTGATATAATCCTGCTGCTCATCATGAATCGGTCGGAATAGCAGGGTTTTTCCATCAACTTTGATAAAACAAACAAAGCTGATATGGTGGCTATATTGATTTTCTTCGCGATCCATTGGTATGGATCTCTGTTCTTCCAAACATTCTTTTTACACCGCTATGCGGCACACAAGGCATTTACTATGTCTGTCTTCTGGGAGCGGGTAACGTATGTACTCACCTTTATTTTTCAAGGCTCCAATTATTTAAGTGCTTATGGATACGGTGTAATGCACCGCATGCACCATGCCTTTGCCGACACCGAAAAAGATCCGCATTCTCCCAAATACAGCACTGGGATATTCGATATGATGTGGAAAACCAAAAATATTTATTCCGATATCCGCGATCGTCGCGTGCAGGTAGAAGAGCGCTTTACCAAAGGTGTTCCACATTGGAAATGGTTCGACGATTTCGCTTCTAATAACCTAACCCGCATTGCCTGGGGTACCGCATATTCCCTGTTTTATATTTACTTTGTTCCTTCTCCCGCGTATTGGTGGTTATTCCTCCTGTTGCCTATTCATTTCCTGATGGCTCCTGTACATGGCGCTATCATCAACTGGTTTGCACACAAATACGGGTATGTTACCTTCCCGGTAAACGATACTTCTAAAAACCTGATGCCCGTAGACGTATTCATGATGGGTGAAGGTTTTCACAACAACCACCATACCCATGGTAGCAGCCCTAACTTCGCGTTTCGTTGGTTCGAAATTGACCCCACGTATCAAATTATGAAAGTGTTGGATCTTCTGCACATCATACGCCTGCCCAAAGCCAATGAAAAAACAGAAAAGAAAATAAAATCTACTCCGGTAATCGAGGCTGCATAAGCAATGATTTCAGGCAAAAAATAAGCCTAGCCACTGTGGGAATACACGTGATAGGAAAAAAGAAAGGATAGTGTGAAAACACTATCCTTTCTTTTTTCCTATCAATGGAACGGCACTTTCCTTTTAACCCGGGCTTATCCGGCTAAGCTATGTGCACGATGGAGAATTCGTATGGATCGTAGATCCATGGACGAAATCCCACGATGGAAAATCATGGGCTTCGAAAATATTTTTTGTGTTAGATTCCTTCAGTAGCCTTTCTAAATAGTAGTCAATTCTCCATCGAAGAAATTTTATGGAGCCATTAATTTTTATTCCTGAACAATCACAAACTCAGTTCTTCGGTTGCTCTTATGCTGCGATTCCAAACAATCACGCTCGTCGTTACAATCATTAACCAGCCTGGTCTCGCCAAAATATTGCTGGGAGGCAATTTGAGAAAGAGGTATGCCGTGAGCAGTTAAGTACATAACACTGTTGCGCATTCTTCGTTTCGATAACTCCTGGTTGTAAGAAGAACTGGCCCTGCTGTCGGTATAGGATGAAATAGCTAATTTTACAGTCGGATTTTCTTTTAGAATAGCAACCAGGCTATCCAATGTCATAGCCGATTCGGCGGTAATGTTATCCTTATTCAAATCGAAATAAATATTTCGTATTTGCAAAGGCTTGGAGGCAACGCGGCAATCCTTCAAAAGATCAACCTTGTTTTTCAGAATCACAAATTCAGATCGTCTGTTTAGCTGATGCATGGCCTCCAGGCAAGGTACATTGTCCAGGCAGGCATTTACAGGCTTAGACTCGCTGAACGATTGCAGTTGAATTTGTTGAGCAGGGATACCTGATTTCTCGAGGTACTTTGCGCAAGTCTGAGATCTCTTTTCAGACAATAATTGATTGTAATTGAAATTTTGCCTGGAATCGGTATGTGATGAGATCAGCACTTCCAGGTCAGGATTTGCTTTTAACAAGGAACATAGATGAACCAGTTTACCTTCATCCTGATTTCGTAAGTCAAATTTATCCAAGTCATAATACACATTGGCAATGGAATATTTCGATCGCAATTCAGAACAGTTTTTTTCAATTTCCTTATTGACAGCCACTGCAGAATCAGATTTGGGTTTAGGCAAAAGTGGCAAGGCTTCATGCCATTCCAATTTCGAAGTGCCGGTAACTTCCAGCACTGCACTGGTAGTGGTATCGTTGCCCGTAGCCTTCAATAAATAGCGTTTCCCAGGTCGTAAGGTAAAGGTTTGGTACTTGGAATACCGGTTGGTATTGAGCGCCAGCGTATCCTCACCCAATTCAAATACTTCCAGCCTGGCATTTGCCAGCGTATCACCCGGAGATTTGTCATAAGCATGCAAATACAACAGGGAAGAAGGAAGTCTGAAAAACATGTATATGTCGTCGTCGTAGCCCCCATGTTTCCGATTGGAACTAAAATAGCCAACACTACCCTGGCTGTTTTCTATATACCCAAAATCATCTTTTCTTGAATTAACAGGGAAGCCCATGTTAACAGGAGCACGTCCGGCAGTGGCTTTGTAAATATCCAATCCACCCAATCCTCCGTGTCCGTTGGAGGCAAAGAATAAATTTCCGTGTTGATCCGTAAAGGGAAACATTTCATTGCCGGGAGTGTTAATGGTATTTCCCAGGTTTATGGGTGCTTCCCATTTTCCATGACGAAGCTCGCTGTAATACAGGTCTGTTCCTCCATATCCGCCAGGCATGTCCGAAGAGAAATACAATCGGCGTGTCGCATAGTCAAAGCTTGGGTGCCCGATGGAATATTCTTTATGATTGTAAGGAAATTGAACTTCATTGATCCAGGTATCTCCCGATTTTACTGCCTGGAAAATTTTTAGCTTGTTCACCCCATCGTTGCTTTTGCGGTATCTTCCCTTGTAAAAGTTGTTACGGGTGAAGAATACCGTATCTTCCTGTTGGGTAAAACACAAGGGACCCTCGTGGTATTTGGTGTTTATTTTTTTGTTGAAGCGCGTTACAATAAGAGCATTGGAAGCTTGATTCAGACTGTCGTTGATGAAGGAGTGGCCATAATAGCCCATGGTCCTGGAGTCATTGCTCGAAAGTTTGGTTTCATCGGAATGTAATTTCTGATCAGCCATCGAATGGGAGTAGAGCGATTTGGTGTAATCATCCCTTCCGTAATCAGTGCGAAACAAACGTTCCATTATTTTCGCAGTGTCCGAATAATAGAGTTCCAGAAAGGGGGTATTGTTCCAGCTAAATACGCGACGGACTCCATGCTCTTTTTGTCTGGAAGATGGAAAGACAATGCCTTTATTATAAAAGGAAGGCGAGAAATCAGATTGATTGGAATTGATATCCAGAAAGTAAATTTTGAATTCAGAAGAGTCTTTATAGAATGAATTTAAATTCTGATACGCATCCGAATACATTTTACCTCTGGGATCTTTTTGATGCAAGCCAGCATATCGTTTGTACCATTGCTCCGATTCTTCGTATTTTCCATTTTCGGCCAGCGATTCGGCCAGGCCAAGCACCGCCACAGTATCGTTTTGCAGCTCAGGCATGAATTTCTTAAAGACACGTTCAGCGTTTCGGCTATCCAAAATTTTATGGTATGAAATGGCCAGCTTTTTGCCTACCTGCATATTAGAACTGTCATAGCGCAGTGCCTCCTCATACAATTGAATAGCGTTGGAATAACGCAACTTCGAATACTCTTTATCGCCCATCGAAATTAGCGCCGACTGTGCCGAAAGAAAAAGAGGTGCCAGAAAAAAAATACTGAAAGAAAAAAATATCCTTACCATCGTCCAACTTGTTTTCATTTTTTGATATTAAAAATAACGTGGCGATAAAATTTTACCTTTATCAAAACCTAGTTCATACCGGATCATCAGCTCGTGGGAGCCACTGGTAAATTTGGATAATCGGGTAAGAGGAAAATCATAGGCATAACCAAACCGAAGCTGCTCATTCAGTTGGAATTCAAACATACCTACTAATCCGTCGGCCGAACGATAGGAGGCGCCAAACGCAATGCGGTCTCGTAACCAAATATTGGCATTCAGGTCAAATTCAATCGGCGATCCATTTACATATTTTACCAGGGTAGAAGGTTTCAACATCGTCGTTGGCCCAATCCGGAAAACATATCCTGTCATGAAAAACACATGGCGGTATTGACGTGCGTTCGAAGATACTCCCGAAATGCTTTTGTTTAAATCATTGTTTAGCAAATGCGGCAGCGATAGTCCCACATAAAACCGGTCGGTAGTATAATAGGAGCCTGCCCCGAAATTAGGCATCCAGGCGGAGAAGGCAGAAGTAAACACCGGATCAATGCCATTGGATTGGTCGTAATCGATTTCATCAAAATTTGCCTTGAAATTCTGGGCGGTGGCATTAAGTCCGAAGGCCAGCATTCCCGATTTAGAAACCCGAATCCTGTAAGCATAGGCACCAGATATACTGGTAGTATTGGTAACTCCGATCCGGTCGTTTATTACCATCATTCCAATACCCATTTTCTCATTCTTAATAGGCATATCCAAGGTCGCGGACATGGTGGACGGAGCACCTTTTATTCCCAACCACTGACGCCTGTACAAACCTGTTGCACTCAATACATCGCGGCTTCCAGCATACGCTGGATTCACCGAAAGCATGTTAAACATGTATTGAGAAAACATGGCGTCTTGCTGTGCATGCGCAACTAAACAATACACAACACCGACGATCGAAAGTATGATTTTCTTTTTCATGAGTTCTGTGTTCTAAAATTATCGATGTATGGTAATGTATCGTACTTCTTTAAACTCGCCGTTATTAATATCTACTATGCAGAAATAAGTTCCATCGGGCAAGCCAGCATTACTGGAACCAATTCCCTTGTTGGCGCTTCCATTCCAGTCGTTCAGGTATTCCTTATCTTCAAAGACCAGGTTGCCCCATCGGTTGTATACCCATATGGCTACGCGGTCACCCGGATTCGAAAGAATTACAAAGTTATCATTGATGCCATCTCCGTTGGGCGAGAAACCTTCCGGAATATACGAGCTACCCGGAGATACCACAATGATCATCGTATCTCTGGTGCACAATACCGGAGAACCATCGTCGCACAGCTCAAAAATGAGGGTGTCGTTGCCTACATATCCAAAGGATGGTGTATAGCTGAACGCACCCGCAGGGCTGATGGTATAGCTTCCATGCGCAGGAGTTTTTACCAGTGCAGGCGATAGGAGGATGCTATCTCCGTCCGGATCATAATCTTGATTGAAAATGGTTCCGGTGATGGTAATATCCTTCGCAATTGTAAAGAATTCATGAACAGCAACCGGTGGATCATTGACGGGCGTCACCGTAATGAAAATGGTATCGTTGACACAAATCGCAGGAAGCGGAATTCCAGCATCACACAGTTCTACCACCACGGTATCTCTTCCATTGTAATTAGTGGCCGGAGTATAGGTAAAGTTACCATTAGACGAAATGGTAAATACGCCATGCGATGGTCCTCTTACCGGAACTGTAGTTGCTGTCATGGCAGTGCCATCCGGGTCAGTATCGGCCGCTGTGATAGCCGTGCTACTAATGGGGGTATCCTCCGTAGTGCTGATCACTTCATTGGCAACGATAGGCGTGGTATTAACGGAATTAACACGCACGTAGATGGTGTCGTGCACGCAAATAACAGGTAATGGATTTCCTGAATCGCAAATCTCTACCACCACCGTATCTCTGCCATTAAAATTGGTAGCAGGGGTATAGGTAAAACTTCCGTTTGCATTAATCACAATGCTACCGTTGCTAGGACCTTTTAAAGGCACTGTATTCACGACCAGGGCCGTAGTATCAGGATCAAAATCTCCTGCATCGGTAAGATCACCGCTTATCGGTACATTTTCTGGTGTGGTTAAGAATTCCGGATCTACGACCGGTGGGTCATTTTTAGCGGTAATACTAATCGCTACTCTGAATGTATCGCACAACGTCGGAACACCATTGTCGCATACTCTGAAACAAATGGTATCTCTTCCGTTGTCGTGAAGAGAAGGCGTATACTGCACACAAATTTGATTTCCTGAAATACTGGTGGTTCCTAATGTTCCATTCACCGGACTGCACAAACTTACTGAAGTAAAGCTGCTATTAAGATCGGGATCTAGGATGGTTCGACAAATGGTTACTACGGATGTGTCCTCCGTAATGGTAATGGAAGTGTCGGTCACCACCGGAGGATCGTTGATGGGTGTTACGGTAATGAAAATGGTATCGTTGATGCAAATAGCAGGCAATGGAATACCGGCATCGCAAATGCTTACCACCACCGTGTCGGGTCCGTTGTAATTAGCATTCGGGGTATACGTATACGTACCGTTAGCATTTACTACAATGGAACCGTGATTCGGATTCCTTACCGGAGTGGTATTGGCCGTGAGTGCCGTACCATCGGCCGGATCGCTGTCTCCCACATCGGTAAGGTCACCGGAGATCGGTGTGTCTTCCGGAGTGGTT
>JALONM010000017.1 GCA_025454925.1 Cytophagaceae bacterium
TTTTAAAAGAAGCTCCTGTTCCTAATCCATCTAGCAGGCGTGAAACACCATCTCCTGCAACAACCGATTCATTGTAGGCATTATCAATTTTTCTAAGCAAATAACCATATTGGTCAATTCCCAAAATATCCCCATTAGTAGACCTGACAATTCTATCGAAAGCATTGTTGATGGAAGACCACGTTGAAACGACGCGCAACTTTGTTCATATGCCTTTGATTGGAGCTATGCTTAATACACATTGTTACCACTTAAATTGACTTACTTTTCGTTAGCACAGCAAAAAACTCTACACTGCCATATTTCGTTGGAATAATTTCTTTTACTGATAATTCAATGAAATCAAGTTGATTTAATAGTTGGATAATTTCCACAAAAGAATCTGGAGTAAAATACCAGGCATGCACATCTATATTTTTCCCATTAGCATTCTCATATTCCTTCAGTGCATTTCTAATTCGGTCCTTCAAATTTTGGATAGATCCATGATCGTTTCTCCAATGCCTGAATGGGCTGTCGTGTGTGGTGAGCGCCCGGTGCTCAATAACACTTTTTAAAGAATGGGCTTTTCGTTTTTCAAAATGATAATGCAATACTTCAGCAATAGAGGAGACAGCAATAAAATGATCAAATGAATAACGTTTATCTGGAACTAACACATAATAGGCGCCACCATTTTCTAATAAGTTGCCAACCGATTTGAGGTGATTAACTAAGTCCAGCTGATGCTCGATGGCATGGCTACTGATAATCACATCAAATTTTTCATCAATTACACCCAAATCTCCTATTGGAGATACAAAATGTATAAAAGGAGTAGCCTCAATTAATTCCTTCGACCCTATTCCAATAGCTCTTTCTTTTAATTCTTCTTGATTCAGAATATCAAAATACTTCACGTTTGCACCCCTGCATACAGGTTTAAAAAAAGGACCAATTTCTAGTACACTTGCCCCGTGTGGTATTGAATTAATAAAGTCTTCTCGAGAATAAGATTTTATTTTAAATATCCTCTTTACTTTATCTAAAATTCGTTCCAAAAGCAGATTCATGGCAATAAAAAGTTGAATTAAAATGCAAAAATAGATTATTATTCATAAAAAACAGAAAAACTTACAACTTGCATGTTCTGCAATTTTCCAACCATTCATTCTGGCAATTGAAGTATTTATCTTATAACTGGTAGATGCAATAATCTTCGTTTTCCAACACCTTGGAGTAGTTATCCAAGAAAATTTCTGTCCCGAAACTTCGCTTTAAGATGACAACAAATTTCAAACCTTTACGCTGGAGATTTTTTACAAATGTAGGATCTTTTACTTTCTCAGAACTCTCCACCCAACCTTTACGATGAGCAAAATACATCGGGGTTGGGAACCCTTCGCTATTCATAAGTATTAAATCCGATCGTTTTGAAATTTTATCTAAGTCTCTTTCCAGGTTCATCACGCGCATTTCCCTTTCTTTTACACGAAAATCATATTCCTGACTAATCATACCTTCTATGATTACGGTAAACAAAAGCAACCACACAAGCCATGCATATTTAATCTGAGTCAATCCATATCCGGCGGTCATTGCCATTACCGGCACAAACGGTATGACGTAATAGCTATGATGCGGGAATGTATATCCTGCTTTCAGGATTATAAATAGAAAAGTGAGTACTGACAAACCGACAACTAATAAGACAATGTACCTGTGTCTCTTGGTTGCCCAAAAAAGGCCGAGTAAAAATAAAGCAAAACCCGAAAGGTGCATGGCAGTTTCGTAAAATCTATTGAACGTTTGAGGCAAATTATCCATTATTTCAAGGGTACCTTGTGCTATACTTTTCCCCATGAAAAAATGCCAAAAACCGTAGGTATCAACCAGGTATGGCACCCAATAAAAATACCATACCGCCACACCCAAAAACGCTACTGATGAAACGCTTATGAAAAGTACTTTGCGTGAAATTGGAATTTCCTTATCGAACAATAATAAGCCAATTAAAACGAGCATATAGCCTGCAGGCAACTTAGATAGTACACCTACTGTTGCCAGTAGAAAGTATAAAAATAATTGAATATACATTCTCCCTTTTCCTTGAAGAAATTGAATTCCAAAATACATAGCTGCCAAAACCAACGAACACGAGAATGAATCCGGCATAATTTTTCTTGAAAACTGAAACCAAATTGAGACGATTAATAAAATGGAAGAATAAAAGGCGGTGTGTTTATCGAAAAATTTTTGAACCAATAAATAAAAGAAATAGATACCCAAACTAGAAACGAGCAGATTAATCAATCGGCCATTCCAATGCTGATATCCAAATACTTAAGAGCACAAATAAATTAAATAATTTAGGAAAGGAAATTCCATTCCGGTAATTCCCGATTTTTCGCCGGCAATATCCAATCTGGGATACAAAATGGAATTATCTACCTCCAGAAAATTCCTAGCCACCATGGTAACAGTTGTCTGTCACCAATTATGACTAATTTCCAATGGAGGATTGGTTATTCCAATAAGTCTAGCTAAACAGAAAAATAAAATTCAATACCGAATATCTGATATATACTTCTTAAATTCTATTTGCATTTGGTTACTTCAATCAATGATGGTAATCTTTTCAATATCGTAAAAAATGAAACCAGAATTGCGAGTTTCTATTCAAGTTAATTCATTTTCAAAAATTACGAATAACAAATGTAAAGCTAATGATCTGAATGTTCAAACGTGGAATATTCCAGAAGAGCATCGTATATCGTACCCTATTAATATTTGCTAAAAAGTACATTTACACTAAAGTGCGGCCAATTCAAGATACCAGACTATAAATATTCTGGTGCGGGTATTCCTATAGTATTATCTATTTCACCTACCCATTTTGGGTAACTACGGAACTTTGAATTCTATTTACCTTTACATTCATAATTTTCAAACTATGAAACACAAACGTTTATTTATCTTACTCAGTGCCATCCTATTGGCAAACACCTTTTCTTGTAAGAAAAAGGAAGAGGTAGTAGCAACCGCTTCCAATAACAGTAATCAGGCTCCCACAGTGCAAGTTTCACTAACTGACCCTACGGTGATTGAAGTTGCCATGCGAAATACAAAAGGGAACCTCTATACCATATCCGCGGAGGCATCTGCCAGCGATGCCGATGGTTCTATTATAAAAGTAGAATTTTACTTGAATGAAACCAAGGTGAGCACCGATAGCATTGCGCCGTATGAGCTATCCACAAACACCACTCAAACTTCCGGCAATACGGTGTATGCCATTGCTTTCGATAATGGAGGAGCCAGCACCAAAAGTAATGTAGTTTCCAAATCTTTTACTAAGTAAAAGTACTGCTACTATGCTTTAGCATTCCAAAAGAACTCTGGAGAGTTCTTTTGGAATGCTTATGAAAACAAGTGGGCATTCAACCCTTCAAAGCTTCCCAAAGGCTTGGGTGGAGCGTGGTTACCAATGAGGTAAGGAATTTCAAGTAAACCGGCCTTTCTCAACAGAAGCGTAGGACACGACGGAGAAATTAGGGTTGAAAAATCATTGAGTATGTGGAATCTATTGTACCTTTGAAACATGCTAGCAGTTTTCATTTCCATTAAAAATTATTTCGTAGCAGACTGGGAAAAAAAAGAAGGCCCCTATGTATTCCCTTCGGTGAGTGCCATGGTTGTATCCACTATGGTTCTATTTATTTTTTTAGTCATCTATAACAGCTTCTACGCTATCTACTTTTCTAAAGGTGGATTTGATATCTACTATTTTGGCGAATGTGGGTTATTGGTGCTTGGGTTATTTTTCATCAAATATACAGGCAAGAAAAAAACAGCTTCTTTCATTCTCATTTTGAGCGGTTACACCACGAACTTACTGGGCATACTATCGCATGGAGGACTCTTTTCCATAGACCTTTTCTGGTTGGTATTCACATCCACAGTAAGTTTTCTATTTAATGGAGTGGCCGCAGGCATGGTGATAAGCTTTGCCAATATCGCCGCTGTCATCTTCATTTATTACAACAACCATGGCAGTCCGGAAAATGGATTGTATGAGATGAATACATTTATCTCTCTGCAACTTTTATACATTGCATTGCTTACCTTCTTTGTAAAACATTTGATTCAATCCAATAAAGAAATCAAGAAAATGAACGAAGAGCGGCTGGAGGAGCTAACAACGCTCGTAGATGAAAAAACCAGGGAAAATATGGGCATACGCAGTCAGGTAGTGCGCGATTTTCATGACCTGATGGGAAATAAACTGGCTACTATTTCTTCCCTTTCCCAGATGTTGTATGTACGAGATGATTACAGTGAAGAAGAATTTGAAAAGCAACTTAAACATATCAATAAAATCAGTAAAGAAATTTATGATAGCACGAAAGATTTTATCTGGTCCTTACAACTTGACCAGAATAATCTGATGTACCTTTACAGCTATATAAAAGAATTTGCTGAAAAGCTATTCCAATTCAGTGCCATTGAATTTATCAGTGAACCGATTGATGAAGCCAGTGAAAAAATTACTTTGAGTCAATACCAATGCAGCCAGTTGATGCTGATATTAAAAGAAGCGTTTACAAATGTATTGGTACATTCGGAGGCGTCCAGCGTTGCGTTGTCCTTGCAGCGTAAACAATCCGAGTACTTAATTTGTATTGAGGATAATGGTAAAGGGTTTGAAGAAACTTCTTTATCACGCATTAATGGCATCAAAAATATGAAAGCAAGGGCAGAAGCGCTTTCGGTAAAATTACAGATATCATCCAAAAGTCACCAGGGGACTAGCATTGTATTGTATATTCCTTCTCATCACCATTAAGAGGCATGAAAAAAGTAGTCATCGTAGAAGATAATTTACAATTAAGTAATTCTCTGCAATTTGCTATTAGCTCTACAGGCCGATACCAGGTGGTAGGTACATTTAATACTGGTGAAGAGACTTGCTCTGTTATTAAACAACTCATGCCGGATATCATCATTATGGATATTCAATTGAGTGGAAAAATGAATGGTATAGAATGCACACAGCGCATCAACAATCTATTTCCTAAGATTGACATACTCATGCTTACCGTTTTTGAAGATAATGATCAGGTATTTGATGCCTTGAAAGCAGGTGCCTCCGGATATATTACCAAAAATGCCTCCATGGAAGAAATAATTGAGGCTATGAATCAAGCCTTGCTGGGAGGTGCACCTATGAGTTTCAACATAGCCCGAATGGTATTAAAATCATTCAGCAAGAAATACGATTCTCCACTTTCAGACAAAGAGAATAAAGTATTGAATATTCTTGCTAATGGTGGCAGCTATAAAACAGCCGCCAATCAACTCAATCTTTCTGTTGATACCATCAAATACCATATTAAAAACATCTATGACAAACTCCACGTTTCGAACAAGGAGGACGCTATTGAGACGGCCCGCAAAAGAAGATGGATCTAAACGAGTGGTTCAATTCCTCTCCCTCCCGTTGATGGCATTGCAAGCTCGGCCAAGCTACTTCACCAGGTAAATGTTTCCGGAAAGTACTTGCTCGTTTTTACCTTTTAGAATAAGCTGATAGCGGTAACTTCCACCCACTCTATTACCTCCATTCCAGGAATTATCGTATGCTGAATTTTCAAAAATCAACGTTCCCCAGCGATCAAATATTTTCAACTCCATGGAATATCCAGGCGGACAATTCACTTCAAAGAAATCATTTTCACCATCTCCATTGGCACTGACGAAATTATACACTTGCGTCTGGCACGTTTCATCTTCCAGCAC
This sequence comes from Cytophagaceae bacterium, assembly GCA_025454925.1. Taxonomy (GTDB): domain Bacteria; phylum Bacteroidota; class Bacteroidia; order Cytophagales; family Cytophagaceae; genus JALONM01. Next base: position 5,779 of record JALONM010000017.1, read on the forward strand.
CTCAAGTTTCCAAAGAGTGTCGGCTGCGAGAATTCCAGAGGATGCCGGAGCTGAAATGCGCAGGGTAATTGGCGATGTTCCCTGCACGGTAAGCATTGTATCTTGTAAGGTAGCTTCGCCGGAAAGCAAGACATACGTTTGTCTGTTGCCCGCACTGGAATAGGCCGTCAGGTTGATGTCTTTGGAATGGCAGGTCAGCGGAGGGATCACGGGAAGTTGAATGTATTGATTGCTTAGCACCGGACTGCACACCATCGATACCGAAGAAGGATCGGATGCATCAAGGGCATAGGAAGTGCCTAATCGTCCATGTACTCCATCCCGGCTGCTGTATACTACCTGCCCATTGGTCTCATTCAATTTCCAATACCCAAGCAAGGAAGCTGGTGGTGAAGTAATAGCGTTGGATTGATTTTGAGAAATTTCGAGTGCCGTCCGTTCTACATTCCAAAGTCGCAGCTCACTTATTTCTCCTTTGAAATGATTGGTGCCAATGGAATACCCGGCGTCATGTCCGATTCGCAGAGCGCCCGTGGAAGCAATGGAATTTCCAGGCGTTACCACTGATCTCGACGTCACCAATTCCCCATCTACGTAAAACCTCAAACTTGTGCCGTTATTAGTAAGCGCTACATGGTGACATTTATCATCTCTAAAGTCTGGACAATCGGAACAAGGATAATTTATTCCTTCTATATTAGCCCACAGCTTGCCGCTTTCCCAGGGAGCTGTTCCAGTGTGCACAAACAAAATTATGCCTGTGTTATGATCGGTCCGGTTTGAAAATAAGGCTGGATACAGCTGGGTATTGGAAGCACTTACTTTTATCCTCGCTTCCACTGTAAATGCGCCGGTGCCAATAGAATTAAAGTTCGATGCTCCGGGTATTTCAATAAAATCGTCGACGCCATCCATCGATCGTCTGTAAGCATCATTATTTACCGGATCGTCCAGGGCAGTGCAGGAACTGAGCCATGCAGGTTCTGAAACATCTCCCGAAACAATATCCCCCAGGATTCCGGCACTTCCTCCGCTCAGCTGGCTGGCTATTGTCTGACCTGTTCCTTCTGAGCACTTCCAATATCCTATCAAAGAGGAAGGTGCAGGTATAACCAAGATGTTTTGTAAGGCTGCAATTTCGGTGGCACTTCTCGCCACATTCCATAGTCTTACCTCTCCGATTTCTCCATTAAAATGATTGGTGCCCAACGTATATGCTACATCATGTCCAAGACGAATATTTCCGGTAGAAAAAATATTATCACCACCAGCATCTACAGGGCGATTGGTGACTTCCACTCCATCCACATAAAAAATGATAGAAGTTTCGGTTTTTACTACTGCGATGTGATGACAATTGTTATCTCTTAAATCCGGACAATTGGAGCATGGATAATTGTAGCCTTCCATGTTTAACCAAATTTTGCCTCGTTGAAATGGCTCCGTCCCCGTGTGCAGAAAAATAACAACTCCAGAGGAATGACTGGTGCGGTTAGAAAATAATATGGGATACAATTCCGCATTGGTGGAGCTTGCTTTTACACGCATTTCTATCGTAAAATTCCCAGTTCCTATGGCATTAAAATTTACCAGCCTGGGAATCTCAACATAGTCGTTGATACCGTCAAAACGCAAACTAAAATTATCTGCAACAGCCAGAGGTGAAAAAGCAAAAACAAACAACCACCAAAGCTTAGTGAGCTTTACTAAAAGGGAATCTTTAATTCTTGCAATACTTAAAATTCGATCTAAATCATTCGCATGCACAACACGCCTGTTGCTAGCCATGGATATCATAATGGTGATGTTTAGGAACCATCAATTTACACAATTAGAAAGCTTGGATCTAGGTTTGGGAGAAAAAATCCCAAACATTCTTTCTTTAAATCAATTTAAGAACAAGAAATCTCTCGCAGGATAATCCCAGCAGGAAAGAACCATTGCTAATCCTTAGTGTAAACTATCGGAAGCGGCTTTGATTTTCTATAAACTGGAACATGGCTTCAATTTCGCAATCTTCAAATGCTGGAAATGCTGTCATTTCGGTGTTATTATATTTTTCGTACAATGCCATAGCATAAGGATCACCAGTACGAATTAATTGTTGGGAATTCCTCACCCAACGGGAGAACATTATTGTACTCATTCTTCTGCCCACAAATGCTAAATCCGGGCCTACCCAATCGTTGCCAATTCTATGACACGCTAAACAATTTCCTTCAAACAATTCTTTGCCACGAATCGCATTTGCTTCTGAGGAACAACATGGGCAATAAAATGCTACGGATTTCAATTCTTGCATCATCCCTTCCATTCTGTGATTTTCCTCAACCTTAGCATTCTGCTTTTTTATGCTTGAGCGCAGGCTCATATCCTGAGTAATTTTATTGAAAGCTTTGTAGGTTCGCTGAAATGAAAGTTCTTTGTTGAGATCCTCTTGTGAGATGGGATTCAACGCCAGATCAAGATGAATAGAATCACTTCCATAAAAATCCTTGGATCCGAAATACAACTGCTCAGCCTTTTTGGCAATCACTATTCCTCTAATCAACATTCCAGACTTATATTGAAATGAAAAATCATTTCTATGTAGATCTTCTTCGTTATGGGCAGCCCAAATACTTTTAATTTCAGGAAGCACCAAATAGTAGTACACTTGATCATAAGCTTCCTGCCTTTTGACAGTATAATTCATCTTGACTGAGGTATAACAAGTCCCAATAGCATACCAACCCAATTTTTCGAGTCGATACTCTCTTCGTGCTATCAACATCTGATCGTATTCCTGTTGAAGGGCCTTTAGCTTTTCTTCGTCCCGCTTTACAGAAACTTGATAAGCATTCTCCAAAGAACGGATTTGATTCTCCAAGTTAGCTTTCTTCCGTTTGATCGTTTCATAGTACTTTGAGGCTGAAATTCTTTTTTCTACTCTACCTAACTTCTGAGCAGCAAAGGAATTGAACACCTCCTTTTCGCATGAATTTGCTAACACCGCTGCCATAGAATCGATTTTCCATAAGGGCATATCAAGATTTTTTAAATATACCTCCAAAATCTCTGCATGGCCCATTTTATGAATAGCCTGGACCCTACTTTCAAATTCTTTGGTAGCCACTAAGGTATTTTCAAACTTTGAATCTTTTAATGCCTTTATCAAGGCTGGATTGGCGCCACAATTTCTTTGATGGTAGTAAATGACATCATCACTTCCCTCAGAAACATAATCTGTGTGATAGTACCGAGCAGACAAACTATAATATAAGCTATCTCGAAGTTCGGTGGTAAGGCTATCGTATCCGAGAAATGGCAAGTACTTTTCTATAGTAGATTCTAATCCAACCGGAACAAAAGATAATTCGGAAAGAGGCACTGTAGTTAAATACTTTTCAGATTCAACTTTATTCTTCCAACGAAATTTCCCATTTTCCAACTCACCATTGACCATTGTCTGACTTGATGTTCCGAAATACGAAAGTGATTTCCCGCTGCGCAATCGAACATTTTGATTTTTGTATTGGGCAGAAATTTGCACCACCTCTTCCAAACCAATTTGCTCCTGATCGTTCAATTCACTGGTAAAGCCATTGAGTAAGATTTGCGAAGAATTTCCTAATACATTAAATTTCAATTGAATGTCTCCACGTATCAAATTTCCTTCCTCATCTTCAAACGTATTTGCAGGAATAATTAAAGTACTGCCGCTGGGGTCTGTCAGAATGGATTCTTCAGATGCATCTACGGTATAAATTTGATCTTTCGATTGCAATTCCGGCAACAACTTGGAAAGTATTCCATGTCCATCGGCAACCTCTTTAGGATTAGAACAACCAATTAGAAAAACAGCAGCTAGAAGAGAAAATAGTTGTTTCATATGTATGTAGGGTCAACATTCGCCTTGATTCATCTAAGATCAACGTATAACAATTGAAAGATGAATACCTAAATAAGTAACGATATGGCTTCAATTTATTTCCATGTTTCAAAAATTCCACCCATAAACACGCTTCTATTTAACCAACTCTGTTAATCGCATTTACTTCGTGTTCCTATTTATCACCATTAAACCCAAAATCCAAGAAGTTGATAGCATTTTGTACTGCAGCTCATTCTTCAGCCACTACATTTCCAGTATTTAGAATTCAAACTCAAGTCTTTATATTGGGCGTGTCCCTTGTGGTGGCGCTAGGAGCGCCACATCACTGCGGGCCGGGCTATCGCTGCAAGCCATGGTGGCGGCGCCTGTAGCGCCACCATGGGCTTTACACTCTATCCCTCACGCAAAACCAGCCCTGGATCTACGATCCATAAGTTTTATCCATTGTGCGCTTCGGTTAAAAATCTGTCGCTAATTCTTGCCATTTGTATTTCTTTTAAAAATTAACTTTATATCCCAGGTAAGGGAAAATTCCAAGCTGATATTCCGTCCGTACTTCTCCTTTTTCGGAATCCCAGAATTCTGTTAAAACATTCTGACGATTGCTTACATTATCCGCGGCAATAAAAAAGTTATGAGAAGCCTTTGCCCGATTTACGTTATACGAAATTTTAATGTCGGTTCTAAAATACGCTTTCACCTTCTGGTCATAGGCTTCGTTATACCTCAACCGTTGTTCTCCCGCTGCCTTTGAGGCAGCCACATCCACCGGAATAATTCGACGTCCTCCGGAATGTGTCATTTTAATATCCAAGGAAATGGTTCTTCTGTTTTCCTTGTCCAGGTGAAATTCTTTTCCAGCCAGGCCGTTTACCACATGCCCCAGGTCAAAGGCCGTGCGACGCCATTGCTGATCATTTCCCTGATATTCCGAACGGAATACTGAAACTGTAGACAGGAAATAATAATCTTTATTAAAAAACCGTTCCAGCGTAACTTCTGCTCCGTAATTTCTCCCCAGACCCTTGTTCACCAAACTATCAATAGGGCTAACCGTATAGGAAGCTCCCGTATTGATGACAGAATAAATTTGCTCCCGCGAACCTGAATTTTCACTTACAGGAACCCGATATAAATATTGGTAATAGGCTTCAGCTTTTAATCGGAGTTGGGAAGTTAGTGCTCTTTTGTATCCAGCCACCACATGCAGGCTGCGCATCAAGTCCAATCGTTGATTAGGAGCCAGGTATTGCTTACTCTTCTCATCGTACACTTTGTATTGATACATAAATAATGGCAACGTTTGACTGTGCATACCCGAAGAAAGACTCCAGGTAGTTTTGTCGTTGGCCTGAAAAACGATTCCTAATCTAGGTTCCAGCGTACTCGACTTTGACAATGCAAAATATTGACTGTATAATCCGGCGTTCATCTCTACTTTCTCCGAAATTTTTTCATTCCAATGTACATACGCTTGTGTAAGCCAAGAATGTCCCTGATTGTCCCAACCTACATGCGACAGACTATCGTCTTCACTGTAATATTGCTCATAATTTTTATAAAATAGACGCCGGGCGGTAATTCCAGTTCTCAAAGTGCGTCGAGCATTGAATTTGTGGGTCACTACATATTGAAAAAGGTGATGCCCTTCGGCATTGCGCAAATCTTCTACTTCCAGCAATGACTTATCGGTATAATCGGCATTCTCCAGATAATTAATGGCCGCTCCTGAAAAAGAATACGACAGCTTTGCTTTGGTTTTCATTCCAACTCTATGTTCATGGCTTATGCCTGCTGCTGCCATATCGGAAGTAAACCTGGAGCTGTAGCCCGATACAGGACGTATAATGGTATCGGCCTGCGGATAAGTGAGGTCAATTTTACTTTTCCCTCCGATTCCCCACACCGTAAATGTTCCCATTTTATTGGTAGGAATATGTATTTTAAAGTTAACATCGTGGTATTGAGGTATGCCGTTCGCTCCGATAGAAACTCCCAATTTTTCCAAAGCCCCGAACGTAAAAAACCGGTAGCTCACTACATAGGAAGCCTTGGATTTTTTTGTAAATGGCCCTTCCGTAAGGTACTCCAAGCCACTCAAGCCAATTTGAATAGTATTTTCTCTCTTGTTATTATTACCCTTTCGAAGTCTCACATCAAAAACAGCCGCCGTGCGGTTTCCGTACTCAGCAGGGAAAGCACCGGTTAGAAAATCTGAATTGGCTAATAAATTGTTATTAAGGACAGCGAACGCACCTCCTGAATTTCCAGTAAACGTGAAATGGTTCGGATTGTAAATGTCCACTCCTTCCATACGCCATAAAACACCTATAGGAGAATTTCCGCGAACAATAATATCATTTCGTTGATCTCCTGCTCCACCCACACCAGCATACGAAGAAGCCATGCGGCTAGGGTCGTTTCTCGAACCGGCAAAACGGTTCACGTCTTCCGCTCTTAATACCTGAACGCTGTTGGTTATAAGTGCATTCTGGGCCTGATTCTTATCGCGCTTTCCAAGCACCGACACTTCTTTCATTACTTTAAAATTTTCTTCCATAAAAATTTCGAGTACCGATTCTTTCCCCGACTCGACCTGAATGCTGAGTGTTCCGCTTTTATATCCTTCTTTAGAATATTGAATTTCCTGCCGGCCAATGGCAACCTGAGGAAGAATAAAAATCCCATTGGTATCACTCACCGTTTCGAGAGTTTGGGTTGCGTTGCGAAGTACCATCCTCACGCCCATGAGCGGAGTGGAAATATCTTTGTCTACTACCGTTCCTCGCACTGTTTGACTAAGTTGCTGCGCCATAGTACCCTGTGCGATTAGAAAAAAGAATATGCAGGTAAATGCTTGTTTCATAAGTTCCTTATCATTTGATAGTATGACAGAATAAAAGCATTATACCCCCATGAACTTTTCATTCCAGGGAAAGTTTTTTAGACATCCACCTTGATTTTGTTTCCTTTTGAAACTCTTTAGGATCCGTTTTACTTGTTTTTTTTCTAATTTTTACCAATTTTCATACTTATGAAAAATCTCTACTACTCTCTTTTTTGGCTGGTAATTCTTTCTGTTACGAATGGCCAAACGCCTCAACAGATCAGCTTATCCATCGATCATCCCAGTTATTGCGTTCCTTTCATGGATCCCCCTCCTGAATACCTGGAATTAAGCAATCTGGAATCTGGCAGATCATATCGAGTATTTATTGAATCAGAAATGATTGAAGAATTTGAGGCCGGCTCTACTAGCTATCAGGTAGATCTTATCATTCCCATACTTTCCAATGAATTGCTTGACCAAGGTTTTGAAACCATTTATAAAAATTGGTGTGCTCAAAATTCGTACGACATCCATGTGCAGGCTCTCAACGACGATGAAATAAACTGGACCGATATGCTGGACAGAGATACCTTGAAAATTTCCAATCCATATGTACCAGGGAATTTTTGCAGAGTCACCTCTTCTGCTCCTGTCTGCTCTACCGGCACCTACCAATTCACGTTTCATCAGGTGAGTGCAGGAGAGAGATTCTCGTTTCTCAAAACTTCCTACGTTGGCTCCGGCTCCGATATTGTAATATCGGTTATGATGGATACAGTGGCTCTTAACAGTGTATCGTTTCCCAACATGCTCTATGTGGTGCGTAATTCTGATTGCGGAAATTGTGGTTATATGGGAAAAACCACTTTCCCACAAAAAATATTTGATGTCAACTGCACAGACCTTGAATTAAGTACCGACGATGCTCAATCGACTCAACGCATCCTTCTATATCCATCCATAGTCAATTCCGATTTGTATTGGAAGAATAATGTAGGCATTGGTCAAGTAACCGTTTCAGATGTTTTGGGGCGTGTACTCTTACAAATTCCATTGCAAACGTCCGAAGGAAAGATAAGTCTTGCAGACTGGAAACCGGATATCTACGTGGTAAGGATGGTACTGTCGGACGGCAGTTCGCAAACAACCCGAATCTTTAAACAATAAAAGTAATTCTCATTTTTAGTAGCTGGTAGTCTGAATAGATTTGTTCTTGAAAAGACGTTCATTTTACTCCATTCAAAAACTAGTCCTGCCTATAAAAGGCAGGACTAGTTTTTTTTAAATGCCATTTAGCAAGGTACTCCACGTTTCTAATTCCGGTTTGCCTGGTTTTCTTTTTCCAAAAATCAATGCAATATTTTCTCCGGCTTTGTTGTACGCTTCCAACGAATGCACCAATCCGTCGCGGGTAGGCTTGCATACTATCCAACATTGGTGAAGTGCGTCTTCACGTAGGTGAAGATTTAATTCAGGATCTAAAATATTGTACCAGGGTGCCGTTTCTTTCAACTGGTAAATGGAGCCGGTATGAATTTGAATACATGCGTGATTTCCAACAAAAATCATGATTTCCAGTTGTTGAGCCACCGCACCTTGTAGTACCGTGCGTAGCGAGGTAGCAGGCACCAATCGGGCAAATCCATCGGGGGCTAGTCGCAAGGCCTGCGTACGGCTTAGTTGAAACCGTTTCAGCAATCCAAAAAAATCATGAGTATCCTGGAGTGCTCTCCATTCTTTTTGAAATGCAGGCACATCAATTTCTTTGTCGGGACGCTCGGGTGTTGGTTGAATTTTTTCGGAGCAGATTTCCAGTAGCTCCGTTTGTATGGGTGCTTTAAACCTGTCAATGAATTGGTAAAAGTAGGATTCGTTGCTTCTTTCTGTCAAAAAAACCTTATGGACCGCAGTTCCTGTTTCATCAAAAAATTGTATACTTTGCCGGGCACCTTCTTTCACCGCGAAAACAAATTTCCAGGTATTTAAAAACATACGGAGATCAATATCCGGACCTAATACCAAACCGTTGTTCCCGGAAAACGATATCTGTTCGTAAATGCCTTTTCTCTCCAATACGGCCTCGTTGTTGCGTGTTAAGGCCATTACATAACCCAGGGAAGGCAACTGTGCCAACATTTCTTTGATGTCTCCTTCAAGTCGCCAGGTGTTGCTTCCCATTTGGGTCGCCAGCAATTCAGCCTCGGTGGTTTGAAGTTGCAGAGCAGCTTCACGAATGCGTAGAGAAGGATGTTCCAGTTTAAACTGATCCCAACGTTCTCGTAATGTGTTTGGTGTTTTTGTATTCATATTGGTAACCATAAAATCTAAGGTTTAATTATTTTATTTTGTTTGCATTGAAAAAACGAAATGTGGTTTTCCTTCTATACTTGAAAAGCTTACTTGGCCGGGTATGGAAAATACTTCCTCCCACAATGCCGCAGATGCCACGAGGGATGTTGGTCCTTGCGCCCTCACGCTTCCAGCTTTCAGTACTAACAAATAATCGGAACATTGCATCGCCAGATTAATGTCGTGTAAAATAGCCAGCACCGACAATCCACGTTGACACAGTTCATTCAACATTTGAACCATTCGGTATTGCTGATGAAGATCCAGGCTGGAAGCAGGCTCATCGAGGAATAATATTTTTCCCGTAAGATCTTCTTCGGCCACTCCCAATTGAGCCAATACACGCGCCAATTGGACTCTTTGTTGCTCCCCTCCCGAAAGGGAAGAATAGTTTCTGTTTTTCAGACGCCATACATCTGCACGCTGCATGGCATTCTGAATATGCCATTGACGTTGAGCTTTGGTATCCGATTGACGAAACGCAAATCGTCCCATCTCCACCACTTGCACTGCACTATAAGGAACTTCAGAAAGTATTTGTTGAGATAGTACGGCCCTTGTTTGTGCCAATGGCAAAACATTCCATCGTGGCAAGGGAATTCCTTGGATATAAATTTCGCCGGTATAACCATTCAATTCTCCGGAAGCACACTTCAATACCGTGGATTTACCGTCACCATTAGGGCCTAACAAAGCAGTAAAGGAGCCCGGTGGCATGGAAAAGGAAACAGACTGGATAAGAAATTTATTATCCTTTCGATAGGAAATTGATTGACATTCGATCATATCGGTTGAAAGGATTTTTTTAATTTCAATAAGATCCAAATAAGCACTGGGGTACCAAGTAAGGACGTGATGATTCCAATGGGCAATTCGGCAGGAACCACAAGGGTGCGGGCCAAGGCATCGGCGAAGGTCAGTAATGCAGCCCCTGCCACAACCGAACAAGGCAATAACCAACGATTATCGGAACCAAGCACATGGCGCAGTACGTGCGGCACTGCCAGGCCTACAAATCCAATTATTCCCGAAACAGAAACACAGGCTCCTATACAGGCCGTAGTAAGCAGTAATACTGATTTTTTTAGTCGCTGTGTATTCACGCCACTGGCTCTTGCATTGGCCTCTCCCAAGGCATACAGGTTAAGTTCGGTCGCTTTCATGGGCAATAACAGGCAGGGAAGAACGACGAAGGGAGTTAAAGCCAGCAGCGAGGGCCAGGTGGCTCCTCCTACACTACCCAACATCCAAAAGGTGATGTTTCGCAATCGCTCATCGTCGGCATAAAAGATCAGCAAGCCAGTCAGGGAACCAGCCAAGGCATTGATGGATATTCCAGCCAATAAAATCATGGAGGTTTGTATTTGTCCTTTCTGTTGAGAAAGTGCATACACGGCACTACCTGAAATAAAAGCACCTGCAAAAGCTATAAACGACAAGCTATATGGCTCCAACCAGGCATAAAAGAAATTACCTGAAGGCAAGCACCCGGCGAGCAGTATGCCAGCTGCTGCGAATAAGGAAGCTCCTGAAGAAATACCTATAAACGATGGATCGGCGAGAGGATTCCTAAACAAGGATTGTAATGCTACCCCACATACCGACAAGCCCGCTCCAATCAGCATCGACATGCCCACGCGGGGCAAGCGTATCTGCAGCAGTACCTCTTTCAGTACTTGGTCTGCCTGAGATTTTGTGGAACTCAAAAAGAATTCTTTTAGTAATTGCCACTGAAAAGAAACCGGAATGGACATGGCTCCAATTTCCAACGAAAACAGACAAGACAGCAGCAGCAGGATCAACAACATCCCTGCAATGCCTGCATGTTTCCTACTTTCGAGGAAGGTATCCGCTGCGTTCGATTTCTTAATCATTTTTCTGAAAGGTTTCCTTGTGATGCTTTTACCACCAGCTCCCGAAGCGCTTTGCCGAGTCTTGGACCAAATCCGGTAAGCAATTGTCCATCCATAGAAATAATTTTTTTGTTTTTCCCAGCCTTTGTTAAGGGTATACCTTGGATCGCAAGGACACCGTTTATTCCGCCTAAGCTTTCCAGACCTGAGTCAAAGAGCAATATTACGTCGGGGTTGGCAGCCACCAGTGCTTCGGTATTCAGGGGCTTAAAATCGGCATAGTTTTGAATCGCATTGGTGCATCCGGCTAGTTCAATCATATCGTGGACGGCTGTACCGGTGCCAGAAGCCAATAAGGTGCCCGCGCCTCGCGCATATAGAAATAAAATGCGCAAAGGTACCGATGGTTTCTTCAGGTATTTCAGATCTTTTTCTAATTGTTGCACCAACACTTCTCCCTGGGCTTTCCTATCTAAATCTCCAGCTATGCTGCGTATCAAGGTCTTTGTTTCTTCAACGTTTGTAGGACGTTTGTACAACCGGAGTTCCAGGCTGCCCAGCTGCTTTTTCATACTCTCCGACAAATCAGATTCATAGCCCAGCAGAAGCGTAGGACGCAAGGATAAAATTCCTTCCGCAGAAAAACTTCTGGGGTGACCAATACTGGCAATGGACTTTACTTCCTCAGGATAGGTGCTCGTTACATCGACTCCTACCAATCGATCGTTATGTCCAAGAGCGCAAATGATTTCCGTAGCAGTGCCATTGGCCGAAACAATACGTTGTGTATGCAGATGATTAAAAGAACAAAAGAGTATGATCAGCGAAAGGCATAGCAGAAGCCTGAAACTATTCGCCTGGATGATTTTTTTCATACTATATGCGTTAAAATCTACCTTGGTTGTCGGACAATACATATCGGAAGGAGTAATACCTTGAAACACTGGAAGCTGTTGGTGCACTTGGCATATCCTTGTAATAACTTAAAATCTCAAGTTTGGCATACGTTGTAGTTCCCCATTTCAGCAGTAACATTTTTCCTGGAATTGGGATGATTAGATGGCTTGGAGGGCCGCTATAGGTATACCATCCTTTGCCACTTCCTGGAGGAATGGCTGGCGAAGCGCCGTCACTCCGAAATTCAAGTTCTGGCAGGTTGATCAGTTCATCGTATAATCCTGTATATACTGCAGCAGCGACCGAACCAGGACCACTTGTACCACCATTTACAAGAATGGAAGTTCCTTTCAATGCCAAATGCCAGTTTGAAGTTGCAGAATCGCTGCGTGCTATGGTATCGCCGGTAAGGAGATTGAAGAAGGTATACCTATTCTTATTTGCTGCGTCAGCATCAAGATTTTTGATGACTACGGATTGCTTAGCAGGCACTATATCGGCCTCCTCCTCTGTTTTCTTTTTGCAAGCGGTGCATAATGTGGAAATGGCCATGCCAATCCACAGGGAATAGTAGATTTTATTTTTCATAGTTTTTAGATTTAGACCATAGCTGGGAAGAAAGACTCAGGAAATAAATTCTGCCAGGCAGGTTGGGAAGAAATTCTGCCGAGGTAACATTTAAAATATTTTCAATTCCGGCCTGCACCATCGCATGGCGTCCCATTTTTTTTCCGGCAGTAAGATTCCATATCCAATATCCTTGAACGTATTCTTCATCCTGATCGAGTATGAGATTTCCATTGGTATCGGCAACTCCAAATCGACTCCTGTACATCCCTCTTAGGTGAACATCGGATTTCATTTTGGTGAATGTATAGGAACCTTTTAATTGGAGCATGTGTCTGGATCGATTAAACAAACCTCCGTATTGGCTGGCTTCCAGACGATAGATGCGAAAGGTTTTGGGATCTCGGGTGTAGTAGCGACCGGCTCGGATATCGCGAAGCACTTCACGATCTTTGGCCTCCATCCATTGATAGCCTGCAGAAATTTTTATACGTTCGTTGATCTGCCAGGAACCTTCTGCTTCCAACCCCTGGGTGAATACCTGAGAAAGATTCAAATAGGAATACACCAATTGTCCATTGCTTTTTATGGCAACCGGCGTACTGGAAATCAGATGTTGAAGTTCATTTCTAAAAAAGGACAGAGTGGTTTTTGCTTTTTTATGCCATTGCGATTCCAAGGAAATCTGAAGGGAATAAGACCGCTCCGCTTGCAATCTATTAAACTCTGAAAGAGGAAGAAATGTCTGAGTAACGATTCCCTGATTCATCCATTGATCCAGTTGAGCGGCAGCTACCTCGGATCCCAGCACTGAATATCCTTCTGTAGTATTTGAAAAATGGAGGTAGAGTTGCCTGAAATCTGGAGCTTTAAAACCTCTCCCGGTAGAAATTTTGAGCGCTTGCATGTCGTTCAGATTCCACTTGATTGAAATTTTCGGATTCCACTGATGTCCATACACGCTGTGCAAATCGGCCCGCATGCCCGAAGAAAATTTTACTTTTCTCGAAAATGCCCATTCCATATTGCTGAACAAAAATACACTACCCATCCTTTTGGAAGACACATATCGAGAGGATGATACTCCTTCCCAGGTATATCCGGCACCACTTACCCATTCGTGACCTGCTGCAAACTTTTGCTGGTATTGCACTTCCGGCCGAAGCAAGGGTTGACGAAACCAGGAATTTTCGATCGGCTGCAAACTGGATGGATCCGACAAGACCGAAGAGGCACGGTACTGCATTCCATACCAGCGGAAACTAAGTTTATGTCTTCGTGTTAAGGAATGATCGAGTGAAACTGAAAGAGATGCGTCGTAAAATTTACTATGATCATTTACAATGGTTCCTGATCCGCCGGTTTGCATCTGCCATTGTGCCTGCTGAAATTGAGCGGCATGACGGCTAAACATATGCAAGGATGTTTTCTTGTTTACTTTCCAGGAAGTCGTTGCCTGGGCTGTATATTGCTGATGGGGAGGAACCACTTTAATGGTGGATTCGCCCAGGTAATATCCGGAAGTGCGGAAGGCATCTACAAAAAGAGACGAGGCAATATTTTTACCAGCATAACTGATAGAAGCATTCGCCAGTGCGGAACCATTACTTCCGTAGCGCAATAAGGCTTCTCCTTTCTGACTATTTTTTTTCGGCTCTTCGGTAATAATATTAATTACTCCTGCCATAGCTTCGCTCCCATACAAACACGAAGCCGGACCTTTGGTGATTTCGATCTGCCGAATATTTCCTACGGCTATTCTATTCAAATCAAATGTTCCAGCCGTCCTTCCGATTAATGGTTGTCCGTTTAATAAAATCAGCGTGTATTCCGAACTTAATCCTTGCAATTGAAGGGAGGCTCCATGATCGCTGACGACAGCAAGCCCTGTTTGTTCTCGCAACACGTCCGACAATCGAGTAGCGCCCATTTGCTTAATTTGTTCTGAGGTGATGACGGTGACAGGCACACTCAGATCTTCAACCTTCCGGGGAGTACGTGTTGCAGTCACCACCACTTCGCGCATCCAACTTGCCGATTTCGACACTTCAAGGAGTAAAAATGTATCGGCAGTAACCGGAATGTTTATACACATGGAATCGAGCGTAGGACCGCTGATGCATAACTGATAATTGCCGACTTTTAACTTTGAAAATGTAAATGACCCGTCGTGCTTTACCCTTACAGTATCGTGTTGAAGTAGAAAAGCTTTTGTATTTGTAAAGGAAAATATGTCTTCTCCCCAAAGCTTTCCTTCAAGCACCAAAGCCTGAGATTTAGCCATGGTAGCAAACAAAAGAAGAACTATTCCATACACAAGAATTTTATTAACCTTCATGACACAAACCTATAAACAATTGTATTTCAAGTAAATACTAACTTTCGGGTGTTTTTAATCCTTATAATTCAGGAGAAAAAGGTGCATTTGTGTGGAGGAACGTACTAAAAAAGTATGAGTGCTTTTACTGAAAAGGGATTAGAGCCAAAATTCTAATTTACAGATTATTACCAGTTTATTTAGAATAATTATAAATAACTTGGAGGGCTGATTTAAAAGTTGCACTTTTGCTTATATACACGGAAGTATGCGATTTTATGTTGTAGACGATATGGTGCTGATTCGGGAAGGGCTTAAGCATGTGCTAAAAGAAATTCCTGGTGCTGAACTATGCGGAGAAAGTGACTCATTAGAAAAAATTTCGGAGGCACTACTGCACTATAAAGCGGATATTTTATTGCTGGACATGAACCTCTGCGAAGTTCCTCTTAAAAGTTTTATTCAACAATTAAAAGCCACAGTGCCTGCTATTAAAGTGGTTGTATGGTCTGCCTGTGCCTGCGAACTTCCGATATTGGCGGCCATACATTCCGGAATACATGGCTATATACAAAAGAAAAAATTATCGCGAGATGAATTGTTGAATGCGATGAGAAGCCTTCTGCAAGGAAAGGAATATTTTTCTCAGGAAATACTTCGGATTTTGGTGGGGAATTATTCCAATGAAGGCATACATCGTTTCAGGTTTTCACAGCGTGAACAAGAAATTCTGCCTTACCTGACTTCGGGAAAAACCAACGAGCAAATTGCACAGGTACTTTTTCTAAGTGAAAATACGGTGGCCACGCACCGAAGGAATATTATGCGCAAGATTGGTGTAAATAAAACTACTGAGTTAATTCTGTGGGCGAGGGAACATAACTTTCAAGTTCAACCGTAACGGCTGTGCATGCTCGTTCATAGCGTTAATAGGTGCTTCATAACCACCCAGGAGCGTCTCAATCCTCGAAGGAAATCCTTGTATTTCCGTTATTTAACCTGATTATTTTTTAGAAATAGAGATTCTAGACTAATTTCGTATCTATAATATTGGAAGTGATGAAAGTCAGTGGTTTTACCTTTATACGAAACGCCCTCACCTACGATTATCCGATCGTGGAGGCCATTCAATCTATATTGCCTATCTGCGATGAGTTTGTAGTGGCGGTGGGGAATTCTGAGGATGAGACGCTGCAGCTGATTCGATCGATCCCTTCCGATAAAATTAAAATCATCGAAACGGTTTGGGACGATAGCCAACGAGTGGGAGGCAAAGTATTGGCCATAGAAACCGATAAGGCATTTGCGGCTATTGCAGCAGATTCAGACTGGGCATTTTATATTCAGGGTGATGAAGTAGTGCATGAAAAATACCTGCCTGTGATTCGTGAAGCCATGGAAAAAAATGTGCGTGACACATCGATTGATGGTTTATTATTTCACTATTTACACTTTTATGGTTCGTATGATTACGTAGGTGTTTCTTCTAATTGGTATAAAAACGAAATCCGCGTCATTCGAAATAATAAAAAAATTTATTCTTATCGTGATGCCCAGGGTTTTAGAAAAGAAGATAATCAGAAATTACGGGTTCGATCGATCGATGCATGGATGTATCATTACGGATGGGTGAAAGATCCGCGATCGATGCAAAAAAAACAATTGAATTTTAACAAGTACTGGCACGACGACGAATGGGTGGATAAGCACGTTGCGAAGTCGGACGCATTTAAATACGAAGAAAAAATGACTGCGCTGGAACGCTTTCAAGGAAGCCATCCTACGGTAATGTTGCCGCGCATTCATGCCTTAAATTGGACCTTTGACCTAGAAATTGCGATGAATAAAAAGTCCATCAAAGATCATTTTAAATCGTTGTTGTTTAGATTTTTTGGAATTGATCTTTCTTACAAGAATTACATAAAGGTGAAATAACGGTTGTTTGGGTATGCGATGGAGCACAGCTTGCGTCCGCGCGTGAGGGACAGAGCAGAAAGCCCGCAGTGGTGGCGCCGGCGCTGCAGGCGGCACCGCGAGGACTTGCCGCGATGGCCCGACCCAAGTGGCGCCTTAGGCGACATGCCGGGACACGCCCAAAGCAACTAGAAAACGGGGAAATGCTCATGAGAGGGAAGCGTGACAAGATGATCGGTTACAGATTGTATTTTTTATCGGAAAATGTAATTCCGAGCGCCGCATGCCTGTTGGCAATAGGAAATTAAGAAGAAGTAACGGGTACAACCGTCGGATAGGATCGTGGAAGGATCTATCTCATTTTAAATTAAAATTTGAAGGCCTCAAATGGCGAATGAAAAAAGATGGATTGACCTCGCAATTCAATTTTAATTAGTAAATTTCCCTTCCATGCGCTGTTGCTTTTCAGATTTATGAAGTGTTTGATATTCCCACCGGTATTCATTTCCTGGCCTTCTTATGGCAGGTTATATTCCTGTTTTGCCATTTTTTTTATATCGACTCTACTTGCCGGATTTTCCTTAGTGGCAAGGCCCATGGGCCCATTGAAAAAAAACAAAAAGAAGAAGCACAACCATGCGAATCCGGCATTGATTTTAGCAGACCGGCATTTTGCCCAGCAGGATTATTATTCTGCAGCGCATGAATATGCGAAGGTGGTAAAACACGACAGCAGTCATGCCTACGCGATGTATAACCTGGCGGAGTGTTATCGATTGTATTATGATTTTAGCAAGGCGGAAGGTGTTTACAAAAAAGTGGCCGAGCGTTTTCGAAGCACGTATCCGTATGCGCGCTTTTGGTACGCCACGATGCTGAAAGACAATGCTCATTATGCCAGCGCCATCAAGGAATACAAACGCTACATCAAAGAGCACACGGACATTGGACTGGAAGCTGAATTGCACCGCCAGCGTGCCTTGCTGGAAATAAAGGGTTGCGAGGAAGCCATTGCAACGTCGAGCAGTGAAGATCCTTCGTATTTATTTGAGTGTTTGCCCAAGCCTGTAAACAGCAACCAGCATGAGTATGCGTCGATACCGGTAGCGAATGATACGATGATTTATATTTCTTCGTCGCGCAAAGGTGGTAAAGGGAAAGATCATTCACTGGGAGGATCGCTGTGTGATTTGTATCGTTTCAAAAAAACCGGTACGCACGGTTGGTCGGCGATGCACCATGGGCATGACGATTTTAATCAATTGAATACTCCGTTCAATGAAAGCTCCGGGTCGTTTACCGCAGACCACAAAAAATTTTATTATACCCGATGCGACGAAAAAATAACAGCCGATAATTTCGAGCAATATAATTGTGCGATTTATGTCAGCGAATTTGTAAACGGCAAATGGTCGGAAGGCTTGCGTCTGAACGACAACATTAATTTACCAGGCGAGTGGAACAGCCAGCCTTGCATTTCGCCCGACGGCACTACGCTAGTGTTTGTATCGAAGCGTCCAGGCGGCATGGGTATGCACGATCTCTGGTATTCGAATAGTTTGGGCGATGATAAATGGGGCCCTGCTGCGAACCTGAGCGAGGTAAATACTTTGTTTGTGGAAATGTCACCGTACTTTGCACCGGACCAAAAAGTACTTTTCTTTTCTTCCAACGGACATGGGGGAAGAGGGGCTATGGACATTTTTATGGTTCGAATTGATTCCTTGAATAATATTATTAACCTGGGAGTTCCGTTTAACTCTCACCGCGATGATTTCTTTTTCCGCCTGGGCGATCGCCGGGGATATTTAACGTCCAACAGAGAAGGCGGTCATGGTTACGATGATATTTACAGCTTCCATATTCCCGACCGTCAATCGTTTGTATGGAGCAAGGATAGTTCGCTGGTGCCTGCTGAAATAAAGGCGGAAATAGCACGGAGACTGAAAGAAAAAGCGGACACTTCGGTTATTCTGGAAGCCGCAGATCAGGAAATCATGGAGCTCCGCACGATAGAACTTTGCTCTATATCGAAAGACTCGCTGATGAACCGCGTAGAAGGAGCCGAGGTAAGTGGATGGGTTCTGAATAGGGAAAACAAACCTGTACTGCAAGGAATTTATGTAGTGAAAGATGAATTCGGAAATACGCTGCAAGAAGTACCTGTTGAGGATGGTAGTTGTGATTTATTTATACGGAAAACGGGTTTGAAATCGTATTCGGTTTTTTATATGACGATGGCATCAGCGAAAGATTCGTTTATAGCAAAACTAAAAATCGATTACCGGAAGAAGCCTGTAGTAGATCATTTGGATGTAAAAAGCAGTCAATCGTTGATAACGGTGATTGAGCCTAGTGAGGAATACAATAGCATTTCGGTAGAGGGAACACTTCAATTTGATGACAACAAATTACCTGCCGGCGGATGTATTGTATTGATTGCCGACGATGGATCAACGATAAAGACTACGAAAACCGGCGCTGATGGGAAATTCAGATTCGTAAGTTTACCCGCTAATAAAACGTATCAGGTTATTCTTCAGCAATCTCCGCACGACCAGTTGCACCCTATTCATGCCCGTGATGTGGAAGTAAAAGGATCTTCGCAAGCAGTGAGCCGAAATAATTTTGAAAATATTTATTTTGATTTTGATAAATACGAGTTAAGGCCTGAAGCCAGAAAAACGTTGGATGAATTGGTACGGTACTGGCAAAAAAATCCTGGAATTCAAATCGAACTTTCTGCGAACACGGATAGCTATGGCTCTTTGACGTATAACAAAATGCTGGCCGGTAAGCGCGGAGAACAGGCGATGAACTATTTGCTGGAAAAGGGTGTACCAACTTCTGCCCTGATGGTCAATGCGCAAGGAGAATCTAATTTTGTTGCGGAAAATACTAGTGAAGCCGGAAGACAGCTCAACCGGCGTGTGGAGTTTTACATTCGCGGTGGAAAGAATTATGAAACAGATTTTGTTACCACAATCACGCCTCCAGATAAAACGATCTATGCACTGGCCAGTGAATACAACATGTCGGTGGAAGAATTAAAATCGGCGAATGGCCTTACCGGGGATGAACTGAAAGCCTATGCACCGCTGCGTGTGAAGCGCTATCCGCAGGATGTGGCGATACACCACGACCTTGCCAACGATTATGTAACGGATACATCTCAGTTTACAGAAGACCAGAAAATTGTTTTCAAAAAGCAGCAAGCAGAAAATGCTTCGTTGCAGCAAGATCCTGAGTTTTTAAAACTTGCCGACAGCACCATGGTGCGACAACCTGAAAAGTTTTGGGATCCTTCCTTTGAATATTACACGGTACAAGCTGGCAATACGTTGTTTCAAATAGCG
Source organism: Cytophagaceae bacterium (assembly GCA_025454925.1). Classification (GTDB taxonomy): domain Bacteria; phylum Bacteroidota; class Bacteroidia; order Cytophagales; family Cytophagaceae; genus JALONM01. Next base: position 25,736 of record JALONM010000017.1, read on the forward strand.
CAATTGTATGGCATCCCGGAAATTGAACTGGCGAAACAGAATATGTTAAGTTCTCCATTGGCATTGAAGGAAAAACAAGTGCTTCAAATCAATCTGCAGAAAAGAGTAAAATCTGTTGGATACCTGGTGCGGGAAGGAGATACGCTGGAAGGCATTGCCCTTCAATATGGATTGGATCTGCAGAAACTTAAATCGCTAAATCGCCTGGAGGGATACGTGCTGCAAAAAGGCATGCTTCTGATTTTTCCCCACTAGTAGGATTTTTTTGTTTACCTACTCTTCCAAACTAAAAGCGGTAAGGCATTTTGCAACACCTTACCGCAGGACTCTATTCTTTTTTGGTTTACCTATTCGTGAGCGTCAAGCTCCAAGGTTGATAAAACCAACCAACCTGCGAATCATGAGCAGGCCGGATACCATTACTTAACTCCTAGCAATTGCACTTCAAAGATAAGAATGGAATTGGGAGGAATGGATGCTCCGGCTCCTCTCTCGCCATAACCCATGTAAGAGGGGATCAGAAGAATGGCTTTTTCACCAGGCAATAATTCAGCGATTCCAGTGTCCCAACCTTGAATTACCTGACCCTGGCCTAGCGTGAATGAGAAAGGTGTTCCTCTATCGAGTGAGCTGTCGAATTTCTGTCCATTCAGAAGTTTACCAGTGTAATGCACTTCAACATTTTGACCTGGCTTAGGGTTGCTTCCACTGCCTGGAGATTGACTGACGATGTACATACCCGAAGCAAGCTTGCGTGCCTGATAATTATTGGCTTTGATAAATTTCTGTAGCTCCAGGTCTTCTTTGCCTTTCATTTCTTCGGCGCGCTTTTTTAGCAAGGCTTGATATTCTGCTTCTGTTTGCACGGATATCATTTTGATCCGGAAGAAAACCTTGGAACCAGCAGGAATAAAGGCTGGGCGATTGGGCATTCCTAAGGAGTCGGAAGGGACCTCAAAAATCATACTGTCGCCGGCCGACATAAGTTGCAATCCATCTTCCAGACTGCCGCGAAAAGTTTTTTGTAATTTAAACTCCACCGGATCTTTTCCAGTGCTGCCATTGATAAGAGAATCTTTAAAATTGCGGAATTGAAAATGCACGGTCACGATGTCTCCTACTTGAGCGGTGCGACCAGGGCTATCTTTCAGCACTTTATATTTTACACCGCTAGGGCTGGTGAGCCATTTCTGAGCAAATGCCGATGCAACCATCAGAAGCAACATCAGCGTGATTACTTTTTTCATAAGTAGATTAATTTTCTTTTGCTAACCATTTTAACATGTACCGATCTTATTCGGCCACCTCAATATCGAATATCAACACAGCGTTGGGCGGAATAGCCTCGCCGGCACCATCAGGGCCATAGCCCAATGAGGAAGGAATGAAGAAGGTAGCTTTTTCACCACGTTTCAGTTCCAACAAAGCCAGGTGCCAACCCGCAATTACCGGAGACACCCCTACGATTACAGGAAATGCTTGTTTGTATTCCCCGGTGCGTTGATTAAAGTTAGAATCAAATTCTGTACCATCCAGCAATCTGCCGGCATAATAGGTTTGAACAGAATCACCTTCCTGTAATCGAGCGCCCTCAGTGGATTTCCGAATGTAGTAATAAATTCCATCGACGGTTCTTTTGGCAAGCAAGTTGTTCGACTTTAAATAATTGACAATTTGCATGGTGTCTTGTCCTAGCTGCATGGACTCCTGCTGCACTTCAAGTTGCTTGCGTTCTTCGTACAAACGTTTTAAAACTGCTACCGAGTCGCGTCCGATTACTTCCTTTACTTGAATTTTAAATAAGGTTTTGCTTTCCTTGGAAAGTCCACCCGGCGAAGGTTGTTTAAATACATTTTTATATAGCGAATCGGAAGCCATGCGCACGAGCAAACTATCTCCTTTGCTTGCGAGCAACAGAGGCTCAAAAAAGGAATAATTGGGCAATGTGTCTGGTATCAGCAATTGAATAGGCTGTCCTTGATTACTTTCATCGCTGTCAAAATGATCAACTTCGTTGTCATACTTCAAAATAACGGCTACCATTCCACCACGTTGTATGAGTGAAGTAGTTTTATCGTCTTTCAAAAACCAATATTCTAAACCGCTAGGAAGTTTTTTGAATTTTTTATGAGGTTTGGCGGGCTTAACTTTTTTGGCTTGAGCAGGAGCCCTTACCAATTCTACCAATTTAATTCTGAAAAATACTGGAGTACCTTCGGGTATGAATGGAGGCCGTTCTGGAAAGCCCAGGGAATCGGAAGGAACCTGAAAGATCATACTATCGCCCACCGACATCAAGGTAAGTCCTTCTTCAAGGCTTCCCGTAAATGTCTTCTCAATCTTCATTTCCAGCAAATCTTTGCCTTGGTTGGAAGAGAGTAAAGAGTCTTTATAGTTGAGAAAATCAAAATATAATTTTACATCATCGCCGTACTTTGCGGGTTTACCTTTTACGTCTTTGAATATCCGGTATTTTAATCCGGTCTTTGTCGTTTTCCAATTTTGAGCGCCCAAGCTAAGTGCGGCCAATAAGAAGAGTGTTCTAATAATCATAGTGAACTAAAAAAAACAGCCGGGCAATTCGACCCGGCTGTGTGAAAATATAAACTTATGGTTTTACTTCAATATCAAAAACCAGAATAGAGTTTGGCGGAATTCTGTCGCCAGCACCCTGGTCGGCATAGCCAAGCATGGAAGGAATGTATACGGTTGCTTTTTCACCTTTTTTCATTGCCATCAGTGCCGAATGCCAACCACGAATTACACCTGTAACACCTACTACTACAGGGAAAGGATCTTTGTATTCTTTTTTTGCTGCATCAAAATTGGCATCAAATTGCGTTCCGTCTAACAAACGCCCAGCATAGTAGGTATTGGCAGTATCTCCAGGCTGAAGTGTAAGTCCGTCTTGCTTTTTAGTGATGTTATAATAAACACCATCCGCTGTTTTGGATGCTTTAATCTTTTTCTTTTTTAAATATTCTACAATTGCGGTGGTATCCATCTGAAATTGCAATTGTCTTTTCAATTGTTCCTGTTGTTGTTTGGCCATGTATTCGGCACGGAGCTTCGAAACGGAATCTTTAGAAATGACATTTACGATACGGATTTCAAACAAGGTTTTGCTTCCTTCGTCGAGACCTTTAGGAGCAGGTTGTCCCATTACGTTTTTGTATAAGGAATCAGAGCTCATTTTAATGTGTACACTGTCGCCTTTAGTAAGCAACAACAACACTTCCTGAAAAACGTGCGGCGTAGTAATAGAATCCGGAATCATCAACTGTATTGGCATTCCTCGATTTACTTTGCTGCTGATAAATGTATCGGCTTCGTTGTAGTAGTTCAGGTTTAATTCAACCATTCCACCGGCTTCTACTTTGGCGCTGTCTTTATCTTCAATCACTTTGTACTCTACTCCACTTTCAGTTTTCTTAAAACCACAGGAAGCAAGCACTACCGTTCCGGTAAATAAGGCCCGGAAAGCCCATTGTTTAATTGTATTCATGAGTTGGATTATGTACGTTATTTGGCGTTAAAATCTAATTGCTGGCTGTATGTGCGGAGAATCTCAATAAATCGTTTTTCAGTATCGGCAAGGTTATCGGAAGATCTGCCTCCTGAAGCATTTTTATGTCCGCCGCCCTGAAAATGATTGCGGGCAAATTCACTCACGTTAAATTCTCCCTTTGACCTGAAAGATAATTTGACTCCATCTTTACGTTCAATGATTACCGTGGCCATATTGATCCCGCTTATGGACAAAGCATAATTGACGAAGCCTTCGGTATCTCCGGTCTTAGTATCGAATTTGGTAAGCTCATCGTCGGAAAGACACATGTATGCTGCGTGCATATCGCTTAGTACGACTAACTTTTTATCGAGCACGTAACCTAAAAATCTCAATCGTATTTCGGAATTATTATCAAAAATTAATTGATGAATGCGTGAGGTATTAACACCAATGTCCATCAATTGAGCAGCAATTAAATGAACCTTTTTGTTGGTGCTTGGATGTCGGAAACTTCCGGTATCGGTCATAATTCCGGCGTACAAACATTCTCCGATAGGGACATCCAAGAGTTTAGAATCGCCTAAGGCTTCAATCAGTTCAAAGATCAACTGGGCCGTAGCAGCAGCAGAGGTATCGGAGAACGTAATATGTGCAAAAGGATGCGGTTGCAAATGATGGTCGATGAGGACTTTGGTAGCCTGAGATCGGCTTACACTATCGCACATCTGATTCAGCCTGGCGAGGTCGTTGAAATCGAGGCAATAAATAACAGTAGCTTCTTGAATAAGAGCGTCCGCCTGTTCTCTTTTTTCCTCGTAATTGATTACCTGATCCTGGCCATTCATCCAATTGAGGAAGAAAGGATAATCGGATGGGGCAATTACGTGAGTTGTATGTCCCTTTTTCTTCAAGTACATGGCCCAAGCCAATGCTGAACCTAAGGCATCAGCATCGGGTTTATGATGCATGGTTACCACGGCAGTGGAGGGCTGGTTTACTAATTTGCTCAACGCTTCAAGGCCTGACATTCCGGAGTTCTTTTAATTGCTGCGTAAAATTGCCTAAAAGCTTTCACATTACAAATTTTAAAGTCGGAATTGCACTTAAGAAATGGCTTTATTCTTATTGAGGGATTAGTGCGGCCAGCATGGTATAATATGAGCGGTTTTTTCTTACCTTGCATACAATACATTTTTTACGATATGGCAGGAAATAGAACTTTTTCAATGATTAAGCCCGACGCAGTGCTGGACGGGCACAGTGGTTCGATTTTAAAAATGATCGAGCAGGCGGGTTTTCGCATAGTAGCGATGAAATTAACCAAATTAAGTCCGGAAAGAGCAGGTCAGTTTTATGAAGTCCATAAAGAAAAACCCTTTTACGATGGACTTAAAGAGATCATGTCAAAAAGTCAAATCGTAGCCCTGGTGTTGGAAAAAGAGAATGCAGTGGCAGATTTCCGTAAGTTAATTGGTTCCACTAACCCTGCCAACGCCGAAGAAGGCACCATTCGCAAGTTGTACGCCCGGTCATTGGAGAGCAATGCCATTCATGGGTCTGACTCGGACGAAAATGCCTTGTTGGAATCCAGGTTTTTCTTTTCCAGAACGGAAGAATATTAAGCCGGATTTTCAAATATAAACTCAGGGCACAATAGAGAACGTTGATGGATCATTGGATCCTTAGCACGAAGACTGGGTAAAAGCAAAGAAAAGGGAAAGGGCTTGAATTTAAGATCCACGATTCAACCAATAAAAATAAAAAAGGCGAAGTAAACTTCGCCTTTTTTATTGAAACAAAACCGTATGAATCTATTAATTACTTCTTCATTAGAAGTTCAGTTTTAGCAACAGCACCGTTTACATAGTAAGTAACGTTGTAAACACCAGCGTTAAGTGCTTCTGTAGAGAAGGTAGTATTCAATGTAGAATAGTTACCATCAGCAACCGTCATTACTTCTTTACCCATTACGTCAGAAAGAACTACTTTAAGAGCAGAAGCTGACTTAAGCTCTAAAGAGATGCTAGCTTCAGAAGTAGCAGGGTTAGGGAATAATTTAGAGGAAGCGATAGAAGAAGCTGAAGCAGTAGAAGTTAACTGGGCAGAACCGATTGAAACGCTTCCTAATTCAGCTGAAGCAGCACCAGTCCCACCATTAGCAGTTTTAACAAATACAAACTCAATTTTACCTATTTTTGCAGCAAGAGTACTTGTTAGAAAGTTTATTCCATCTGGATTGTCTGCAACTATTTTTGAGAATTGATTCATAGCAACATCCATAGTAGTCATGGCAGTACTAGAATTTCCACTCAAATCAAATTCATACCCATAAATATCGGCATCCTCTGTTCCATTAGTTATTGTAGTAAATTGAACTTTAATTTTAGTTCCCGTGGTTTTTACATCCATAAAGAACTTATCTGTAGCAAAATTGTCTGCAGTATACCCAAAAGCTTGTTTGTCACCATTTGCAGCATAAGAGCCATTTCCAAACCCGCTAATATAATAAGCTGCATTACCAGCTGTTCCAGAAAACGAAATGTTATAAGGAAAAGCGGTGGCTGTGTCGACGGTAAAACCTACAGTAGCGGCGTTTCCAAATAAATACGCGTTACCTGCACCAGTGAAGCCAGTACCATCATAAGCATGCCAAATCTTAAATTGAGCATTTGAAACCAAAGTCGTGGCAACAAGTGTTAACCCTAGTAAAACTTTTTTCATAAATTAATTTTGTGTTTAGTTTGAAACTTTTATTCCGATTCTATACAAATATACTTAGGTGGATAATTCCTTGCAAGATTTTTTTTGATATAACAATTTGATTTTCAGCTAAATATTAATAATATAATCCATCTGCATACCATCCCTTTTTGAACAATTACCCCTATAAATCAATTAGTTAAAACCGAAAAAAGAAAATCCTTGATATTCTTGATTACGTTTGAATACCAAAGCAACCAAATAAAAAAAATCTTCGTTATATACCATTGTGTTTGAAGCGAAATTCGATTGACTCGAAATTGATTTCAATACTTTGAAAATCAACAAACTAAATGAATATAAATTTAAAAAACAATGTTCTTAAGGCGCACGAAAATAGCTTCAATAGTTTGATAAACAAGTCTTTAAATTAATTTTTATAGGAATTCTATTGCTCTTTAAAGTATAATTTGTTTTAAATGAACTATCAAAACTAAATAACTATGAAAAAAACACTACTAATTATTCTTTCTTCATTGGTATTCAACGTAGTGGCTCAACATAGCCAAACATCCAATGGTTTCTCCAACGACTGTGATGAATCTTCAGGTACTGGTTTCGTATTTACAAACTATTTTCCAAGCGGTGGAGGTGGATTTGATAATGTTAAACTAGATACATTAAAGTGGTCATATGGCATTAATGCTGGCACAGTGGGATACTGGATTTTTGAATTCACAAATACAGTAGATTTATCTTCTCCCAATAACATTGTGAATTTCAGCATGAATGCTACAGGAAGAAATGATGGAGACACAAGCCTTGTGGGTAAAATTGCCCTTGAAAGTGCCGCTAATGCCCCATTGAGTGATACTTTATTATTAAACCTGAGTCAAACTTACTCGAATTTTAACTTAAGCTTTGTCCCTTCTGGTACAAATACCTTTGCTGCTGTCAAGAAAATCGTTATTTATTTAAAGAACACGAATCCTTTCTCAGCCGTTGGTTCTCTTTCTATTACCAATCTTTTTGGAGGATCCACCGCTTCTATCAACAAAGCGACTTTCGTTAGCTCAAGCTCTGTATTCCCTAACCCTACCTCTGAGTCTGCTAGTATTTCATTGGAATTAAAGCAATCTGCCAATGTAAAAGTAGTGTTGAACGATGTGTTGGGTAAAGAAGTAATGGTACTTCAAGAGTCAACCACAGCTCAATCGATCAATAAAAGCTTTGACGTAGCTGGTTTGGAAAAAGGCGTTTACAATGTAACGTATCTTATTGATGGTGCTCCTGCCAAAACAGAATTGTTGATGGTGAAATAATTGCACCTTCATTTGCATAAAAAAAACCTGCCCGAAAAGCAGGTTTTTTTTATGTTCAGGAAACAAAAATACTTTTAATAGACCATGATTGTTGATTTCAGTTTACCAGACTGTGCATTTGTGATTATGAAACGAACTTATAGTTATCATGTTATATCTGAGGCGACAGAACGGTTTAACCCTAATTTTTCAATAGAAATTCTTCTATTGAAAAACGACTAATAAAATCAAGGGCTTGTGAAGGAATCGACTAAAAGAAATTCTTTTCTAAGCCCATGATTTTCTAAGTTGGGATTACCGGCCATGGATCTAAGATCCATGAGCTTTCTCCATAGTGCGCTTCGCTTCTATGGAGAAAAGCCAGTTTAATTTGATAGGGGATATTTCCTACGAATCATATTGATCAGAAACTTCTTCTGTTCAGTAAAGCTTGCTGGATGAACCTGTTCAAAAAGTACCTTTAGCTCTTCAAACTTTTCTGGCTCTGCTTGTTTAAATCCAGAAGCATTTATTTTTTTTGAATTACAATATTCGTCCCAACTCATTTCCATTGATCATCACCCAGGATTTATTGCTTTTGAAGTTTTTGGGCTTGTGCCGATAAATAATCAGTGCTATACCCTTTGAGTGCAAAATACAGGATATATGCATAACAAGCGAGTATCAAAATAAAACTATTCTGAAAACCGATCTGGTCGCTTAGAACACCTTGCAACAATGGGATAAAAGCCCCCCCTACCACCATGGTTACCATTACGCCAGAGCCCGCACTGGTAGATTGGCCCAGGTCTTTTATTCCTAATGGGAAAATACATGGCCACATCACCGAATTAAATAAGCCTACTAACACCAGCATAAATGCTGAAAGGGGGATACTTACCACGGGAAATTCAAATCCATGGTTATAGATTAAAACGGGCAATTCCATTTTTACTTTTTCCATCGGTCCAAGCATGCTGGCGCCTACAAGAATAAGGGCAACAAATGTAACTGCCGCCAATAATTTCTGTGAGCTTACTTTTTGTCCAATGGCACTACCCAGCAGCCTGCCAATCATGGCACTGCCCCAGTAGTACGCCACCACACTGGAGGCGTGTTTTTCGGAAAGATTAACGGATGATTTCAAATACAAAATTAGCAAACTCCCTATAGCCACTTCAGCCCCTACATAAAAGAAAATGGATAAAGCCCCCGACATTAAATGCTTAAACTTTACTAATTCCGGCAAGCTGATTTTGCCATCTTCCTGGGAGGAAATTTTGGGTAATTTCACAAAGTATAAAACCGAAGCTATACTCAATGTCAATAAAGCTAAAACCACATAGGGACCACGAACCGCTTCAGCCTTTTCAGTGGCCGAAACAAGCCCTTCTTTTAAAATGAACGTAGCCCCTATAATCGGACCAATAAAGGTAGCGAAAGAGTTTAATGCTCCACCCAGATTCATCCGGGAAGAAGCTGTTTCTGCAGGTCCTAAGGCCGTAATATAGGGATTGAGTGCCACTTGTAATATGGCCAAGCCAATCGCTACTACGAATAAAGCAAACAAGAAAAAAGCATAGGAAACGATAGACGAGGCAGGCACAAATAAAAACAAGCCCAAACCCATGATTAACAATGCCAGTGAAATACCTTTCTTATATCCAACCTTGTTTATTATAAAACCTGCAGGGAAAGACATGATTCCATAAGCAATAAAAAAACAGGATTGAACCAGCATGGCCTTCCAGTTTTCATTTTCATTAAACTGGAATAAGCTTTTTAAACTCGGAATCAATACATCGTTCATAACCGTGATGAACCCTATCATAAAGTATAAGGAAATCATCATAATTAGTGGACCTGTATGTTTTGTTTGCTCTGCAGAATCCAACCGCACTGAATTACCATTTCCCCCTATTGAAGCCATATTGCCTTTTATTTTTTTGCATGAAAACCATCTTTATAAAAAGGGCAGACGAATGGTCTGCCCTTTTATCACGCTAAATATATCAGAATTATTTCAAAACCACCTTTTTGCTATAAGTATTTCCTTCTGCACTGATTTGAAGAAGGTAAATTCCGGATTGAAATGTTTCGGTTTGTATGGTTTCCATAGCATTGGAACTGGTCATTTGTGCCACTTCCATTCCATTAGCGTTTAATAATTTTATTGTTTTGAGTCCTGGCTCGGAAGAAAGATCTACATGTAGATTTTCCTGAGCAGGATTCGGGAAAACAGAGAACTTAGACCCAAACACGGCATCTTGTGAAGAGGCGGTGCTATTGGCATCGGCATGTGTACCAACAGCATCACCAACCTCAATCCAGTTAAAGATCATGGAAGCAGGAAATGTTGTTCCTCCTGGCCATGCATAACTGATGGAGATTCCTTCTACATCAGTGAAAATTCCATTTGTAAATAACATATTGTTTTTATCCGCCTCGTTAAAAACAAAATCGTATGTATGAAAATTTCCATCTGCCGCAATGCCATTGCGCGTCTTATCTAACGTAGAAGCATAGCCACCATTTGTTCCGTTCAAATTGATCAATAAATCAGCTCCCGCCGAGGATGCTTTCACCGACACACGTACCGTGCAAGGAACCGCCAATTGAAGATGTGCGTAATCGTTTGCACCACCACAATCGTTGTTATCCATTTTCATCACGGAATAGTAATTACCGTCTGATCCAGTTCCGTTTGCATCAGATAAGGTAATATAACCGACATTGGGTCCCATAGTCCAAGAAAAACGAGAACTTCCAAAATAATCGAGAGCAGCTTCCGGCCCACAATTATTGGCTGCAGTACCATCAAAATTATAATTATAGCCTTCCTCTTCAGAGGTAGCCATGTTGTTGGATAACATTGAATGCGTTTGGCCTATGATCGAGCCCGCGAAGCTTAGGCATAGAATAGTAAGTAAAGTCTTTTTCATATCCGTAATGTTTTGGTTTTGTTCTTTGATATAAAATACCAAATCGGTTATGAAAAGGAACTAGTCTGAACCTAAATTCGATCTAAACACCCATTCAGATTGGGTTATAAACCCGTAAAAAATTGCTTAATAATTTCCATTCATAACGCTTCATTTTGGCTAAAAAGGCTATTTTTAGTCGTTTGATGGCATAATAATTCCATTAAAGAATTTTTTACGTTATAAAGCTCTTTTGAAAGGTTTTCTACCGGTAGCCAAGCCACCCTTAAAAATCAACAAAGGAAAATATAAAAATAGTTTCAGGTCTAGCAAGAAGCTAGCTTCTTTAGCGTAGCGCACATCCCATTCGAATTGTTCTTCCCAACTAAGGTCGTTAGCCCCATGGATTTGGGCCAACCCAATAATGCCTGGCTTTACTTTATGCCTTAACTTTTGGAATTCTGAGTATTCCTCAAGGTATTCGGGCAATAATGGCCTTGGGCCGATCATACTCATCGTACCATTTAAGATTAAAAATAACTGTGGAAATTCATTCAATCTTGTTTTTCGCAGAAAACTCCCCCAAGCGGTTAATCGCTCCAGCTCAGGAGAGGTTCCCTCTTTTAGAGTTTGCAACTTTATAATTATGAAAGCTTTATCATTTAAACCGATACGTTCCTGATAATAAAAAATTTTGCCCCAAACCAGATATTGAATAAATAACAATAAGGACCAAACCGGAATTCCAATTAAAATAAGAGTCAAAGCAATTCCTATATCAAAAATTCTTTTTGACACCCTATACCAAGGATCTCGACTCATCCAATCCGGAATGTATTCTACTGAATGGCTAGACAATGCTTTACTTTGCGGCTTCTTCCACCGCAATATTCATAAAATTGTTCAGAAAGCGAATGGAATCCTCAATTTCTATCGGCTCTAACAATTCCAAGCGTTTATGAATCAGCAACACATTGTTATGACTTTCGATATAATAGCCCTTCTCGCGTTCAAAAAACTGAAGCATACGGTGATTGAAAAAAGCACGTACTTCCTGTTCGTTTCTGCCTTCAAGGTAAAAATCTTTCGAAAAGTCAGGGTATTTATCAAAATTAATATCTTTTGAGCCACCAATATCCTTCAAGATATCCAGGGCTCCCGTTTTCTCCAGAATGAAATCGGGGGTTTTACAAGCCAAATCCGTTACCAGAAGAATTGTCATTCTATAATCGGTTTTGGTCATCATAGCCCCTTCTTCAATTAATATATCAGCGAAAAAGAAGTTACAGTGTTGTCCGTGCCCCATCAACATATTTTGACCATACTGGGCGCGTTGCGCAATATGAAATGGAGCAAAGCGAAACTTCAAAATGCTAGACGTGCGTCGATGATCAAAATTCAAGGCATGCTTGTTGGCCAAATCCGACAATGCTTGTTGTCGGTTATTATAAATGATTTTGGTTGGTGCAAAAATGGCATCATTCACTAATTTCCTTGCCGACAATGGATGCGTAGAATATGGAGTTAAATTTTCCAGCCCGGTAACCGCTATAAATCCTCCATGGTTGGTAAATTGATCTTCATAATCATGAATATGCTCCATAAACGTATGGTCAATCATAATAGCCTTGGAAAGATCCAGATCTACTTGCGCATTCTTAGGTATTAAATCAAATTTCTTTTTGAATGAAATAAAATTCGTAAAAACTGCGGCGTCTTCGAGTTTTACCTGATAATGATTTTCCCCTACCTTTTCTACCGAAGTTTTTGTTTTAAACATTGTAGAAAGAGGCGCTCCAAGAAAAATGTGTTGCAGGAATTTAACCAAAATTCCGAACGCAATACCAATAAGCAGATCTGTTGCCAAGGTAACCACCATGGTAGAAAGGAAAATGACGAGTTGATCGGGGCCAATCTTTAGCGTTTTCTTGAATTCATCTGGAGAAGCCAAGCGATATCCTGTAAAAATTAACATCGCAGCGAGTGCCGCATTTGGTATCATACGAATCAAAGGAGCCGCAAAAACGACGGCAACCAGCAGGAAAAACGCATGGAAAAAATTTGACCACGGACTTTTAGCACCGTTGTTAATATTCGCCGACGATCGCACTATTTCGCAAATCATTGGCAGTCCACCAACCAATCCTGCCAGCGTATTCCCAACACCTACAGCAACCAGGTCTTTATTCAGGTTACTTTTTCGCTTCATCGGATCCAAACCATCGATGGCCTTCGCTCCTAACAAACTTTCTATGGAACCTACCAGCAAAAACATAATAATGTATTTGATGGAAGTAAACGATGTAATCTGGCTGAAATCAGGGAATACCGATGGTATAAAAGAGTCGGGAAGATTTACTAAAATTTCCTTATGGTCGAGGTGGTAGATACTGTTGGCAAATTCATAATCATGATCTACGTGCAGATTAAAAAATAAGCCCAGAGGAATGGCAATCATAAGCACAAGCAAGGGGCCAGGAATCAGCTTGGCATAGCGCAGTTTTATTTTTGGAAGGGTAAATAAAATTAGGATACTAATAATGCCAATGCATGCCAATTCCGGGTTAAGGTGCGCAATGCTATGCGGTATTTCCTTAATTAACTCAATGGCCTCTTTAGATTCCGGTTTTACTCCAAGGGCAATATGAATCTGCTTGGATGCAATGATGATTCCTATGGATGCCAGCATACCATGAATGGCTGCGCTAGGCATAAAATCCACCATGATGCCGCTTCGGAAAAGACCAAGCACGATTTGCAAAAGACCCGAAACCATAATGACCGCCAAAGCCAGCTGATATCCTGCTTCGAGATTACCCCTTCCCAATTCTTCAATACATCCCAATGCAATTACTATCAAACCAGCCGCAGGACCTTTGATGGTTAAATGAGAACCACCAATAAACGACACCATTAATCCCCCTATAATGGCGGTATAAAGACCCGCAATAGGAGGGAAACCACTTGCCTTCGAAATACCCAGGCACAAGGGCAGGGCAATCAGGAACACTAAAAACCCGGAAATCAGGTCCGACTTCCAATATTGTTTGAAATTAGAAAACATAAGGTTCGTTTATATTCGAGCTTAAACCTATTCACCAAATCTGAAGTAAATCTGTTTCACAAAATAGTTTTAAATGATTTTTTTAAAAAAATTTACCTCCTGGCACAATTTTTCGTATATTTGATCTATTATGAAATATCTACTCGCCATAACAGTCTTCTTCATTGTGCTTTGCACAGGTTGTAACGCTATGGCTCAGAGTGAATTAGCTACAGAAGACGATAAAAAAACAGAAGTTTCCTTTTCTGTTTCTCCTTCTCCTTTTGATGATCAGGTGGTCGTAAATATCAACCACAAAAACGTCACCATTACTTCTGTCCGTATTTTTGATGCTATAATGGCCAAAGAAATCGCTAACATCGAAGTAAAAGATCCCTCTAAAAGTGGAACAACCTCCGTGGTGATTAATCTTCCTCAAGATTTAAAACCGGGGGTGTATTTTTGTGTCCTTTACAGTCACAAAAATATTGTGGACACCAAGCGTTTGCTGAAAGCTGCTCTTTAAAAATTCTCCTTAACATGTTACCTACTGCCATCGGCTCGTTCATCTAAAGCGATTTGCCTATTTTTTACTGTGCCTATTTTTCTTAATTTCGCCGGTTAACATTTTTGACTTTATTCATAGCAGCTTAGAATAGCTTGCACTAAACACTTATTGTTCAAATGAATTACAGATTAATCAACAACGTTACCGGATGGCTGGTGTTTGCAATAGCCACTGCGGTGTATATCCTTACACTGGAACCCACCGGAAGCTTCTGGGATTGCGGTGAGTTCGTATCTACAGCCACCAACCTGATGATTCCACATCCTCCTGGAGCTCCTTTCTTTTTGCTTATCGGAAGACTTTTTTCTCTCTTTGCTGCCAGTCCTGAAACCATCGCGTACTGGGTAAACATGTCTAGCGCACTCTCCAGTTCTCTGACAGTACTTTTCTTATTCTGGTCGATCACCCTGCTGGCCAGAAAAATTGTAATTGCCGACAGTCCTGCAGGGTACTCAATTGGTCAGATCTGCGCCATCATGGGCGCTGGCGTAGTAGGTAGCTTGGCATTTGCCTTTACCGACTCCTTCTGGTTCTCCAGCGAAGAGGCCGAAGTGTATGCCATGTCTTCATTCTTTACAGCCTTTGTGTTTTGGGCAATTTTAAAGTGGGAAAGCGTTGCCGACGAAGCCGGTGCCGACCGTTGGATTATTCTTTTAGCTTACATGGTAGGCCTTTCCATCGGAGTTCACTTACTTAACCTGGTAGCTTTGCCTGCACTTGCATTTGTGTATTATTTCAAAAAATACAAAGCGAACCTTACCGGTATTGCCGTTACTCTTATCATCAGCGCCATATTGATTGTGTTGGTGATGAATGGCATCATTACCGGATTGCCATCCATGGCCAGCAAGGTTGAAGTGTTTTTTGTAAATAATCTCGGCATGGGCTTTGGTTCCGGAATCATCTTCTTCGTAGTTTGTCTAATTGCCTTGTTAACCGCCGGTATTGTTTATACCATTAAAACCAACCGTGCTTTACTGAATACGATTTTATTAAGTTTCGCCTTTATCCTGATCGGATATTCGAGCTACGCCATCATTGTAATTCGCTCCCAGTTTGAGCCGACCATCGACATGAACGATCCGGAAAACATCATGTCTTTCGTTTCTTATCTGAAGCGTGAACAATATGGAGACCGTCCATTGCTCTATGGGCCTGTATATACCGCAGGATATCCTGAATCTTCGGAAAGAGAAAGTCCGATTTACAGAAAAGGGAAAGAGAAGTATGAAATTTTTGATTACAAAATGAAATACATCTATAACAAGCGCCACGAAATGCTTTTCCCAAGGATGTATTCTACTCAACCTTCTCATGTGGAAGCTTACAAAGAAATCATGGACATTAAAGGCGACCACAGGCCATCCTTCAGCAAAAACCTAGGCTACATGTTTTACTGGCAAATGGGTCATTTCTATTTCCGATATTTCTTCTGGAATTTTGTAAGCCGTGCAGGAAGTGACTATGGCTCAGGAGCCATTCCTGTTTCCGAATGGTTTAATAAATCAGAGCCTGTTGGCTTGGCCAAAGGCAAGGACGCAAGTGGCAAAGAAACCTACTTCGCCAATTTGGATGGAAGCATTCCTGAAATGCTCGGACGCGACAAAGCCCGCAATAATTACTTCGCCATCCCGCTTATTCTGGGCCTGATCGGATTGTTCTATCACTTTTCCAAAGACCGCAACTACGCTATCATTAATTTGATGTTTTTCTTCTTTACAGGGTTAGCGCTCATCATTTATCTGAACCAACCTCCTATCGAACCAAGGGAACGTGATTATACCCACGTTGGTTCCTTCTACGCTTTCTCGATATGGATTGGTTTAGGAGTACTGGCATTATACGATTTGATGAATAAAGTCATGAAATCTATGCCTGCTTCCCTCCTAGCCACTTTGATAGGCTTAATCGTACCAGGAATTTTGATGGCTGAAAACTGGGACGACCACGATCGCTCAAAGCGCTACCACTCGGTAGATTCGGCTAAAAACTTATTGAACTCCTGTGCGAAAAATGCCATTCTGTTTACCGGAGGAGACAACGACACCTATCCATTGTGGTATGCACAGGAAGTAGAAAAAGTACGCCGCGATGTAAGGGTTTGCAACCTGAGTTTACTCAATACAGACTGGTACATTAACCAAATGCGAAGAAGATCTTATGAGTCGGACCCTTTGCCTATCAGCATTAAAGAAGAGAATTACCTATCCGGCACCAACGACATCATTTATTATTACAACGCCCGGGGTGAAAAAGAAAGCAAATTAGCGCTAGATCTCCGCAAGTACTTGCAAGCCGTAAATAATCGAAAAGGAAGTGTAACGCAAATGAGTGGCGGCGGTGAGGCCGTAACCATTTATCCATCTAAATTGATGCTGTTACCGGTGGATAAAAATGCTGTATTACAAAAAGGAATCATTGCCGAAAATGTTAAATCGTACGTGCAGGATACCATCCTTTGGAATATCCCAGGCAATCATTTCGACAAGAAAACACTTATTATCCTCGACATGATTGTCAATAATAACTGGGAGCGTCCAATTTACTTCTCAACGACTCTTAGTTCGGAAGATTACCTTAACCTGAGAGAATACATGCAATTGGAAGGGCTTGCCTATCGTTTATTGCCGGTAAAAGTGCCAGGAGCCAAGTACGGCTGGATCAACAGCGATATCATGCAGAAGAATATGATGGATTTCCAATTCAGGAATCTGACCGATTCTACCATTTACTACGATGAAAATTTCTTGCGTTTCCCTGCCAATGCGCGCAATCAATATCACGCACTCGCCTCACAGCTTATTGCTGAAGGGAAAAACGATAAAGCCAAAGAAGTGGTAAATCATTGCTTAAAAATGATGCCGGATGCTGCTGTGCCTTATGACTACTATATGCCACCCTTTATTTCTCTGTTGTATAAATTAGGAGAAGCATCCAAGGCCGATGAAATTGCCAATACCATGACACGCCGGGCGGTACAGTCCTTGGAATACCAGCAGGCACAAGGTATATCCAGCAGTTCCCGCGATTATCAGATGAATTTGGCTTACCTGGATCAAATTGTAAATGCCTACCGCGAAGCCGGAAAAAATGAAGAAGCCAACCTGGTTTACCAGACGCTAATGAAATATTACAGCAGATAAAAGCCTGCTGAATAGAATAAGGCAAGTACTCATCCTCAGGGTGAGTACTTGTTTTTTTACCCTGTATAGTTTTCCTGAAGACTTTAGTGAATTGAACAACATCATGGAACGTAAAGAACATATGGTATTCGGTCTGCATCCTGTTCTGGAATGCATCAAGGCTGGCAAAGAAGTGGACAGAATCCTTATCAGCAAAGATATACAGGTAAGTCAGCTGGCTGAAATCTTAAAAACCTGTAAACTCCGGAATATTCCGGTGCAAAAAGTTCCAATAGAAAAACTACACCGGCTGACAAAAAAAAACCACCAGGGCATTATCGCTTTCTTATCTGAAATTGAATACGCTTCCCTCGACAATATTATCAGGCAATGTTTTGAACAAGGTGAAACACCAATGGTTTTAATGCTCGACCGCATCACGGACGTCCGCAATTTCGGAGCCATTGCACGTTCCGCCGAATGCATGGGTGTTCATGCCATTGTTATACCGGCCAAAGGAGCCGCTCAAATCAACAGCGACGCTATGAAAACTTCGGCAGGAGCCTTGCAGCACATTCCAGTGTGCCGCGAAAATAATTTGCGCGAAACAGCCAGATACCTTCAGCAATGCGGACTTTCCCTGGTTGCTTGCACCGAAAAAGCAAATGTAGCCTTGGATGCTTGCGACTTTACCAGTCCGGTTTGTATTCTTATGGGCTCTGAAGAAGATGGAATTAATTCCGAACTATTAAAAATTGCCGATCACCTGGTATTAATTCCAATGACCGGAAAAATTGAATCTCTGAACGTGTCTGTATCCGCAGGAATTATTTTATACGAAGCTTCCAGACAACGCAGAGTATAATTCTTGCTACAGAATATAGCATCATTTCTATAAAGATTATGGCTTTTTCGTAGTCTTTTATAAAATTATTTTTACTTTAGTCCCGTCGTGCAGCCATTGCTTGCAGCAAGCCCGATTCATGATTCTGAAAGTTCCGAAAATACTTTGCAGACTCTATCTGAATCTGGCTCTGGAAGAGGAAAACAGGCGATTTGAGTTTTTCCGGCGCTATTTATTTTTAGAAATTCGTAATTATAAAAACAGGTATGAATAAATTTCTCGTAGTGTTTTTTCTATGGTTGCTCACTTGTACAAAGCTGCACGCCGGCATTAAAGATTCGGTGGGTGTAAACAAAGTGAATGATAAATTACACATTTTGTATCTGGTGGAACCAGGAGAAACCATTTATGGTATATCAACCAAGTACGGCATCCCTGTTTCGGATTTATTAGAAATCAATCCCGAGTTGGAAAATGGACTGAAGGTGGGGCAAATCATCCAGATCCCCTACCGGCCGGAGTTAAAAGCCAAAACGGCCGATGAAAATGCCATTGTACACAAAGTTCAATCGGGCGAAACCCTTTACAGCATCGCACGCAAATACAACACTTCCGTCAACGAATTGATGCGTATGAATAATATGCAGCTCAAAGCCGGCATGGACCTGGTAGTGGGTTATAAAGACAAACCCAAAGATCATAGCCAAACGCCTTCCACGCCGCCTTCCCGCATCGAAAATCCCGCGAAAATGCCTGCCGACAGCGTTGTAAAAGATGCCCCCAAAGAAATAAAAGTTCCAGACCCGAATTTGTATCCCTTCGATCCAGAGCGCAAGCAGGTGTTGGTGATACCCTTCGATCCATACCTCTATTTTTCAGATTGCGATGCTGAAATCGCGGCCAAATCGAACATGGCCATGCCGAAAGTGCGCCAGGTATTTCGTAGACGTTTAAACGCCCTACTCACCACTTCAGGATATGAAATGATACATTTGCTGGGCGGAAAAACCAAAGATTCTACCAGCGACCTGAATAAAATTTACAGTTCTGTCACCTATGGTTACCAGGATGTTTTATACAATCCGGAAAACCCACGAAACGCGGAATTTATGGCAGCGGAACAGGCTCAAAGAGCATCCCAGGGAAATAAAACAAGCATGAAAGATTGGTTGGAGAAACAAAAAGACAAACTGCAAAACGGCGCCAATGCCACCAAATATGAGACTCCTGAAGACCATGGTGAGTACTTCGGAGTGAGAGTGAAAGATCCTTCTTTCTGGACTTACTTTCAAAATAAATACAGCGTTGATTACTATATTTTTATTAATCAGTTTGAAGTAAAAACCAATTATGAAAACTGCCTGGACAGGGCAGCTTTAAATTACGAGCGTACCTTTACAACGCACTATTCCATTTTCGATGCCAATGGAAAACAAATCGCCGGTAACAAGTTTAAAACGCGCTACAATTCCAATAGCAACCACGTCTTTACTATTGTTGGAGAAAATATGCCGAAAGTGGTAGACAGAATATTGTCGGATTTACCTCCTCCTACCAAAAACTAATACCTGTCAACTTTGTATATAGCAAACATCCCGGGTATCACCTACCCGGGATGTTTGCTATATACGGCCAGAAACTGGCTTCTAAGGTTCATCGACACGAGAGGAGGTCCATACATTTAGAAAGTTCATGGATCGAAGAGGCATGGACGGGAAAGCAGTCGAATACATGAGCAGTGTATTACCAAGTCAGGAACCCAACTCCCAAGGAAATTACAGGCCATTACCTTGCCAACGCTGCAGCCACAAGTCCAACTTGCTCCGCCCCTGAGGCAAACAAAGGCTGACAGCAAGCCTCTACAGTAGACCCAGTGGTTACGACATCGTCTATCAGCAAAATCCGGGTGCCAACGGGTAGCTGCGATTCACAGCGGAAAGCATGAGTGCTGTTTATCCAACGTTGCCAGCGCCCAAGTTTGGTTTGCGTCCCCTTTGCTTCCTCTTTTACAAGCATCGGCACCACCGGAATCCCTGTTACTTCGCCAATACCTTGCGCGATCATATCACTTTGATTGTAGCCTCTCTGGCGCAGGCGGCTTTTATGTACCGGTACAGGAACAAGAGCGTTGAATTCCAGATGGATCATACGTTTGCGCAATTCATGGCCAATCCAATTGCCCAACAGTACGCCCGCCCCTGAGCGACCCTCGTATTTCAATGCATGTAAAATCGGTTGCAATACCCCTCCTTTCCTGAACCAGGTATAATACATGCCATGTGAAAGCAATAATCGCCCCTTCAAACGATCCATTAATTCATTTTCTTGCGGAGCATTAAAACTACTCGAAACATCTATGCGAACCCGGCAATGAGAGCATATTTCTGGCTCGCCTTTTACCAGCGTTCGAGAACATCCCACACACAAGCGAGGAAGCCATAAATCGACAAAATCGCTCCAGCATTCACTTAGATCTAGTTGCATCATCGAAAGATTGTACCTTGTAAGTTAAAAAGTACTGGTTGATCGGAAGGACCCACAGTCAACCAGTGGAACTAACCATTAGACCTCAAATAGAAACTTTCGTTTCATCCGGGGGGTGCCATCAAGGATTCATCGTTACCACTTCTCTTAAAAGTTCACTTTCCATAATGGCTACCGGCGTAATCACTTTTGATTCATATGGGATGTTTTTACCGTACCGTTCCTTCAATTTGAAAGCAACAACAGGATGCGATAAATCGAGGTCCCTGATTTTTTGCAGTTCGCCTACTTCCAGTCCGCAACATCGCTGGTATATTTTCCAAACCAATTCCGAACAATACAAGCGATCGTTGCCCCAACCAAAATACAAGTCATATGACTTACCCAGATTTTTTTGCTGGTATTCCGCTAAACAGGAGCCTCCTGCAAAAGTTCCTTTTTTCAGGCGTTTCACCACGTAGGATTGATTGTCTCCACGTTCGATAAACGCTTGCAAGGGAGTTAAACAAACAGGTTGTACAGCCTCCAAAACCATCCAGTTGTTATTCTTCCGAACCAGGAGACCAACATGGTTCCACTCCGAGTGCGTGGCCAACTGAATTGCCATACCCTGACCAGAAGAAGTAGACTGAAAGATTATATCCCCTTCTCTGAAACCCTCATCCGTGAAAGCTTCTGGCGATTGGGCCATGGCCCTTTTCCCAACCCAAAACCCTGTAGCACCCAGCAGCAGAATTCCTAGCACGATCCATTTTTGCATACACAACTTTTGTTTTGTCCCATCAATAACGTGCAAGTAATGCTTCCTTGCCAGATTGAATGAGCAAAGTTGGGACGTGACTGGGTTAATCGAAAACCTGACTTAGTTTGAAAATGTGATCTTGCGCTTAAAGTGCGAAGAAAACTACAGTAAAGGCTGCTCTCTGCGCTGTATCGAACGGAAGCGGCAATATTGGAAGCATGCGTCCACCAGAAAAGACGATGTCTTGATCCTCCGGCAATGACATAGTCAATGCTTACCGTTGAATACATCCTACTTCCCCATATTCTATTCGGAGATTTACTCAAGAATCACCCTACTGTATTCATGAAGGTAGGCTTGTTGAGCAGTACTTTAATGCAGTACCTGTGGTTCTGAATGCCGCCATTGACCAACCTTTTCGCGAAACAGTGATGCGTGTTGAAGAAGAAAGATGGAGCGAAGCGCAGCGATTATGTCGCTTCTGAAAAAAAATGTTGAAAATTTTTTTCAAGGTTCCAATCACAAGCATACGGAAGCGTTTATTGCCAAATCGAAATGAAATAAAACCGCTACATCCCAGCATTTACAAGGCATTTGAAAGTATGTAACTTTAATTCCGATTATCCGTTAAGGAAAGCGGATGCATACTTTTCAGGCTACAAGTGGTGTTCAGAGCATCTAAAATCAAAGAGGGGTGATAGCGAGAATTTGGAACTTATTGAAAAAAATTCTATAATTGAAAGACTTTTAAAATTAAATTTTAACTAGTTCAAACTTAATTACAAAAGGAGGATCACATGGCAACAGCAAAAAAGCCAACCAAAAAAGCAGCCGCTAAAAAACCTGCTGCTAAGAAAAAAGTAGCCGCTAAAAAAGCTGCTCCTAAAAAGAAAGTAGCTGCTAAGAAGCCTGCTGCTAAGAAAAAAGTAGCCGCTAAGAAAGCTGCTCCTAAAAAGAAAGTAGCTGCTAAGAAGCCTGCTGCTAAGAAAAAAGTAGCTGCTAAAAAAGCTGCTCCTAAGAAGAAAGTAGCTGCTAAGAAGCCTGCTGCTAAGAAAGCTGCTGCTAAGAAGCCTGCTGCTAAGAAAGCTGCTGCTAAGAAGCCTGCCGCTAAGAAGAAAGCTTCTCCTAAGAAGAAAGCCGCTGAATCTTCTAGCGAATCATCTTCTACCTTTGTAAGCTCTCTTCTTTCTTAATTAGAGCTTCCGATTATTTAAAAAAACACGGGAAAAATCCCGTGTTTTTTTTATTTTAGAGGAATTATGCGCAATACAATCCTCTTTATATCACTCCTTTCCTGCATTTTTTCCGCATGCCTGGCACAAAACAATTCCAGTATTGCTAATGCCTCTGTTGTTCGTGTAACCGAAGCCAGTGCATTTGTCAACAGCCTTCGTTCGGAATTTTGCATCAGCACCAAACTACGGGCACATACCGAAATCACCCACAATACCCAACAAAATTACCAGCTGTTCAACGAATCCTATCAAATATACATTCAAGGAGGATTGGACGTAAATCCAGGTGGACCGTGGCTGTTGGGAAGCTCCTTCCGGTTTAGTCGCAATTTCAACAATAACCTGGCCTTGCTCAGCAAAGGATATGTAGCCCATACGGGTAAGTTAGGGTCTATGTACTTGCACAAAGAATTCAGCGGAGAGCTTTTTAGCTATAGCAGAAACGGCAGCAACAAACCTCCGGCACAGGCCCGTCTGGGACTAGGTGGAAGCTTGGGGAAGCATTGGAAGGAATGGAATACACCCATCTATGTACAAACCTCTTTTAAAGTATATTTGAATCAATTTTTTGATAGCACATTTCAATTCATCTATAAACAGCGTTTTATTGACCAAACCCGCTTTACCGTGGAAGCGGGAATTAAGCCGACACGATGGCTTTGGGTGTCCCCCTTCATCATGGTGGATACACGCTATTATTACAGGCTGGGCTTATTCGACATAAATGGAAATTCAGTAGTTTCCGAAGCACGCGTCAACGA
The DNA here is from genome assembly GCA_025454925.1 of Cytophagaceae bacterium. Lineage (GTDB taxonomy): Bacteria > Bacteroidota > Bacteroidia > Cytophagales > Cytophagaceae > JALONM01. The sequence goes on from JALONM010000017.1 coordinate 48,968, forward strand.
ACGCTTTCCAGTGTTGGGAATAAAAATTACAGGCGTAGTATTCCCAGGCAAACAAGAAAACTACCATCCAGGTTTACCATTGCGATAACAAAACGAATGTAGTATAGCATTCAGAATCCCCTTATGTCAGAGATACTTGCTACCATGATCCGGAACAAACAAGAAGGCAAAAAGTCTTTTGCCGTATTGCTGGATCCTGACAAACTAGATGCAGCAACCTGTTTGGCAACCGTACAACGTGGTATCGATGCCGGAATAGATTATTTTTTTGTTGGAGGAAGCCTCCTGGTTAAAGATGTACTCGAGGCAACCCTACATACCATTAAGCAGCATTGTCAGATTCCGGTGGTACTTTTTCCGGGGAGCACCATGCAAATCAGCCGCCATGCCGACGCCTTATTATTCCTGTCGCTCATCAGCGGACGCAATGCCGATGCCCTCATCGGACAGCATGTAATAGCGGCTCCCTATTTAAAACAAAGCGGACTGGAAGTCATTTCCACCGGATATATGCTTGTCGATTGCGGCAAACCTACCACCGTAAGTTATATTTCCAATACCACACCCATCCCCTATGATAAACCTGAAATAGCCGCTTGCACAGGACTTGCCGGAGAGATGCTTGGGTTGAAAGTAATATACCTGGACGGAGGAAGCGGAGCTGCACAGCATATTTCAGAAGACATGATCCGGGCGGTATCTTCCTATACTTCCGTTCCCCTTATTGTAGGGGGAGGCATCAACACTACCGAAAAGATTGAAAAGGTGCTGAAGGCAGGGGCCGATATCGTCGTAATCGGAAACGGGATAGAAAAAGATCCTGGCTTGATTCAGAAAGCCAGTAAAACCATTCATAACCGCTAACTCCAGCGGAAAACGCTGCCTTATCCAATGAAACACACCTTCAGCTGCTGCTGCTATGCTGGCGAGCAGTCAGACGTATGCATGGCCAATAAGGGAATATTAGTGAGCATAGACATTTCACAGGTTTTGCTGGGCTGAAAAATCTTCTGAATAAAATTGCGTTTGTGGCTTACCATCACCAATAAGTCCGCTTTCCGGAAATTGGCAAAATCGCGGATACCATGTACCACCGAGGTGGAATCCAGCAAATGAAAAGACGTATTCGAAAATGTTTTTACTGGCTCAAGCCCGTCAAAAACCTGAAGTTGCCGCACAGGCATGGGTATCGATTGTTCTTCCAAAATATGCAATACCGATAAATGAGCATCGAAAAAACGAGCCAGTTGGGTCACGAAATCCAACTGTTCCGTATGCGTTTGAATAAGGTCACTGGCATAAATAATTTCATTGGGCTTCTGATACATATAGCCAGGAGGTACCACTAAAACCGGGCATTCCAGTGCCGCTATAACATCCGAAGTAGTACTTCCTCCGATCAGCCGTTCCAAGCCTTTCGCACCATTGGTATGCATGACAATAAAGTCTGCCTGTTCTGATTTTACCAGTGCCAGCAATTCCTCATACACAAATCCATTCTTTAAAACACTTCGTACCTTCAGTTCCGGAAAACGCTGAGCCAGCATTTCCTTCAATTCATCCAATTGAATGCCTCCCTCCCATTTGGTATAACCAGGTATATGCTCCCCGTTAATACAATCCGTATCAAATATATTTTTATCCTCGAGGTGATAGGCATGAAAAAGCAGCAACTCTGCGCCGTAGCCCTTAGCCAGCGTGGCGGCATAATGTATGGCTTGCTTGGAGAATACACCAAAATCAGTTGGAACAATAATTTTATTCATACGACATTCGTTACAGGATCCGGAAGGTATTACGAGGCTTTGGCGGGCTGTTGCTTGCATACCAACACAGGCAATTTGGCATGGTACAGAAAGGTGCCGGTAAAGGATGGATTATTTACTTTTTCAAACGCGGAACGAAAACGATTTTCCATCACCACCAATTGAGCTTTGTGTTGCTGGCAATACCGGTTCAATCCATTCAACAAATCATCGCTGTGCTGTATTTCAAAGGCCAAACGATGGTAGCCGGTATTATTACTGATGTTTTTAAATCGTCCAAACAGCGTATCCGAATTCTTATCACCCGTATCGTTTACAAAAGTAACGAGTCGCAAGTGTGCCTTAAACTCATTGGCAAACTCTATAGCCGCCGGATTAATCGCTACTTGCTGATCGAGTTCAAGCGCATATACAATTTCATGAATTTCCTCATACTCACAGCTATCCGGAATCACCAACACCGGGCATTCCGCCTCTTGCACCATGTAGCGCAAAATACTGCTGTAATGAGGATGGTCGCTGGTAAGCTGACCTTCTACCGAAAGCACAACCAGGTCAATCTGATAGTGCCGTATCACGTCATTAAGATTTTGTGCCACCGTTCCTTCCCGCACAAGGAACTCATAGTTAATGCCGCCCTCCGGATCCTCACGTTTTAAATCCAAACACAGTCGGAACAAGGCTTCCCTGCATTGCGAATCGCTATATTCATACAAGGCTGGATGCAAGCCACGTTTGGTATCGCACACCGTTTTGTATGTATGCATAAATATCAGCGTAGCCGACTGTCGGCGTGCCAGTTGATTGGCAAAGCGAATACCACGCTGTGCCTTTTCACTTAAATCCGTTAAACAGAGAATTTTTTTCATATCAGTCCCGAGTTGGTATTCCAATATTGGAGCCTGAGCACATTCCTTTATCTCAATAAAAGGCATCACCCAGAAATCAAAATACACGCTTTATTAGAACAATCCAGATGATATAAGCATGCCTAAGTCATGACATTGATCAGTATTACAAGAGATTTTTATAGGTGGGCGTGCCCCTGCGGGTCGGGCTATCGCTAGGCGCCTGCGGCGCCAATCGCTCTATCCCTCACGCAAAAGGAAATGAAATGCAGCTAAACGATTCGCGCCATAAATGAAGGCAGTGTAGCCCGACGCTGGCCAGCGTCCGCTGGTAGCAAAGTAAATAGTATAATAGCTTGGATGGTACTTGAAAGGAGTGCGGCGCACAACGTAAATGATGCCTTCCAAAAAAATCCTCCCTTACAAGTTTCCCTTTACTTGCCTTTAAACACCCAAAACTTCTGGCCAATAAAATTCAATACCGTGCTGGTTCCGGTAGCACAAAGGAATGCAAAAAGTGTTGCCTTGGGGAAAATGGATAAAACGATTTTGTTGATGGTGACATTGGCTACCAGTGAAAAGGAGTAGAGCAGTATAAATTTCCCGGCCTCTTTATATGATTTTTCTTTGACGCCGAAGGTCCAGTATTTGTTCAACAAAAATGCTAACAAGGTTCCGCAAACGAACGAAATTCCTTTGGCCGAGTTGGTCGACAGTATCGCATCCAGAAGGGCGTAAACGCCCAGATCCACGCTTACTGCCGAGCAGCCTGTAACGATGAATCGGAACAGTTCTTTTTGGGGGTATGATTGACCTTTTTCCATTGACATGAGTTACTCCATATTTTACTACAGCAACGTAGCGTATGCCGCTTTTGCTTGGGATCGATATATAATTTAATTCTACCAATTTAAAAAACTTCTGTCAAAACGATGTGTTGAACCGGCTTATATCTAAACAGTTTGAAATTATTACCGCCGTCGGTGGGGCAGATATTGCCACGGCGAACGTTAGACTTGACAACCCTGGGTCAGCAACTTTTGGGATTCCGGGTTGAAACTATTCTCATTTATCGAGTCTTCCTTTAGAAGCTATAATCATCTTCTATGGAAATTGTTAATCCCATGTACGATGCCTCTTTCAAATATTTGGTAGAGGATCCAGAATGCGC